>CAYZDJ010000005.1:0-27995 GCA_964477265.1 uncultured Chitinophagaceae bacterium
AACCTTACTGTTAATGCAAGAACTTATTCAAGCCTCAATCAAACCATTTGTACAGGTCAATCTTATTTAGGGTATAATACCACTGGTAGTTTTAACGATACACTTCTAAATGCTAATGGCTGCGATAGTGTAAGGACATTGAACCTTACTGTTAATGCAAAAGCATTCAATAGCATCTTTAAAGAAATATGCGAAGGTGAAAAATATTTTGCCCAGGGTAATTATCAAACAGTCACGGGAAATTATTATGATACTTTAAAAACAGCAAATGGTTGTGACAGTATTCTACAAACTCAACTTAGTGTATGGCCCAGACCAAAACCAAGCATAGGCAACGATAAACAACTTTGTGTAGGTGATTCAATTAAATTATTTGTAAGCAACTTTAACTCTTATTTGTGGAATACTGGCAGTACACAGCCTGAGATAACTGTAAATAAACAGGGTTTATTTTGGGTACAAGTTACTAATGCAATCAATTGTATAAGTACCGATAGTATCAATATTGTTTCAATCAATTGCAACAATATTGAAATACCAAATGCTTTTTCGCCAAATGGCGACCACATTAATGATACCTGGAAAATTAAGGCATTGGAGTATTTTAAAAATTGCAGGGTAAATATTTTTAACAGGTGGGGACAACTCGTTTACAGTTCTTTGGGATACAAAAAACCATGGGATGGCACATATCAAGGGCAGAAAATGCCTATGGCGGTTTTCTATTATATTATTGACATTCCAGAAATAAATCAAAAACTTAGTGGAAGTCTATCTACATTCTATTAAGCCAAAATTTCTCTAACTGCTTTTTATAAATGAAAAAGCGGATTTTGAAAACAAAATCCGCTTTAGTGGAGCTGAGGAGAGTCGAACTCCTGTCCAAACATAATTATCATAAGCTTTCTACACGTTTATTTCTTTATTGGTTGTAGTCACTATGCAGGAAAAGAACAAACCAACACAATGCTTAGCTGGATAGTCTTATGCAATAATCACAGCCTTTTATTGCAGCATCTTGAATTTATTTTGAGTCGGCGGCGGAACTTGGTATCAAAAAAACCTGCTCGGCGGCCCGAATGACTATTTAATCACTGATTAAGCAGCCATGGCATACGAAGTATTGCCAGTTAATGTTTGAGTATTCAGATTAACGTGTTAATTACACAACACACGACGTGCTTACACCTACCACAACCTATGCTGTCGAAACCAGTACAGCCCCCAGGTATATTTTACAACTTGTAGATTTTAGATTTACGATTTATTTTGTAAAAGAACTTATGCAAATGTAGTGTAGCTATTTGTTTCGTCAATTTATAATTATATAATTTGATTTTTATATGTTACTAAAATATTAACGTACCTATTCTTCATTTCTCATTCACACAAAATCCTTTCTTTGCACCATGGAACTAAACTCACTTACTGCTATTTCCCCAATTGATGGACGTTACAGAAACCAACTTGCTTTTTTAGATGAATACTTCAGTGAATATGCTTTAATAAAAGGCAGAGTAAAAGTTGAAGTTTTGTACTTTTTGTTTTTAAGTAAAAAGAAATTTTTTAAAGTAAATGCTTCTACAAAAAATGCCTTACTGCAATTGGTTGATGATTTTAGCATAGAGCAGGCAAAAGAAATTAAAGCCACTGAAGCCATTACCAACCACGATGTAAAGGCAGTTGAATATTTTGTGAAAAATATTTTAAAGCAGCATAAAGAAGATAAAAATATTGAGTGGGTTCATTTTGGCTTAACATCTCAAGACATTAATAATACTGCCATTCCATATTTATTGCAAGAGTTTTGCTGCAAAGAATATTTGCCTCACATTATAAACCTTACAACCAATTTGCACAGGCTGGCAAAAGCCAATGAAAACGTTGCAATGCTTGCACGCACACATGGACAAGCTGCAAGCCCTACTTGCCTTGGCAAAGAAATTATGGTATTTGTAGAGCGTTTACAAAATCAAATTCATTTACTATCAAACATTCCTTTTAGTGCAAAATTTGGTGGGGCAACAGGCAACTTTAATGCACATCATATTGCTTTCCCTAAAACAAACTGGGTAAATTTTGCCAATGAATTTGTAGAAAAAGAATTGCAATTAGAGCGTCAGCAGTTTACTACACAAATAGAGCACTATGATAACCTTGCTGCATTTTGTCATGCTGTAGAACGTATCAATACTATATTAATAGATTTTTGCAGAGACATTTGGACTTACATTTCTGTAAATTATTTTACACAAAAAATTAAAGCAGGAGAAGTGGGTAGTAGTGCTATGCCACACAAAGTAAATCCTATTGACTTTGAAAATGCTGAAGGTAACTTAGGCATTGCAAATGCAGTGCTGCAGCACCTTGCAGCCAAATTGCCAATTAGCCGTTTGCAAAGAGATTTAACTGATAGCACTGTACTAAGGAACTTAGGTGTGCCATTTGCACATACTATTTTATCAATTAAATCTATAGAAAAAGGGTTGAATAAATTAGTTGTAAATACTAAAGCTATTGATGTAGATTTGGAAAATAACTGGGCTGTGGTTGCAGAAGCTATTCAAACCATTTTGCGTAGAGAAAATTATGCAAATGCCTATGAGGCTTTAAAAGAGTTTAGCAGGGGCAATGCAGCTATTGATAAAAAATCTGTACATCAATTTATAGCAAAACTAAAAGTAAGTGCTGCAATAAAAGCAGAGCTGAAAACCATTACACCACATAATTATACTGGTGTTAAGCATAAGTTTTAGTGGTTATTATTTTCTATTTTTTGTAACCGCAATGAATGTAAAGTTTTTGGCAGGGATTATATGTAGTTTTAAAACTGATTATGAAATCGTTCATCTAAAATCGTACATCGTAAATTGTTTTATTTCTTCCACACATCATAAACCTTTTCCTGTTCTTTTCTGTCTGTAGGTTCTTCTGTTAATGGCTCACATTCTTGCAATGTTTCGTACAGTTGTTTTGGAAGTTTTTGGTATAGTTGCGTTCCAGCAGTTTTCCAGTCAATCATTTCATCGCTTACTTCCTTTAATTTTTTTGCAGGATTACCTACAATAAGGCTTCTTCTTTCAAACACTTCATTGGCTTTTATAAAGCTTAAAGCACCTACTATACATTCATCTTCAAGCACCACATTATCCATAATTACAGCATTCATTCCTATCAAGCAATTTTTGCCAATGCTTGCACCATGTATTACTGCACCATGACCAATATGTGCATTCTCTTTTAAAATAGTAGTCACACCAGGAAACATGTGTATGGTACAATTTTCCTGCACATTGCAGCCATCTTCAATAATTATTTTACCCCAATCACCACGCAATACTGCACCTGGTGCTATGTAAACATTTTTACCAATAATTACATTGCCAGTAACATTGGCTTGCTGATGCACAAAACTTGAAGGATGGATGACTGGAATAAATCCATTGAAAGAATAAATCATAATGCAATATTACTAAGCAGTGATTAATTATTAGAGATTAGTGGTTAATGAATATTGTTTGTTCTTTTTTGCTAATTAATCACTAATCATTCACCATTAATCATTACTTCAATCTCTTTACATTTGCCCAAACTTATTATATGAAATTACTTGAAGGAAAAACATCTATTGTAACTGGTGCTGCACGTGGCATTGGTGCTGCTGTGGCTTTAAAACTGGCTCAGCATGGTAGCAATATTGCATTTAGCTATGTAAGTGATAGTAGTGCAGATAAAGCTGCTGCATTGGCTGAAGAGCTTACTGCACTTGGCGTTACTGCAAAAGCATATAAAAGCAATGCTGGCGATTTTGCTGCTTGCGAAAGTTTTGTGAATGATGTGTTGAAAGATTTTGGAACTGTTGATGTGTGTGTAAATAATGCAGGTATCAGCAAAGACAATTTACTGCTGCGTATGACTGCTGAACAATGGCAGGATGTTATGGGCATTAATTTGAACAGCGTTTTTAATATGACCAAACAAATCATTCGCCCAATGATGAAAGCTAAGAAAGGAAGCATTATTAATATGAGTTCTATTATAGGTGTGCGTGGCAATGCTGGTCAAAGTAGTTATGCTGCAAGCAAGGCTGGTGTTATTGGGTTTACAAAATCTGTTGCACATGAATTGGGTAGCAGGAATATACGATGCAATGCTATTGCCCCTGGTTTTATTGAAACTGATATGACACATTATTTACAGGATGGTGATGCTGCAACTGATTTTCTTAAAAAAATTCCTTTAGGCAGATTTGGCAAAGCAGAAGAGATTGCTGATGTTACCTTGTTTTTAGCAAGCGATATGAGCAGTTATATTACTGGCCAGGTGTTAAGTGCCTGTGGTGGATTGAATATTTAGTTTCACTTTTAACCGCAGAGAACGCTAAGTATTTACGCAAAGAAAAAAGAGTACTATCTAAATCTTTGTGTACTCTGCGTTTCCTCCTTTGTGCTCTCTGTGGTTAAATCATTCGCTTCAATAATAATTTTAATTATCGCTGTTTTGAAATCTTTTTTAGTTGTAATAATATTGGCAACTGCGTCATTGTTTTTTATTGCGTTTATTAAACCCAATAAAAAACCTAAGCCTTCGCTTGATGCAGAGATGGGGCGTTTATTGTTTTACGACACAAGGCTTTCTGTAAACAAAACAAAATCATGTGCCACTTGCCACAAGCCAGAGCTGGCTTTTACAGATGGTGAAATTACTCCATTGGGTGCTTTTGGCGATACAGTAAAACGCAACACGCCAAGCCTTATAAACATTAGCGATAACGAGAATTTTAACTGGGCAAATGAGTCGCTTACTTCATTGCAGGCTCAATCTAATTTTCCTTTATTTGGTAAGCATCCAATTGAAATGGGTAATGATTCCTTAAACAATGCCTCACTCAATTTTATTTTTACAGATCCACAATACGCTGCCTTTATTAAGCATAAAAATATTAAAGACATTAACTGGAAAACAGTTAAGGATTTAATTGCAAGCTATGTGCAAACCTTTAAGTTTTTTAACAGTAAATACGACTTGTATTTGAAAGGAAAAACTGAATTGACAAAGGACGAACTGGCTGGCAAAAAATTATTCTTTAGTGATAAATTAAATTGCAGGAAATGCCATAGTGGTAACGACTTTGACCAGCCTGAATTTACAAGGATGAATACTTACCAGAATATTGGTTTGTATTGCATAGGAAAAGACAGTTTATATGCCAATGATGATAATGGTTTGTATAATGAAACAAATGATAAGGATGACATTGGCAAGTTTAAAATACCAAGTCTTCGCAATGTAATGCTTACTGCACCTTATTTTCATGATGGTAGTGCAAAAAATATTGATGAGGTAATAGCACACTATGCACGTGCAGGAAGGTTAATTACTGAAGGCAAAAATACAGGAGACGGAAAGCTGCATCCCAGCAAAAACCAGTTTGTAGAAGGCTTTATTATTACAGAAAAAGAGAAACAACAATTGAAAAGTTTTCTTGCCACACTTACTGATACAAGCTATTTAAGAAACAGGTTTTATCAAAGTCCTTTTTACAGTAAAAAGTAACCCAGTAAAATTATTGGTACATATTTTTCTCGCTGAAATCGCAGTTAATTTTTCAGGATTACTCAGGCTTATAAAATACATAACCAAAGCCTTTCAATGTTTTAGGTTGAAAGGTTTTTTTTATTGCCTACATTTGCAGCTTGAAAATATTACATTGTAAATCCCAAATTATTTAAGAAATATGGCAGATATTTTTGAAAAGTTAGTAAAGAATTATGGACCTATAGGTCAGCACAGAGAAAGGGCACATGGCTATTTTGCCTTTCCAAAACTAGAAGGTGAAATTGGCAGTAGAATGAAGTTTCGTGGAAAGGAAATGATTGTATGGAGTTTGAATAACTATTTAGGTTTAGCCAATCATCCAGAAATAAGAAAAATAGATGCTGAAGCATCTCAGCAATATGGTTTGGCTTTGCCAATGGGTGCAAGAATGATGAGTGGGAATAGTGTACACCACGAACAACTTGAAGCAGAACTTGCAGCATTTGAAAGCAAGGAAGATGCAATATTGATGAACTTTGGCTATCAGGGTATAATGAGTGCCATTGATGCTATTTGTGGCAGGCACGATGTAATTGTTTATGATGCAGAAAGCCATGCTTGTATTATTGATGGCTTACGTTTACATCCTGGTCACAGGTATGTTTTTAAACATAATAATATTGAGGATTTAGTAAAACAATTAGAAAGAGCAACTACATTAATAGAAAACCAGAAAGCAGGTGGAATTTTGGTAATTACAGAAGGTGTATTTGGTATGGCAGGAGACCAGGGTAAGCTTAAAGAAATTGCAGAGTTAAAAAGCAAGTTTGATTTCAGGTTGATGGTTGATGATGCACATGGTTTTGGAACACTTGGTAAAACAGGTGCTGGAGCAGGCGAGGAGCAAGGTTGCCAGGATGCCATTGATTTATACTTCTCAACCTTTGCAAAAAGTATGGCAAGTATAGGTGCATTTATGGCTGGTCCAAGAATTATTATAGATTATATACGTTACAATATTCGTTCACAAATTTTTGCTAAAAGCTTGCCAATGCCTATAGTTATTGGCAATTTAAAAAGATTGGATATGCTTAAAACTAATCCAGAACTTAAAGAAAAATTGTGGAGCAATGCACTTAAGTTGCAAAATGGTTTAAAGGAGCGTGGCTTTGATATTGGTGCAACCAATACACCAGTAACACCTGTATATATGAAGGGAGGTGTAGAGGAAGCAACTGCAATGTGTATGGATTTACGTGAAAATTACCATGTATTTGCAAGTATTGTTGTGTATCCAGTTATTCCAAAAGGACATATTATTTACAGGCTGATACCAAGTGCTGCACACACAGATGCTGACATTGAACAAACATTGGTAGCATTTAGTGAAACTAAGGCCAAGCTTGATGCAGGTGAGTATAAGGTTACTGAAATTCCTGCAATGGCAGATGTAAGATAAGTACTGATTTTTGAAATATTTTTAAAGCCACACAATACTGTGTGGCTTTTTTGGTTTTATGCTGGCAAAATACACAGAAAATTTCGGCATATATTGTGTGTTCTGTAAGAGGTTTTTATAATTTAATTTGATTTAATTTTTAATACTATTATTGTATAAATATTTTCAATGAGAAAAATTGTTTTTGCTTTAGTTATCTTTTGGAGTGTCAATGTTAGTGCACAAGATTCTGCCTTTGCACGAAAAATGGTTGATACGCTTTGCAGTAAAACCTTTTGGGGACGTGGTTATACAAAAGATGGTATGCACAAAGCAGCAGAATTTTTGAGTAATAAGTTTACCGAATTTGGCTTGCAGCCAATGAAAGGAAAATCACTTTTTCAGGACTATAGCTTTAGTGTAAATACTTTTCCTGGTAAAATGAAACTTACTATAAATGGAGTAGAACTTAATGCTGGCAAGGATTTTATTGTAAATGCAGAAAGCAAAGGTGTTAAGGCAAATGGAAATTTGATGCAGGTGGATAGTATCACATTTGTTGACAGGGAAAATGCTTTTATTGTTAAGCTGAAAGATAAATTAACAATGGATGTTGCACAGGAAGTTGCAAATTATGCTGCTATAGAAGTAGATAAAAAAGGGTTACAAACAACACCCACAAATTATAAAGTAGAGATTGATAATTTTTTCATCAAAAAATTTAAAGCACAAAATGTTTGTGGCATTGTAAAAGGCACAATACAGCCAGATTCTATTATAATAATTACTGCACATTATGATCATTTGGGTGGGTTGGGAGAGGAGGTGTATTTTCCTGGTGCAAATGATAATGCAAGTGGGGTATCGTTGTTATTGAATTTAGCAAGGTATTATGCCCTGCATCCACAACCTTATAGCATTGGCTTTATTTTATTTAGTGGTGAAGAAGCAGGTTTGGTGGGTTCAAAATATTTTGCTGAAAATCCATTGGTTGATTTGAAGAAAATAAGGTTTTTAACAAATACTGATTTAGCAGGTACTGGCATTGATGGTATTACAGTTGTTAATGCATCAGAGTTTCCTAAGGAGTTTAAACTGATGCAGGATATTAACAATGAAATGAAACTTGTAAAGGCTGTAAATTCTCGTGGTAAAGCTGCAAACAGCGACCATTACTGGTTTACAGAGAAAGGTGTTCCCTCTTTTTTCTTTTATACTTTAGGTGGCATTAAAGCCTATCACGATGTATTTGATGTGGCAGCAACACTGCCTTTAAACGAGCATGAGGATTTGTTTAAACTGATGGTTGAGTTTAACAAAAGGCTAATGGGTAAGTAATTATTTATTCATCAGCCATTCTTTAAAGCTATCATAATCTTTAGATAACAGAACAGATTGTTTTTGTTGGTTGAATAAATATTTTACTTCATTTGGCACTTCAATCTTTTTACCAATTGCTTCTTCCACAACATCAGGAAACTTAACAGGATGTGCTGTTTCAAGGATATAACCATTTAGGAATTGGGTATTAGGAATTGGGTATTTGTTAAGAAAACTATTTAATGCGAAATATGCAACTGCACCATGTGGGTCAAGTGTGTAATTGTAGTCTTTATAAACTTTTGCAATGGTTTGCTTGGTTGTATCATCATTCACACTAATGCTACTTAACTTATCTTTTAAAGAAGGAAAATCGTTATTGAATATTTGCTGAATACGAACAAAATTGCTTGGGTTGCCTACATCCATAGCATTTGAAACTGTTGCTACTGCTTGCTTTGGTTGATATTGTTCTGTTTGTAAATAATTTGTAACAACATCATTTGCATTGCAGGCAGCAATAAAATGTGTAACAGGTAATCCACTTGCAAAAGCCATCATTCCTGCACAAATGTTTCCAAAGTTTCCACTTGGCACACACACTACTGGTGCTTCATTTTGCTGCCATTGTTGGTGAGCATAGAAATAATATAGTTGTTGTGGCAACCATCGTGCAACATTAATTGAATTGGCAGAAGTTAAAGTTAGCTTAGAATTAATATCAGCATCCATAAATGCTTGTTTAACAATTGCCTGGCAATCATCAAAATTGCCCTGAACCTCAAGTGCAGTAATGTTTTGACCCAATGTCGTCAATTGCAATTCCTGCACAGGGCTAACTTTACCACTTGGATAAAGTATAATTACTTCAACGCCATCCACACCTAAAAACCCATTGGCAACCGCACCACCAGTATCGCCACTTGTAGCAACAAGCACAGTTACTTTTTGATTATTGTTTCTGTTGAAATACCCAAGGCATCTGCTCATAAACCTTGCACCAACATCTTTAAAAGCGAGTGTTGGTCCATGAAATAATTCTAAGCTATAAATACTTTTATTTATTTTCACTAAAGGAAAATTAAAGTTGATGGTTTCTGCTACAATCCTTTCTAGTTCTGCATTTGGCAAGCTATCACCAACATAAGGTTGCATAACAGTTACACCAATTTCTTCTTTGCTATATTGCTTTAAATTCTCAATAAATCCTTTTGGTAATTGAGGTATAGTTTCAGGAAAATATAAACCTTTATCAGGAGCTTGTCCTTTAACAGTTGCTTGTTCAAAAGAAACTATTGGTGATTGTTTGTTGAGAGAAAAATACTTCATAGATGGTTCAAAGAAAAAGAAACTTAATGAACTTGGCCTCAAATTTTAAGGACGATATAATTATAAGTAAACATCTTTTTCCTTTTGCGTAATATCTGTTACCGATTGTATAAATGCTGCCAAATGCAGCCATATACTTTCGCCGCCAAATGAAAAAAATGAAGAAAACTATATCGTCACTTACTCTAATGTTATGGGCTTGTACAGCCTTTTCTCAGTCGGCAACAAAACAAAAAGATTCAATAAACCAGTTACCCGACATCACAGTTGTGGGTAGTAATAGCAAAAGCGATTATCAGCAAATCCCTGAAATTGTTGGTACTAATATTTATGCAGGAAAGAAAAATGCTTTGATTGTAATGGATAATGTGCAAGGCAATGTTGTGATGAATAATATGAGACAAGTATTAGCAAAAGTGCCAGGAATTCATATTTGGGAAAGCGATCCAAGTGGCATTCAAATTGGTATTGCAGCAAGAGGTTTAAGCCCTAACAGAAGCTGGGAGTTTAATATACGTCAAAATGGTTACGATATTGCAGCAGACCCTTACGGCTATCCTGAAGCCTACTATAATCCACAATTACAAGCTGTGCAACGTGTTGAAATAATTAGAGGAGAAGGCTCTTTGCAATATGGTCCTCAGTTTGGCGGAATGGTAAATTATATCCTTCGAAACGGTAGCGATATTAAAAAAGAATTTGAATTTGAATCGCAACAAACAGTTGGTAGCAACGCATTGTTTAATAGTTTTAATGCTATTGGTGGTAAATCAAAAAGCAATCACTATTATGCGTTTTTCGACCATAGAAATGGCGATGGATGGAGAAACAACAGCAAGTTTTTTACCAATTCTGGTTTTGCTTCTTTTACACATTATTTCTCTGCAAAAATTTCATTGAATGCCGAGGTTATGCAATCGCATTTAAGAAGCCAGCAACCTGGAGGCCTTACTGATGCTAATTTGTACAATAATCCTCAACAAAGTTTAAGAAATAGAAATTGGTTTGATATTTTGTGGACAACACCAGCCCTTAGTCTTAACTATAATATTAATTCCAACACTAAATGGAACACAAAATTATTTGCTACCATTGGCAACAGAAATAGTGTTGGTTACTTACAAGCTATTACACTTAAAGATAGTATCAATCCTGCAACAGGTCAGTATAGCACACGTTTGCTGAATATTGATGAATACAGAAACTATGGTTTTGAAAGCAGAATTATTAATAGTTATACATTGGGTAAAATGAAAAATACTATTTCTGGTGGCGTTCGTTTATATACTGGTTCTACTTACAGAAGAGCTGATGGTGTTGGTACTACAGGCTCTGATTATGATATGACAATTATTGGCAACTATCCAAGAAACATTACTTTCTTATCAAATAATATTGCAGCATTTGTAGAAAATATTTTTAGGGTTACAGATAAGTTTTATTTAATTCCTGGTATTCGTTATGAACGTGTATTTGGTAAAGCTTCAGGAAGAAATGGTTATACATCTGGTGGTGCAGAAATAATTTTACAGAATGTATCAAGGGTTAGAAGTTTTTGGCTGGCTGGTATTGGTAGTGAATATCACACTTCAAAGCATACAGAGATCTATGCAAATATTTCGCAAGCCTATAGACCAATCCAATTTGCAAACCTGCAAGCTGCACCTACAACAGATGTAGTTGACCCTGACTTAAAAGATGCTAAAGGTTATAATGCAGAACTTGGATTTAGAGGTAAACATAAAAATTGGTTGCAGTTCGATGTTAGTGCATTTTACCTGCAATATAATAACAGAGTAGGTACAATAAATGTAACAGGCACACCAAGCTACAGATTAATTACCAATGTTGGAAACAGCACCAGCAAAGGTTTTGAAGGATATGCTGAGTTGAATGTATTTAAATTGTTGCAACCAAAAACACAGAATGATTTATTGGTTTTTGGTTCTTATTCTTACACAGATGCAACTTACAGTGGCGACCATAAAGATGCAAATACAAAAGGTAAAAAAGTAGAAAATGCACCTGCAAATATTTTTAGAGGAGGCATTACTTTAGGTATTAAATCTTTACAGTTTACCACACAGATAAGCAGTGTTGGTGAAGCTTTTAGCGATGCTAATAATACTGTTACACCAACTGCAAATGCTCAAAACGGATTGATACAAAAATATACAGTTGCAGACATTACAGCAAGTTACAAATTCACAAAAGAAATAAATGTAAAAGCTGGAGTTAATAATGTAACCAACGAAACTTATTTTACCAGAAGGGCAGGAGGTTATCCAGGTCCTGGAGCTTTGCCTGCAGATGGCAGAACATTTTTTGTGAGTGTAGGATTTAAGCTATAGAATAGTTTAGTAGAAAAAGAGCAGTGATAATCAATCATTGCTCTTTTTTATATGGATTGCAAAAACTACATCGTCCCCAAATATTCCTCCAACTCCATTTCAGTCTTATACCTTACTTCTCTTGCTTTACTACCAAGATTAGGACCAACAACTCCTGCACGTTCCAATTGATCCATCAAACGCCCAGCCCTGTTATATCCTAGCTTCATTCTTCTTTGTATTAATGATGTGCTACCTACTTGATTTTGCACAATTAATCTAGCAGCGTCTTCAAACAATGGGTCTTTTTCATTGGCATCTAATCCGCCACCTTTTTCTAATTCCTTTTCATCAACATATTCTGGTAAATAGAATGGTTGAGGATAACCTTGCTGCTCACCAATAGCTTCACAAACTTTATCAACTTCTGGCGTGTCTACAAAAGCACACTGAACCCTTGTTATTTCGCCATTATAACTTATCAACATATCTCCTTTACCAATCAATTGCTCTGCACCACCAGCATCTAAAATAGTTCTGCTGTCAATTTTACTACTCACCTTAAATGCAATACGTGCAGGGAAGTTGGCTTTAATAGTACCAGTAATAATATTTACAGAAGGACGTTGTGTAGCAATGATTAAATGAATGCCAATAGCACGTGCAAGCTGTGCCAGCCTTGCAATTGGCATTTCAACTTCCTTACCAGCAGTCATAATCAAGTCTGCAAATTCATCCACCACCAAAACAATAAATGGTAAAAATTGATGACCTTTTTGTGGGTTTAATTTTCGTGCAATAAACTTCTCGTTATACTCTTTAATGTTCCTGCAACCTGCTTCTTTAAGCAAATCGTAACGATTATCCATTTCAATACAAAGGGCATTCAATGTATGCACCACTTTCTTTGTATCTGTAATAATGCTTTCTTCTTCGCCAGGCAATTGGGCTAAGAAATGTTTTTCAATCACCTTATACAAACTCAACTCTACTTTCTTAGGATCCACCAAAACAAACTTCAACTGTGATGGATGTTTTTTATATAAAAGAGAAACCAGCAACGTATTGATACCAACAGATTTTCCTTGCCCAGTAGCACCAGCCATTAACAAGTGAGGCATTGTAGCAAGGTCAACAATAAAGTTTTCGTTATCTATTTTTTTACCAATGGCAATGGGCAAGCTGAAGTTTGTATTCTGAAATTTATCACTTGCAAGTAAGGTTTTCATACTCACAATTGTCTTCTTTAAATTCGGAACTTCAATACCAATTGTGCCCTTGCCAGGAATAGGTGCAATGATACGTATGCCAAGAGCAGCAAGGCTTAGAGCAATATCATCTTCCAAATTTTTGATACGAGAAATACGCACACCAGGTGCAGGAACAATTTCATACAAGGTAACAGTTGGACCTACAGTTGCAGCTATCCTCTGTATCTCTATATCATAGTTTTTTAGTGTAGCTATAATCTGGTTTTTATTGGCTTCCAACTCAGCGGCATCATGAATAATTTTTTCACTGCCGTGTGTTTCCAATAAATCTATATGAGGATATTTATAGTTGGCTAAATCCAATGTTGGTTCATAGTTAGTGCCAATGCTGCCCACACTTTTCTTCTCCAATTCTGTCTCTGCAATTTGACTTTCAAATTCTTCCACTTCATCATCTTCTTCAACATCTTTTATTTCTAAAGGCAAATCTACTATTGTTTCTCGTTTCTCGTTTCTCGTTGTTGGTGTTGATACAACTTCTTCAAATGCAGGTGCAGCAATAGTTACGCCTTCTTTATACAAATCATTAATTGATTTTCCAGTGTGAGGTTTCCATTCTTCCTCAATAATTTCTAATTTCTCATTACTAATTTCTAATTCTTTATTTTCAATTACAGGTTCTTCTTTTTCAATAATATCAAAAGGAATTTCTTCCTTACTTTCTATATCAATATTTGTTAATGGGTTTATCTCTCCTTTTATTTTATTGCCACTTAAAGGCATTCCATTTTCATCTTTCTCAATCACACCTAACTTAATTTCTTCATCATGCACTATATCATCATCAATTAATAATTTGCTTTGCTGAAACTCATCAAACTCGTCTTGCAAAGACTTTTTATTGCCAGTTGCATCATCAATATTTTCATCATTGTCTGGTAGCAATATTTTTTTAGATGGGAGCTTAAATGTTGGATTAAATCTCCAGATAAAATAGCTAAAATATATTAAAATTAAAACTGCACCTGTACCAAACTTCCCAAGTATTCCCGTAAGCCAGGTATCAGTAAAATTGCCCACTGCACCGCCCCAGCTTAATTGGCTTCCATTTGTTGCAAATGCAAATGTGGTGCTGATTACAACCAATGCAATACCTACGTTTTTTGCATTTTTTGTTAGAGAAAAAACTTTTTTATCAAATAAAAAATTAATACCTAACGCAAAAAAGAAAGTAGATAAAATGATTGATACAACGCCAAAGCCATTGAATACTAAATTGTGTGCAACATAAGCACCAATAGTGCCAAGCATGTTGTGTACTTTAGGTGCACTAGTACCAAATATTTTAAAGCCTGCGTTGTAAACAATGTCTTGATCTTCTTGCCAACTGAATAAATAAGAAACAATTGAAATAAAAATAAACACAGCAGCAAGTAAACTTACAGCACCAAGTATTTTGGTTGTACGTTCGTCTTTTACTACTTCTTTTACCGTTACTTCCACTTCCTTATCCTCATTCAACACTTCAGGGCTAGGTGCAGGTGGAGTTTTTGTTTTGAGTTTATTAGCCATATCTCACAAATAATTGTGTAAGATAAAAGGCGTAACAATTGTATTAAAACTTGTGGAATAATTTTTAAATGACTGATAATGTAAAATGGATAGTGGATAACTATTTATTTTTTCTTACTTGCTTTTGCCAAGGGATTAAAGTTTAAGCATAATTGTAAATACTCAGAGAGTTGCTTTTTGGTTTTAAATCCCTGTTCACTAATAAACACATATCCTTTCATAATCTTGCCAGTAAAATTCATTGGCATGCAATGTGGCTTCTCAATTACTTCATTGTAATCGTCATTGCTTAACCTGCACAGCAAAAGGCTTTCATTTGTTTGCTTATCAATGTGGGTGCCACAAAGCATTTTATCATCTACTAAAAAACAAACACCACTAAACATTTTCTTTTCAGTAAACACAACGCCTTTTTCAGCTAAAACTTCAGTAATCCTGCTTGCAATCTTTTCATTGTAAGGCATAGTCTTGTGTTTTTTATTTTAGTAATTTATCTATCCAGTATTTTAAATTAGCTTTCGATGGCAAACCTTCCCATTGTTCCATAAGCACACCATCTTTAAACATTCTTACAAAAGGAATAGACATAATTACAAAGTGATTCGCCAAATCTTTGTTTTTATCAACATCAATTTTTACAACTTTTATTTTATCGCCATATTCTTTTTCGAGCTCATTTAAAATGGGTGTAAGTCTTCTGCAAGGACCACACCACACAGCATTAAAATCTACAATTACAAGTTTTGAAGAAGCTGTTATGGTGTTAAATTCATCAACTGTAAGATTGTCTGTTTTTATAATAGTATTGGTGTTGTATTTATATTTTCCATCATCAGGGTTTATAGCTGCAGTTTGTTCAACGCCTTTGTTTGCAGGCGTTGCAGCACTTGTTGTTTTTTTATTTGCTTTGCACGAAAGCAGTAGAATAGCTGCACAACTTATTAAGAGAAGATATTTTTTTATATTAATAATCATAATGTTTTTTTGAACTACAATATATGAACAATAAATTGATATACTATGAAATTATGTAATTAAGGTTGTTTAAAATTATTTTAACCACTGAGGTTACAAAGCATTTCACAAAGAAAACAGCGATATGTCATAAATGTTCAGTTATCTCTGTGTGTCTTTAACTCAGTGATCACTGTGGTATAGTCTCTAATTCGTTCATTTTAAACATTAACAAATTTTAAACAATCAATCTATTAAATCATCATAATCAGCGTTTCCTTTTTTTCTTCTTTTTGTTTTTATTAATGTGATAGATATTTTCACTTTTTACTAATAAGCCTAAAAACTCATTGTGCAAATAATTATCTTTTTTTAATATTGGTTCTACAAGCGTTGCAATATCATCAAAATCGAAACCTTTAGCATATTTCGATTTTTTTAAAATAGAAGCATACATACAAATTGCTGTTGCTAAACGTAAATTGGTATTAACAGAATCAAGTGTAATTGGTTTAGTATTTTCTACTTCTTTTTTAACTATAATATTATCATCTGTATTGGGTAATTTATATTGAAAGTTAATGTTGGCAATGGTTTTAGCAGTTGCTGAAACATTTTTATTAAGGTTAATTTCAAATATGGCAATAGCACTATGACCACTACCAACTTCGCCACCACTTAATGTGCTGCTTGCATCTGTTATGGCGTCTTTTTTATTATCAAATCCAATAAGCCTGTATTCATTTACAACATCTTTATTAAAGCCAACACTTACAAAAGCATCTTTAGCCACTGCATAAACTGTTTTGGTAAACTCTTGTAAAAACACTTTTTCGGCTTCTTGTATATTATCTAAATAAGCAAAGTTGCCATTGCCTTTTTTAGCTAATGTTTCAAGCTTGCTGTCTTTATAGTTGCCCATGCCCACACCAATGCAAGTAAGGTAAATACCGCTCTGGCGTTGAATTGTAATAATATCTTCTAACTCTTTATCTGTAGTTTGCCCCACATTAAAATCACCATCAGTTGCCAGTATTACCCTGTTGTTTCCACCTTTTACAAAAGCTTTTTTGGCAACTTCATAAGCAGTTTTAATAGCACCTGCACCAGGTGTGTCTCCTGCTGCCTCAAGGCTGTCAATAATGTTTTTAATCACGGCTTTATTTACACCACTTGTGCTTGGCAACACAACTTCTACACCACCACCATAAGTTACAATTGCAACCCTGTCTTTAGCACGTAAATTATCAACCAGCATTTTAAAAGCAGCCTGCAGCAAAGGCAACCTGTTGGGGCGTTCCATTGAACCAGATATATCTATAAGAAAAACCAAATTACATGCAGCTACTGTATCTAAATTTACCTTAGGAACAGAAGTGTTAATATACAATAAACTGTTATTTTTATTCCATGGGCATGTAGATAAATATGTTTTACATAAAAACTTTTTGCTATTGGCATCTTCGGGTTCGCGAAAGTCGAAATAGTTAAGCATTTCCTCAATACGCACAGCATCTTCAGGTACTCGCATTTCATTATTTATAAATCTGCGAATGTTACTATATGCAGCTCTATCAACATTAAGTCCAAAACCTGTTTCAGGATTAGCGTTTGTTTTTATAAACTCATTTTCTATTAAACCACTATAACTTTCGCCTTCTTTATCCAGAAAAAAATTTGCATCGTAATTAAGGTCTTTTGTTTTAGAAGCTAATCCTTTTTTTCTGATGCTAATAACACCTTGCAGCAGCTTCATTGTTATTACATTAAACTGGCTTGTATTAACAGCAACAGTTAAATTTTCGTAGCCATCTGCACTTAAATACATAGTATCAACTGCAAGCCTTGTGTTTAATCCAAAACTTCCATCACTACCATTGTTATAGGGAATTTGCCTTGTGGAAAAAAGTTTAAACCTTACATCTGTAAGGTTATTTCCTTTATCATCTTTAACCACTCCACGCAGGTAATACTGGCAAAAACCAGCACAACTAAGCATTATACAAAAAGCAAACAGAAGCAATAATCGCTTCATAAAGCAATAAGGGTTATTTAAAGTGAGCTAAAGTATTTATTAATTTGGTGTAGCCAAATTGTTGATGTTAAAATTTTCGTAAAAGTTTTTATTAACAGTGTTTGTGTGAGTGTGCAGTTGCTAAAAGTATGTTAAATTTTAAATGTCTGGTTTTAGTTTATCATAATGAAGAATCAACAAATTACATCCTTATTTTTATTCCATAGTTAAATACAATGCCATCTAATGGTGTGCAACTGGAAAAGCATATTCCACAATTAAAAACTAAGTTTATGCTTGCCTTTATAATCAAAAGGGATAGTAAGATTTATTACTTTTTGAATTCGTGCAGTACCCTTTACATTCACGTCAACTTCTTTATTAAATATTACGCTAAGGGCATTCTTGTAAATATTTTTCATATCTATTGCTATACGCGAAGGCAGCACAAACTCTGAACGTTTTTCTATCTTGAATGATGTATCAAGTGCATAATGGCCTAAAAAGTTATTGTTGATGAATATATCGCAATCTACATTCTTAAGTGTAACTCCAAAATTGTTTGGGTTAAAATAAACCAGCTCCATGTACAGCGAGGTTTTATCAAATCCCAGTTTTTCAATTTTAATGTTACGCACGTCCCTGTAGTCAAAGCCCTGTGGCTTATTGCATGCTGTGGCAATAATGAGGGTAGCCAATACAAAAAATAAAAAAAGCTTTTTCATTTGCTGAGTTTAATTGGGTTGTTAAGGTGTGCAAATATCGAGTTTCAAAACTGCTGATACATATTTTATGCCTACAACACATTATTTTTTAAAACTACCTCAATAAAATGTTAAGGATTTGCTAAAAATGATTTAAAACAAAAGATGATAAATCATTTAACAAAATTTTAGCAATTATATTGCTTAGGTTTGTGTTAAAGTAAGGCGATTTAATATAACTTCTTGACAAAACCACTTGGATAATATCTGAGTGGTTTTTGTTATTTGAAAGTCATAAAAATAAAAGTTTTACAACTTTAAAATACCTATAAAAAACCTTTCAGCAATATTATCTCTGAAAGGTTTTTTATAATCAAGTTAATACTTAATTCACTGCAGCAATACCAGGCAATTCTTTTCCCTCAAAGTATTCAAGTAAGGCACCACCACCTGTACTTACATAACTAACCTTATCATTATATCCAAATTGGTTAACAGCAGCAACACTATCGCCACCACCTACAAGGCTAAACGCACCATTTTGGGTAGCAGTTGCTACAGCAGTTGCAATGGTTTTTGTACCATGCTGAAACTTGCTCATCTCAAACACACCCATTGGTCCATTCCACAATATGGTTTTACTTTTAAGCAAAACATTGGTAAACTGTTCGCAGGCATTTTGTGCAATATCCAAACCCATCCAACCCTCTGGTATATTATTGCTTGGTGCAGTAGAGGTGTTAGCATCATTGCTAAAGTTGTCAGCAATAACGCTATCGCTTGGCAAATGTATGCATACGCCTTTTGCTTCAGCTTTTTTCAGCAACTCTAAGGCAGTGCTTAGTCTATCATCTTCGCAAAGGCTTTTACCAATATGTCCATTCTGTGCTTTCATAAATGTATAAGCCATCCCTCCACCAATAATGATATCAGTAGCACGTTCTAATAAATTTTCTATAATTAGTATTTTATCGCTCACTTTGGCACCACCAATGATTGCTGTAAATGGTTTCTCGTTTTGATGCAATACTTTTTCAGCAGCATTTACTTCTGCTTCCATTAGCAAACCAAAAAACCTGTTGCTTTTATTAAAGTATTTTGCAATTACTGCTGTGCTTGCATGTGCCCTGTGTGCAGTGCCAAAAGCATCATTTACCCAGCAAGTACCCAAAGCAGCAAGTTTTTGAGCAAACTCTGCATCACCTGCTTCTTCCTCTTTGTAGAATCTAAGGTTTTCAAGCAACAAAACCTCTCCTGGTTTTAGCATGCCTGCTGTTGTGCTGGCTTGTTCGCCTATGCAATCATCTGCAAAAAATACGTTTACAGTATTGCCATCTTTGTTTAGTAAATAATGTAAATGCTTAACAATATGCTTTAACGAATATTTATCCTCAGGACCATTTTTAGGGCGACCTAAATGGCTCATTAAAATTACACTACCACCATCGGCAATAATTTTTTTAATGGTAGGCAAGGCTGCAGTAATTCTTGTGTCATCAGTAATCGCAAGTGTTTGTTTGTCTAACGGTACGTTAAAATCTACACGTACCAAAACCTTTTCATTGGCAAAATTGTGGCTAGATAAAGAAGACATTGTATTATTTATTTGTTAGGAGGCAAATATAGTATGCAGCGATGTTGCGAGATATAATTAATATGTAGCAGTTATAATGTTATCAACTATAAAAAAATACTTAATGCTTAAAAAATAAATGGAAATCAACAATGTAATTTTAATTGTAGCAAGACTTTAATATCAGTTATAAAACATTTCCTTGCGAAAGTTAAATATTGTTGTTTTTTTGTATTCTCTTATTTCTTTATTAACTATAATCTGTTTACAACACGACTAAATATTTTGCTGTAAACTATTATATATTTTTTATAACATGATCAAAACATTAATTCGTACTTTAAAACTTAAAAAGTCATTTTTTTTAATTTGTATCATAAGTTTTTTTAGTTTCATTTCAGTTAATGCAATTGCACAACCATCTATTACATCAATAACCCCATTAACAGGAAAGCCAGGAGATACTATAACCATTGTTGGCAGCAACTTTGCTGGAACAGTAGCTTTGACCGATGTGTTTTTTGGAAATGCAAAAGTTGTTACTTACAGGTCAGCATCTTCAACTACATTAAGAGTGATAGTACCTATTGGTGCTACTTATGCACCCATAACTGTAATGGATAAATTAAATAAGCGATATGGATTAAGTCGCCAATTTTTTAGCCCAGTGTTTAGCAAACCCAAAGGTAGCTTTACATCTAGTGATATGACTGTGAGTGCGAAATTTTCTACAGGCACAAACCCTTACAATGTTGCTGTTGGCGATATTGATGGCGATGGAAAACAAGATGCTGCTGTGGTTAATTATAGCAACAACACAGTTTCTGTTTTAAGAAACACAAGCACTGTTGGTACTATTAGTTTTGATACAAAAGTTGATTTTACAACAGGTGCAAACCCTTATTCAGTAGCACTTGCAGATATTGATAATGATACAAAGCTTGATATTATTGTTGTAAATAATGGAGCAAATACAATATCTGTTTTAAAAAATAATAGTACTAGTGGCACACTAAGTTTTGCAACAAAAGTAGATTATTCAACTGGTGCTTCTGGCTCTGGCTCAACAGGCATTGCAGTTGCCGATATTGACAGAGATGGTTGGCAAGATGTTTTAGTGTGCAATGGTGGAAATAATAAAGTATCTTATTTACAAAATACTTCTACCACAACAGCCATAAGTTTTGCAACAAAAGTAGAATATACAACTGGCACAACGCCACGTGGCATTGCTATTGGCGATATTGATGGAGATAATAAATTAGATATTGTAGTTACTAACGCTGCTGCAAGTTCTATTTCAGTTATTAGAAATACAATGACCATTGCTGGCAGTTTAACCTTGGCTACTAAAGTAGATTACAGTGTGGGTTTAGACCCAACATCTGTTGCATTGGGCGATATTAATGCAGATGGAAAATTAGATGTTATTGTTTCAAACTATAATGCAACTAATATTAGCACATTAAGAAATACGAGTGTTTCTGGTACAGTTACATTAGCTACAGCTGTTAATAAAAGCTCAGTATCATTCCCTGAAACTGTTGCTATTACTGATATTGATGCAGATGGGAAATTAGATATTATGTATGCTAATGATGCCAGTAGTTTTTCGGTTTTAAAAAATACAACAACAACTGCCACATCACCAACTTATGCAAATTCTGTAGATTTTACAACAGGTTCATTAACCAAAGCCCACGCAATGGGCGATATAGATGGAGATGGAAAAATAGATGCTGTTGTTATTACTAATTTTAATAATGCCATTGTAGTTGTTCGTAACAATCCACAATACTCAACCAATGCTAACTTATCGGCATTTGTAATTAATACAACTGCATACACACCAATATTATCATCAAGCATTTCTAATTATACTGCAATAGTTACCAATGCTACTACAAGTGTAACTGTTAAAGCAACCAAAGCACAAGATTCTGCTACTATACAATTACAATTAAATGGTGGAACTTACACGGCTTTAGCAAGTGGCGTTAACTCATCTGCATTGCCATTAAATCTTGGCGAAAACGTAATAAACATAAAGGTTACAGCACAAGATGGTACTACTGTTAAAATATATACTTTTACTGTTACAAGAATTGCTGCACCAACCATAACTTCTATTAGCCCAACAAGTGGACCAATTGGAACTTCGGTTACTTTAACAGGAACTTTTTTTAACTCTACACCCACATTTAATGCAGTTTATTTTGGTGCCACAAAAGCTACTATAACTGCTGGAACTAAAACAAGTCTTACAGTAACTGTACCAACTGGTGCAACCTATGCTCCAATTACTGTAATAAATTTAGATGATGATGTAATAGGTTCAAGCAGTCAATATTTCAACACCACATTCAAGCCCAACAAAGGAAGTATTGATACTATGGATATGACAGCAAGTGCCAACTTTGGTGTAAATACTTTTCCTGGCAAAACTGTTATTGGCGATATTGATGGAGATGGAAAATCTGATGCTGTTGTAATAGACAATAGCGTTGCTAAATTTTCGGTGTTAAGAAATACAAGCACAAGTGGTACTGTAAATTTTGCTTCAAAAATAGATTTTACAACACTTTCAAGTCCACGTTCTGTAACGCTGGCAGACATTAACAATGATGGAAAATTAGATGTGATAGTAGCACATTTTATGGACTCTGTTTCGATATTTAGAAACACCAGCACAAGTGGTAATATAAGTTTTGCACAAAGAGTAAGTGTATTAGCTGGTCTTGCTATTTCAGTTTATTCAAAAGTTGTTGTTGGCGATATTGATGGCGATGGAAGTCAAGATATTATACTTGGTAATGTTGGACAATATCAAGTTAATGTTTTAAGAAATACATCAACATCTGCAACTAATATTTCATTTGCTTTCTTTAGCACTTTTGCCACAGGTAATAACCCTGTTGATATTGCCATTGGTGATATTAATAGTGATGGTAAAGCTGATATAATAACTGCTAATGCAAGCCCTGCAAATGCTACTGGCACTGCATATTATGCAATATCTATTTTAAGAAACACAAGTACTATAGGTACCATAAGCTTTGCTACAAAACAAGATTTTACAGTAGATGGGCAACCTTCGTTTGTTGCTTTGGGCGATATAAATGGAGATGGTGTGAATGATATTGTAACAGGCAATGTTGGTACTAACAATGTTTCGGTTTTAATAAATTATAGCGATAACACTGGTTTGTTTATGGGTACTTTACAAAACTTTACAACAGGTGCTAATAGTGCTGTTGTTGGGGTAGCTGATATTGATGGAGATGGTAAATTAGATATTGTAAACACACTTACTGGAAAAGGCTTAGCTGTATTAAGAAACATATCTACTGTTAATTGGTCAAACAGTTTTGCAGCACCAGTTTTGTTGGCAAAAAATATTAATGTATCTAACATTATTGCAGGCGATATTGATGGCGATGGAAAGGTTGATATTACAGGAATAAATACTACTTTGAGTGATAGTTTATTTGTTTTAAGAAACACACCTGTTTTATCATCAAACAATAGTTTATTATCATTATCTGTAAATGTTGCTGCATTAAATCCTGTTTTTGATAGTTTAAATACCAACTACAATATTAATGTTCATAACTATGCAACAAGCACAACTGTTACTGCAACAAAAGCACAAGACAGTGCTAAAATTGAAATGCAGTCTAATGGTGGTGGTTATGCATCTTTTACAAGTGGTTCAACATCTTCATCATTGCCATTAAATATTGGTGCAAACACCATAAACATAAAAGTTACTGCACAAAATGGTAATGTAAAAATTTATACAATAACAATTACAAGAGCTTGTTTAGCATCGCCATCAACAACCAATTTAGCAATTTGTTCAAGTCAATTACCTTACACCTGGAATGGCTTAACCTTTAATGCTGCTGGCACACAAAGCACCATATTAACAACAGCAAATGGTTGCGATAGTAGTGTTACATTAAACTTATCTTTAAAAGCAAACTCAACATCAACAACAACTTTAAGTGCTTGTGATAGTTTGGTGTGGAATGGAACTACTTATAAAACAAGTGGTTTATACACTTATAAAACTGTTAATAGTGTTGGTTGTGATAGTTCTGCAAGAGTGAATTTAACCATTAAAAAATCTACAACATCGTGGACAGATGTAGTAACTTGCGATAGTACAAAATGGAATGGAGTATGGTATAAAAAAAGTGGATTTTATACTGTTCATTTTACCAACAAAGCAGGTTGCGATAGTGCTGCATCTTTAAACCTAACTGTTAATAATAAACCTAATGGTACATTCTCTTCTGCAAGCTATGGAAATCTTTGTGCCATAGATTCTGCAATAGTTTTCTTTGATTTACTTAGCAAAAACAAACAATACTTAAAAATAATTGCACCTATAGATACAACTTTTGAAATAGGCACAGCAAGTTTTGGAGCAGATATTAAAACAGTTCCATTAAGTGGAAACAGCTTTATCTATTTACCTAACTCAAGCCCCAATAACCAAGCCTGTTCAACCACATTTGCCACTGGTTTATTTAGTGGACGAGTTGTAATAATTGATAGAGGCACTTGCACATTTGCATCTAAAGCAAAGGCTGTGCAAGATGCAGGTGCAGCTGGAATTATTATTGTAAACAATGTTGCAGGTGCTAGTGCAAATGCAATGTCAGGAACAGATGCAACTATTACAATTCCTGTAATTTCAGTTTCTCAAGCCGATGGACAAATTATAAAAAATTGGATGAATGCAAACCAATTTACAAATGGTTATACCGTTACACACACGCCAACCTATTTGTGGTCTAATGGCAAAACAACTGCAAGCATAAAAGTTACACCAACACAAACCACAACTTATAGTGTAAATGTGAGTTATGAAAATGGTTGCTCTCAAACATTTTCTTATGCCTTACTGGTTCGTAGAAATACTACATCTTGGACAGATATAATTACTTGTGATAGTACAGTGTGGAATGGTGTTACTTACAAAACAAGTGGGCAATATGTTTACCATACTTTAAATACTGATGGTTGCGATAGTGCTGCAACTTTAAACCTTACTATTACGCCAAAAGCCAATGCTGGTGTTATTTCTGGCAATAATTCTTTTTGTTTTATTGGAGGTAGCACAACACTTACCACAACAGGCGATGCTGGTGGTAGCTGGAGTAGCAGTAATAGCAATAGAGTAAGTGTAACAAGTGCAGGTAAAGTAACAGCATCAATGGGTGGCAACTATACCATTTATTATGTGGTAGTAAATAGTTGTGGCAGAGATACTGCACGATTTAATATTAAAGTAAATGTGCCATCAAGCACAACACTTTCAGTTACTGCTTGTGGTAGCTACACGTGGGGTGGCAATGTTTATACTGCAACTGGCGTTTATACCAAAACTGGTTTAACAAATGTTGGTGGTTGCGATAGCACTTCATCTTTAGATTTAACCATTAACCCATTGCCAGTAATTACAAGTGTTACAGCCAATCCAACTGCTATTTGTGCAGGCAATTCAAGTGTGTTATCTGTTAGTGGTAATGGTGGTTTAGTTACATCTGGCAACGCAACAGATTTGTGGTTTAACACACCTATTACTTTTAACAACTCATCAAATGTAATGCTGCCAAATGCAGTAGAGTTTACCCGAATTTCAATAACAACTGCAAGTACTATTAATAGCTTGTGGGTAGAACTTTGGCAAAATGCACCTTCAGCTGTTTTATATAAAATGGCTATTTACACCAACGATGCAACTACCAACAGACCAAGCACTTTAATTCAAGAAACCAATCAGGTGAATAATGCTTCAGGCACAGCTTTAGTTAGTGGAAGAAATCAAATGACATTAAACCCAACTTTAATTTTACAGCCTGGTATTTATTGGGTTGCTGCTCAATGGCAAGGTGGAAATTTGCCTATAAAACAATATACTGGTAGCATTATTACAAGCTACTATCATTCAAGAAACTACTCACTTGGTTTTCCAGGTTCAGTTACCAGCAGTCAGTTAACAAGCGAAGGTTTTGTTGTAGGTATTGGTTTAAGAGCAACAACAATGGCAACTACAACTGCAACTTATAGTTGGTCGCCAAGTGGTACACTTTCATCGTCAACAGGTACAAGTGTAACAGCTACACCTGCAAGCACAAGAACTTATACAGTTACTGCAAAAAATGGTTTTAACTGCACTGCAAGCAGCACTGTTACAGTTACTGTAAACAATGCAACCAGCTCAACCAACAATCTAACTCTTTGTGCTAATCAAACACCATATTTATGGAATGGCATTAACTATAACGCTTCAGGTACATACACCAAAACTGGCTTAACAAATAGTGTTGGTTGCGATAGTACAGCTACTTTAAATTTAACAGTTTTAGCACCTATAAAAACTACTATTCATCACAAAATTTGCGAAACAGCTTTGCCTTTTACTACAAATGGTTTAACGTTTAATGAAGCAGGTAGCCAAATCAGAAAGCTTGTAAGTAGCAATGGTTGTGATAGCGTTGTAACACACATCCTTGCTACAATTGGCAATGGTGTTTTTGATAATGCAACTGTTACACAACCACAATGCGACTCTGTCTTTGGTAACATAAATGTAAATCATTATTCAGTTTCCAGAAAGTATAAAGGCTCTATTGACTCATTAGATAAAACACAGGTTGGGCTTTTAGATATTACCAATTTGCAAAGTACTGCCTGTGGCGACCCTGTTGTTGTGCCAGCTTTGGTAATCAACGATAGCAGAACAAGATTGTACGAAAGTTATAAACTTACAAATACATCTAATCAGCCAAAATGTTTTGGTTTTGGATTAACAAATTACAATGGTTCACATCAATTAAGGGTGGTGGCTTACTTAGATAGTTTTGTTTCATCTAACCCTGCAACAAATTATTTAGCGAGTATGCAAAGAATATTGGGCAGTGGCAATCAATTTGCCAATGTTACAGTTCCTGCAAATAAAGATGTTGAGTTTGTAGTATCAAATTTTAGTAATGGTGCATCTTATGGCGATTATATTTTTGAAGTTTCGGGTTTTGAGCAAATGGAATACTCGGTTGATAGTGGTTTTACCTGGCAAAGCAGCAAAAGTTTTAACGTGCCTCAAGGAAAATATAATATTGCTATGAGAACTGCTGATACTTATTGCACCAAATTTTATTATAACAATCCAGTATTGGTTAATGCTAAAAAACTTACTTCATCAACTACAAATATTTCAATTTGCGATAGTTTAATTTGGAATGGTATTACTTACAAGCAAAGTGGAACTTATACTTATAAAACCTTAAATGCAGTAGGTTGTGATAGTACTGCTACTTTAAATTTAACTATTAAACAATCTTCTAAGTCATTGCAATCAATCACTGTTTGCGATAGTTTAATTTGGAATGGTACTACTTACAAGCAAAGTGGAACTTATACCTTCAAAACCAATAATAGCGTAGGTTGTGATAGTGTTGCAACATTGAATTTGACTATTAAGAAGGCAACAACATCTTCAACAAGTTTATCTATTTGTGATAGTGTTATTTGGAATAATACAACTTATAAATCAAATGGAACTTATACTTATAAAACATTAAATGCAGTAGGTTGTGATAGTGTTGCAATATTAAATTTAACCATTAAAAATGCAACAACATCTTCAACAAGTTTATCAGTTTGTGATAGTGTTATTTGGAATAATACAACCTATAAACAAAGTGGAACTTATACTTATAAGACATTGAATGCCGTAGGTTGTGATAGTGTTGCAACATTGAATTTAACTATTAAGAAAGCAACAACATCTTCAACAAGTTTATCAGTTTGTGATAGTGTTATTTGGAACAACATTACCTATAAACAAAGTGGAACTTATACTTACAAAACATTGAATGCAGTAGGTTGCGATAGTGTTGCAACATTGAACTTAGTAGTAAAAAACAGCACTGTTTCAATTACAAGTCTTTCAATTTGCCCAAGCCAATTGCCTTATAGTTGGAATGGTTTAATCTTTA
>CAYZDJ010000005.1:28095-52410 GCA_964477265.1 uncultured Chitinophagaceae bacterium
GTGTTGCTGGTTCTCAAACAAAAACTGGATTACAAAATAGTGCAGGTTGTGATAGTAGTGCAACATTAAATTTATTTGTAAAATCAAACACATCTTCAACTACAAATCTTTCAATTTGCCCAAGCCAATTGCCTTATAGTTGGAATGGTTTAATCTTTAGTGTTGCTGGTTCTCAAACAAAAACTGGATTACAAAATAGTGCAGGTTGTGATAGCAGTGCAACATTAAATTTATCAGTAAAAGTTGTTACTTACGGTACACTAAATAAAGCAATATGTTCTGGTCAAAATTATTTAGGTCACTCAACAACAGGTACATATACTGATACATTGATGAATAGTGTAGGCTGTGATAGTGTAAGAACACTGCACCTTACTGTAACAACAAGTGTTACACCTACGGTTTCTATTAATACAATATCTACAACTGTATGTAAGTGGTATGTAGTTGAGTTTAATGCAACAGCATCAAATCAAGGTACTAACCCTATTTATAAATGGTATAAAAATGGAATTACAGTTGGCACTAATGCGAGTATTTATAAGGACAGTTTATTAAACAATCTCGATAGTGTATGGTGTGTACTTGTTAGCAGCGAAGCTTGTGTTACTGATAATAACATAAAAAGTAACACTATTAAAATGAATGTAAGTTTGGCTATTACAGGTACTATAAAAACAGCGTATGGTAGTCCTGTGTCAAAAGTTGTTATGTATAGAAAAGGTACAATAAATGATATGCAAATTGTTAATAGTGCATATACCTATAGCTGTATAGATTCGGGCAATAATGTTAGTTTTAGGCCTTTTAAAAACAATGATGTAGCAAAGACTAATGGGGTAAATAGCGTGGATGTATTATTGGTGCTTCGTCATATATTAAACACTGCAAAACTTAACAGTGCCTACAAATTAATAGCAGCCGATGTAGATGGCAATAAAACTATTAATAGTGTAGATGTGTTAAGAATTAAAAGATTGATTTTAGGAACAGATACAACATTTACCAAAACAGTTGGTACTGTAAAGACAGACAGGCTTTGGGAGTTTGTAGATAGTGCTTATCAATTCCCTGATACAACCAATCCGTTTTCATTTAAAGATAGTATAAGCCTTGTTAATTTAAAAGGCAGCAAAACCAATCAAACTTTTATAGGCGTTAAACTTGGTGATGTAAATGATAATTGGAATGCTACTATGCCAAAAGGTGTAGCTGTTAAACCTGTGGAATTTATTTATTGGTCAGACAATTCAAAAGTGCCTGACTTATTTAGGATACCTGTTGCAGTTAATAATTTTAAAAATATTGCAGCCATGCAATACACACTGCATTTTGATAATACAAAGTATGAATTTGTAAGTATAGAAGGTTTCAAAAGCCTTAAAGGGTTTGAATACAATGCAACACAAGCCAATACTACAGGCAATATTGCTATGCTGTGGACAGATAAAAATGCAATATCTCAGACATTGGAAAATGGCAGTGAATTGTTTACACTTATTTTAAAAGCTAAAGTTGGCTCTCGTTTTATTAATGAATCAGAACTTTTATTAACCAGCGATATTGCTAGTGTAGAAGCGTGGGATAATGATTATAAAAAGCACAATATTGTTTTAACCCAAAGAATAAAAGAGAGAGTTCAGAATGATGATATACAGGAAATTTATTCTATTTCTCCAAACCCAAGCAATGGAAAAATCAGGGTTAAATTATTGGCTACTGAAAATAGAAAAATGACTCTTATATTAACTAATGTGTATGGTAAAATTATTTACTCGCAGGTGTTTAATGCAGTTAAAGGCATTAATGCTTATGACATTAACCTTAATCAAAATTTAGTAATTGCGAAAGGAATTTATTTAATAAGCATTAAGGAGTTGATGGGAGAGAAAACAAAAAGACTGATAATTGAATAAGTTAAATTAAGCATCAGTTTTTTGTTTACAATATTGGGTTGGCGAAAGGCAAGTACATAACAAAAGGCTTGTTAATGTTGAGGCTTAACAATTTTATGGCTATAAGACCTTGAAGGTTTTAAAAACCTTCAAGGCGTGTAAAACTTATTGCATCTCAACTTTCAAAAACCTTGCAGTATGGCTATTTTTAGCCTTCTTAATCATTTCTTCAGGTGTGCCTTCAAATAAAACTTTGCCACCACCATCACCACCTTCAGGTCCAATGTCAATAATATGATCTGCCATTTTAATTACATCCAAATTATGTTCAATAATCAAAACAGTGTTGCCTCTGTCAACCAATTTATTTACCACATCTATCAACAATTTTATATCCTGAAAATGCAAACCAGTTGTAGGTTCATCTAAAATGTAAAATGTTTTGCCGGTATCTTTTTTTCCAAGTTCAGTAGATAGCTTTACACGCTGTGCCTCCCCACCACTAAGGGTTACAGCACTTTGGCCAAGAGTTATATAACCAAGTCCAACATCCTGCAACACCTTAATTTTTCTATACATCCATGGGATGGTGTTAAAGAATTCACAGGCTTCATCAACACTCATATTCAACACATCACTTATTGATTTTCCTTTATAACGAATCTCTAAAGTTTCCCTGTTGTAACGTTTGCCATTGCACTTTTCGCAATGCACGTGCACATCTGGTAAAAAGTTCATTTCAATTACACGCATTCCTCCACCTTCACACACATCGCATCTTCCTGTCTTTACATTAAAAGAAAAACGACCAGCATTGTAACCACGGATCTTGGCTTCAGGAACACTGGCAAACAAGGTTCTTATTTCTGTAAAAAATCCACAATAAGTAGCAGGATTACTTCTTGGTGTTCTACCAATAGGGCTTTGGTCTATCTCAATTACTTTGTCAATATGTTCAAGTCCATCAACAGTTTTATAAGCTTGTGTAAAATACTTGCTGTTGTAGCAATGTTTTGCTAAAAGAGGGTAGAGGGTTTCATTGATTAAAGTTGATTTACCACTGCCACTTACACCACTCACTACAATTAATTTACCCAAAGGAAAATCAACATCTATTCCTTTTATATTATTACCCTTTACGCCTTTTAAAGAAATGTTTTTACCATTGCCTTGCCTGCGTTCTTCAGGTATTTCAATCTTCTTTTTGCCACTTAAATATTGTGATGTTTCGCTGCCACTTTTAATGACTTCTTTGGGTGTGCCTGCTGCAACAATACTACCTCCAAATTTTCCTGCTTTAGGGCCAATGTCAACCAAATAATCACTTGCCAACATTATATCTTTATCGTGCTCAACTACCAAAACACTATTGCCAATATCTCTCAAATTTTGTAAAGCTGTTATCAATCTATGGTTATCCCTTTGGTGTAAACCAATACTTGGTTCGTCTAAAATATAAGTGATGCCTTGTAGTTGAGAACCAATTTGCGTAGCTAAACGAATTCGCTGAGACTCGCCACCACTAAGGGTTTTAGAAGGACGACTTAATGAAAGATACGTCAAACCAACATCTAATAAAAATTGTAAGCGTTCCCTTATCTCTTTCAAAACATCTTTGGCAATGGTGGTTTGTTTGGTGTTTAATTTTTTTTCAATATCACTAAACCACAACATCAATTTATCTAAATTCATATTGCTTAATTCAGCAATATTTTTATCTGCCACTTTAAACCAAAGACTTTCTTTCCTAAGCCTTGTTCCATTGCAGGTTGTGCAGGTGCTTAATTCCATATATTTTTCAACCCAGGTCTTCAATCCATCATTGCTTTGAGTAGATGTGAACCATCTTTTAAGCATGGGAATAATACCTTCGTAACTGCCTGTATAAATGTCTGGAATATTTTCATCGTTGAGATCTATTTCTAAAGTATTGCTAATGTTTTTATCTCCAAATAACAATAAATTTACTTGTTCATTTGTTAGTTCGTTAATTGGTAAAGCAAGATTTATTTTATATTTTTTTGCAAATAATTTTACCTGATTGTAAACACTTGCTTCTCTTTCTTCACCCAAAGGCACAATACCTCCTTCTTTTACTGCAATGCTTTTATCTGGAATAATGGTAGCCATATCAATTGCATACACATTGCCCAAACCCTTACAGGTATTGCAATAGCCATAAGGCGAGTTAAATGAAAATGCGTTGGGTGATGGCTCTTCGTAGCTGATACCTGTTTCTAAACACATTAAATTTCGAGAATAAGCAGCCTCCCCTAACCCCTCCAAAGGAGGGGGATTGGAACCAGAAGATTTTAGCGAGTTAACATTTTGTGAGGACGTTTTTTTACTCCCCCCTTCGGGGGGTTGGGGGGCTACAAACATCAATCCTTTACCTATCTTCATTGCTTGCTGCACACTTTGGCTCAACCTAACTTTCATATCTTTTGTAACAGCCATCCTATCTACAACAACTTCTATATCGTGAATTTTATATCTGTCAACTTGCAGTTTTGGTGTAAGGTCTGTAATTTCTCCATCAATTCTTACTTTTAAAAAACCTTTCTTCCTTATTTCTTCAAACAATTCCCTGTAATGACCTTTACGACCACGCACCAATGGTGCAAGCAATGATATTTTTTGGTTATTGAATTTCTCAAAAATGTTTTCTACAATTTCTTCCTCACTAAACTTTACCATTTTTTTGCCAGTGTTATAGCTGTATGCATCACTTGCCCTTGCAAACAACAAACGCAAAAAATCATACACTTCTGTTACTGTGCCAACAGTACTTCTAGGGTTTTTGTTGGTGGTTTTTTGTTCTATAGAAATCACTGGTGAAAGCCCAGTTATTTTATCAACATCTGGCCTTTCCATATCGCCCAAAAACTGGCGTGCATAAGCACTAAAACTTTCCATATAACGTCTTTGCCCTTCATTGTAAATGGTATCAAAAGCCAAAGAGCTTTTGCCACTACCACTCACGCCTGTAAAAACAACCAACTTATTTTTAGGTATGGATATGTCGAGGTTTTTAAGATTGTGTTCCCTTGCTCCAAATATTTCTATTGCGTCATTTTGCATTGAACAAAGATGAAGAAGTTTTGGTGTTTAAAGTTTAGGTTAAGTTATGTTTGTGGAAAGATTTTTTAATGAATTTATTACTTTAGTTTAAACCTCATCCCTGCATAAAAAATACTGCCATTAACATTGCCCCAAACAATTGATGCATCAAAGTATTTGCTAAAAGGTTGTTGTGCATCAATCATCAAAACGTCCTGCATAGCATTGGTTAAATTTTCTGCACCAATATATACATCCCATTTTTTGCCAAATTGCTTTGTAACTTGTGCTGCAAGTTGAATGTAAGATGGACTGTAATGCATCATTCGTTTATCAGCAGGATTGCTGTGTGTTGATGGCAAACGTTTTTCACCAATCCATTGTGTAGTAACATCAAACAACCAGTTGTTTTTTGTTTGGTATGCAAGGTTGATAAAAGCCCTATGCTTTGCTGTTAAAGGCTTTGAGAGCATTGAACCACTATAGTTTGTTTGCACATCTAAAAAACGATATGCCAACCTTACATCAAATTTTTTAATCAGCTCGTAATTAATTTCTGCCTGAATACTGTTGCTGAAAGATTTGCCACTTAAATTATAGAACAATATTTTTTGTGGATTATTATCAACATCAACAACAGTCTGGTTGTCAAAAATAGTTTTATAAGCATCAATGCTTACCGTTCCATTTTGGTCATTTATTTTAAATTTATGTAAGATATTAAATCCAAAATTCCAGGCTTTCTCTGGCTGCAAGCCATAGCCATAATTTGATGAAGGATTTAAAACATTGTATTCACGAGAACTGATAAACAAACCAGTGTTTTCTGCAAAAATATTTGCAGTTCTAAAACCACTTCCTGCTGAAAATCTTAATGAAGTATTTTTATTAAAAGCATATTTAATATTCAATCTTGGTGTAGTAATAAATCCATATTCATTGTGTTTGTCAACCCTTAGCCCTGCAATTGCTGTTAGTTTTTCGTTGGGTGTAAAAGTGTATTCTGCAAATGCACCTGCTACAATTTCTTTTCTTTTAAAATTTGCTGTTGCAAAAGTTTCATTGTAGTTATCATTCATCAAACTCAATCCAGTCCTGTATTTGTGGGTTGTTGTGCCAATAATTGACTGGTAAATTAAGTTGGCATAAAATGAATGTTGCTCGGCATTATAAGCATTTAAACCATAATATGCATTGTTGGTATAATTATTTAGCGAAAGCATTAAGCCAATACTTTGGTATTTCTTTTTAGGAAAAACATAACCAAGCTTTCCTGTAAAAATGTTTTGCTGCACATTCATACCAACACCATATTTATTTGCTGTAAGCTTATCATTTGTTTCATTAAAAGTAGTTTCACCTGCAGTTCGTTTATCGTTCAAAATTTTTACAATAAACTGCGACTCAAGTCCTTTACCATTTTCATATAACCAACGATTAATAACATTAACCTGGTTACCCACAGGAATATCTAAAAAGCCATCCTTATTATTATCAATTTTGTTATTTACACCATTGGCATGCAGCAATAATGCAGTATGTAATTTGTTGCTAACTGGTGTGGAAAGGTTAACACTGCTTTCCATTCTGCCAAGGTGATTTGCATAGGCATTTACAAGTATTTTTTCACTACCTTCTGATTTTTTTTCTTCAATATTAATTTGCCCTGCAATACTCTCAAATCCATTAGCCACACTGCCTGTGCCTTTTGTAACCTGCACGCTTTCTACAAATGGACCAGGAATAAAAGTTAAGCCATAAGCACCAGCAAGACCTCGAATTTCAGGAACATTTTCTGTTGTAATCTGGGTGTAATTTCCACTTAAACCAAGCAATTGAATTTGTTTTATTCCTGTTACAGCATCAGAGTAGCTTACATCAATGCTTGGGCTTGTTTCAAAGCTTTCGCTAAGGTTACAACAAGCAGCTTTGTTAAGCTCCTTGGTGGTCATTGTTAAAGTATTTGTTGCAACAGTATTTGCTATATAAGTGCTAAACTTTCTGCTCTCTATTTTAATTTCACTTAATTGCTCGTTCTTGGTTAAAGTATCATTTGTAATTTTTCGTATAGGTGTGGTATCAATTTTAACAACAGTTTCATTATGCTTTTCCATTACTGCTGTATCAACTTTTTTTATTGAAGCAGTTGTGTCAACAATATTTTTTTTAGTTGAATCTGTGTCATTTAACCTTTCATATTTGCAGCAGCCTGGTAACTTGTTATAGGCATTTGCTGGTGCAGTAAATCCTTTACTGTCGTGCCCTGCAGCAGATAATATTTTTTGAATATTTGCTTTGCTTAGTTTTATACTATCGAAACTTACAGTTAACATCTGTGTTTCTTCGTTCCAGTTTGCAGTATATACGCCAAGTTTTTTTAGCGTGTTTTCAATCCTGTCTTTGCACTGGCCACAATTGCCAGCAACTGTAAATTTTTCTGTTTTATAATTTTTCTTTTGCGAGTAGGACGTAATGCTTGATAAAATAAAAGCAATTACAATAAAATATTTGAAATTCATTTTTAATAAAATTTAGTTAATAAAAGAGATGCCTAACAATAATTGTTACACAACTTTTATTACTAAATTCTATACACACAAAAAAGAATATTCCTTTTTACAGAAGATTCAGGAGGTGGTAATTGGTAAGATTGCTTTTGAATTTTACTTTCAATAGTATTAGTGAAAGTAAAATTGCAATAATGTATTGTAGTTGTTGAAATAGGAGAGTCAAACTGGTAAATTTGTGACGAGCTTGACTTTTGATCTGTTTTAAGCTTTACAACTTTCTTTTCAGTTTTGCAGCAGCCTTTATTTGTATTGCATTTGCACTTGTTGCACTTTTTCTTATCGGTAAAAGAAACAGTTTCTAACTTATTGCCACAATAAAAATAATTAATGCTTACACCAAACGAAGCGATGGAGTAGCAAATTAAAATTAATATGGTTATAAATTTTTTCAACGCTGCAAATGTATATGAAGAAAAGTTGTTAAAAAATTTTTATGAAAATATTAAGAAACATCACTCATTAAATATGCTTTAATAAAACCATCAATTTCTCCATCAAGCACTGGCTGTACATTGCCTACTTCAAAATCTGTTCTATGGTCTTTTATCATTTTGTAAGGATGCAATACATAGCTACGAATCTGGCTTCCCCACTCAATTTTCTTTTTGCTTGAATTGACTGTGTTTAATGCTTCCTCACGTTTTCTCATCTCTTCTTCATATAACCTACTCTTCAACATTTTCATTGCCAATTCCCTGTTCTCGCCTTGTGTTCTTGCTTGCTGGCACTCAACAATAATGCCACTTGGAATATGCTTTAAACGCACAGCTGTTTCAACTTTATTTACATTCTGCCCACCACTTCCACCACTTCTATAAAAAGCCCATTCGCAATCAGCAGCATTTACAACAATATCAATAGTATCATCAATTAAAGGATAAACATACACACTTGCAAAAGACGTGTGTCTGCGTGCATTACTATCAAATGGAGAGATACGCACCAAACGATGCACACCACTTTCGGCCTTTAAAAAACCGTAGGCAAAACTGCCTTCAAATTGTATAGTTGCACTTTTAATTCCTGCTTCTTCACCATCCTGATAATCAAGTTCTGTTACTTTCCAGCCTTGCTTTTCGCCATACATGATGTACATTCTCAACAGCATACTTGCCCAATCTTGGCTTTCAGTGCCACCTGCACCGGGATTGATTTGCATGATGGCTGTTAACTCATCTTCAGGCTTGTTTAAAGTGCTTTTAAATTCGGCATCTTCTATTTGCTGCAAGGCATTTTTATAAGCTTCCTGTGTTTCCTCTTCAGTAGCATCGCCACTTTTCCAAAAATCAAATAATACTGCAAAGTCTTCTACAGCAAGGTTTACAGCATCGTATAGCTTTAACCAATATTCATTAACCTTTATTTCTTTTAATATGGAAGTAGCACGTGCATTATCGTCCCAAAAGCCTGTGCTTAAAGAGATAGCTTTATCTTGTTCTGTTTTTTGTAACTTATTATCGTAGTCAAAGAAACCTCCTCAAAACCACCACACGGTCTCTTATAATCTTTATTTGTTCAATTGTCATTTATAAATTTTGTGGCAAATGTAGGGAAGGTAAACTGTAACGATTTTACAGTATTTGTGAATGTATGTAATTTATGAAGTAGAATTATTTTTTGATTACTACACCATCATTAAATTGTACATCACCTAAAAAGCCTGTGCAGATGCCTTGTAATGTAACATTGTCGCCTGTTTTAAAAGGCTCAATACTATCTCTTAAAACAAAAAATACAGAAGTTGTACTATCATCGCTGTTTAGTAGTACGCTTGTTTTGCCATTTTCAATTTTAGATTCTTTAACAACTCCTGTAACTTCTATCTTTTGTGTACTAGGATATTTTTTTGCTGCAGAGTCTTCATTTGCCTGAAAATCTTTTACAATCTGAACAGCAGTAAAGCTGCCACCATTTTTAATTTTCATATCATTGAACCAAGGTTTTGTAGGTAAATAAAAACCATAAACCCAACCACAAAGTATTCCAACTGTAGCTAATGTGCTTATTATGGAATAAATTTTAAAATACTTTTTATAATATAAAAAAACAAGCAAACCTAACAGCCATAATATTTCTATAACAATTACAAAATATAAAATGTTTTTATGAAAGGAATATAAAAGAGTATTTATTAATGATATAATCCCAAGTATAATTAGATATTTGGTTGGACTATTTTTTTCCATGATGATTGAATAAATTAATTGAAATTTTATTTTACATATTGCTGCACAGGCAACCTGTTGGTTAAGCTTTTGGCTAAAGTCATTTCATCTGCAAACTCAAGCTCGCCACCAAATGCAATGCCACGTGCAATAGTAGTTACTTTACAATTTTTACCCTGCAACTTTTTTTGTATATAGTAAATTGTTGTATCGCCTTGTATGTTTGGGTTTAAGGCAAAAATCAATTCCTCTGCTTCTTCTGCAACTACACGCTCTACTAATGTTTCAATATTCAAGTCATTTGGACCAACGCCATCAAGTGGAGAAATGATGCCACCCAAAACATGGTATGTGCCATTAAATTGTTGTGTATTTTCTATAGCAATTACATCACGAATATTTTCTACAACACAAATTAGCTTTTGATTTCTTAATGTATTGCTGCAAGTGCTGCAAACACTGGCATCGCTGATGTTGTGACACCTTTGGCAAAACAAAATTTCGCGTCTCATTTTTGCAATAGTGTCACTAAAATATTCAACTTGTGGAGTATCTTGCTTTAATAAATGCAGCACTAAACGCAATGCAGTTTTTTTACCAATACCTGGCAATTGAGCAAATGAATCTACAGCATTTTGTAGTAGGGTAGAAGGTAAAACCATTGGGCAAATGTAAAGAAATGTTGATTAAAGTAATACTGTTGAATGGTGCCAACGCCAGTAAAGATAAATAGTAGTACAAAAGCCTGGACAATAATAAAACCTAATGTGCAAAGCACATTGAACACTACTTGCGTTTTATTTTTTTGTACTTGCTTATTACCTCAACAACTTTTGTATTTTGTAAAATATTGGGGTTTAAGTCTAAAAATTTGTTGAGCAATTTGGGTGCAATTTGCAATGCACTTTCCAATTGTATCAATGCTTCCTTGTTTTTCTTTCTGGCAAATAAAATTGATGCATAATAGTAATAAAAAACAGGCTTGCTTTCGGTGTGATACAATGCTAGCACACACTTTTCTTCTGCTTCTTTTAAATTATTACCTGCCAATAAACATTTAATTACAGCCTCCCAACCAGCAGTGCTTGAGGGCTTGTGCAACACCACATTGCCAAAATAAACTATGGCTTCGCCAAATTTTTGTTGCTGCATTTTACATTCGCCCAATGCAAGGTTAATGTCCTTACTATTTCTGTTGATGCCCCAAGCATTTTCCAAATGTTTTATTGCCATTTGCCACAAGCCTTCCTGCATATAGGTTGTAGCCAATTTATAAATAAGTTTTGCATCGTTGTTGCTTAAATGTACAGCTTTTTTATAATGAAAACGTGCTTGTGCAATATTGCCAAGCTTGTGATAGCAATGAGCTATAGCTTCATAAATTACTTCTTCGGGTTGGGTTAATTCCAATACTTTTTCCAAACTTTCAATGGCATCTTTATACTTGCGTAAACGCAAATAAGCATCGCCCATATTACGATATGCATAATCGAACTTATCATTAATGGCTACTGCAAAAAGATATGCATCAATTGACTTTTCGTATAACTTTAATCCCTGATATGCAGTGCCTAAATTAAACCATGCAATTTCATTGTAAGGAAAATCATCAATAATTTTTTGATGGACTTTTATGCTTTCTTCAAAGCGACCTGTAAAGTCTGTCCAAAAACAAATTTTGTACAAAGCCTCTTCATTATTGGGGTCTTGCTCAAGTATAATTAATAAGCAATCAAATATTTTATCAAATTGTTCATAGTCGTCATAAACATCTGCAAGATCAAAAAGTAAATCAATTTTTTCTTCGCCTTCAAACAATTGCAATGCCGAAATTAATAACTGAATAGCTTCATCTTGCCTGTCAAGTGCTAGTAAGGCATCTGTTTTTAAAATATATAAACTAATATTATTTGCATCGTAAATAGCTGCTGCATCCAATAAATGTAAAGCTTCATTATACTTTCTTTTTGAAATAAGAATGTCAGCTTTTCTAAACATTAGCTCTGCACTGTATGGATATTGCTCAAGTGCAATATCGGCTGCTGTAAAGGCTTCTGTAAGGTTTTCAGCATCGTCGTAATAATCAATTATAGCTACAAAAGCATCCTCATCAATAAAGTTGTGTTTACGTCCAGCCTTTAAATTCTGGTAATCTAAAAGCAACTGTTGCATTTCTTCCTTGCCTTGGTAAAATGGATTTTGCTGCATATAAAATGTTTTACTAAAAATATGAAATCTAAACGACAAATATTATGTATGCAAAACTTATGCTATTAACAAGTTTTATTCACATTAAAATATTTTTTTTGGTTTTAAAGAAATTACTCTATTTTTGTCTCAAATGTTTAAGAAAAGTTATACAAAGAAATTAATTGCTGCAACATTGCTATGTGTAATGGTTGTTCCATTTGCATTCGCTTCTTTATCGCTTTCTGGAACAATTGACGAAAAGGCAAAGTCTAATAAATACTCGTTAAAAAGTTTAAGTAGTTTGTCTAAAAAGTCATTCTCAATCTCGTTATTAAAAACTAATTTGCAATATAAAGGTGGTTTATCTCTTAACAGCACCAACCAATCTGTTAATTCTTTATTGCAATTTGGAAATGGAAATACTACTTACATAGTTCCTTTCAATTATACTTTTAAGGTGCCTAAGTTTAAAACACCTTCTCCTAATAACTAATATTTCTTAGTTAAGTAATCTATAACCAGTAACAGGTACATCAAATTTACTTGAAGACACAGGGCTCAGGCTTATTTTACTTGCAGTATATTTAATATTTTTTCCAACTTCTTCCATTTGATATTCTAAAACAAATCCTGGAATATTTTTAAACTGGTATTCAAATTCTTTAACAGAAGGCACAATTGCAGTTGCATAATACACTGTAATACTTGTATTATCTGTAGTTTTTATTATAGCTTTTTTACACTCATAGCCTAAAATTACTTTAGTATCGCCAACCAATTCAACTGTAGCATCATCAAACTTTTTGTTCTTTTCAATCCATTGTGTTTTACTAAGTTTGGTCATGATTTTATTATTGCCAATTTCTCTAAGCACAACTACATTGCCACTTGCTTTATCATAAAAAGTTGTTTGGCTAAATGCAGAGCTTATAACATCTGTTCTTGCATCATTGCCTTTAATATAAACTGTTTTGGTGGTGCCTTTCATAGAAGAACTTGCACTGTCAGTTGTTATGGTGTAATTAACTGTACACTCAGCTACAGTTCTTTGCTGTGCGTTTATTTTAACTGATATAAAAAGCAATAAACCAAAAAATGTAATAACCGTTTTCATAATAATAACTGTTTCTTTTACATAAAGAAATATCGTGCCAATTACACTAACTTTTCTTGGCAAACTTCAACCATTCTGCAAGGCTTTTACAATCTTTAAACTCGTTGTCGATAGTAATAAAATAATAAGGTAAATGTTCCTTAAACCATGTTTCTAAACGTTGCTGTTTCTTTTCTTCAATCAACCTTACAGATAGTTTATTGTAATCATCTTTTACATTTTCAATATGTGGATTTGTTCTTGACTTGTAAAAAATAAGCCTCACTTTCTTTTGTCCTCTTTCGTCAGTAAATACCTGTGGTGCTGCAAAATCACCAGGTTTAACATCTTTAATTAAGGCTACCATTTCTTTATCAAGCTGGTCAATAGTTATAAAGCCACTTCCATCTTTGCCACTAATTTGTCCACCAACGGTTTTGCTTGCCTCGTCATCGCTAAACTTGCTTACTGCAAATCCAAAATCATATTCCTTGCGTTTAAGCTGATTTTTAATGCTATCTAATTTTGTTATAGATAATTTTATTTCCTCGTCTGTAATTGGTGGTATTTTTAAAATATGTTTTACAATAGCATCTTCGCCACTACGGCTTATTAATTGAATAATGTGATAACCAAACTTGGACTTGATAACATTTGAAATTTGCCCTTCCTTTAACTTGAAGCAAGTAGAAAAAAAAGTAGGATCCCAGAATTTATCATTCCTGTTAATGGTATATTGCCCACCATTTTCTTTACTGGCAGGGTCGTCAGAATATTTTACAAGCTGGTCAAATCTTTTTAAGCCACTTTCTACCTGGCGTTTATAGTCATACAATTGTTTTATAATATAATCATCAACATCTTTATTGGCTTTTGGTATAACAATAATTTGCAATAATTCCAATTCACTTTCGTAATAAGGCAAGCTGTCTTTTGGAATTTTATTATAAAATGCCCTTACTTCATTTGGTGTAACCTTAATGTTTTCAATAATCTTGGCACGCATGGCGTCTGCCAGTTTCCTGTCTTTAAATATTTGTTTAAAGTCTTCTTTAAGCTGAAAAACAGTTTTGCCAGCAACTTCTTCAAGTACTTGTTGGCTACCATATTCTCTTATAAACCCACGAATCTGGTTGTCAATTGCAGCTTCAACTTCTTCTTCGCTTACAGGTAAAGAATCTTTTTCAGCTTGTAAAACCAAAGCCTTTTGAATAAGCTGACCTTCTAAAAAAGCACATTCAGGATTTGGTGGCAAGCTTGCCTCTTGTCCCTGGCGTTTATAGTCACTTATGGCATTAAAAATATCGCTACGCAAAATAATTTTATTACCTACCTGAGCAACTATTTTATCTGCAACAACCTTTTTTGGCTGTGCCATAGCAAACAGATAAATACAAATAAATCCAAACGAAAAAACAATCTTCATAACTTAATTAAATGGCTGTAAAAATAGATGTATTGATGTTGTAAAAATGATGTGTTCATTTTTTTAACAAATTATTTAAAAACATATAAAAGATAGACTTGTTTGTACCCTGAATTTATTATCAGTAATTTATATACTAAAGCAAGGCTAAATAACAGCATGTTTAAACTTTAATCATTTTTATAGTAAAAAATTTTGCAACATAAACTATCTTAAAGTTATTTCAATTAATTTCGTATTCCGATATGAAAAAGATTGAATTAGAAATTATAGCCCTCTCTCACAGCATAACCCAAACACATAGCTACGCAGTAGTGCTTGGCGAAGTAAATGGGTTACGCAGGCTGCCTATTGTTATTGGTGGTTTTGAAGCTCAGGCTATTGCAGTGGCTTTAGAAAGAATGAAACCAAGCCGACCATTAACACACGACTTAATGAAAAACTTTTTTAATGCTTTTGCAGTCGATTTGCAGGAAGTAATTATTAATGATTTACAGGAAGGTATTTTTTATAGCAAATTAGTGTGCTATACAGAAAATGACACAGTAGAAATTGATAGCAGAACAAGCGATGCTATTGCATTAGCAGTAAGGTTTGGTTGCCCAATTTATACTTATGATTACATACTTGAAAATGCAGGTATTTTAATGGATGACCTAGAAAGCGGTACCAAGAAAAACATTGAAGCTGTTGGTTTGGAAAATGATTTAACATTAAACAGTGCAGATGATTTAAGTAGAATGAATGTAGCTGAGTTGAATGATTTATTAAGTACAGTTTTAGAAAATGAAGATTACATAAAAGCTATTGCTATACGCGATGAAATAAATAAAAGAAAATAGTGGTGTATAGAAATGAAAATTGAGTCATAAGTCAATTTTTACAAATTTGCAAATTGTTAAAAGCCCTGAAACATCAAAGTTTCAAGGCTTTTTTCGTTAGGTACTGTTTATTATACGAATTTAAAAGTTGTTTTAAATTAATAATATTTGAAATGAGCGAATTAGATGTTTTGCCACAGTGTTCGCTGAGTTAAAGAAACACAGTGATAACTGAGCATTTATGATATAGCTCTGTTTTCTCAGTAAAATGCTTTGTTACCTTTGTGGTTAAAATAATTTTAAGCAACTTTTAAGTGTAAATTATACCATATTTATATTAATGTAAACCATTATTTAATAAAACCAGAGAATATTTTTGCCGTGCTAATGTGTGCCATGCGAAAGGAGATAAAAAAATATTCTATAGAAAACCTTGGTATTTTAAGGTATTTGAATAGTGATTTTTGTGTGTTAGACTTAGAAAATTTTGTTGCTGATTATGAACATTTGAAACAGCCACACAGGTACAACTTTTATACACTCATATTCGCATTGTCTGGTACGGCCGAGCATAATATTGATTTTAAAGATTACTGCATTATACCAAACAGGATTTTTTTTATTAATTATGGCCAGGTGCATAGCTTTATTGAGCAGCAAAAATTACAGGGTTTTATAGTATTATTTACTCAGGAGTTTTACAATATTATTTTTACTGGAAACCCCAAAATTAAAAGTGATACAGCATTAGCTAATTTGCATCAATATATTGATTTAACAAAAGAGGAACTGGAATGCTGGACACCGGTTTTTAGATTGATAAAAAAAGAAGCTGAGCAAAATGCAATCAATAGCAAGGAAATAATTTGCCTGTTATTAAAGGCGTTTATGGTAAAATATAACCGTAAACAAAGTATCAAAAACACTATTCAAAAAAAGTTTAGTAAAAAAGATGAAACTGTTTTAAACTTTAAGAATTTAATTGGTCAGCACTACAAAGAATGGAAATTGCCAAAACTGTATGCCGAAAAGTTATTGCTGTCTCCTAACTATTTAAACAAATTGTGTAACGATGTATTGGGGGTTGCAGCTTCAAAATTGATTGAGGAAAGAGTTGTGTTGGAGGCAAAAAGATTATTAACACACACAGATTTTACTGTAACACAAATATCTGATGAGTTGGGTTTTGCAGACAATTCGCATTTTGGTAAGTACTTTAAAACAAATGCAAAAATGAGTCCTGAATTATACAGGACAAGTTTTTTGAAAACCAATAAACTATCTGAGGAATGACAGAAACGGAGTTTTTTTATATTAAACTAAGCTGCTTTATTGTAATTTTTTTTACAGCCATCATTAAGTATAGATTTTGGAAAAAAGCAAAAAGTCTGGAGCCCCAAATGTCACCTTTTATTTTTCAGTTTATTGTTTGGTATAATAGCTATGTTATGTACGAATCCTCTAACTATGAAATAAAGGATTTTATGATGATAAATAATATTACCAATAAAATTATTTGGGTATTTGCATTGATTTTAATTACATCTTATACACTAACATTATTATAACTTGCTGGTTGTTTAGTAAGGTTAAGGGTAGGGGGCGTGCCTTGTTGCACGCCTCTTTTTTATACCAGTTCTATTACAGTAATTTCTGGTAAAATGCCCACACGACCAGGATAGCCAATAAAGCCAAACCCACGATTAACATATAGTTTTTGTTTGCCATCTTCATATAATCCTGCCCATTGTTTATACATCCATTGCACAGGGCTAAATTTAAAAAATGGAAGCTCAACACCAAACTGCATACCATGTGTGTGACCAGAAAGTGTTAAGTCGATATCCTTATAAAGTGGTTTTACTTCTGCATCCCAATGGCTTGGGTCGTGGCTCATTAATATTTTAAAAGGATAATTTTCTGTGTTATTATAGGCTTCATTCATTTTGCCATATTTAGCAAAATTTCCTTTTGCACCCCAGTTTTCAATACCAAGTAAAGCTATTTTTTCTCCATTTTTTTCCAATACAACGTGTTCATTCATTAATAATCGCCAACCTAAATCTTTATGTGCCTGCTGTAGTTTTGCTAAATTCTCAGCCTTAGCTTGTGGGTTGTCCCATTTTACATAATCGCCATAATCGTGGTTTCCCAAAGTACTATAAACACCCATTGGTGCTTTCAATTTATTAAACACAGGAATGTATTCTAAAATTTCTTCGTGCCTGTCGTTTACCAAATCTCCAGTAAATAAAATAATATCGGCTTGTTGCTTCAAAATCAATTCCACGCCATGTTCTACTGCTTTTGTATCCTGAAAGCTGCCACTGTGTATATCACTTATATGAACAATTTTTAAACCCTTAAACGACTTTGGTAAATTATCAAAAACCAGCTTTATTTTTTGTATTTGATAATTGTATTTATTACTAAAACCATATAACAAAGTGCCAAATAAAGTGGTGCCTAAACCCAAGCCCATCCAGCTTAAAAATATGCTGCGTGAAATTTTGTCTTCTTCAATACCAAGCTGCGAGCCATTTTCGGGCATTACCTTTTTTATTGTCCATAAAACACCTCTGCGTCCATCATCAATTAAAAAGAAAACAATAGCTATTATTTTTGCTATGAGCAAACCAAATAAAATGGCAAATACATAGTTGCGAAAAAATTTTGATGTTTGAAATGCCTGTACTTGAGGAAAGAGGATAAAACACAGCAACGTAGCAACAGATACAGACCAATAGGAATAAAAGATGATATTTTTTGTTCTTTCGCTTGCATTAAACGATACTGTTTTTACAGCCTGAAACACATAGAAGTCAAGCACAATCATTACTACTGCAAAAATCCACCAGATATTTGAATGACGCATTTTAATTTATTTCATGCAAAGCAACAGAGGAAACTAAGAATGCAAAGCTTTGAGGCAAATTTTTAACCATTATTAACAATGAAGAAATGGAATAGTTTACTTTAATCCAGAAACATAAAATTGTAAATCGTCATTCGTAAATAAACTTTATCTTATCACCAAATTGGTTACTACAGTTTCTCCAAACTCTTCATTAAGCCTTTGTATAATCAGTGTTTTTTGAAAATGCAATTCATTTTTTAAAGCACCAACTGTTGTGGTTATAAAAAGTGTTTGGTTAATGATTTCAATTTTATCTGTGTATTTACTTATGGTAGTGCCAATAACTTTTTCCCACACAGCATCAAGCTGTGCAGTGCGTAGCCCATTCTTTAAACGACCAGTGTTTGAAAGGGTTTTAAGTGTATCGCCAATTTTTGTTAAAGCCATTTGTTCGTTTGTTGTTTATAGTTTGTCGTTTATAATCTAAACTATTACTTTCTATAAAAATATTGCAGCCAGTGTATAATCTGCAAATAAAATCAATATGCAACTTACAACCACAGCAGTTGTGCTTGCACGTCCTATTTCTAAAGCACCACCTTTTACATGATAGCCATAATATGCAGGTATGCTGCTAAGTATAAAGGCAAATGTGTAGGCTTTATATAAAGCAAAAACAAGGTTGTATAAATTAAGGTTTGAACGCAAGCCCATATCAAAAATATCTGTTGCCAAAATACCTGTTAATGCACCAGCTTCCCTGCCACCCCAAATGCCCAATGCAGCACTTAGTACTATTAAGCATGGCACTACAATTAGCGATGCAATAATCTTTGGAAACACTAAATAATTCTTTGTGTTAATGCCCATTATTTCCTGTGCATCTATCTGCTCACTCACACGCATGTTGCCCAGCTCGCTGGCAATTTTGCTGCCTACAACACCCGCAAGCACAATGCTTACAACAGTTGGCGACAATTCAAGTATCATGCTATCGCGTACAATTTGTGCCATTGTACTGGGTGGTACCAATGGACTTACCAATTGATATGCTGTTTGCACAGTAGTTACTGCACCTAAAAATAAAGAAATGATAATTACAATGGGCAAGCTGCCAATACCAATTTCAACGCATTGATGCATTAGTTCTTTCCAGTACATTTTCCAGTTCTCTGGTTTGGTAAACATACTTTTCAGCATTAAAATATAAGCCCCAAAATGTGTTAAAAAACTCATTATAGTTAATAGTTAAAAGTTAATAGTTGACAGTTATTAGTTTTTAACTGTTAACTTGGTAATAGCTTCTCTTGCTTCTGCAATGCTTTCATCAAGCTGCAAAGATTTTTTATATAATGCTATAGCTTCTTCTTTGTTATTCATAGCTTCTTTGCATTTGGCTTGCCAGTAATACCCATCAGCATTTGCTGGGTTTACATTGGTTAATTGTTCAAATATTTTTAAAGCCTCATTATATTTTTTTTCATCAAAATAAATAAAGCCTTTTTCAAGATAGGCTTCTGCAAAATGATAGTTATAACTTATACATTTATCAAACAATGATAGGGCTTTTTGTTTGTCATTAATTTTTGAATAATAAACTGCTTTGAAAAAAACTGCTTTATCATTGTAATCACCACCAGGATTATTTTTCATTATAACATCGCAAATAATTAAGGTGTTTGGATTTTTAGTAAGAGCAAATAAATCTGCCAATTCTAATAATGTCTCAGGTTTAGGATAAATTTTTGCTGCATAGTTAAATGCTTTAATAGCAGCAGCTGTGTCTTTAAGTTTATTGCAAAGTTTGCCACGTATAAACCAATAATCCTGAAACAGGCTATCAGTTGCAATTACTTTGTCCAAATGTTGCAATGCATCTTTATACAATCCAACACTATCAAGGATTTTAACAATATTTAATTGTAAATCTATATTGCCTGTATCTTTTTTTGATTGTTCAATCAGGGCATTAATTGCTGCTGGAATTTTGGTTGTTTTGTTTAACGAATCTTTATTGGTAGCATCATTTTTCTTCACTTCATCTTTACAAGAAAATGCCACTGTAATTATAAATATGAAAACCAGTTTTTTCATTTGTCAAAAATAGAAATGTAAATGTTAAAGGATGTTTAAATTTTCTTGCACCAGCATTTTTTGCCATCAACTACATCAACTGTAAAACCCATTACCTGCAAAAAATGTAAATGGCTTTTATTGGCAACCTCGCTATACACAACCTGTTTAATGTTGCTTGATGTAAGGTACTTTTTTTCTTGTTCAAAAATAAACCTGCCCACTTTATAGTCCCTGTATTGAGGCACTGTGTAATTTATTTGAACAGTTGCATTGCCTTTGCTGTCAATGGTTGCAATAAAAATATTGGCAATGCTTGCATCGCGTAAAACCACAAAGCAGATTTGCTGTTGCAGTGTTGGCTGGTATTGAAAGTCTGGAAAAAAATCTTTAACGTCTTTCTCGTAAAACTTTAAAAACTGACCAACAATTTTATCGTGCTGCTGTATAGGTACATACTGGAATTGCTCATTGGATTTTATCAACTTTAAAAGTTGGTAAATATTAATGCAAAGCAATACAGCATTGGCTATTATAATAGGCATTGCACCAATTAGCACACCATAAGCAATAAATATAATTTGCCCAATCATATTTATTATTCTAAACTTAAATGCCCCATTTACAATCAACGAAATAGCTAAAAAAAGCGATGCGATATATCCAACTAAAACTATCATTTTAAACCAATGTTTTTCTTTAAAAAAGTTTGCAATGGTAGTTTATTTCTACGCTCAATTCTGCAATAAATACTTCTCATTTTTTATACAGTAAATATTACACCCTATTTTTATCGCATCTAAACGATTTGCAAATGAAAAAATATAGTGTTCAGGAAATTGCTGAAAAAATAAATGGAGTATTGGTTGGTAATACATCAACATTAATAACCAGCCCAGAGCAATTGGAATATGCCAATGAAGAACAAATTACATTTATTGGAAACAAGAAGTTTATAAAATTATGGGAAACCTCGAAAGCCTGTGCTGCTGTGGCTAATGAAGATATTGAAATTGAACCAACAGGGAACAGGGCAATCATAAAAGTTAAGAATGCAGATATTGCTATGTCTGCTATTCTGGATTTATACAATCCTGAACCTCCTGTTTTTGATGAAGCTATCCACAGCACAGCAGTTATTCATAATACCGTAAAAATGGGAAATAATTGTAGGGTAGGGGCAGGTTGTTATGTTGGTAAAAATGTAACGCTTGGAGATAATGTAACGTTATATCCTAATACAACTATTTTAGATGATTGTAAAATAGGAAATAATACAACTATATGGAGTGGCACTGTTGTAAGAGAACGTTGCATTATTGGCAGCCATTGTATCATTCATCCTAATGCAACAATTGGTGCAGATGGTTTTGGGTTTAGGCCAAGCCCTGATGGAAAAGGACTTGTGAAAATTACTCATATTGGAAATGTAATTATTGGTAATGGTGTTGAGATTGGCAGCAGCACTTGCATTGACAGAGGTAAGTTTAGTGCAACTGTTGTAGGTGATGGTTGTAAATTGGATAACCTTGTGCAAATTGGTCACAATAGTAAAATGGGGCGTTGTTGCATAATGGCAGGCAGCAGTGGTTTAGCTGGTTCTGTAACTTTGGGAGATGGCGTTGTTGTTGGTGGTGGTGCTTGTATTAGTGATCATGTAACACTTGGAAATGGTGTACAGGTAGGTGGTGCAAGTGGTGTAATAAATAATTTTGAGGATGGTAAAAAAATATTGGGTTATCCTGCAATTGATGCAAGAGACCAGATGAAGCAATGGGTTATGATAAGAAAGCTTGCAAAAGAATCTTAACTATACAGGAACAACTTTGGCGGAAAATCAAAACTTAAAAAAATGTAAAAAGCTGCAACTATGTGCACATTGGCATTGTTTTTTTGCTAAAGCCAATTGCAATGCTATTTTTGACGCAACTTCTTACAAATGAAAAAGCAATTTTCTATTTTATTTATACTTCTATTTTTCTTTATTGTCAATGTTTTCAGCCAATTTTATTACAGCGATATTGTAAGTGTAAAAAACACCAATACGAATTATTCGTTACATAAAGCTAATAAAGTAAAATCTATAACAGTTAAAAATGTAACACAACAAACTGAAGATGAAAATGCCTTTGCCATAAAGGAAATATTTAAAAAAAACTGGCAGGAAAAAGTTACACAAGCCAATTTGCCAAATGGTAGTGAGCGGACTTTTACAACTACTTTTAGTAATGATAAAATTGCCCGTAAAGATGATGATGGATTGAATGTAAATTCATTGATTCGTTATGAGTATGATGCGAATAGCAGGCTTACTGCTATTCGTACTTCGAGTGTTGATACAAGTGCTGAGTTTAGTGATGGCTTTTTTGAAAAGCATTTGTTTTATTATGATGCACAGGGCATACCAACCAAAATGTTTAAAATAAAAAACAATACAGATACCACAACTGTTTTATTTATAAAAGATGAAGTAAACAATATTGGTGAGGAACGATGGTATAGAAAAAATGAGTTGATTGAGACTTATTACTATTATTACAATGAAAAAAAGCAGTTGACTGATATAGTAAGGTTTAATGCTAAGTATGAAAAAATGTTGCCTGAATTTTTGTTTGAATACAATGAAAATAATCAGGTAATGCAAATGACACAAATACCTTTTGGTAGTAGTAATTATACTGTTACAAAATATACTTACGATGAAAAAGGTTTAAAAACACTAGAAAAAATTTTTACTAAACGTGGAGATTTACTGAATAAGATTGAATATGTATATGAGTTTTAATTTAATCAATATATAAATGTTCAATATGAATTACTCAAATTATAATTAACCAAATAAAAAGAATGGATTTACAAAAACTAATTGCAGAAGCCTGGGAAAACAGGGAGCTTTTAAAAGATGAAACTTATGCTAATGCTGTGCGTGCAGTAATTGAAGAAGTTGATAAAGGAAGATTAAGAACTGCTTATCCAACTGAAACAAAATGGCAAGTAAATGAGTGGGTTAAACAAGCAATACTTTTATACTTTGCCATACAACCCATGCAAACATGGAATGTTGAGCCATTTGAGTTTTATGATAAAATGTTGTTGAAAAAAGATTATGCAGGTTTAGGCGTGCGTGCAGTGCCGCATGCTGTTGCACGTTATGGTGCTTATCTTGCAAAAAGTGTGGTGCTTATGCCAAGTTATGTAAACATTGGTGCTTATGTAGATGAAGGAACAATGGTTGACACATGGGCAACTGTGGGTAGTTGTGCACAAATTGGCAAGCATGTGCATTTAAGTGGAGGAGTGGGTATTGGTGGAGTTTTAGAGCCATTGCAAGCTACACCAGTTATTGTTGAAGATGGCTGCTTTATAGGCAGCAGATGTATTGTTGTTGAGGGAGTGGTTGTTGAAAAAGAAGCTGTATTAGGTGCAAATGTTGTATTGACACAAAGCACAAAAATTATTGATGTTACCGGCGATACTCCAATTGAATATAGAGGAAGGGTACCTGCAAGAAGTGTGGTGATTCCTGGTAGCTATAAAAAACAATTTCCAGCAGGAGAATACCAGGTTGGCTGTGCATTGATAATTGGCCAGCGTAAAGCAAGTACTAATTTAAAAACAAGCTTGAATGATGCTTTAAGAGATTTTAATGTAAGCGTTTAGTTGATTATAAATTAGAAATTAAAAATGGATTTAATATGCTTAAAGATATTTTTCAAAAACAATTCAAATTTGATTTTGCTTACTTGAAATTTATGTGGAAAGCAAATTTCGTGATAGGCTTTGTTGTTTTATTTTTATGTTTTTTAATAAGATTTTTTATAGGTATTGATTATGATTTTACATTGAATGCCACTCACATTAAATGGAGTGCAATTTTCCCTATTAGTGTTATTGTGTTTGGATATTTAAGTAAGAAAAAAATGAATAATATTGATAGGCAAAATACATTAGAAGATAAAGTGAAATTGTATGGTCAAGCATTAAGAACAAGAGAAGCTCCATATATGTTTCTTTATGCATTTTGTTTGGTTACTTTTTTAAAACATGGACGAATATTCTATTTCTCTTTTAGTGCTTTTATGTGGTTACTTCAATTCGTTTCATATCCAAATAAAAAAAGCATTGCTCAAAAGCTGCAACTAACCCAAGAAGAAAAACAGATTTT
>CAYZDJ010000005.1:52510-223065 GCA_964477265.1 uncultured Chitinophagaceae bacterium
CTAATTTCTAATTTCTAATTTCTAATTTCTAATTTCTAATTTCTAATTTCTAATTTCTAATTATTTAACAATATTATTCCTCGAAAACGTACTTGACTGGTTTGTAAAATTAGACAAGCAAATTTTCTTATTCATTAATCAAACGCTTGCCAATCCTGTATTTGATGCTGTAATGCCAGTTTTAAGAAATGTAAATACCTGGATTCCATTATATGTTTTACTTTTATATATTGCTATAAAAAAATATGGAAAAAATGGTTGGCTTTGGGTATTGTGTGTATTAGCAACAGTTTTGATAACAGACCAATTAAGTGCACATGTTATTAAACCTTTGGTACAGCGTGACAGGCCCTATTTGGATGCAACTTTTTCTGCACAGGTTCGTTTGCTGTTAAGCAATTTCAATCGTGGATACAGCTTTGTTTCTTCTCATGCAACTAACCATTTTGGCATAGCCATATTTTTTATTTCAACATTGCCTGCAATAAAAAAGTATAAGTATTGGTTTATTGGCTGGGCTGCATTTGTGTGCTTTGCACAGGTTTATGTTGGCTTGCATTACCCTATAGATGTATTATGTGGTGCGGTTTTGGGCATATTTATTGGTAAAATAACTGCGTATTTTTTCAATAAAAATATTCACAAACTTGTGCGATAGTGATTTTTTAAGTTACATTGCATTACCTTAACCCAACATTAATGTTTACTAAAACTATACATAAAAAAATATTTATTGGTTTATCTGTATTTCTTGTTTTGTGTTTTTCACAAAAAGCATTTTCACAAAAAGAGAAACACCAGATTGCCGTTTTTGTTCCTGTCTATTTGGATGGGGCTTTTGATGGTAACACTTTTAAAATATGGGACAATAGGCTTCCTAAAGAAATGTTGCCAGGTTTAGAGTTTTATAATGGTGTAATGATTGCAATTGATTCTTTGAAAAAAATTGCAGGTACTGGCAACCTTTATGTTAAAATTTACGACTATAAGAGTAAGGGAAATTCCTTAAGCGAAATTTTAACGAAAGACAGTAATGCTTTGGGTTCTGCAAAAGTTATGATTGCTTCGTTTAATAATCGTTCAGACATTAAAATTCTAGCCGATTATGCCAAACAAAAAAACATACCACTCATATCTGCTACTTATCCTAATGATGGTGGCATTTCCAATAATCCTGATTTCTTTTTACTCAATCCAACTTTGCTTACTCACTGCAAAGCTTTGTACGATTATCTTCAAAAGCGTCATACATTAAGTAATAAACTCGTATATGTAACTCGGACTGGAAGTTTTGAAAGTATGGTAAATGGATATTTTAAAGAATTTGATGCTGAAAAAAAATTGGGTATTGAGCCAATTGTTTTAACAGATACTTTTTACAGTAACCAAGTTGTTAAAAACCTTGACAGCACTAAACAAAATATTATTTTTTGTGCAACAGTTAATGAAACATTTGCATTAAGAATAGCATCTGTAATTGCAGCTCAAAAAAAATATAAAACTACATTAATAGGTATGCCAACCTGGGAGACTTTAAAAGGGTTGGATAAAAATGAATATAAAGGGATTGAGTTTGTTTATACATCGCCATACAATTATTCTAAGTCAAATGAGTTGGTTGCCAGTTTAACAAAAACATACAATGATAAATTTTTTGTAAAGCCAGGCGATATGTTTTTTAAAGGCTATGAAACTATGATGCGTTTGGGTAAGACAGTAAGCATTTATGGGGCAAATGCCATTCAGCTATTTAGTGATGATATGTTTAAAGTTATTAATTCTATTGACATTCAGCCAATTTATAACAAAGATATTGCTACACAAATTGATTATTACGAAAACAAAAAACTATATTTTATCAAAAAGCTGGATGGTGTTTGTAAAGCAGAGTAAATAAAGCTTTAAACAAGTTTAGCTTCAAATATTTTTTCAAAATTGTTCTTCACTTTCTCTTTTACTTCATTCATTTCAACCTTGTAACCCAATTCTTTTTCAAGGCTTGTTACTTGCTTGTTTACAATGCCACAAGGCACAATATTATTAAAGTAACTTAAATCGGTATTTACATTAAATGCAAATCCATGTATGGTCACCCATCTGCTGCACTTAATACCTATTGCACAAATTTTTCTTTCCTTCCCTTTTAGTCCAACATCAAGCCACACACCAGTTTCACCTTTACTTCTATCTCCCTTTAAACCATATTCTGCCATGGTAGTAATAATGGTTTCTTCTATGCTACGCAAATACCAACCAAGGTCTGTTTTAAAATTATCAAGATCTAAAATAGGATAGCCAACCAATTGCTCCAATCCATGAAAAGTAATATCACCACCACGATTAATATGAAAATAATCTATCTTTTGCTTAAATAATTCATTGGCACTAATCAGCACATTTTCTTCATTACCATTTTTGCCTAAAGTATATACAGGCAAGTGTTCTACAAAAAGTAAATAGTTGGTAGTATTAGTTTTTAAAGCATCATTTTCTAATTCTCTATTAGCTGTTTTAATATCTACATTTTGTTTTAAAAGCGTTTCCTGATAATCCCATACTTCTTTATATGGTTGTGTGCCTAAATCTTTAAAAATAACTTGCTGCATCATGCAAAATTTAAAAGTACTTTTTATAATAATTTATCCATTTTCTTCCCAAACCTTTACCAGCTCTACTAAAGTCTCAACAGATTTTTCCATATCGCTAACACCAATCCATTCATGTTTGCTGTGTATAGCCTGCATGCCTGTAAAAATATTAGGGCATGGCAAACCCATAAAACTCAACCTGCTTCCATCAGTTCCACCACGTATTGGTTCTTTAATAACCTTTAACCCAACACGCTCAAATGCAGTAATGGCATTGGTTACAACCTGCGGATGCTGGTCTAAAATTTCCTTCATATTCCTGTATTGCTCCTTAATCTCAAAGTTCATCGTAGCGTTGAGATAATTGCTCAAAATCTTGTCAGCAATGGCTTTAAGGCGTTCTTCATATTTTACTAAATCACTTGTTTCAAAGCTTCTTATTATAAAATCAACACTTGCTTTTTCTGCAATACCATCAATACGTAAAGGATGCACAAAGCCTTCGCGTTGTTCTGTAGTTTCAGGGCTCCATTCATTTTTTGGCAAGGCAGCAATAATATCTGCAATAATTTTTACGGCATTGACCATAATGTTTTTTGCGGCACCAGGATGTGCTGAAACACCAGTAATGGTAATACTTACAGCGTCTGCACTAAAAGTTTCATCTTCAAAGCAACCCAATTCACCACTGTCCAAAGTATAGCCAAAATCTGCGTTCAGTTTCTTCATGTCAAGCTTGGCAGTACCCATTCCAATTTCTTCATCTGGTGTAAATAAAATTTTAATGGTGCCATGTTTTACCTGTGGATTTTGTATCAGGTAATTTGCCATGTCTATAATAACAGCCACTCCACTTTTATCATCTGCACCAAGCAGCGTTAATCCACTTGCAGTAATAATATCTTTTCCAATAAAGTTTTTTAAATAAGGATATTTTGTTGTGGTAATAATTTGCGTTGTGTCGTCTGGCAACACAATATCCTGCCCAGTATAATCTTTATGTAAAATAGGCTTCACATTTTCTCCACTGCAATCACTTGTAGTATCAACGTGGCTGCAAAAACAAATTGTAGGAATTTGCTTTTCAGTATTAGAAGGAATAGTTGCATATACATAACCAAACTCATCAGCTTCAGCATCTGTAATACCTATATTTATTAACTCCTGTGCTAACAGCTTACTTAAATCTTTTTGCTTTTCAGTTGATGGATGTGTATTGCTTAAAGCATTGCTTTGAGTATCTATTTGTACATAGCGAAGAAACCTTTCTGTAACGGTATGGTTATAATTTGCAAGCATAAAATTGTTTTGGCAAATAAAAGAATTGATAGCCACAGATGCACAGATTACTTTTCAAAAAATTAAATCTGTGTATCTGTGGCAATTTTTTTAATTATATATGATGATATTTTTCGTTTCGTAAAATAGTGCATGCACGATACACTTGTTCAGCAAGCATAAGCCTGAATATCTGGTGAGGAAAAACAAGTTTAGAAAAACTGCAAATCCAATTGGCACGCTGGTTTATGCTGTCATCAACACCAAAAGCACCACCAATAAGGAATACTATTTTCTTGCAACTTTCATTGGCACGTTGCTGTATAAAATTTGCCAGTTCAGGCGATGAAAATTGCTTACCACGTTCATCCATCAACACTAAATAGTCTTCCTTTTGCAATTGATTGCTGATGAGTGTTGCCTCTGCTTTTTTCAAATCACTTTCACTTAAAACTGCAGCATTTTTTGGTGTTGCTATTATTTGCCATTCTGCATTAAAATACTTTTTTATTCTATTGGTAAAATCATCAATGGCATTTTTTAAATTGCTATCATGAGGCTTACCAACACTCATTAAAATTATTTTCATTTTATTTCTCACAGATAATACTGATATTACATATAATGGTGTTAATCTTTTTTGCAAATTAAATCTAAATTGTACTAACAATAGACGATAAACCAAAAACGAGCAACAAACCTTAACTTCGTTTTTTTAGGATAAAAACCTAACTTACAATGCAACAAAAAATCTCTTTAAAACTAACACCTAGTGAAGCTGCAAGTGCTGCTATCATTACATCTTACATTGCTGCACATTTATCTATACAAGAACAACAGGTAACCGGATTTTACAAATTGAAAGAATCCATTGATGCACGTAGTCGCCACCAGATTTGGATTAACCTAACACTTTATGTTTTTATTAACGAGCCTTTTGTTGCAAGAAAAGTTGATGAAGTTAAGTATAAAGTTTTACCACAAAATGCTAAAGAAGTAGTTGTAATTGGTGCAGGCCCAGCAGGATTGTTTGCTGCTTTAAAATTGATTGAACTTGGTGTAAAACCAATAGTGCTGGAACGTGGGAAAAATGTAAGGGACAGGCGTAGGGATTTGGCACAACTCAATAAAGAAGGCATTGTAAACCCTGAAAGTAATTATTGCTTTGGCGAAGGTGGTGCAGGCACTTATAGTGATGGAAAGCTTTATACACGCAGTAACAAACGTGGAAATATTGATAGCATTTTAAACACGTTTGTACAATTTGGGGCAGATGAAAAAATACTATATCAAACACACCCACACATTGGCACAAATAAATTACCACACATTATTGCAGCTATGAGAGATTGCATTATTGCTTGTGATGGCGAAGTGCATTTTAATACTAAGGTTACAAATTTTGTTGTAAAAAATAATGTACTTGAAACTGTAGAAGTTAGCAATGGCAATAGTTTCAAAGCAAATAAAATTATACTTGCTACTGGACATAGTGCAAGAGATATTTTTGAATTGCTGCATAATAAAAATATTTTAATAGAAGCAAAGCCGTTTGCTTTAGGCGTTAGAATTGAGCATCCACAAAGTATAATCGATGAATGCCAGTATCATTTGCCATCACAAAAAAATGGCAGGGGGGAATTTTTGCCACCAGCAAGCTATAGTTTGGTAGAGCAAGTAAATGGGAGAGGAGTGTTTAGTTTTTGTATGTGCCCAGGTGGAATTATTGCTGCTGCTGCTACAGATGCCAATGAAATTGTTGTGAATGGATGGAGCCCAAGCAAAAGGAATAATCCTTATGCTAACAGCGGAATGGTTGTGAGTGTTGAGATTGAAGATGCCATTAAACAATTTAAAATTCAAAATTCAAAATTCAAAATAGATTCTTTAACTCTTTTAAACTTTCAAAAAAAAGTAGAGCAACAAGCTTATACAATTGGTGGAGGAAATTTAGTTGCACCAGCACAACGAGTTGTGGATTTTTGTGAAGGTAAATTGTCTAAGGATTTGCCCAATTGCTCGTATATACCAGGCATTGCAAGTGCAGATATGGCAAGTGTTTTACCAAAATTTGTTTATCAATCTTTGCAACAAGGTATTAAAGCTTTTGGTAAAAGAATGAGACAGTATTATACCAATGAAGCCCTTGTTGTTGCTACAGAAAGCAGAACTTCATCGCCTGTTAGAATACCCAGAAACACTAATGATTTGCAACATCCGCAAATAAAAAATTTATATCCCTGTGGCGAAGGTGCAGGCTATGCTGGTGGCATTGTAAGTGCTGCAATGGATGGAGAAAGAGTTGCTGAAATGATTACTAAAACTATTTAAAATTTATATCCAAAAGAAAGGCCAAAATAGTATGGCATAAAATAGCCGTTTGTAATTATGGGATTAGCTGCAACCCGAAATTGAAAGCCTTTGTTTTTTGGTTGACTTCGATATCCAAAATTTAAAGTCGCAAAACTTTTTGTTCTGCCATTTCCAAAATCAAAAATGGATCCATCTGTTTGAACAAATGTGTAATTTAAACCAACTTCAAAAAAATGTCTATCATCATTTCCTGTAATATAATTAATGCCAATTGGTAGCGATAAAAAACCATCACCTTTTCCACCAACACCACCAATGCCAACTCTATAGCCCCAACCATCATTCTTTTTTTCGAAACGTTTATCAAAATTGAAACTAGCCAAACCTGGTCCAAATAATTCGAAATAAACCGAATTATTATTTACTTGAGCAGCACACCATTGAAACGCAATAACAACAGCAATTAACAAGACTATTTTTTTCATATTAATTTTTTACAATGATAAATAATTAAAAAATAAATTAACATTTATTAACACATCTTGTAATATTTTATAAAAAACTTACACCAATCTTTGTGCTAACAAATTCTGCTTATGCAAAACATATTAGAACTGCAAAACATTAAAAAACATTTTGCTACTCAAAAAGCTGTTGATGATATTTCTTTTTCTATTCCACAAGGAAATATTTTTGGATTGCTTGGCCCAAATGGTGCCGGTAAAACCACTTTAATAAGAATGGTTACTGGCATTTTTTATCAAGATGCTGGCAAAATTATTTTTGATGGAAAAAATTTTGACCCAACAAATGATGCTGTAAAAATTGGATATATGCCAGAAGAACGTGGTTTGTATAAGAAAATGAAAATTGGTGAGCAAGCCTTGTATCTTGCACAAATAAAGGGTTTGAGTAAAAGTGAGGCAATGGAAAAAATTAAATTCTGGTTTAGAAGACTAGAAATGGAAAGTTGGTGGAATAAAAAAGTTGAAGACCTTAGTAAAGGAATGAGCCAGAAACTTCAGTTTGTTACAACTGTTTTACACGAGCCTAAACTAATTATACTTGATGAACCTTTTAGTGGACTTGATCCATTGAATGCCAACTTGATTAAAGATGAAATTTATGGATTGGCACAACGTGGCAGCACCATAATTTTTAGCACACACCGTATGGAGCAGGTTGAGGAGATATGTGATAAAATAGTTTTGGTAAATCTTGGTAAAAAAATATTGGATGGAACCGTGCAAAGCGTTAAGCAACAATTTAAGGAAAATAAATTTAGCATTAAACTAACTGAATTGCCTGCAAGTATTGATAATGCTGCGTTTACAGTGCTTGAGCAAAATGCAAATGCCTTAACTATTAAAATTAATGAAGGCTATAAAAGCAACAACTTGCTGCAATTCTTTTTACAGCAAAACTGCACAATAGAATCGTTTAACGAAATACTGCCAAGCCTTAACGATATATTCATTGATTTGGTAGAAGGAACAAAAGCAACTACAAGAGCATTTGCTGCAAGTCAGTAAATCAATAATCATTAAGTCATTCATGTTACATCATCAATCATTCAATTAACAATAATAAAATGAGCAAAATATTTATAGTAGCTAAAAGGGAATTTTTAACAAGGGTAAAAAAGAAAACATTTTTACTAACTACCATAGGCTTGCCAGTTTTGATTTTTGGCATATATGCCCTTATTTTTTACTTTGCTTCAAGTAGTAATGATGACACAAAAATTGCAGTAGTTGATGAAGCCAATGTGTTTAAAAACAAGCTAAGCGACACAGGAAAAGATATACACTTTTTATCAGTTAAGAATAAAACAAAGCAAGAATTGGATAGTGCTGTTTCTAAAAATGAATATGATGCCTACATATATATTCCATCAACATTTAGCTTAAATAATTTAAAAGATTCAATACATATAGTTACTCAAAAAAGTATTGGTATGATTACCAAATCTAAAATTGAAAACAAGTTGAATGATGTGCTTGAAGAAAACAAATTAACTACAAGCTTAAACCTTAATAAGTCGCAACTAGATAGCTTGCGGATAACTAATGTTGTGTCTTTTGTGAGTTTAACAAGTGGCAAGGATACCAATGATAAATCTATTGCTAGCACAGCTGTTGGTTATGGCTTTGGCTTTTTAATTTATATAGTATTATTGATTTATGGCACAATGGTAATGCGTGGTGTAGCAGAAGAAAAAACAAACAGAATTGCAGAGGTAATTGTAAGCAGTATCAAGCCTTTTCAATTGATGATGGGAAAAATAGTAGGTATTGGCAGCGTAGGTTTATTGCAATTTTTTATATGGATTGCCTTAACATTTATACTGAATTTTTTAGTGCCATTATTGATGCATACAAATTCACACAACCCAGCAATGGCAGGTGCTGTAGATAGTGTGCAACAAGCAGGTGCTATGACAAAAATTTCTGGTATTATTTCTCAAATCAATATTCCATTAATAGTATGCTGCTTTATGTTTTACTTTTTTGCAGGTTATTTTATGTATGCTTCTTTATTTGCAGCAATTGGCAGCCTTGTAAGCGATGACCCAAATGATGCACAGTCATTGACTTTGCCAGTAACCATGCCTATTATTTTTGGCTTTGTAATTATGATGCAAGCAGTTAATAGCCCAACATCTTCTATTGCAGTATTTGGTAGTTTATTTCCTTTAACATCACCAATTGTAATGATGGCAAGGGTTGCACATGGAGTGCCTGATGGGGTTTCTGTGTTTCAATTAATATTGAGCATGCTTTTACTTATTGTTGGATTTATAGGAACTACATGGGTTGCAGCAAAAATTTACAGGACAGGAATTTTAATGTATGGCAAAAAAGTAACGTTTAAAGAGCTAGGCAAGTTGGTGTTTAGAAAAAATTAAAATGATAATATAAATGCTTTGATAGGTGAGTGGTGGCTACTACTCACCTTTTTTATTTTGTTTAATTAAAACTTCACAAGCTTCATCAATCATTGCAAATACACTGTGGTAGCCATCTTCATTGCCATACCAAGGGTCAGGCACATTTTTATTTTGGGTTGGATATGATAAATTTAATAGTAAGTCAACCTTGCCTGCATTCCAGTCTTTACCACAAATTTCCTTTACATCTTCATAATTATTTTTGTCCATTACAAAAATTCTATCAAAGCGAATAATATCTTCTCTTGTAAATTTTCTGCATTGTTGTTGACTTATATCAATGCCATTTTGTTTGGCAACTTTTATTGATAAATGATGTGGATTTTCTCCAACATGATAACCTGCTGTGCCAGCACTATCAATAAACCAGTTTAGTTTTTTTTGCTGTAGCTTATGCTTTAAAATGCCCTCTGCTAATGGGCTTCTACAAATATTGCCTAAACAAACCATTAATATTTTCATTAAGCGAAAGTAATTTTTTTTTCGGGAGTTTTATTTCGGTAGTAATCGTAAGTATTCGTGAGTTTGCTCGTAAGAGGTTTAATTTTTTGTTTAATTCTCGACCCAAACTCACGAACTAAAACTTTCGCTAAATTTTTTTATGGAAATTTTTTATTGCAAACATCTAATAGGCAACAGCTGTTAAATTAAAAATTATTTGTTCATTTCCTTATTTCTCTATAAAGATTAAGGAGTAAAAATTATTTACAATGAAACCAGAAAATATTTTAAAAACAGACTGGCTTGATATTTTATTTCAAAACAAAAACAAAGATTATGGTGCATATCAATTGCGTAAGCAATATTCAAATCGGTTAAAGAAATCGCTTGGCATTACTGCATTATTGGTGCTTGTTTTTGCAGGCTTGCAAAGCTGGAAAACACCTAAGAAAACTGTAACACTTGAGTTTGGTAAATTAGCAACACTTGAATTACAAAACTTAAATATCGACAAACCAAAGCCAAGAGAAATTGAGAAAGAAAAACCTGCACCAAAAAATGATATTAATGAAGTGAAAAATACGACTGTAGTAATAGTTCCAAAGGATAAGGCTGATTCTAATATTCGTACAAATAATCAGCTTGATACATCTAAAACTGGATTTCAAAATATATTTGGTAATGGCAGAGATTCTGGCTTGGTAGATGTGATACATGGCGATACTGGCGATGGAGGAAATGGAAAAGGCAAACCAAATAAAGATCCTGAGACTGGTGAAGGTGGAATCGAGTTGAATCCTTCTGTAATGCCTGAATTTGTTGGTGGTATAGATGCTTTAAGGAATTTTATGTTGCGTAATCTTCGCCAGCCAGATGACATTGAAGAAGGACAAAAGATAATGGTGATTGCAAGGTTTGTTGTAGATAAAAATGGACAAATAAGTGATGTTGAAATTGAACAAAGTGGGAGAGAGGATTTGGACGATGAAGTAAGACGTGTTATAAAAAGGATGCCTGCTTGGAAACCTGGCTTGCAAAATGGTTTTCCTGTGGCTGCATATTTTAAAATGCCTGTAACATTTATAAACAATAATTAAGGTATAAGCCACAAATGCACAAATGAAAATCTTGTTAATAAATTGCTTGTGTATTTTGTGGCTAATATTTTCCCCATAAATTGCAGCCTTTATTTTATGAACGAAGATTACAGAGACAGAAACAAAAAAGGATTTGATGTGTTACAATCAGTTCGTCATTTTACCATGGCAATATTGTTTGTAGTAATGGGGCTTATGTTTTTTCTGGCAGATAAATATAATATAACGCAGCTATTGCAGTTTGATAAATTATTTAGGTACATTTTTGGTGGCATTTGCTTTTTGTATGGTGGTTTTAGAATATATAGAGGAATAAAGAAAGATTATTAATGAAAAGAATATTTGTTTTTATTGTCGCACTTTTTTTACTTGCTTGTTCGTCTAACAATAATGCAAATAGCAATAAGCCATTGAAAGCTGAAACCCTTGACAGTGGCCATATAAACATTAGTGTTGATGCTAGTTTCAAGCCAGTAATTAACGAGCAGCTTAAAGTATTTTTAGCACTTTATCCCAATGCAAAAATTAATGTTGAATATAAAAGCGAAGTGGATTGCTTTAAAGATTTGGCAAAAGACAGCACAAGGTTGATAGTGGTTTCAAGAGGCTTGACAAGCGAAGAAAATGATTATTATAAAAGTAAGCTTTTGTTTAAACCTTTTTATGCAAAAATTGCTTATGATGCAGTGGCAGCAATAGTTAACATTAATAATGCTGATACACTTTTTTCTTTTAATGATATAAAAAATATTTTGAGTGGGCAAAGAAAATACACTGCAATTTTAGATGGTACAAATGCTACAAGCACAGTTAAATTTTTGCAAGACAGTGTGTTGAAAGGAGGTAGTTTTGGAACAAATGTAGTGGCTGTAAATGGTAGCGATAGCGTGATAGAAGCAATAAAGAAAACACCAAATGCCATTGGTTTTGTTAGCAATTGCTGGGTAAGCAATGGTTATGATTTAAAGCAGCTAAAGAACTTGCAACAAATGCAGTTAGCTTTGGTTGAGTGTGTAAGGTGTGAGGAAAAAGGATATTATGCAAAGGCATCGCAAGCTACATTGCAGTTTGGTCAATATCCTTTGGCTCGTCCATTATACTTTATTGTAAAAGAAAATTGGCGAGGTCTTGGCACAGGATTTGGAAACTTCATGAGCAGTGAACAGGGGCAATTGATTTTCAGAAGAAGTTGTTTAGTGCCAGCCCTTATGGATTTTACAAAAAGACGTACAAAATTGTAAGTTATGTATATTAATAAAAATCAAATGAAAAAAACAATCTGTTCTTTGGGTTTCTTGTTTTTAATGGCAACAACTTTTGCCCAAACTATTAATGACGCAACAAAGTTGTTATGGTATGGAAAAAATAAATCGGCAAAGGAAATGTTGCAAAAAATGTATGCAGCAAATAATAAAGATGCCAGCACAATTTATTGGTTAGGTCAGTCAATGATTTTAGCAAAAGATATTGCTGGTGCAAAGGCTTTGTATCAAAAAAGTTTGCAAGATGGAGTTAATGATGCTTTATTGTATATTGGTATGGCTCATGTAGATTTATTAAATGGTGGAGATTGGAATAGTGCCAATCAAAAATTTGAAAGTGCTATAACAACTACTGCTGAAACACGTGGAAAAAATAAAGGTAAAGCTCCTATATATATTTATAATGCTATTGGCCGTGCAAATTGTATTGGATATCTTGTAAAAGATGGCACCAGTAAATTTGGCAATATGGACTATGCCATTGAAAAATTGAAAATAGCAAAAGACCTAGACCCAAACAATGCTGATTGCCTTATTTATATGGGTATGTGTTATAGAAAAATGGGTGGCGATTTTGGTGGTGATGCACAAAAATCTTATATGGAAGCATTACAAAGAAATCCAAACAATCCAGTGCCTAATCATTATATTGGAAGAATTTATCAAAGCCAGCAAAACAAGCCTACGATGGAGCAATATTACAATACTGCTTTGGCAAATGATGTTACTTATGCCCCAGTTTATTTAGACAATTATATCTATTTTTCTAGCAGAGACGTAAATGTTGCAAGAGAGAATATTGAAAAGTATTTGCAGTATGCCGATAAAGATTGCAACAACGATTATTTCTATGCAGATTACTTGTTTCAGGCAGGAAAGTATAATGAAAGTTTAGCTAAAGCAAAAGAATTAGAAAACAGTGATTGCAATACTCGCGTGCCTGTTTTATATGCCTATAACTATGATAGATTAAACGATTCGGCACAAGCAAAAATTTATATTGAAAAGTTTTTGTCTTCGGCCCCTGCCGATAAAATTTTGCCAAGCGATTATGAAATTGCTGCAAAAATTTTATCTCGTTTCTCAGGATCAGAAACACAGGCTATTGCATATATGAATAAGTTAATGGAATCAGAAGGCATAACAAAAACTAGTCAATTAGATTATTTAAACAAGATTGCTGACATACATGCCAAATCAAAAAATTATACTGAGCAAGTTAAAACTTTGCAAAGAATTGCTGATATTAAAGGCAGTACTACAGAGTCTGATTATTACAAAATGAATAATGCAGCCCTTGCAGGTAAAGACTTTGCACTTGGATTAGAGATTGCAAAAAAATATATTTCAGCTTATCCTGACAAGCCACAACCTGCCAGTTTTTATCGTAAAGCTGCTTTAGGTTTAGATCCAGATACAACAAAAGGGTTGGCTATTCCTGCATTAACAGATTTAAATATTATTCTTGAAAAAGATGTAGAAAAAAACAGGAAGACTTTGTTTGGTAATTATTATTATATGCTTATTTATTTTGCAGATAAAGCCAAAGATTATACTAAAGCAATTGAAGTATTAGATAAAATGTTAGTGCTTTATCCAACAGCAGGCGAGGAGAATGATTTTGTAACAAAACAAAAAGCCAATATGCAAAAAATGATGGCAAGCCCAAAGTCAAATAAACCTTCTGCAACACCTGCAAAAACTGATAAACCAGTAAAATCAACTGGTGCAGTAAATGGTATAAAAAAAGACGACAAAACAAAAAAAAAGTAAAAACAAAATCTTAATAAAAAACTCTCTGTAAAAACAGAGAGTTTTTTATTTTGTATGAAGTACACAACTATATTTGCCACTTATAGTTTTTTATGCCTTTTTTATTAGATATTGACGCTGCAAATAGTTACTTACCAATAGCAATTCAATTAATATTTGCTGTAGGTTTTATAGCAACAATGTTGGCTTTAAGTGCTATTGCAGGACCTAAAAGAAAAACAAAAGATAAACTTGAAACATTTACAAGTGGTATTCCTACTCATGGTGATGCAAGAAGCCCAATGGCTGTTAAATATTTCTTAATTGCCATCTTGTTTGTGTTATTTGATGTTGAGGTGATTTTCTTTTATCCTTATGCAGTTAATTTTAAAGAATTTGCACACGATGCAGCTATGGGTTGGAAAACTTTTATGGCTGTGTTGATGTTTGTTGGATTTTTTTTAGTTGGGTTTTATTATGTAATAAAGAAAGGTGCATTGAAGTGGGAAGACTAAAGTAATTATGAATGATGAATGTTGAATTATGAATGATACTAATTTAACATTTAGCATTTAACATTTAACATTATTTGTATGCGACCAGTTCGTTTTAATATTCATCCAAAAGAGGCTAAGTTAACCGACAGTATTATTGTTGGTGAAGCCCCTGAAATGTACACAGGTGAAGGATTTATGACAGCTAAGTTTGATAAAGTTATTGGCTTGGCTCGTAAAAATTCTATCTGGCCTTTGCCATTTGCTACAAGTTGTTGTGGTATTGAATTTATGGCAACAATGGCAAGCCATTATGACCTTGCAAGGTTTGGAAGTGAGCGTGTAGGATTTAGCCCAAGGCAATGTGATTTATTGATGGTGATGGGAACTATTGCTAAAAAAATGGCACCAGTTTTACGTCAGGTTTATTTGCAAATGGCAGAGCCACGTTGGGTAATTGCAGTTGGTGCTTGTGCAAGCAGTGGTGGTATTTTTGATACTTACAGTGTGTTGCAAGGCATTGACCAGATTATTCCAGTTGATGTTTATGTGCCTGGCTGTCCACCAAGACCAGAAGCTATTATTGATGGTGTGATGAGGATACAGGATTTAGTGCATAATGAAAGTTTGAGAAGAAGGGGAAGTGAGAAATATAAAGAGTTGATGGAAAGTTATGGGATTGAGTAAAAAGTAAAAATTAGAAAGTCAAATGCCAAAAGTTTGAGGTTTTGACTTTTAACTTTTGATTTAGAAAAATGAGTTTAACAAACGAAATAATAAAGCAAAAACTAACTGATAAGTTTGGCGAAGATGCTTCAAATTTTGAAGAACAATTTGGCTTTCTTTCTTTTGAAACACCAAAGGAAATGAACTTGAAAGTGTTGCAGTTTTTGTTTGATGATGAAACAATGAAGTTTAGGTTTATGACAGACTTAACTGCTGTTCATTATCCAGATAATGTTGGTAGAGAATTGGCTGTTGTATATCATTTGCACAACTTAACAGATAATGTGCGATTGAGATTTAAAGTGTTTACAAGCATTGAAAATACTGATGTTTACACTGCATCAAAATTGTTTAGTGCTGCCAATTGGATGGAAAGGGAAACTTATGATTTCTATGGAATCAAATTTGTTGGTCATCCAAATTTGAAAAGGGTTTTGAATGTGGATGAAATGGATTATTTTCCTATGAGAAAAGAATTTCCATTGGAAGACCAGACAAGGATTGATAAGGATGATGAAATGTTTGGGCGTGGTGGAACTTTTGGTTTTGGAACTTAAAAAGCAGTTGGTGGAACAATTGCAGAAGATGAAAAACACCAGGAAGGAAAAGAGGTATTATAAGTTGTAAGAAAATAAAAGAAAATTGATATGACAACTTTATTGATAAATATTGAAGGTAAAAGCGAAGCAAGTTTTATAGAAAAACTTTTGCAAAAATTTTCAGGTGTAAAAAAAGTAAACGCCTTTTCAAAAAAAGAGTTGCAAAGAATGGTTGATATTTTAGAGGAAGAAGAAGACATAAGAGATATTAAAGCATCTAAGGCAAGAGGTGAGAAATTTCATAAATTGGATGATGTTGTAACACAGTGGAAAAAAGAGGGTAAGCTATAATGCAATATGAAATTCAAATAGCAGACTCTGTTATGAAGTTCTTGGATAAAATGAATAAACCATTAAAGAATAAAATACTTGATAAAGTTTTTTCATTGGCAGATAATCCAAGACCTTATGGAAGCATCAAAATGAGTGGTAATGATAGTTATAGAATAAGAGTAGGTGATTACAGAGTGATTTATGAAATTAATGATAAAGTTGTAAAAGTTTATATTGTTAAGATTGGTCACAGAAAAGATGTGTATGAATAGAACAAGATTGCACATTGCCAAATAGAATTACGAATGCTGAAAGGCTGCCTGATTTAAGTGGAAAGCCCACAGTGAAACGTAGTGAAGCGAGGACTTGTAACGAAAAGCAGGAACTGAAGTTGAAGGATAGACGTAGGGTGAATGCCCCAAAATAATTATAAATTATAAATTTTGAATTGAAAATAATGTAAACACATTTTGGAATTTTCAAATTTTTAAATTGTCGAATTAATAAATGTCAGACGTATTACATCACCATATTAAACTGCCTGAAGGCTCAATAGAAAAGCAAACTACAACGCTTAACTTGGGTCCAACGCATCCTGCAACGCACGGTGTTTTTCAAAATATTATTGAACTGGATGGTGAAAGGATTGTGAGTGCAGAACAGACTGTAGGCTTTATCCACAGGGCGTTTGAGAAGTTGGCTGAACGCAGACCATTGTATCAAATTACAACTTTGACAGACAGGTTGAATTATTGTTCATCGCCTATAAACAATATGGGCTGGCACCTGACCTGCGAAAAATTGTTGAAGGTTGAAACGCCAAAACGTGTTGATTATTTGCGTGTGATTATAATGGAATTGGCGAGGATTACTGACCACTTGATTTGTAATTCTATTGTGGGTGTGGATACTGGTGCTTTCACAGGGTTTTTGTATGTGATGCAAATGAGGGAAAAAGTGTATGAGATTTATGAGGAAGTTTGTGGTAGTCGTTTAACAACAAATATGGGCAGGATTGGTGGTTTTGAAAGGAATTTTACCAACACTGCTTTTGAAAAACTGGAAAAGTTTTTGGTTGAGTTTCCAAAGGTTTGGAAAGAGTTTGAAAACCTTTTTGTGCGTAACAGGATTTTTATGGATAGAACCATTGGAACTGGTGCTATTAGTGCTGAAAGGGCTTTGAACTATGGATTTACAGGGCCTAACCTTCGTGCTACAGGTGTTGATTATGATGTGAGGATTCACACGCCTTACAGTAGTTATCAGGACTTTGATTTTACGATTCCTGTTGGTTCTACTGGCGATAATTATGACAGGTTTTTGGTGCGTGGTGCAGAGGTTTGGCAATCACTTTCTATTATAGAACAAGCATATAAAAAAGTGCAGGAATTTAAAGGTGCTGAAGCTGATGTTTATCACGCTGATTGTCCTGCTTATTACCTGCCAGAAAAGAAGGATGTTTACACCAAAATGGAAGCATTGATTTATCACTTTAAAATTGTGATGGGTGAAACTGAAATTCCTGCTGGTGAATTGTATAGTTCTGTTGAAGGTGCTAATGGTGAGTTGGGATTTTATTTGATTAGCGATGGTGGCAGAACGCCTTACAGATTGCACTTTAGAAGGCCTTGCTTTATTTATTACCAGGCTTACAGTGAGCTTACAGATAATGCAATGTTGAGTGATGCGATTATTACAATGAGTAGCCTGAATTTGATTGCAGGGGAATTGGATGCTTAAACCCCTAACCCCTAAAGGGGAATTATAAAACAAAAATTATTTAAAGTCCCTTTAGGGATTTAGGGTATGAAATTTACAGATACACAACTAAAAGAGTTTAACCGTTTGGTGGCACGTTATCCTGAGGGAAAACAAAAGAGTGCTTTGTTGCCTGTATTGCATTTGGCACAAGATAGTTTTGGTGGATGGTTGAGCAGTGAAACAATGGATTATGTGGCTGAACTGTTGAGCATAAAACCAATTGAAGTGTATGAGGTTGCTACATTCTATAGTATGTATAACCTTAAACCTGTTGGCAAGTATATGTTTGAGGTTTGCCAAACAGGACCTTGTATGGTAAGTGGAAGTGATGATATTATTGATTACATTAAACAGAAATTGAATATTGGTGTTGGTGAAACAACTACTGATGGAATGTTTACTTTAAAAACTGTTGAGTGCTTAGGTGCTTGTGGTTATGCACCAATGATGCAATTGGGCAAGCATTACAGGGAACATTTAACCAAGGAAAAAGTTGATGCTATTATTGAAGAGTGTAGAAGGAATACTTCAAGTCAAAACTAAAAGCTAAAGTGAAAAAAAGTTTATTAATTATATTTTGTTTTATTGGCTTTGTGGGTTTTGCCCAATACAAACCTATCAAGGAAGTATCAGACAAAGTGATGGAATTGCACAAGGCAATTTTTATTGATAAGGATAGTATGGCTTTGGAAAATTTGTTGGCTTATGAAGTGAATTATGGTCATAGTGGTGGCAAGGTTGAGAACAGAAAAGATATGATTGAAAATGCTTCTCACAACAAATCAGCTTATACAGATATAAAGACTGAAATTAACCAGGTTATTGTTAATGGAAGTACTGCTGTTGTAAGGTGTTTGCTAACTGGCACTGAAACTAAAGAAGATGGAAAAGTAATTCCATTAAAACTAAATACTTTACAAACCTGGGTCTTGGTAAAGAAAAAATGGAAGTTGATGGGAAGGCAAAGTGTGAAGGTTGATAAATAGGTTTTCACGCAACGAAGCAAAGAAAGCAACGTTGCAACGTTATAATAAAAACAAAATTTGCGTTCGTTGTACTCGTTGCATCGTGGCGTGAGAAATAAAAATGAAAATAAAACTTATCATATTATTTCTATTCATTACGCAAATTTCGTTTGCACAAAGCGAAGCTGGTAAAATGGAAATAATGATGAAAATGCTGACACTAAAAACTGCTTTGGTTGCAAAAGATAGTGTTACTCTTTCAAAGGTTTTGGCTGATGATGTTACTTATGGTCATACCAATGGAATGATTCAAACAAAGACTGAGTTAATTCGTTCTGTGGTTTCAAAAGAGCAGGATTACAAAAGCATTGACCCAAGTGATATGAAGATTAGGTTGTTTGAGAACACAGCCATTGTTAATATGAATGCTAAAATTGTACTGACTTATAAAAATGAACCAATGGAATTGAAAATGAAAATTACTTTGGTTTGGGTGAAGAAGAATAATGAGTGGTTGTTGGAAGCAAGGCAGGCAGTTAAAGAAAGCTAAAAGTTGAACGTTATTATGCCAAAGATTTATGAATATCTCGGTTATGTTTTTTTCTTTTATGCAAATGAACATTTACCAATTCACGTTCATATTTCCTTTGGTGAGTTTGAAAGCAAGATTGAATTGATGTATGAAAATGGTAGCTTGAAAGGATTGAATGTTGAAGCTGTAAAAGGCAAGCAACCATTAAGTGAAAAGGATTTGAAGATTGCAAAAAGGTTTGTAAAAAAATATCATAAAGGTATTGTTGAAAAATGGACAAACTTTTTTGTGCTGAATCAAAAAGTGAGAAGCGAAACAATAACAGAAAAAGTGTAGGGAATGAAAACAATAAACATTATATCGGCAAATTACAAAGGCAATTTCTTGCTTGAATTAATGTTTAATGATAACAAGAAAACTGTTGTTGATTTTAATAGTTTTTTTGAAACACATAGCCATCCACAATATAATAAATACAAGAAGGAAGAAAATTTTGTGAAGTATAAAATTGAGAATGGAAATATTGTTTGGGGAAAGGATTGGGATATGATTTTTCCTGTTTGGAATTTGTATCAAGGAAAGGTGGAATAGAATGTGAGAAAAGCTCAATAGCATTAAAAACTTGAATGGTGCCAACGCCACTAAAGTTAAATAGTAGCACAAAGCTGGTAACATAAAAAAAAAATTCCGTGAAACGGAATAAACATACAAATCATTAGCAGATTAGTACATTGGCTAATTAGCAAATTAGATTTATGAGTAGAAAATTATTATTAGAAAAAGCACACGTTGAGAACATCAGGTTATATGATGTGTATAGGCGTGAGGGTGGGTATAGAAGTGTTGAAAAAGCACTGAAAACTTTGTCGCCAGAGGCTGTGGTTGAGGAAGTGAAGAAGAGTGGTTTGCGTGGTCGTGGTGGTGCTGGTTTTCCTACAGGAATGAAGTGGTCGTTTATTGCAAAGCCTGAAGGTGTGCCAAGGCATTTGGTGGTGAATGCAGATGAAAGTGAGCCAGGAACCTTTAAGGACAGGTATTTGATGGAATTTATTCCACATATTTTATTGGAAGGAATGATTGTGAGTTCGTATGCTTTGGGTAGCAATGTTTCTTACATTTATATACGTGGCGAGTATGCGTGGATTACTGATATTTTAGAACACGCCATTGATGAAGCTAAGGCAAATGGATGGTTGGGCAAGAACATTTTAGGTAGTGGATTTGATTGTGAAATTTATGTGCAGCGTGGTGCTGGTGCTTACATCTGTGGTGAGGAAACTGCATTAATAGAATCGCTTGAAGGCAAGCGTGGCAATCCAAGAATTAAACCACCATTTCCTGCTGTGCAAGGTGTGTGGCAAAGACCAACTGTGGTGAACAATGTTGAAACCATTGCTGCTGTTGTGCCTATTGTAAATGATGGTGGCGAAGAGTATGCAAAAATTGGTGTGGGCAAAAGCACAGGAACAAAATTGATTTCGGCTTGTGGCAACATTAATAAAGGTGGTGTGTATGAAATTGATATGACCATCAGTGTTGAGGAATTTATTTATAGTGATGAATATTGCGGTGGTATAAGAAATGGAAAAAAGCTGAAAGCCTGTATTCCTGGTGGTTCTTCAGTACCCATTTTACCAGCTAATTTATTGTTGAAAACTGCAAAAGGGGAGCAACGCATAATGAACTATGAAAGTTTAAGTGATGGTGGTTTTGCAACTGGTTCTATGATGGGTAGTGGTGGATTTATTGTTTTAGATGAAGACCAATGTGTGGTAAAACATACCCTGACTTTAGCAAGGTTTTACAGACATGAAAGTTGTGGGCAATGCAGTCCTTGTAGAGAAGGGACAGGCTGGATGGAAAAGATTTTGCAGAGCATTGAAAATGGAAAAGGTAAAAGAAGTGATATAGATTTATTGTGGGATATTCAACGCAAGATAGAAGGCAATACCATTTGCCCATTGGGTGATGCAGCAGCCTGGCCTGTTGCAGCTGCTATAAGGCATTTTAGAGATGAGTTTGAATGGCACGTTGATAATCCACAGGAATCACAAATTAGAAATTTTGGTTTGGCACATTACGCAGATGATATCTATGTGCCTGTAACAGCATAAACTATGTCTGAACAATTATTTAAAGTTATTATCGACAACATTACAGTTGAAGTTCCTGCTGGAACTACAATTCTTAATGCTGCTCGTAAAATTGGGGGTGATGTTACACCACCTGCAATGTGCTATTACAGCAAGTTGGAAGGCAGTGGTGGCAAGTGCAGGACTTGTTTGGTGGAAGTGAGCAAGGGTTCTGAAAAAGACCCAAGACCAATGCCTAAGCTTGTTGCAAGTTGCAGAACAACTGTTATGGATGGAATGGAAGTAAAGAATATTACTTCACCAAAAGTGATTGACGCAAGAAATGGTGTGGTAGAATTTTTATTAATAAATCATCCATTGGATTGCCCAGTTTGCGACCAGGCTGGTGAATGTGATTTGCAGGATTTGGGTTACAATCACGGTAAAGAAGGAACTCGTTATGAGTTTAAAAGAAGGACATTTCATAAGGTTGATTTAGGCGATTACATTCAACTGCATATGACACGTTGCATAATGTGTTTCAGGTGTGTGTTTGCAGCCAATCAGCTTACAGAAGAAAGAGAACACGGAATTTTGGATAGAGGTGACCACGCACAAATTGCAACTTTTATTCAAAAGAATTTAAAGAATGATTTTATAGGGAATGTAATTGATGTTTGCCCTGTTGGTGCATTAACAGATAAGACTTTCCGTTTTAAAAATCGTGTGTGGTTTACCAAGCCTGTAGATGCTCACAGAAATTGCAATAATCCTAAATGTTGTGGTGAAGTGCAATTGTGGATGAGAGGTGATGAAGTGTTCAGGGTAACTGCAAGAAAAGATGAATGGGGTGAAGTGAAAGAAGCAAGCAATGGTAAGACAGGATGGATTTGCAACACTTGCAGGTTTGAAACAAAGAAAGCAAGTGACTGGACAATTGAAGGACCAAGTGTCATTAATCGCCATTCAGTAATTGCACAAGGGCATTATGTAAATGTTGTAAAACCACAAGAAACATTTAATGCAGTAATGAGTGGTCGTGACCCTAAATTATTAATGGATATTCACGATGAAAGTGAAGTAAATAAACCTAATGTTCATTTAAGTGAATTAGACAGACCAGCTCATTCAACAGATTTTAAATAGTAATTTTTATGAGTAAAAAAGATAAATTACTATTGAAGTTAATGATGGGAAATGCCGATGCAAACTTTGATTTAGATGATTTGATAAATATTTTATTTCATTTAGGATTTGAAGAAAAAAGAATAACAGGAAGTCATAGAATATTTGGTATAGATGGAATTAAGGAAATCATCAATTTGCAAAAAACAAAAGATGGAAAAGCTAAATCTTATCAAATTAAACAAGTAAGAGAATTTTTAGTAACACATAAAATTATTAAAGATGAGTAAGTATGAAATTATAATTTATTGGAGTGATGCTGATGATGTGTTCATAGCAGAAATACCAGAGTTAAAAGGTTGTATAGCTCACGGTGATACGCAAGATGAAGCACTAAAAGAGGTGAATATTGTTGCAGAAGAATGGTTGAGTATTGCTAAAGAACAAGGTTGGGAAATTCCACAACCTAAAGGAAGATTGATGTACGCATAAACAGATTTACAAAATGACTTTACTAACAATAGAATGGCTTTTATTACTCGAAAAATTTGTACTCATTGCAATTATCATTTTTGCAAGTTTGGGTATAGCACTATATACAACTTTTGCTGAGCGTAAGGTAGCTGCTATTTTACAAGACAGACCAGGCCCTAATCGTGCTGGGCCTTTTGGAATTTTGCAACCTCTGGCAGATGGTGTTAAAATGTTTACAAAGGAAGAAATCATTCCAACTGCTGCAAGCAAATGGTTGTTTATTTTAGGGCCAGGCTTGGCAATGGTGGCTGCATTAATGACTTGTGCTGTTATTCCCTGGGCTGGTGAAATTACTTTAAACGGACATAAATTTCCTATTCAGGTTGCTGATATAAATATTGGTATCCTTTACATTTTTGCTGTGGTAAGTTTGGGTGTATATGGCATTATGATTGGTGGCTGGGCAAGCAACAACAAGTTCTCTTTAATGGCAAGTTTGCGTGCTGCAAGTCAGGCAATAAGTTATGAATTGGCAATGGGTTTAAGCCTTTTGGCTTTGTTGTTTATGACAGGAAGTTTAAGCCTTGGTGAAATTGTAAAGCAGCAACAAGACCATCGCTTTTGGAATATAGTTTATCAGCCATTAGGCTTTTTGATATTTTTTGTTTGTGCTTTGGCAGAGTGTAACAGAACGCCATTTGACTTGCCAGAAGCTGAGAATGAATTGAACTTTGGTTATCACCAGGAATATTCATCAATGAAGTTGGGCTTTTACTTGTTTGCTGAATATATCAATATGATTATGAGCAGTGCTGTAATGGCTACAATGTTTTTTGGTGGTTATGATATTCCTTTTGTGGATGATGCAAAATTATATGCAGGAAGTTTGGGCGATTGGACAGCATTATTACAAGTTGGTGTATTGCTTATAAAAATTGTTTCGTTCATCTTTTTGTTTATGTGGATTAGATGGACAATTCCAAGATTTAGGTATGACCAATTGATGAACCTTGGCTGGAAAACAATGATACCACTGGCTTTGTTTAACTTGATTGTAACTGGTGCAATTATTTTATATAGGGCACAAGGTGGATTTCATTTTTAAATTGAATAGTTGATTTGGATAAATATTATATCATACAAAAACTACAAGAAGCAAAACCAATATTGCACCAAAAATATGGTGTAACAGAGCTTGCTTTATTTGGAAGTTATAGCAGGGATGAACAAACAGAGAAAAGCGATATTGATATAATGTTTGATTATGAAGGAAAAATAGGCATGGAATTTTTGGACATTTGTTATTTTTTAGATGATTTATTTATTGGCAAAGAAGTTCAGGTTGTTGCAAAAGATGGAATTAAACCAAGATATTTTGAAGCTATAAAACCTGATTTAATTTATGCCTAAAAGAGAAGATGAATTATTAATTCAGGATATGGTTGATTGCTTCAAAAATATTTTGAATTATACCAAGGATGTTTCTTTTGATGAATTTATGGATAACAAAATGATGAAAGATGCAGTTGTAAGAAATTTTGAGATTATTGGTGAGGCTGCAAATATTTTATCTGAAGAATTTAAAAGCGACAATCAGCAAGTTGAGTGGCGAAGATTAACTGACTTTAGAAATAAATTAATTCATCATTACTTTGGATTGAGTTATAACATTATTTGGGAAACAGTTCAGAATGAAGCACAGGAACATTTAGATTTTTTAGAGACAATTGAATTTGAGAAATAGCTAAATAGAATTCCAAATTTCAAATGGTGCCAACGCCACTGAAGTTTAATAGAGAATAAAAAGTTGGGACAATAATAAAAGAAAAAATAAGCCAAAGGCTTATTAATAAACTTGATTAAAAAACGTAGAAAATATATTTGCAAACTTTAAGATGCAAGCATTAACAAATAAAATTAAACCTGTTGACAGACGCCCAATGACGTTCCTTGAGAAGATTTATCTCTGGAATATTATTAAGGGAATGTTTATCACGTTCAGCCACATATTTAAAAAGAAACCTACCATTCGCTATCCTGAACAGAAGCGTGAATTTAGTCCTGTGTTCAGGGGTTTGCACGTTTTGAACAGGGATGAGGAAGGTCGTGAAAGGTGCACTGCCTGTGGGTTGTGTGCAGTTGCTTGCCCTGCAGAAGCTATAACAATGGAAGCTGCTGAAAGATTGGATGGTGAAGAGAATTTGTACAGGGAAGAAAAATATGCAGCCAAGTATGAGATTAATATGTTGCGTTGTATTTTTTGTGGTTTGTGCGAAGAAGCTTGCCCTAAAGATGCAATTTATTTGAGTGAAACTTTTACGCCATCAAACTTTACGCGTAAGAGTTTTATTTATGGTAAAGAAGATTTATTAATTCCTAACGTTAAAACTGAAGCTGAAAAATTTGCTGAAGCGAAAGGATTATAAATAATGCTGAATGATAAATTATAAATGTTGAATTAATAATTTATCATTAATAATTAATAATTATTAGATGAACTTAACACAAATAATATTCTGGCTTTTGAGTGGTTTTGCAATCATTAGTGCTATTATGGTATTGGTGAGCAAAAACCCTGTACACAGTGTGTTGTGGCTTATTGCTGTATTCTTTGCAATCAGTGGTCATTACATTTTATTGAATGCACAATTTTTGGCAATTGTGAACCTGATAGTTTATGCAGGTGCTATAATGGTGTTGTTTTTATTTGTGATAATGCTGATGAACCTGAACAAAGAAAATGAACCACAGAAAAATGTGTGGATGAAACTTGCTGGTGCTGTAAGTGGTGGTTGTTTGCTGATGGTTTTGGTTTCATTGGTAAAGCAAGCAAACGAAATAAACAATAAACAAGCATTGACTGGCATTGGCAATATTGGTTTGATTAAAACTTTAGGTAAGGTTTTATTCACTGATTTTGTTGTGCCTTTTGAAATAAGCAGTGTTTTATTTTTAAGTGCAATGGTTGGTGCTGTGGTGATAGGAAAGAAAGAGAGCAAATTAGTAAATTAGTGAATTCGATAATTCGACAATTTATCTTATTGTCGAATTGTCAAATTTTAAAATTATCGAATTGAATTTATGCCAATTAATTATTATATCATTTTTGCTTTAACACTCTTTACAATAGGGGTTGTTGGGGTGTTGACACGTAGAAATGCCATCATTGTTTTTATGTGTATTGAGCTTATGCTTAATGCAGTGAATTTGCTTTTGGTTGCATTTAGTAAAATGCACTATGGTGCTGCTTATTTAACAGATAAAGCAACAACTGTTGGTGCAGAAGCACAGATTTTTGTTTTCTTTATAATGGTAGTTGCAGCAGCAGAAGTGAGTGTGGGCTTGGCAATTATTGTGATGCTGTATAGAAATACAAAAAGCATTGATATTAATTTTTTAAATAGATTGAAGAATTAACAGCCCCTCCTAACCTCCCCAAAAGGGAGGAATTGGATGGAGAATTGAAAAATATTTTGAATAATTTAAAACAAAATTTTAGCTCGTTTATTTAATACTCGAGTTTAAAAGCCCCTCCTTTGGAGGGGTTGGGGAGGCTTATGAACAAACTTGTTTACTTAATTCCATTATTTCCCTTGGTAGGTTTTCTTATCAATGGTTTAATGCGTAAATCGTTATCCAAAACACTAACTGGCATTATTGGTAGTGGTGCAATACTGGCTTCATTTGTAGTAAGCCTTGTTTTATTTTTTCAGGTAAAGTCAACTGGGGCAATGGCTGTAAATCCATTGTTCACATTTATAAAAACTACTGGCTTGCAAATTGATTTTGCCTTTCAGGTTGACCAGCTTTCATCTTTATTTTTATTAATCATCACAGGCATTGGCTTTTTGATACACGTGTATTCAACTGCTTATATGCACGAAGAAAATGAAGAGCATTTTGCAAGGTTCTTTGCTTATTTAAACCTTTTTGTTTTCTCAATGCTATTGTTAGTGTTGGGTGCAAATTTTGTAATAATGTTTATTGGTTGGGAAGGTGTGGGTCTTTGCTCTTATTTATTAATTGGATATTGGTTTAAAAATAACAACTACAACTACGCAGCTAAAAAAGCATTTGTAATGAATCGAATTGGTGATTTAGGTTTTTTGCTTGCCGTGTTTTGGATTATTAATAAACTGGGAACTGTAAGTTATAATGAAGTGTTCACTGCTGCTAATTTGGCTAAACTTTCTGCAACAGATATTACTGCCATCACAATGTTATTGTTTGTTGGTGCAATGGGTAAGTCTGCACAAATTCCTTTATACACCTGGCTGCCTGATGCAATGGCTGGCCCAACGCCAGTAAGTGCATTGATACACGCTGCAACAATGGTTACAGCAGGTATTTATATGATTGCACGTAGCAATGCCTTGTTTAGCCTGAGTGAATTTACAATGCACTTTATCGCAATCATTGGTTTGGCAACTGCATTGTTTAGTGCAACAATTGCTATCAAACAAAATGATATTAAAAAAGTGTTGGCTTACTCAACAGTGAGCCAGTTGGGATATATGTTTTTGGGGTTGGGATGTGGTGCTTTTACAGGTGCAGTTTTTCACGTAATGACACACGCATTCTTCAAGGCATTGTTGTTCCTTGGTGCAGGCTCTGTAATACACGCAATGCACCACGAGCAAGACATCAGGAAAATGGGTGGACTGAAAAAATATTTGCCTGCAACGCATTTAACTTTCTTATTAGGTTGTATAGCCATTAGTGGTATTCCACCTTTTAGTGGTTTCTTTAGTAAAGATGAAATTCTTGCTGCTGCTTATGCTCACAATAAAGCTTATTGGATATTGGGCGTAGTTGGTGCTTGTATGACAGCTTTCTATATGTTCAGATTATATGCAACAACTTTCTTAGGGAAATTTCGTGGTACACACGAGCAGGAACATCATTTGCACGAAAGCCCAAAATCAATGACTTTGCCTTTAATTGTTTTAGCAATCTTAAGTGTTGTTGGTGGTTTGGTTGGTATTCCAGAAATTTTGGGTGGAAGCCATAAGTTGCATCATTTTCTTTCACCAGTTTTGGTAAGTGAACAAGCTCATCATATTGAACATTCTACAGAATATTTGTTAATGGGTGCAAGTGTTGCATTGGCTGCCATTGCTATTTTATTTGCCATAAATAAATTCAGTAAAAAACCTGAAATGGAAGATGCACAAGGCTTAGGAAAAGTTTTGCAAAACAAATGGTATGTTGATGAATTGTACGATACAATAATTGTTAAACCTTTAATGCACTTTGCAGAATTATTCAAATCTATTATTGAGAAAAGTGGTATAGATGGTGCTGTGAATGGTGTTGGAAAATTTGTTCAGTATAGTTCTCGTCAATTGAGATTAGTGCAAAGTGGGCAGGTTGGCAATTATATATTAATGATGATTGCAGCTTTTGTTGTTATCATTTTTATATGGATAAATGATGGTCATATTTTTAAATTTATAAGCAAGATATTTTGATGATGATAGAACGCTGATTTTATATGATTGGTTATGATTAGCACTGATTTTTTATCTTACTAAATCATAAACAATCTGTGTCATCCGTGTTCCAAAATAATTTATAATGTATTCTTTATTACTCATATTAATTCCAATTGTTGCAGGTGTTATTACATTCTTTTTAAAGGATGAAAAAGCTGCAAAAGGATTTTCATTATTAACAGCCATTGGAACATTGGCAGTTTCGTTGTGCAGCTTGTGCAGCAAAACACAACTTGCCTACAATGCAGACTGGATACCAAGTTTAAACGCTCACTTCTCTTTGTCGCTTGATGGAATGAGCAAAATGCTTTGCCTGTTAAACAGCATTTCATTGCCCATCATCTTCACATCAATCTATCATTCAAACTACAAAAACAGCAACCAGTTTTATGCTTTAATGTTGTTGATGCAGGCTGGAATTATGGGTGTGTTTTTAGCCAATGATGCCTTGTTGTTTTATTTCTTTTGGGAACTTGCATTAATACCAGCTTACTTTTTATGTAGCATATGGGGTGGCGAAAAAAGGATTCAGGTTACTTTCAAGTTTTTCATTTACACATTTGTTGGTTCATTATTAATGTTGCTTGGCTTGATTTATTTATACCTTCAAACACCAGGCATACATTCATTTGCTTATACGGATTTTCTACAATTGCATTTGTCTGGAAAGCAACAGGCATCAGTGTTTGCGTTAATGTTTATAGCATTCGCCATCAAAATGCCCATCTTTCCTTTTCACACCTGGCAGCCTGATGCTTACGAGCAATCGCCAACTGCTGTAACAATGGTGTTGAGTGGCGTGATGGTTAAAATGGGAATTTTTGCAGTGATAAAATGGATTCTTCCTGTGCTTCCTTTGGCTGTTGCAGGACACGCAAACTTTGTAATTATCCTTTCTGTAATTGGAATGTTGTATGCTTCGCTTATTGCCATTAAGCAAGATGATGTAAAGCGTTTGATTGCCTATTCATCTATTGCCCATATTGGTTTAATGTGTGCTGCAATCTTTACCAAACAACCACAGGCAATGGATGGTGTGTTGATACAAATGTTCAATCACGGCATTAACGTAATTGGACTTTGGATTGTGGCTGATGTAATAGAAAAGCAAGTTGGAACCCGTAAATTCAGTGAACTTGGTGGCTTGGCAACCAAAGCACCAACACTTGCCATATTGCTTGTGGTGCTGGCTTTTGCCAATGTGGCTTTGCCATTAACCAATGCTTTTGTGGGTGAGTTTTTAATGTTTAGTGGATTGTTTAAATTTAATATATGGTTTGCTGCTTTTGCAGGAATCAGCATTATACTTGGTGCAGTTTATACACTTGGAATGGTGCAAAAAATATTTTATGGCAACACAGTTGCACAAACTGAAAACGCCATAGACATTAGCTTTAATATAAAACTGGCTTTGGTAATTATTGTGGTAATGATTATTGTGTTGGGTGTGTATCCAATGCCAATGCTGAATTTAGTAAGATAGTTATTTCACACAAAGCAACAAAGAAAACAAAGTTCACAAAGCCTTTGTTTCGTTGTAACCTTGTTGTCTTTGTGTGAAACAAAAAAATTAAGATGAATACAATTATTGTTTCTGCTTTATTGGGTGTGGTGATGATGTTTAGTGGAATTTTTACTGCTAACAAAACTGCTATTAAAAATATTGCTGTTGCTGGTTTATTGATTTTATTAGCAGCAAATATCTGCAACACTTATGGTTGCTGGGTTATAAATGTTGATACAAAGGGAATGCTTGCATTCAGCAAGTTTGGTTTCTTCTTTAATTCCATTGCCATATTCTCAACATTGGTTTATGTTTTATTGAGTGGAAGTGATATAACAGAAGTTGGCAATAATGCTGCTGAATATTTTGCATTGATATTTTTTGTGCTGTGTGGTGTAAGTGTTTTAAGTTGCTACAATACCTTGCTGATGCTGTTTTTAGGTGTTGAAATAATGACCATTCCATTATACATTCTTGCAGGTTCTGAAAAAAAGAATTTAAAAAGCAATGAAGCATCATTGAAATACTTTTTGATGGGTTCTTTCACCACAGGTATAATGTTAATGGGAATAGCATTAATGTATGGTGCCAATGGAAATTTTGGAATTGCCTACAATGCACCAGCAATGGGCATTGCACCCAACAATGGAATTTTATTGCCATTGGGTTTGCTATTCATTTTTATTTCAATGTGCTTTAAGGTAAGTGCTGCACCATTCCATTTTTGGACACCTGATGTGTATGATGGCACACCAACTGTGTTTACAGGATTTATGTCAACAGTTGTAAAGGCTGCTGGCTTTATAGCTTTCATAAAATTATTTGAAGAAAGAAGCGTGCAGTTAGGTGCTTCGTGGAAATTGATTGTGCCTTTGGTTATCATATTGACATTGCTTGCAGGAAATATTACAGCAGTATTTCAACAAAGCGTAAAGCGTATGCTGGCTTACAGTTCTATTGCACAAGCTGGCTTTATGTTGTTTGCCTTATATGCCAATAATGGCAGCAGCAAAGAAGGGATTTTATTGTACAGTGCTGCATATAGCTTGGCAACTTTAGGTGTATTTTCTGTATTGGTAAAAATGAAAGATGTAAGCTTCGAAGGCTTTAATGGATTGGCAAAAACCCAACCTGTGCTTGCATTTTGCACTACCATCTTTTTATTATCCCTTGCAGGTATTCCTTTAACATCAGGCTTCTTTGCAAAATATTATATGCTTAAGGCAGCGATTGAAACAAGTGGCACTTTCTTTATAGTTATAGTTGCTGTGTTATTTGCTGCTGTGAGTGTGTATTATTATTTCAAGGTAATACAGGCAATGTACTTTAAACAAGGTGATGCTGAAACTTTGCCTATCAATTCTACATTTAAAGTAATATTAATTGCTGTTGCAGCATTGATTATTTTGTTGGGTGTAATGCCTGATATGTTGTTGAGATACCTTTATTTTTAGTATTCAGATTAAAATATTGGCTTCCTTTTTTTATTCAGTTTCTTTTCGTCTTTTTCAATACTTTGCATTGGCTTAGGAACACTTTTTTGTTCATCATCAAAAGGTAGGGCATCAAAAGGCTGAGCAGTAAAATACCATTTACCATTACTCCATTTAAAACCTTCATAATCGCCATAAGGTACTAAGGTTGACTTTGTTGCTGGGTCGTTATTTTCACTAACAATGTGGTCAAAAATGATTTCATCTAACTTATCATTATAAAACAATCTCACACCCCCATTCTTTTTATATTCAATACAAAATCTATAACAAGGCTGTGAAGGCTTAATGCCATCATTTGGATATACAAAACAACTACGACCAAATTGTGGCTTACCTTGTTCATCAAAACTTAGTACATCAATCCATTTTTTATTGGTTCGCTCATTGTTTTCATCACTACCAAGTAACGTATAATATTTTTTGTTGTTATATGTTTTCAAAATAATCTTATAATAAATTGCCCCAATCCATTTATCTGCTGAACGTATTGAATCAGTTGGCTTTTGTGTAAAATCACTTGCATCAAACAATGGAAATAATTTTAAGCTTCCGTCTGCAGTTTTAATTTGTATAGCACCGTATTGCCTGTAATAACTATAATCTTTCATTACCTGCCATGTAAAAATCCTAAATGTGGAATCAGGAGAATAAATTTTTGAAATCTGAACAGAATCAAACGCATAATTAAACGAATATTTTGTTTTCAACGCTATTACTAAACCTTGCACCAAATCTCTTGAACTGGCAAACCTTGTTTCATCACTTTCTGAATTAATAATACTGTCAGATTGTTTTCTTAAAAAACTTTCAATCTGTTTTAATGATTGATAATCTTCCTGAGAAATAGATTGTGCCTGTGTTGTATGTAGTATTAACAAGCAAATTACCGATAAAAAAAGTGTTCGCATTTAAAACATTTATATAAAATTAAGCCAAAGATGAATGTAGATTTTTATTTAAGAAAATTTTAGATTTTTATTAAGAATTATGGTCACTGATTCACAGATTATTTTTTATAAGGCAAATACATATTAGCAATAAAAATACATTTGCCATAAATTAAACCACATTGAGTAATATAAGAATTGCAGCAGTTAGTTACCTTAATACAAAGCCTTTGCTGTATGGCTTAAAGCAAGGCACATTAATGCAACAAATTGATTTAATTGAAGATTATCCAGCAAAAATTGCAGCATTATTAGTTAATGACGAAATTGATATGGCATTGGTTCCTGTTGCCATTATTCCTCAACTTAAAGAATACCATTTAGTAAGTAAATATTGCATTGGTGCTGTAAATAGTGTGGCGAGTGTTTCTTTGTTCAGCAATGTAAGTATAGAAAATATTGAAACTGTTTTATTAGATTATCAAAGTAAAACATCTGTTGCATTAACTAAAATTTTGCTAAAGCATTTTTGGAAGAAAGAAGTAACATTTATTAATGCAACGGAAAATTATATTGCTGAAATTAATGACACAACTGCAGCTGTTGTAATTGGAGACAGAGCTTTGCAGATTAAAAACAATTATAAGTTTAATTATGATTTGGCAGATGCATGGAAAGCTTTTACTGGCTTGCCTTTTGTGTTTGCAACCTGGGTTTCCAACAAGCCTTTGCCACAAAGTTTTATTGATGAGTTTGATACCTGCATGCAAATTGGATTGGATAATATTGATAATGTTGTTGCTGAAAACAAGATTGATTATTATGACTTAAAAAAATATTTTACTGAAAATATATCGTATCAATTTGATGATGAAAAAAAGGAAGCATTGGCTTTATTTCTAAAATATTTATCGAAGTATTAATAAAATATTTCATTTTATTTTTTATAATTCAATTTTATCTTATTTCTTTGAAACAATAAAAAATTACCTTATAACTACATCAATGAATAAATTTCATGCTGCACTTTTAGTTGCAATTATTTGCTTTACACAAAATACAAACGCACAAACCTTAGAGGAAATGCAAGCCAAATATCCTGGCGAAATGGCTGTATTTACAAAATATAATGAAACGGTTACTATAAAATATAAGGACGATAATCTAATAGCTGAAAGCGAGGAGGAGCAAGAATTTATGATACTTGATGACAAAGCTGTAGGCATGTATAACAAGCATAAAGTATTTCACAGTGGTTTCAGGGAATTGAAGACTATAGAAGCTTATACTATGGCACCAGATGGCAGTAAACGTGGTAAAAAAATAAAAGTTGCTGATTTTAAAACTCAGGATTCACGCAGTAATTCTGTGTTTTATGATGACATGAAGGAAACAAGTTTCGATTTTCCGCAGGCAATAAAAGGTGCTGTTTGTAATGTAACAAACACTAAGTTTTATAAAGACATACACATGCTGCCTTTATTTTATTTTAATACTTACATGCCAGTTGACCAATATAAATTTACCATAATAGCCCCTGAAAAAGTTGATTTGAAATACATTTTAAAGAACAATGAAAACAATATTATCAGTGTAAATAAATATCAAAAAGGAAGCTCGAATTATTTTGAGTTTACTGCACAAAAGTCAAAGCCAATAACTACTTTGGGTGGCACACCAAGTGCAGCTTACTACGAGCCTCACGTTATTATTTATGTTGCATCTTATACAAAAAGTGGCGAAGAAACTAAAGTATATTCTAACCTTGACGACCTGTATAAATGGAATTATGATTTTACAAAAAACATTAACAAAGAAGCTGCACCAGTATTAAAAAATCTTGTAGACAGTTTAACCAATGGCATTAAAACTGATAAGGAAAAAGCTCTTAAAATATACAACTGGGTTCAGGCACATATTAAGTATGTAGCATTTGAAGATGGACTTGAAGGCTTTATTCCACGCCAGGCAGTTGATGTGTGCAACAAGCGATATGGTGATTGTAAAGATATGAGTAGCCTGATAACAACATTGTTAAACTTAGTAGGGGTGGAGGCACATTATACATGGATTGGTACACGCAGGATTCCTTATAAGTATACCGATGTGTGGTTGCCTATTACTGACAATCACATGATATCTACTGCAAAGATTGATGGCAACTGGGTTTTCCTTGATGGAACTGACCCAAATTGCATTTATGGTTTTCCATCAAGTGGCATACAAGGCAAGCAGGCATTGGTTGCTATTAATGATAAAGAGTATAAAGTACTTGATGTGCCTGTTGTTGATGCCAATAAAAATGTAACTATAGATAGTACTTTTATAAGCATTGATAACAATGGCCTTAAAGGTAGTAGTAGCGTAACTTACAGTGGTTATTCTGGTAGCGATATATGGGATGATTTGCAGTACAAGAGTGATGATGATTTGAAAGATTATGTAAAGACAAGAATGGGAAAAGCAAGCAATAAATTTACTTTGGGTGAGTATAAGATAAACAAACTTAATAGTGTTGAAAAGCTATTGAACATTAGTGCCAGCTTTGATATACCTGATTATTGCAAAAAAGTAGGAGATGAGATTTATATTAACCTTAACCTAGAGAGGTTTTATGCAGGCTCTAAAATTGATACTGCAAAAGTGAAAGTGCCTTTTCAGACAGAGTATAAATATAATATTAAGCAATATACCTTGCTTGATATACCTGTAGGTTATACTGTAGATTATAAGCCAAAGGATATAACTGTTAGCAACGATATTTTTGACGTTGCTATAAAATATGCTGTTGATAAAAGCAAGCTAATTGTATCGCAACAAATTTTATTTAAAACATTAATGGTGCAAGCCAGCCAATATCCAGTATGGAACGATGCTTCACAACAGTTGAGTAGTTATTATAAAGAACAGGTTGTATTAAAAAAGTCTTCCAAATAAATAAATTAATAAACACCAAACCCAAACCTAAACAATGAAATTTTTATTTTCCCTGTCATTGCTTTTTGCAATCAGTGCTACTGCACAAACTTTTAATTATAGCAACCAATTGCCATGGCAAGCTACGCCAATTATACATGCATCAAGTGCAGATAATAAAGCTGCCGATGCAGTGTATTTAAACGATGCTCGTATTGTAGAATATATTTTGAACGACAAAGAATATTATATGAATATGAGTTATTATAAATTGATTAAAGTGCAGACAGATAAAGGCATTGAGCAATATAATAAAGTTTATATTCCAATGTATCGCAACTCAGAAATATTGAATTTAAAAGCTCGTGTTATATTAAGTAATGGAAAGGTAATTGATGTGCCACAGAGCAAGATAAAAGAAACAGAGGAGGATGGACGCAAGTATAAATTATTTGCATTGGAAGGTGTAGAAAAAAATGCTGAAGTTGAATACACTTACACTTTAAAAAAGATTCCTAATTTTTTTGGTTCAGAAATTTTTCAGTCAACAATAGTACCTGTTGAAAATGCAAGTTTTACATTGATTTGCCCAAGCCATTTGGTATTTGATGCAAAGGGCTTTAATGGCATTACACCAATGAAAGATAGTGCTATTGACAAGTTACGATATGTTGTTGCTAATACTAAAATGCTTAAAGATATAAGTGATGCAAAGTATGCTTTTGTTGACCCTTATAAAACACGCATTGATTATAAATTAAGCTACAACCTTTCTAAAAATAATGATGTTGAATTATATACCTGGAAAGAGTTTGCCAAAAATGTATATACCAACTACACAACACTTGTAGGCAAAGAGCAAAAGTATCTTGACAAAATAATCAGTGCAATGAATATTGAAAAAAACACTGATGAAAAAACAATTTGCAAAATAGAAGATTACATAAAATCTAACTTTAATATTGATAAAGAATTGGTGGGAGATAATGGAACAGATTTTGAAAAAATATTTACTACAAAAAATGCTTCAGACGATGGTATAACAAGGTTGATGGTAAACATTTTTGAAACATATGGTATAAAGTATCAATTGGTTTTTCCAAGTGTAAGAGACGAATTGCCATTGGATGAAGATCTTGAAAACTGGAACAGGATTGAAAATACGTTGATTTACTTTCCTGCCACAGGCAAATATTTAACGCCAACAAATATTACATATCGTTATCCGTTTTTTAATCCTTATGAAGCTAACACACGTGGTTTATTTTTAAAAAGCACTTCAATAGGTTCGCTTAAAACTGCTGTTGGAAAATTTGATGACATTGCCTTAGAGCCATTTGAAAAAAACAATACCAATATGGAGGTTGAAGTAAATTTTGATGCAGATTTTGACAGTGTAACCATGAACTCGAAACAAATATTGAGTGGTTATGCAGCACATAGTTATCGTCCTGTTTATGTTTTTTTAACAAAAGACAAGCAAGATGAAACTACAAAAGATATTATGAAATCTGTTGGTAAAAGCACCAATGTTGTAAGCATGAATGTGGAGAATGCAGCACTCATCAACTTCAATGACAATAAGCCTTTAACTATTTCTGGTGTGGTGCGTAGTGGTGCTTTAATTGATAAAGCTGGCAATAAGTTATTATTTAAAATTGGCGATGTAATTGGGCAGCAGGAACAAATGTATCAGGAGAAACCAAGGGTGCTGCCAGTTGATATGTCTTATGCCAATGCACAGGTTCGTAACATAAAAGTTAATATTCCTACTGGTTATGTAATTAAAAATTTGAACGACCTGAACATGAATGTGCAGCTAAAAAAAGAAGGTATGAATGGCTGTGGGTTTAAAAGTAGCTATACTTTAAATGGCAATGTGCTTGACATAACTATTAGAGAAGAATACAAAGATGTGCACTATGAATTGGCAGATTACAACGACTTTAAAAATGTAATTAATGCTGCTGCCGACTTTAATAAAATAGTATTGGTAATGGAGAAAAAATAACTTGTTTATTCATCACCTTCACAGTGGCATTCCCAATGAGTGTCAATATCTATGCAGGTTATAACAGTTACTTCACTTTCGCAAGGTGCAAATACAATCCTTAAATGCTGGTTGTCTTTGCTATAGCCTTCAACAGCATAACGCTTTTTGCAAGCGGCACCATCAAGCTCACTTTTTCGGTAGTTGATGGTGCCGTTTTTTAATATATCTTTCACTTCATTTTCATCAATATGCCTGCAATCCATTCTGCATTTGGCGTGCTTGCTATAATTTATCTGTGATGGATTACGGTTTAAACCACGTTGTTCTTTTACTGTTGTGGTTGTGTTATTTTTATTCGATGTACTGTTACCACAATTTTTAACAAGCAATACAGTAACTGCAATTACTACAAGGAAAATGTATGGCAGTATTTTTTTATTATTCATAAGTTAGTTTTATAAAACAAAAAAACACATAAAATGTTATTCTATGTGTTCTTTTGTTAAACTTCTTTTATAATAGTTTAAGCAAACTCCAATGCAAGTCTTTGCGAGATTGGGTTCTTGCCCAACGAAGCAATCTATTTTTTCCATCACTAACAAAAAAGACTGCTTCGTTCCTCGCAGTGACGTAAACTATAGCTTTTAAACTATCGACAAAAGAATTAAATATTTCAACAAATTAAATCTTGTCTAAAACAGCATCAACAATGCCGTATGCAACTGCTTCATTGGCATCCATCCAATAATCTCTGTCAAAATCTTTCATTACCTGTTCAAAAGATTTACCACAGTTTTCTGCTAATATTTTTGCACCAAGTTCTTTGGTTTTTCGCATTTGCTCAGCTTGTATTTCAATATCAGCACTGGTTGCCTGGTAATAGCCACTTAAACTTGGCTGGTGTATCATTACTTCTCCACTTGGAAAAATAAACCTTCTTCCTTTTGCACCACAGCTTAGTAAAATAGAACCCATGCTGGCAGCCAATCCCATACAAATAGTGCTTACAGGGCTTTGTATTAATTTAATAGTATCAAACACAACCATACCACTTGTTACCACACCACCTGGGCTGTTTATGTAAAGCTTAATTTCTTCACCTGGTTTATCAGCATCAAGCAATAAAAGCTTTGTTACTATTTCCTTGGCACTTTTATCATCAACTGGTCCCCAAAAGTAAATAGAGCGTTTTTCAAAAAACATTTGCTCCATTTTTTTTCCAAGTAAACCACCAGCAGGTTGGTCCTGCTTTTCTTCTTTTGGATTTTCTTCTTCGTCGTGAAACTTTATCATATTTAAAAGTCTTTAGTCTTTGGGTTTTAGTTTTTAGCTAAATGCCAAAATTTTTAATAATCAATAATTAATAATAAAAAAATTAATCGTAGTTATAGAATCGTATATGTAATTATTTATTCGCCTTTCTTGGGTTAGTAAATAATACTTCATCAACAAGTCCATATTCCTTAGCATCTGTTGCTTTCATCCAAAAATCTCTGTCACAGTCTTTGGCTACCTGCTCAACAGATTTACCAGTATGCGAAGCCGTAATTTCATATAGCTCGTTGCGTAAAGTTTTTATTTCCTTAGCAGTAATTTCAATATCTGTTGCCTGGCCACCAATGGCTCCACTCGGCTGGTGCATCATAATCCTGCTGTGTTTAAGTGCTGTTCTTTTTCCTTTCATACCTGCACACAACAATACCTGCCCCATGCTTGCTGCAATGCCTGTGCATATTGTGCTTACGTCTGGTCCAATAAACTGCATAGTATCGTAAATACCCAAACCTGCATAAACACTACCACCTGGGCAGTTTAAATACATTTGAATGTCCCTTGTCCTGTCTGCACTTTCCAAAAACAGCATTTGTGCAGTAATAATGTTGGCTACATAATCATCTATTCCCTGACCCAAAAAAATAATCCTGTCCATCATTAGCCTGCTAAATACATCCATTTGTGCAATGTTTAATGGACGTTCCTCAATAATATATGGCGTTAAATTGGTTGGGTTAAATCTTGTTTTGTATTGGTGCAATACATTGCTGCCAATGCCTTGGTGCTTAACAGCATATTTTTCAAATTCGTTTTGTATATTCATTGTAAATAATTTCTGTGGCTAATATAAAGGCTTTGCCATTCAAAAAATATGCAATAAAATAAATGAGGACAAAATGGCTGAAAGGAAAGATTTAATCAACATTAAAGGCATAGCAAATAAAAAAGCTGCTAAGCATTAATGTTAGCAGCCTTTAATAAGCAAAATATACAAATGCATTTTACTAAATTACTTTACAATAGCTTGCACCATAACAAACTTAGTGTGGCAATTTTTCTCTAAAATATCCATAAACCCAAGTACCTGAAACAGCACTTAAAAAAGTAATACCAACTACTAAAAAACCGCTACCTATTTGTGCAAATAAAGGACCAGGGCAAGCACCAGTAATTGCCCAGCCTATACCAAAAATTAAACCCCCGATAATTTGCCCTTTATTAAACTTTTTGTCTTCAAAAGTTATAGGTTCGCCACTAAAAGTTTTGATGTTAAACTTTTTAATAATCAACACTGATAATAAGCCTACAACTACTGCTGTGCCTATAACGCCATACATAAAAAACGATTGCATGTGAAACATTTCTTGAATGCGAAACCAACTTATTATTTCAGCTTTGACGAATGTTATTCCAAACAAAATACCAACAATCATATACTTTATGTTATGCCAAAATGGATGTTGCAATTTTGAGTCATTCACACATATTGCATCCAAATGTCTTGTATCAATAGTTTGTTTTGTTTCAATAATATTTTGCATAGTATTAAATTAATTTAAAAATAAATGGCATTAAAATATTTGCAGAAAAAAAGCCACCAACCATAAAACAGCAAGTAGCAATTAATGATGGCAATTGCAAATTAGATAAGCCCATAATGGCATGTCCACTGGTGCAACCACCTGCATAGCGAGTACCAAAGCCAACTAAAAAACCACCTACTACAAAAAAGAAAAATCCTTTAAGTGTAAGTATATTTTCTACATTAAAAATTTGCGTTGGCAGCAGTTTGCTATAATCTGTAATGCCATATTGAGTTAATGTAGTTTTAGTGCTTTGTGCTACTTCAATTGCATTAGGATTACTTAAAAAATGTGTTGCTAAAAATCCACCAATTAACACACCTGCCACAAAAAATAAATTCCATATTTCTTTTTTCCAATCATATTTAAAAAATGGAATATTGGCAGGCACACACATTGCACAGATGTGGCGAAGAGATGAGGATATACCAAATTTTTTATTGCCAACTAATAGAAGTACAGGCACAGTTAAACCTATTAAAGTGCCTGCAATTGCCCAATGCCAGGGTTGTTTTATAACTTCAATCATATTATCTTTTTGTTATTTACGCTTACAAGTATTAGTGCCTAAAATTACATACAAAGGGCAAAAATTTATAAGACTTGTTAGTAAAAGTACAGCAGCTACAATGCCCAATACAACTGCTGTTGTGCCACTTATTGTTTTTGTAAAATACAGCACAGCTACTATAATGGCTGCTACAATACGAATGATTTTGTCGATTGAACCTATATTCTTTTTCATATACATTTAAATTTTATTGTTTATAATTTTATTTACATTTTGCCAAGTATTACCGTTTGTTACATTGGTAAAACCATTTTGCTGAAGTATAGTTTTTGCCTGACTACTTCTATTGCCACTTCTACAAAAAACAACAATGTTTGTTTTGTTTTTAAAGGCTTGCAATTGGCTTTGTATTTTATTTAATGGAATATTTACCGAGCCTTTAACATTGCCATTTGCAAACTCTTGTGGCGTGCGAACATCTACTAAAAAAGCATCATTATTTATGGCGTTTAGCAGCTCTGCATTGTTGGTGTTTGAAAATAATTTTGAAAGAAATTGTAACATAGAAATTAATTAGCTGTTGATAATTTTGATTGACAAATGAAATCTGTTTTTGGTATTTCAGTTTTTGCAATAGCACTAAAACCACCTTCAATTTCTGTAAAATTTCTATAGCCCCTTGCTTGCAAAATACTTGCAGCAATCATACTTCTATAACCACCTGCACAGTGCATATAAAAATGTTCTTCTGGATTTATATCTTTTATCCAACTATTAATTTCTGCCAATGGTTTGCTGTAAGCTTCTTCAATGTGTTCTGCACTATATTCACTTTGCTTACGAACATCAACAACTTTGCTTTCACCAATTTTTATTTCTGTTGCAAATTGCTGTGCAGTAATTCTGTTTACAGCATCAACTTCTTTAGCTGCATTTTTCCACGCATCAAAACCACCTTTTAAATGACCAATAATATTATCAAAGCCAACCCTTGTTAAACGTGTTACAACTTCTTCTTCCATTCCTATTTCTGTAACTAAAATAATAGCTTGTTTTACATCGCCAATCATAGCACCAACCCAAGGTGCAAAATCGCCTTGAATGCCTATGTTTATTGATTGTGGAATAAACCCTTTATAAAATTCGCTGTTGTTTCTTGTATCTAAAATCAAAGCATCAGTCTCTTCTGCTGCTACTTCAAATTCTGCTACAGACAATTCTTTCATTCCATTGTTAAAAACAGTCTCAAAACTTTGGTAGCCTGTTTTATTCATAGCCACATTTGCACCAAAATACATTGGTGGTGGCAACAACCCATCAGTTACTTCTTTTATAAATTCCATTTCAGTCATATTGGCTCTTAAAGCATAGTTTAGTTGCTTTTGAATACCAATTGTTGATGTAGTTTCTTTACTCATATTTTTACCACAAGCACTGCCAGCACCATGTGCAGGATAAACAATAACACTATCTGACAATGTCATTATTTTATTTCTTAAAGAATGAAACAGCAATGCAGCTAATTGTTCTTGTGTTAGGTTAGCTGCTTTTTGTGCAAGATCTGGTCTGCCTACATCGCCAATAAATAAAGTGTCGCCACTAAATAAAGAGTGTTCCATATTATTTTCATCAATCAATAAAAAACATGTGCTTTCCATTGTGTGTCCAGGTGTATGTAACACTTTTATTTTTACGTTACCCAATTCAAAGATTTGTTCATCTTTTGCAGAAACACAATCAAAGCCACAACTTGCATTTGGACCATAAATAATAGGGGCATTGGTAGCTTTGCTAAGGTCTAAATGACCACTCACAAAATCGGCATGAAAATGTGTTTCAAATATATATTTTAGTTTTACATTATCTCTTTGCAATCTATTAAGATAAGGTTGCGTTTCACGCAAAGGATCAATAATAGCAGCTTCGCCATTGCTTGTAATGTAGTAAGCACCTTGTGCTAAACATCCTGTGTAGATTTGTTCTACTGTAAAATTTTGATTATTCATTTTATATAGTTTAAATTTTTTGAATAAATTAATTATTGTTAAATTGTGTTTGGATGTAATTCATCGTCTTTATGAAAGAACCATGAAAGCCATATAACTCTTGAAATACGCATAAACCAAGGCTGAAAAAGTAATAGCAAAAAAGCATTTGTACCCAGCCAATAAAAAATTCTGTTATCATTAAAACTTACACCTATTAAAACCCACCAAGCAATAAAAGTTGCAACTGTAAACGCAACTGTTAAAGCATAACTAACATAGCCAGTGCCATAATAAAAACCTATCTCCATTTCTGTACGTTGCCCACAAACACTACATTTTTCAGGCATTGTAGTTACATTTTTTAATTGATACCATTTGTGTGTAAACATTTTTCCTTGGTGACATCGTGGGCATTTTTGTTGAAAAATATTTTTAATATAACTTGTCATTGTGTTTGGTTTAATACTGCAAAGATGAATTGCTGCTACAACAATTTTTGTGATATACATCACATAACAAAAAAAATTATGCAGTACCTTTTAAAATTTTATTCCAATATAACCAAGGCAAAATTTTAGTTTTTAAAATCCACATTGTCCAACGTGGTTTAGCTTGATTAAAAGGAAAAGTCATTTTGGGTGTGTTGCTGTAATCAAACTCAGCAAGCATAAGCTTTCCATATTTTGTAGGAATTGGGCATGCACTATAACCAGTATATTCTGCAACAGGTTGTTGATGATTAATAACAGCTAAAATATTAGTAACAACAACAGGAACTTGTTTACGAATTGCAGCACCAGTTTTACTGCAGGGGGCATTGGTGCAATCTCCTAATGCAAATACATTATTGAAGCGTGTATGTTGCATTGTATGCTTATTAATTTCTACATACCCATAAGGATTATTTTTATCTGCTAAGGGGCTTGCTTTAATAAAATTTGGTGCAGATTGTGCAGGCACAGCGTGGCATAAATTAAAGTTTATTTCTTTTACTACAGCAACACCATTAACATCTTTTTCTTCGTAAAAAACTTTTTTATTATTGCCATCAACTTCAATAACATTTACGCCAAAGTGTGTTTGTATATTTCCGTCTTTTACAACCTTAGTAAGGGTTTCGGCATATTCTTTAACACCAAAAATTACAGAAGCACCACTTAAATAATGAACATTGCATTTATTCAATATGCCTTTTTTTCGCCAATAATCAACAGCTAAATACATAATTTTATGTGGTGCACCACCACATTTTATTGGCGATGTTGGATTGGTAAAAACTGCTGTTCCTCCTTTAAAATTTTTAATCATTTCCCAGGTGTATGGTGCAGCTTCAAAAGAGTAATTACAACTTACATTGTTTTTGCCTAGTGTTTCTTTTAATCCTTTTATTTTATCCCAATCTACTTGAATGCCTGGGCAAACAACTAAAATACTGTAAGAAATTTCTTTACCGCTTTTGCACTTCAATTTGTTTTCATCAGGCATAAATTCGGTTACTGCTTCTTTAATCCAAGTTGTATTTTTTGGAATAAAATCAGCTTCTTTTCTAACTGTTTTTTTTATGTCAAAAATGCCTGCACCAACTAATGTCCAGGCTGGTTGATAGTAATGTTTTTCTGAAGGTTCAACAATACCAATTTGAAGGTTTTTGTTTTTGCGTAAAAGCTGTGAGGCTGTTGATAATCCTGCATTACCACCACCAACAATAAGAATTTGAAAATGATTTGCCATCGTTAGAATTTTTTATTTAAGCAAACAAAAAAAAATTGAGATAATTATTTTGTAACTTTTGTCACAGAGCTTTATAAAATTAAAAAAGACTGAAATACAATTTGATTTTTCTCAACCAATTTATCAGTTTGGTTTTGATATGTTTTTTGAAAACCAATGTTGTACTCTGCTTTAGGAAAATGCCATTGCAGCGAAGTGCAGAAACGGTTTTGATCGAAGCCTGTTAGTGATTGTTGTGTTTTTAAAAAAACTTCGTTAAACAATACAGCATTTATAGATTGATGATTGGAAAATGTTTTTATAGGAATAGTTACTAGTTCCATAAGCCTATATCTAAACTGGTCTATGTTATTGGCATTTGATGGATTAATTTGTCTTTTTTCAAGTAGTATTCTACTTCTGAAAATAGTTTTTGCAATTGCATTTTTATTAAGTAAACCAATGTTTATCTGCGTTTCTTTTGATGACGATAAATCTGCTTTTGCATTAATAACATCGTTTGTATTGGCATAAAATAAAGAGCCAACAATGGTATAATTATTTTTAAGATTATAGAGCAACCAAAGCCTTTCGCTACGCATTAATGGCAGATTAAAACAATTATCATCATTTGCATTATAGTTTGATTGCTGTCTGAAGTTAATATCAAGAATAGCAGAAAATTTATTATTTACTTTTTTTACTAAGCTTATTTTATTCCACTCTTCAAAATGAGTTTGGCAAAATAAACCATTAGCTACAAATACAGCAATAGCAAGGGTTACAACTGTTCTCATTTAATAGAAAATTTCTTTAGCAATAATGTAAACACCTGCTACTAAAACAAACCAGCCAAATGCAGGTTTCAATTTATTTCCATCTATTTTTTTTGATAAGTAAGTGCCAATAAAAATGCCAGCAATTGCAATTGAAGAAAAGAGTAATAAGAACTCATAATTTAGTTGTACGTTATTAATAACATCGCCTGTAAACCCAATTATTGCATTTATGGCAATAATAAAAAGCGATGTGCCTATGGCTTGCTTCATAGGCAATGCTGCAAAAAATATTAAAGCAGGAATAATTAAAAACCCACCACCTGCACCTAAAAAACCTGTAACAATACCTACCACAAAACCCACAAAAGCTAGTTTAATATTACTTGGTATTGATGCAGTAGCATTGCTTTTTTTATTTCTAATCATTGATATAGATGCTGCAATCATTAAAGTTGCAAACACTATCATTAAAAAAATATTTTTTGTAACAACGATATCATCAATTCTTAAAATAATATTGGGCAGTTGTGGCAACAAAAATTTGCGAGTTAGCAATAAACTTATTATAGATGGAATGCCAAAAACCAATGCTGTATTAACTTGTAGGTTATTAAGTTTATAATGTTTAACAGAGCCTATTAATGCCGAAACACCTACTACAAAAAGAGAATAGCTTGTTGCTAGTTGTGGATTAAAATGAAAAATATAAACCAGTATTGGCATTGCCAAAATAGAACCACCACCACCAATTAATCCTAAAGATATGCCTATAAATAATGCTAAAAAATAACCCAGAATTTCCATTGTAAAAATTTATTGGCAAAAATGTGTTTCTAGAATTTATTACAATGTAACATTTATCACACACTACTTGATAACTCTATATGACTGCGATGTAATTTTACTAAACCACGTTGTTCCATTTTTTTTAAAAGCCTTGATATTACTTCCCGGGATGAACTTAAATCATTGGCAATTTCCTGATGCGAAATTTGAATATCATTTGTTTTATTGGTTTTGGCATTTCGTTTTAAATAAAATTCTAAACGTTCGTCCATACTTCTAAAAGCAATACCATCAATTACTGTAAGCACTTCTTCAAATCTGCTTCGGTAAGTATCTACAACAAATTCGTACCAGCTTCTATGTTCAGTCATCCATTTATCCATTAAATGCAAAGGCACCATTATCAATTCGGCATCTTCTACAACCTTTGCCATTATCTGGCTTTTTTCGCTTTTGGTGGCACATATCATACTTATTGCACAGGCTTGTCCTGGCAATAAATAATACATAAAAAATTCATTGCCTTCATCGTCTTCTCTATAAATTTTAATTTTGCCTTTTGTTACTAAAACAGTGTTTCTTATATATTGTCCACTACGCATAAGCACAGTGCCAGCCTGTGCTGCAACAGTGGTACTATGCGTTGCAATATTGTTTAATAAGGCACTGTCAAAATCAGGAAAAAGCGATTGAGTTAAAATTCTGTTGTCCATAGTTTATATTAGTAGCAAACATATTAAAATCTAATTATTGGCTCATTGCAATTTACTTTAACTAAATCTATTGGTAAATACAAAGCCATTGAATGTACACTCAACGACTTTGTATTTAAGAGTTTGAGGGCTTTGTGCTTTATTATTACTCTACTACCAGCTTTTCATTTTTAATTGTTCCGTTGGTCTGTATTACCTGCACAATGTACAAACCTTTAGTTAATAGTTTACAGTTAATAGTTAATAGTTGTGTGTTGCTCGTTATTGCGAGGTACGAAGCAATCTCTTTATGCACTAACTGACCCAAACAATTTATTATTCTCACTTCTTTAATATCCTTGCCCACAATATTCACTACATCTTTTGCAGGGTTAGGATAAACACTAACATCATTCCTAATTCCTAATTCCACATTCCTAATTTGGCTATATGTTTTCTTTCCATCAAAATCAACAGCCTCTATTCTATAATACACTTTACTAATACCTAATTCCCAATTCCTAATTCCATCAATGTAATTGTACTTATTACTTTCTTTATTGTTGGCTTTTACCTTACCTATTGTTATAAAATCCTTACCATTTATAGAACGTTGAATATTAAAATGGGAAACATTAATTTCATTGGCTGTTGTCCATGTATTCTCAACAGACCTCTCGTTTCCTCGAGGTGACGAAGCATTCGTAAATCGTAAATCGTACTTCGTAAATTTAAGTGGTAACGTATTTACAATTATGTTAATAGTATCTCTGCTATAGCAGCCATTAACAGTTTGCTCTACTATATAAAAACTATTTGCATTGGGTTTTACCCAAAAACCTGGCTGTACACTATTTATTACCTGCCCTGCTGCATTAAACCATTTTATGGTGTCTATGCCATTGGTGTAACTGCCTATAAATACACTATCACCCACTTTTATTGTAGTATCTCTGCCTGCATCAGCCTTTAAGCAAAAACTATCAAGTGGTATTACTGAAACATCATCAATATAATAACCCGCTCTTGCATTTGAAGGTGTTGTTGGCTGAATTTGCCTGTAAAGTGTTTGGTTATCGTATTTAAAATTGCCTAAGGTTAAATATTGCTCACCACCATTAGCTTTAAAAATACCACTCACTCTTATCCAGTTTAAAGTATCACCTTGTATGGGGTTGCCATAGTTTACAATTTGTGGATTGGCAGGTATTACATCAAAACCTAATCTATTGGGATCGCTGTAAATAACAGTATCAGTAAACAACATGCCTGCATTGTTGCAAGCATATCTTAACGAATTGGGTATATTTATAAAGTATTCGCAATAATATCGTCTATTTCTTTTTAAACTATCATTTAATTTAACCTGAATATATTGTCTTTCATTTGACCCAACATAATTTACATAGTCTAAATAAATGTATGCACCACCTGTACTTGCATATTGATAACAAAGACCTCCAATTGTATTAAAAGGCACACTTACATAGGTATCGGTACAACAGCTATTGCAATAGGTAGCACCATCATGGCAAGCCATATACCAGGGGGGGGGTAGTTAAATAAAAGGGGCATACAACATAATTTTCAAAGCTATAATTAGGCACTAAATTGTATTGCTGCTGTGCAGTAACATTGCCTGTAATAAAAAAACAAATAAAGAAAGTAACCCTGCGTAATACAGGGTTACTTGATAAATTATTCATATTATTCAATAATTAATTTTTGAGTAATTAAGCCATTACTGCCACAATTGATTTTTACAATATAAATACCCTTTGTGCCCTTGTTGGTCTTCGCTTCCATCTTCGCCGTTGTTGTGTGTTTTTCACCAACAACGAAATTAGCATAAGCAGCTAAATGTTCTCCCATCAACAAATTCTACATCAGCATTTCGAAGTGTGCTACAAAATTTCATACATTAAATATAAATATAAAAAAAATTGTTGGTGAAAACACACAACAACGGCGAGTAAAAAATGCCACATCTACACTTTCCAGTGTGTTACAAAATTCCATACTGGCAATTCTTTACTATATAATGATGCTGATGAATAATGATATTCCTCTTCCGTTAAACACAATCCTGCTTTTACAGGATTATTTTGTGCCCTTGTTGGTCTTCGCTTCCATCTTCGCCGTTGTTGTGTGTTTTTCACCAACAACGAAATTAGCATAAGCAGCTAAATGTTCTCCCATCAACAAATTCTACATCAGCATTTCGAAGTGTGCTACAAAATTTCATACATTAAATATAAATATAAAAAAAATTGTTGGTGAAAACACACAACAACGGCGAGTAAAAAATGCCACATCTACACTTTCCAGTGTGTTACAAAATTCCATACTGGCAATTCTTTACTATATAATGATGCTGATGAATAATGATATTCCTCTTCCGTTAAACACAATCCTGCTTTTACAGGATTATTATGAATATAATTTAGTTTTTGCAACAATACATCATTGTGCCCTTGTTGGTCTTCGCTTCCATCTTCGCCGTTGTTGTGTGTTTTTCACCAACAACGAAATTAGCATAAGCAGCTAAATGTTCTCCCATCAACAAATTCTACATCAGCATTTCGAAGTGTGCTACAAAATTTCATACATTAAATATAAATATAAAAAAAATTGTTGGTGAAAACACACAACAACGGCGAGTAAAAAATGCCACATCTACACTTTCCAGTGTGTTACAAAATTCCATACTGGCAATTCTTTACTATATAATGATGCTGATGAATAATGATATTCCTCTTCCGTTAAACACAATCCTGCTTTTACAGGATTATTATGAATATAATTTAGTTTTTGCAACAATACATCATTACTATGCAACTCAATACTTAATGGGTTACGTTCCCAAATTTGATATTTTCTGTCTTTTGCACCAACAAAAAACTGTTCCAACACTTTTGGGTGATTCTCTTTTAAATCTCTTATAATAGTTTGTGCTGTAAACTTCAAAAACGATTGCTGCACATCTGCTGGTTTAAACTTATTTGTCACTCGCCAAATAATATGAATATGATTGCTCATGATTACAAATCCAAATACTTCCGCTCGTTTTTCTTTTACTAAAAAAGATAGACTATTTATAATAATATCTTTGAATTTATTGGGTTTTAATAAATGTTTCCACTCTAAAATGGTTGCAGTAAAAAAAGATGGATAATAAATTGGATATTCCATGCATCAAATATAAATAACGTTGTTGGTGAAAAACACACAACAACGGCGAGTAAACATTTTACCCAACAAAAAAACCTTTGGCTTTTACCAAAGGTTTAAAATAAACTGCAATGTAAACTGCAATTAACTACCCACAGTTATGCTCACCACATCGCTATAAGCACCTACTTGTTCATCATCGTATTTGTATATGGCTTTGTATTTCCACACAGCAGCAGTGCCTGTTGCTGGTAATGGGGTGTTATCAATATAATTGGGGTAGTTGTCGGTGGCAATAAATACCCATGTGCCATTGCCTCTATCTGCATAAATATCTACCCCATCAAAATCGCCTTTAGCCCACATTACTTCTGGCTTGCCACCTTGCACCAATCTTATACCTATACTTGGCTTAGCATTTATCAAATCTGGTGGCACTATCTCAGTTCCTTCTATTCCTAAATCTTTGCCATCAGCCTCAGTATAGTTGGTTCTACTTTTTATTACACCAGCTATAGCTGCTGCACGTTTAAAAACACCAGGTGCTACTGCTGTTGGCACTGCTGCCATAACAGGTGGTGTGGGCACTACTGCTGCTGTTGCTCCTGCTACTATACCATCTTTTAACTCGTTTTTATACCCTGTAAGTTTTTTAAGGTATTCGTTGTATTGGTTGGTATAGTTTAACCAATAGGTAAAGTAGGTGTTACTTTCCTGCATATCGGTTACTTCGGCAGCCGATATAACGTATTTGGTGCCATAAGTACCTAATTTATTTGCAAAATTTTGTAGCCACAATTGTTTATCTGCATCGTTGCGTGGCATAAATGATTGTTTTGCCATTGTATTACTTTTTTTAATTTTAATAAAAAAGAGGGGAAAATTTGTTAAAATACAGTGTTTAAGCGTAAAAACTGCTTTACAAGTGCCATTGCATTGCTGCAAAACTATTTTGCAGCGTTTCAAAAAGGTTTTGCGTTAATACAAAATCATTTTGTATAGCAGCATAGCTTGGGTGCATTGTTGTAAAACAATTTTGCACTGTTGCACAGCAATTTTGCGTTACTGTATTTTTATTTTGAATGGCTGCAATGGTGTGGTGTATTGCTGTAAAACTATTTTGCAGCAGCTACAACTTGTGTTGTAATAGTGCAGCAGCAATTGTAGTTGCTGCGAAATGTAATTGTAATATGCCACATTAATACTGTATTGCCTTGCCATAAAATTGAAATGTTGCCACTCGGTTAAAAAACAAAACGCAGTTAGTTGTGTTTAGTGCAACTGTGGGGTGGGCTGTGGTTATTAATGTTTACAAACATATTTCTGTTTTATGGGTTAATGCATAAACAGTTATGTTTTGTTATATCAAATGTATATGGCTAATTTATTTATAATAATATTGAAAATCATAAAGTTTTGTTAAAAAAATACTTTTGGAATTTGGAATAGAGAATTATGGCAGGCATTAAAAAGCCGTTGAATATTACACTCAACGGCTTTTTTACTATTTTAAATCATCAATTTTATAAAGTTCTTTTCACTTCAAACTCTTCATAAGCCACCACATTGTCACCACTCTGGAAATCGGTAAAGCCTTTAATGGTTAAACCACACTCATAACCATAAGCTACATCTTTAACATCGTCTTTAAAGCGTTTTAAAGATGATAGTTCAGCATAACCACCTTCCTGCCTTGGATAAATCAATATACCATCACGATACACTTTAATTTTATGGTCGCGTTTAATTTTACCCTCAGTTACATAGCTACCTGCTACTGTTACTTTGTCAAACTTAAATACTTCGCGTATTTCAACTGTGGCAACCTCTTTTTCTTCAACCTTAGGTTCAAGCATACCTTCCATGGCAGCTTTAACCTCTTCAATGGCTTTGTAAATGATAGAGTATTGTTTAATTTGAACACCTTCATTTTCTGCAAGTTTATTGGCTTGTGAAGATGGACGAACATTAAAACCTATAAGGATTGCATCTGAAGCTGCAGCTAATAGCACATCGCTTTCGCTTATTTGACCAACAGCTTTTAATACCACTTTAATGGCAATTTCATTGGTAGAAAGTTTTTGTAAACTATCGCTCAATGCCTCAACAGAACCATCCACGTCACCTTTAATAATAATGTTTAATTCTTTAAAGTTACCCAATGCCAAACGTCTTCCAATTTCATCAAGTGTAATATGTTTTCTTGCACGCAAGCCTTGTTCACGCAGTATTTGTGCACGTTTGGTTGCAATTTCCTTAGCCTGAGCCTCATCGCTATACACCTTGAATTTTTCACCAGCTTGTGGTGCACCATTCAATCCTAAAATAACAACAGGTGTTGATGGGGGAGCAGTTTGTACACGTTGATTACGCTCGTTAAACATTGCCTTTACACGACCATAAAACTGACCAGATACAATTAAGTCGCCTTGTTTTAAGGTACCACCTTGCACCAATATTGTTGCTACATATCCACGACCTTTATCAAGCGATGCTTCAATAATGCTACCTGTTGCTTCACGTTCAGGATTTGCCTTTAACTCCAATAACTCAGCCTCAAGCAATATTTTTTCCAATAATAAATCAACGTTAAGTCCTTTTTTAGCACTCAATTCCTGAGACTGGTATTTACCGCCCCAACTTTCTACAAGAATATTCATTTGAGAAAGCTGCTCATATATTTTTTGAGGGTTTGCACCATCCTTATCAATTTTATTTACTGCAAAAATCATTGGCACACTTGCAGCCTGTGCGTGGCTTATGGCTTCTTTTGTCTGAGGCATTACTGCATCGTCTGCTGCGACTACAATTACTGCAATGTCTGTAATCTTGGCACCCCTTGCACGCATGGCTGTAAATGCTTCGTGACCAGGTGTATCAAGGAATGTAATATTTTTTCCAGTTGAAGGAATCATTACCTCGTAAGCACCAATATGCTGTGTAATACCCCCTGCTTCACCAGCAACAACATTTGCATTTCTGATATAGTCAAGCAAAGATGTTTTACCATGGTCAACGTGCCCCATTATAGTTACAATAGGTGGGCGGCTTACCATTTCATCAGGATTATCTTCATCTTCTTCATACTCTTCCTCAACATCATCAACATTGGTAAACTCTACTTCAAAATTAAATTCACTAGCAACCAATTCAATTACCTCGGCATCTAGCCTTTGGTTAATAGAAACCATTACACCCAGGTTCATACACTTGCCAATAATATCTGTAAAGCTAACGTCCATAAGATTTGCAAGTTCACTAACAGTTACAAATTCTGTAACCTGTAGTTTGTTGTCTTCTCTTTCGTTCCCTTCATTTTCAGCAGCTTCTCTGCGTTTATCACGTTTAAGCTTTGCCTTTATATTTTTTCCACGTCCGGTATTTCCTGCAAGTTTGGCTTGTGTTTCTTTAATTTTTGCCTGTATCTCGTTTTTATCAATCTCTTTCTCTTCGCGTGTTTGGGGGCGATTGTTGTTATTTCTATTGTTTCCCTGACCACCTCTGTTAAATCCACCCTGTCCAGGTCTTTGGTTGTTTCCACCTTGTCCGCCTCTGTTAAATCCACCACCACCTTGCTGGCCTTGTCTTCTGTCGTCCTGGTTATTTCCACCTCTAAAATCTACACGTTGAATATTGGCACCTTTATTTGGTATTGGTGTTCTTTTTCTTTTTTGAAGTTCTTCTCTTGTTGGTGGTTTAGGACGTGTATCACTGTCTTTTGGCAATTCTATTTTGCCTAAAATTTTAGGGCCCGAAAGTTTTTCAACTTCAATGTTTTCTACAATACCCGTTGCCTGTTGTAAAGCTTCAGGCTCAATGTTTTCGGGCGTTACAGGAATTTTGAAAACATCTTCTGCTGCTTTTGGTGTGGCACTTGCTGGTTTTTCAAAAACCAATGGCTCATCGGTTTCAGTTTTGGCTTTTGCAGCCTTTTTAGGTTTAACCTCTTCTACAGGTTTTGGTTGCTCTACAGGTTTTTCCTCAACGGTTTTCTTAGCAGATTTTTTAGGTTTGGTAGATGAATCTATTGCATCCAAATCAATCTTTCCTTTAATAACAGGACCATCAAGTTCAGGTGCCTCAATCCTTATCACATCATCTTTTGGTTCTTCAACTTCTGTAGGAGCTGGTGCCGGTTCTTCTACTTTAGGTTCTTCTTTTACTTCGCTCCAGGTAGTATTAACAGCAGCTGTTTTAGGTGCTGCTTTTTCTGCAACTGGCTCTGCAACTGGTTTTGCAGCTTCTTTTTTACCAATTGATAAATCAACCTCATCCTTTTTCTTTTTTGCATCACTTGGGGCAGACTTTGGAATTTCCAAAGAATCTGCTTTTGATTTTGCAGCTTTATCGCTACTAAATTCGTTGATACAAGATTGGTACATTTCAAGCGTGAGTTTAGTTGTTTCTTTAAACTCTACATCCTTGAAGCCTTTGCGATGCAGCAAGTCTATGATGGTATCTCGTCCAACATTAAACTCGGTTGCAGCAGCTGCCAATCTTGGTAATTTAATTTCTGACATTAAGTTTTTTTATTTGTTATTGCAATAAATTTTTGTTGAATGCTTATTGCAAGTTTTTTTTATTTTTTATTTGCTGCAGTAAATAAGGACTGCAATTTTTAAAACAAGAAAGTATAATAATTTGCTGAACAGTGTTACCAATTTTGAATGGTGCCAACGCCACTATTGCTACATAGTATTGTTGCAGCCTGGACAACAATATAAAAACTAACTTGCTCCTTCTTCTTTTTGTCTATCCATTTCTTCTTGTAAAACCCTTCTTACTTCGGCAATGGTTTCTTTCTCTAAGTCTGTTCTGCGTTCAATTTCATTGTCGCTAAGTTTAAGAACGCTTTGTGCTGTATCGCAACCTACACGTTTAAATTCGTCAATAATCCATTGGTCAATTTCATCTGCAAATTCATCTAAATCAAAGTCAAATTCTTCAACTTGTTCTTCATCGTCTCTATACACGTCAATTTCATAGCCAGTTAATTCGCCTGCTAATTTAATGTTTACACCACGTCTGCCAATTGCAAGGCTCACCTGATCTGGCTTTAAATATACATCAGCTTGCTTTTTATCGTTGTCCAAATTCATAAAGCTGATTTTTGCAGGCGTTAATGAACGTTGAATAAGCAACTGAATATTGGTTGTGTAGTTGATGATATCTATGTTTTCGTTTTTCAATTCACGAACTATGCCATGAATACGGCTACCTTTCATACCAACGCAAGCACCTACAGGGTCAATTCTGTCATCGTAGCTTTCTACAGCAACTTTTGCTCTTTCGCCAGGTTCTCTCACAATTTTTTTAATGGCAATTAAACCATCAAATATTTCAGGAACCTCAATTTCTAGTAATTTGTTTAAGAATTTTTCGCTTGTTCTTGAAAGTATAATAACAGGCGTGCCATTTTTTATGTCAACACGCTCTACAACTGCTCTTGTGTTTTCGCCTTTTTTAAAATAGTCTGTTGGTATTTGCTCACTCTTTGGAAGTATCAATTCATTGCCTTCTTCATCTAAACATAACACTTCTTTTTTCCAAACCTGATATATTTCTGCACTTATAATTTCACCAATTCTGTCGGCATATTTTTTTAACAAAACATTTTTCTTTAAATCGCCTATACGGCTTGCCAATGTTTGCTTTGCAGCAAGTATTGCCCTGCGTCCAAAGTCAAATAAATCTACCTCTTGCACCAATTCTTCACCAATTTCAAAGTCAGGTTCTATCTTAATGGCTTCGCTGTAAGCAACTTCTGCCAAAGGATTGTCAACATCATCATCAGGACGGATTTCTCTTTTATGAAAAATTTCAAGGTCACCTTTTTCAGCATTTACAATAACGTCAAAGTTTTCGTCTGTGCCATATTTTTTGCGAAGCAATGTTTTAAATACATCTTCAACAACTTTCATCATCGTTGGTCTATCAATGTTTTCAGCATCTTTAAACTCTTGAAACGCATCAATTAAATTAATACTTGCCATACCATTTTTTTATTTAATATTTATTATTTCTGATTTATAGTTTGTTTTTACGCAAAGCTGCCAAGTAGCAAAGACGCAAATTTTTATTTTTATAATTGTTTATTTTATTACTAAAATTTTATTTGAATAATAGCTTTTTTTACGTTGGCTAAAGGAATTAAAACATGTTGCGTAACTGCTTTTTTTCCTTTGCCTTCAGTAGTTTCAATAATTATATCAGTTTCGGTAGCTTCAATAAGTTTACCTTCTTTTTTAGTATCATCGTTAAAAACAACTTCTACGTTTCTGCCAATATTTTTTTTGTACTGACGATATAATTTTAATGGTTCATCGACACCTGGGCTGCTTACTTCCAAGCTAAAATCGCCGGCAGGATACATTGCTTTTTCCTCAATAAGCTTATACAGCTTGCGATTAATGTTGACACATCTTTGAATAGTAACACCATCATCACCATCAATATAAATTTTAATATTATTGGTAGGCTTTATCTTCAGGGTCACTAAAAACAAATCAGTTTCATTTTCTAATAAACTGCTTAAAAAACCTTGTATAATATCTAACTGAGTATCCATTGCTGAAATTTGTGTAAAAGAAAAGGGAACGACTTCGTTCCCTTCTACTGTTTCATTAATTCGCTGCAAATATATAGGCAGATTGCGTTACACGCCAAAAGAAATAATAATTTGATGAAATAATAACACGATATAAATTTATTAACATCAGCTTATTTTTTTTTAACTACTGGCTTTACAATATGTTCCACCAGATCTAGCTTTAAATTAATAATATCTTGCAAAACAAGTTGTGCCATTTTTCTTGCACCAAGTTCGTTAAAATGCGTGTTGTCATCCTTGCCATCAGGATAGTTGGGATGCTCGCCTTTTTCAAGTTGCAAAAAAAGCAGTTTTGAATTTTCCTTGCCCATTTTTTCGAGCAATGCTGTGCTTGTTTTTTGTAAATCAATCATAGGTACATTTAATTCTTTAGCAAGTTCTCTTACAATTTGTGTATAAACACCATGCCCATCAACAACGTGGTTTGTGCTGTCAAATTTACGTCTAGCAACAGCTGTAATCAAAACAGGATTTGCATTTTTAGCCCTCGTTTCATTTACAAACTTGGTAAGGTTAACTTTAAATTGCTCGGGTGTGGTGTACCTGTCTGTTTTTTCTTTTGATTCATCATTATGTCCAAATTGTATAAAAACATAGTCGCCTTTGTGCAGGTTATCTGCAACTGGCTGCCATCTGTTTTCACTTAAAAAAGTTCTGGTGCTTCTGCCATTTTTTGCCCTGTTATCTACTTCAATAGTACTGTCAAAAAAATACGCAAATGGCATTCCCCAACCAGTTTCAGGGTAAGCTTTGGTTTCTTTAATGCTTATGGTGCTATCGCCAATTAAATATACTTTGGTTTTAGTTTTTTGCCTGTAGGCAAAAGATAGGAGAGAAGCTGCAACTACTAATAAAAACAGTTTTTTCATACTCAAACAATTTGTTCAAAACTATTATTGCGTGGCATATAAAAAAAATAATAATTGGCAACGTTATAAATAACGTTGTTATGTAATAAATTGGTTTTGCAGAATTTGATTTAAAAATAATTTCTCACTAGATATTCAATATTTTTATTTCCACTTACCAATCCAAACCTATTAACTACTAATTAAATCTATTATATAATCGTTTTTTGCTTTAATTGCAATGCTTTGCAATGAAGCAGCTTATCATTATCATATTATTTACTTTTTCAGCACAATGCTTTGCCCAAAAGCCATTGCAGTATCGCTTTGAAACTATTAACCAAAACAATGGGTTAAGCAACAACAAGGTAAATGCTTTGTATAAAGATGCAACTGGTTTTTTGTGGATTGGTACCGAAGATGGCTTAAATAAATATGATGGAACAAAATTTAAAGTGTATCGTCATTTTGCTAATGACAGTACATCTTTGGTAGGCAATCACGTGTTTAATATTTATCCTTCAAATGCTGGCAAATTATGGATTAGTAGCCATTGCTGGGGCTTGAGTGAATTGAATACTTATAATGGGAAAAGCATACAATATAAAGAGAATAAAACCAATAAAAATGCTTTAACAAGCAACTGCGATATTACAGTTCTTAAAGATGATAATAGCAATGCCTGGATTAAAAACAGCACTGCATTATCGTTGTATCATCCTGCTACAAATAGTTTTACTACTGAGTTTAGAGTTGCTAATGATAGCTCTCTTATTTACAGAATGGCTATGCATAAAAATGTTTTGTGGCTATCTATAACTACACAAGTTATAGGCTTTGACACAAAAACAAAGCAAATTTTGCCATCGCCATTTTTGTTTAATAAAGAATTGGCTTCTACCGATATTATTAATTTTATTAATGATGATATTGTTATTAGTGGTGAATGGGAAAGAGGGCTCTACATTAGTAATATCAAACAAAAAAAGTTTATCCAGTTACTAGGAAAAACAGTAGTTGGCGAAGCCAAAATTTTTAATATTAACTATAAAAAACAATTATGGGTTACAACAAATAAAGGATTATTTGTTGCAGATTTACCAGATGATGTAATGAGCTTGACAGACCAATCTTTTACTCATTTTACTGCTGATAATAACAATATAAATGCTATTCCTACAAATTATTTAGGGCCATTGTTGCAAGATGATAAAGGCATTGTATGGATTGGCAGCTCAAATGGATTATGCAAATTTAATCCATCAAACTTATTGTTTCAGCAACAATATTTAAGTAGCAGTACTGTTGATAAAAAGAATTTTAATTATTATCCAAAAGATTTTTTTGTTCATAAAAACAGCAATGGCAAAACCTTTTATTGGCTCTCAAATTGGCACGGTGCAGGGCTTTTAAAAGTTGACAGTAATTTTAACGTGGTTAAGAGAATAGCGTTTAGGCATAACGATAAAAAATTTGCAAACATAGATTGGGCTTATCATGTTAGTAATGTTTTTGAATACAATAAAGATACATTGGTCATTGCAAGCTGGGATGGATTGTGGTTGTATGATGCCTTAAATGATAAATTGTTGAAGAACTTTAAGTTCAATGATAAAGATACTTTGCAGCCAAAAAGCAGTAGAATAGATTTTGCATTAAAAGATGTTGATGGCAAAATTTGGTGTGGTACTTATGGGCAAAGCGTAAGAATGCTAAATCCTGTAACGCATACCTGGAAAGCATTTGAAAAGGAAGAAGAGATATGCAAGGTTGATAATAGCAGGAATGATTTTTTGTTTTTGGATAGTAAAAAAAGATTGTGGCTTGACAATGGTAAGTATTACAATTTGCAAACAAAGGAATGGAAATGTGTAAACATAGAAAAAGAACAAAATAGTATTGTTGAGGATAAAAAAGGAAGCATCTGGTTAGCAACATCTAATGGAATTGCAAAGTACATTGAGACAACAAACAGTTGTGTTTACTACAATAGCAGTAATGGTTTATTATCAAACCAAATCAATAATTTGTTGGTAGATGATGACAATAATATCTGGGCAACTTCAACCTATGGTTTGATTTGTATTAATGAAGAGAAAAAATTATTAAGAAACTTTACTGTTGCTGATGGCTTAATGAATAACAGTTTTTCTGCTGTGTTGGCAAAGTTGCCTGATGGAAACTTTATAGTAAGTGAAGACAATGTTGAACCAAGGCATTTTACAATATTTAATCCTACAACACTTTTACAGCAAGGCTTGCAGCTACCTTTTCATTTTACAAGTGTGCAAGTATTAAGTAAAGAGAGAGGTTTTAATGAAAGTTTGGATAGCATAAAAGAGCTGCATTTTACTTACAAAGAAAATTTATTTTCTATTCATTTTAAGGCATTAGAATTTGGTAATCCATTAAACATAAGGTACAGATATAAATTAATAAATGTAAGTAATGAATGGATTGATATTGGCAATCAGGACAACATAACATTTACAAATTTGGGTTATGGCAAATACAATTTGTTAGTTGAAGCAACTAGCACGGAAGGCGTTTGGATGAATAAAACATTGAGAATGGATTTGGTAATTGAACCACCTTTTTGGCGAACAAGTTGGTTTTATATTTTTGTAAGCTTAATCATAATTTTTGTAATTTTTTATTTGGTTAAAAGAAAAATAAAATCTATAAAAGCCAAAGCAGCATTGATACAGCAGCTTGCCGATTTAGAGATGAAGGCTTTGCGTAGCCAAATGAATCCTCACTTTATTTTTAATTGTTTAAGCAGTATTCAATCAACTATTATGCAAGGCAAAACTGAACGAGCTACTGAATATGTAGATAAATTTTCGTTGCTGTTGCGAACAGTTTTAAACCAAAGTGAAAGACCATCAATAACCTTGCAAGAAGAGATTGATTACTTAACTACTTACTTAGAATTGGAATGTTTTAGATACGAAGATTTGCAATTTACAGTAAGTGCTACAGGTGTTGAAGATGCTGCATTTATACATATTCCAGGAATGCTGTTACAGCCATTTATTGAGAATGCAATACAGCACGGCTTGAGCCATAAAGTTGGTGAAAAGAAAATTGCTGTTGTATTTGAGGAAAGTGATAATGCAATTAAGGTAACCATAAAAGACAATGGAATTGGCAGAGAAGCATCAAAAGAAATTAATAAAAACAGAAGCCTTGCACATCAATCTTTAGGTATAAAGAACATTGAAGATAGGCTGAAGATTTTGTTTAAAACAAATCACACAAATGTAAATATTGTAGATGAACAAGAAGGAACAACAGTAATCATTCAAATACCAATAATTAATAATCAATAATCAAATGCTACAAGCAATTATAGTTGACGATGAAAAAAAGTGCATCACTCTTTTAGAGAAACTATTAGAGCAAATGCAAGAGCAAGTAAAGGTTGTAGCAACATTCACACATCCTGAAGATGCAGTAATGTATATCAAACAACACGAGCCTGACTTGATTTTTTTGGATATTGAAATGCCAAAGCTAAATGGCTTTGAAGTGGTGGGAGCTACAAGAGAAATTGGCTATGAAGTAGTGTTTACAACAGCTTTTAATCAATATGCCATTAATGCTATTCGTGTAAGTGCATTGGATTATTTGCTAAAGCCAATTAATAAATTAGAACTGCTTAATGCAGTAAATAAACTCATTGCTAAAAAGAAAAACGAACAACGTCAACAACAGTTCGATTTTTTATTCAATAGCTTAAAAAGCAATAATCAACTCAATAATAAAATAACCATTGCAACTACCGAAGGTGTTGTATTTATTGATGTTCAGGATATTTTATATTGTGAAGCAAGTGGTAGCTACACCACACTTCATTTAAAAAATAGCGACAAGCTTTTGTCTTCAAAAACACTAAAAGACTTTGAAGAAATGCTGGAACAATATCCATTTTTTCGTATTCATCATTCCTATTTAATAAGCCTTAACGATATTAAACGTTATATAAAAGGCGATGGTGGAACTGTTATTTTGAGCAATAAAACAGAACTACCTGTGAGTAAAAGAAAGAAAGATGATTTTTTAAAGAAGTTGAAATTGTAGTGAATGATGGAACGCAGATTTGTTAAGATTTTGTATGATTTAATATGGTAATAATCTGTGGCAATCATAAACAATCATATAAAATCAGCGTTCTATTATTATCCACTTACCACCTAAAAACCACCACTTACCAAACCAATATTTCTAACTGTTAGTTGCTCAACTTTTAAGCAACACCAATAAATATTTTGCACTCAATTGTTTCACTCATCAAACAACAAAGTGCAATGAAAAAGATATTTACCACAGCAATTATCATAAGTATTTCTTTTTATCAATTAGCAGCTCAAAGCCCTGCAATTAGTGACATTAAAACCACTGTAGAACAAGTAGGTAAAAAAGTATATTCATTAAAACAAAATGAAGGCATCAACAACTATAGTTTGCAATATTGGGTTGAGGGCAACACTGTAAAATTTTATTTTGAAAAATACATAGAACCCATTGATGGTAAGGGTGGAGAGCAAACTGTGTTTATGAGTGATGGTAATATTTTAAATGGTACAGCCAAAGAAAATAACTTACCTAATGCCGAAAATTTAATGAGCAACGATAATGGCAACAATTCGTTTGAAGATGAGATTTCTAATAGAAATTACACTGCAATAAATGAAAAACAATATGTAGTTACTATGCAAAATTTTATGCCCAAGTATTCGCTTAATTACAAAGGAAAAACATTGGGTCCATTTTCAATGCCACCTTATGGCATTACAAGTAAAAAATCCAACTCATTTTTTTATATCATTCCAAGTGCTACCAATGCAACACTTAGCTACAACCAGTTTTGTGTAGATGGTAAAGTTGTTTATGACAGTAAAGACAGCAGTTTTTTAATGGGTGGCAATATTGAATGTAGTGCCAATGGAAAATATGGTGCTGCTGTTTTAACAGTTAATGATGCACAAGGCAATGGCTCTATTTATGTGTTTGCAAGCAATGGCAAACGCCTTGCTGCAAACAATTTGGGCAACCAGCACCACATAATGAATAGTGGGCAATTACTTACTCAAAACAAAGACAATAGTGAGAACACAGTTACTTACACAGTAGATGGTAGCACAGAAATTAAGATGCCAGGCAAAACAACTTCAAGCATAGAATTTTTCAGCAGTGTTGATGCAAACAAATGGGCAAGTGTAACGCAAGATGCTTTGTATTTCAGCGATAGCAAGGCTTTTGCAATAAAAGATAAAGATGGAAATGCAGTAAATGGAATAATGCCAAAGAAACTAACCATAGATAATAAAGACTTTTTGGTGTGGCTAACTATTTACAATAACGAAGTGTATTTGTGCAAAAAAGAAATTAATTAAACATAAACCTGTAAACCTATAAGGTTTCAAAAACCTTATAGGTTTTAAGAGAGTATGCAAATAACAGCAACAAATAATACAGCAAACGTGCAATTCAATATCCTATCAAAAGCCCATATTGTTTTAAAGGTTTTAAACGAACAAGATGTTACCATAAGGCTTTTAGTAAATGAAGTACTGGATAGTGGCAGGCACAATATTCCTTTTTATTTATCTACTATAAACAAGGGCAAACACATTGTAAGATTGATTGTAGATGATGGAAAAACCATAGACATCGAAAACGAAACAATACATATTTAAACAAACCAAACTTTAATAAAATGAAACAGTTTAACAAAACAGCAAAGTATGTAGCAGCATTTATAATACTGTTATTTTGTGCTTATCAATCCTATGCACAGCCCAGTTCTTATTATCCCAATAAGTATGTTCGAAATTGGCGAACATATCAACAAAATTTGGATGTGTCAAGCACTGGTACAATTGGTACAAATATTTATAGTAATCAATTTGTTATTGGTAGTAGTATTTACAGTTTGTTTAAAGACACAAATAGTTATAACAATACAACTGGCAATTACGACAATGATATTCTTCCAAAAATGTGGGCGTTTAATACAGTTGCTAATACTTGGAATTTGAAAACACCATTTCCTGCTGATGGTAGAGATGGTGCAGCTTCGTTTGTAATTGGCAATAATGCTTATATAACTTTGGGACAATTAGAAGGCAATGGAACAGGCGTAACTAAAGGAATGTCAGACACTAAATTGTATAAATATAGTTCAGTTGCTAATACTTGGGATAGCCTTGTTGATTTTCCAGGGCTTTCAGTTTCATTTGCTCAAACCTTTACCATTAATGGAAAAGGTTTTATAGTGGGTGGATATAATATACACACTGGTGGTTCACTTTTTGATAACATCACTGCCACATACGCTTATGACGAAGCTAATAACAGTTGGAGCAGTTATGATAACTGCCCTTCTGTAATACCTTTTAATGGAATTAATACTTATAATTCAAAGGTATTTGTGGTAGGTAGCAAAGCCTATATAGTGCAGTTTAATTACGATGCAATGTTTTTGCACGAGTTTGACCCCAATGCAGCAAATGGTTTGCAATGGCAAACTAAATCTGTTCCTAACCACCAATTTCAATTAATAAATAATGCATATTATGCAACAAAAGATGGCTTAGTAATTTTTGCAGGAGATAAAATAACTTACAATGTTGCTACAAGTTGGCAGTATTCACGCAACGATTCAGCATATAAATATGATGTAGCGACTGATACTTGGAGTGTAGAATATTTACCTTTAAAATTTACGGTTGCTGGCAATGTGCCTATTACGCCAGTTGTAAATAATGAATTGTTCGTTTTTAATCCTTTATCGCCCGAATTTGATGAAGGTTATGGAGAAGTAATTTCTTCTATTTCAGGCAATACTTCCCCATACTACAATGCTGCCTATGCTTCGTTTCCATTTGATTCTATTTTTGTGCATCACAATTTTAATGGCGTTTGTCAAAATAGTACGCCCACAATTTCATATAGTGTAAACAAACCAATGAATGCTGGCAACCAGTTTATAGTAGTGCTTACACGAAACGATGGGTTGATTGTAGATACGCTTGCAACAGTAACTGACACAGTAGGTGGTAGTGTGCAAATTACTATTCCTACAATTAATGGTGTAGTTGCTAAGCTAAATTCGTTATCTATTGATCCATCAACTTTTGATTTTGGCAAACTAAAAATAGCTGTGCTTACTACAAGCCCAAGAACCATTATAGCCAACCAAAGTAAAGCATTTAGTTTGCTCGATGACCCTGCAGGTTTTTTACTTAATGCAAGAGGAAATAGTCAATCTAATTGCGAATCTAATACACCATTGAGTTTACAATTTGTGGCTCTTGAAAATGCTGTTACCTACCCAAGTTTTATGCAAATAACAGAGGGATTAAAGATTAATTGGTATTATGGTTCTACAGTAAACCTTCCTACAAACGATACAACTAAAATTGTTTATGCAAAAGATACTGCAAGCACTTTTATTGATGCAGGATTAAGGATTGATTATGATGTTTTTTGTTATGGAATAGATACTACTATTTCTTACAGCAGTTATTTGAATGCTGGTAAAATTACTAATAATTATTTGCCCACTGATATTGGTGTTGTGGAAGGAAATTCCTTGTGTAGCAATAATGAAACAAAGCACATTATTACAAAAATTGGGGAGTATTATCTGTATGATACCAGTATGGTCAACGTTAAATTATTTAAGAATAGTGCTTTAATTGCCGATAACAATATTATGTTAGATCAATATACATACAGTGGTGAATTATACTTTAATAAAATTGATACTATTACTGTTACAGGCATTAACGATGGCGATACTATTAGAATGGAATATACTGGACACGCCGATAAGTGTGATACTAGTTCAAGAGGCACTGTGGTAAGAAGTGTAGTGTTCCATCAATATACCAATAGTCTTAAAAAGGATATTAATTTAGACCTAAGGTTTTCTAATAATTTATTGGATAGTTCTAATAAACAAAACAATGCATCGGGTCAAAATATTTTTCTTACAGCCGATAGATTTGGTGTGCCTAATAAAGCAATATACTTTCCTTTAAATGCTTCTGTAACCAATACATCAGAGGTGGTAACAACCAATAATGTTGATATAAGTAACAAGGACCCACGAACTATTTCGTTTTGGTTTAAGACAGATTCTTTAGGGTATAATTATTATACACCTTCAAATCCTATAACACCAAGTTTGCCTGCTGTATTAGGTTTTGGCTCGTTAGCAACAAATGGGGCAGCCAACTTTATTCATATCAGACCACAGTACAAGTCAATAGTATTTCGTGGAAATTTTTCTGACCTAAATACAACCTCAAATATATTTAAGTTTAACGAATGGACACACGTCGCTTTTACTTTTGATGGCATTTTTGGCAATTTATATGTAAATGGTAAATGTGCTGCAAGTAATAAATTTTTACCATCTTTTATAAATAATAGTTTCGATTATACTTACTCTACCACCAACCATCCTGTTCATACTCTTATAAGTGTTTCTGAAAATTTAAATACCACCAATTCGCCACTTCGCATTGGCAATGATGGGAATGGAGTAGATATGAATAGCGATTATAAATATCCTTACCACGGTGGTGTAGATGATATTTTAATTTACAACAAAGCAATGACTGCCTGCCAAATTGATAGCTTGTATAAAATGGCTGAAAGCAACTGCACCCCAATAAGTAGCACCATTAATGCAGCAATATGTGCAGGAGGCTTTTATAGATTTAATAATGTAAATAGAACTGCTGCTGGTACATACAATGATACACTTGTTAATGCTGTTGGTTGCGATAGTGTAGTTACATTGCACTTAACTATTATACAAAAATCATCATCAACAATTAATAGAACCTTTTGTGATAACAGTAGTTATATTTTTAATGGAGTAATGCTAAATACAGTAGGCACATTCTACGATACTTTAATCAATGCTGCAGGTTGCGATAGTATTATTACTTTAAATTTAACAAGGGCTTATCCTAGCAGCCATACAGATATTATTGAAAAATGCAGTAGCGAATTACCAATAGTATGGAATGGTACTACTTACAATAACTATGGCAACTACACTAAAAGTTTTACCAATGCTGCAGGTTGCGATAGCACTGCTTATTTAGATTTAAGAAAACCAAATGTTATTGTGGGAACACCAGTAAATATTACTGTTTGCAGCAATCAATTGCCTTATTGGTTTAATGGTGTGCCTTATACTTATACAAATCTATTTGCATCGCCAGGTTTGCAAACTGCACAAGGTTGCGATAGTACTGCTTACCTAAATTTAACTGTTAAACAAACATCAAGTAAAACCATTAATGATACTATTTTAAGCAATCAAACGTATAGTTTTAATGGCAATATTTACAACATAACAGGCACATACACAGGAACGTTTACTAATGCAGCAGGTTGCGATAGTGTGGTAACGCTTCACTTGTATGTAAAGCAGGCAGCCACACCTATTGCAGGCAGCCTGATAGGTTGCAGCTTTATTGTAACCAATTCATTAAGCAATGCAACAGGTGGTGGGGCATGGCGTAGCAGCAACACAAGTGTAGCAACTATAAATCAATATGGGGTAGTAACCAATAAAGCCAATGGCACAACTACTATTACTTACCAGTATGTTAAAAATAATGTTCAATATGTAGCTACAGTTTTATACAAAGTGGCAGTTGCTCAAACGCCAAATGCAATTACAGGCTCTAATGTACTGTGTGTTGACAATACTACCAACTATGCTTCAACAACAACTGGTGGCGTTTGGAGTACTAATGGAAGGGCAAGCATTAGCCAAAGTGGTGCAGCAACTGGCACAAGTGCAGGTTCAACCAGCATCGTTTACACAATCACCAATACCGAGGGTTGCAGTGCCAAAATTAGTCTTCCTGTTACAGTATATACAAAACCTGCAACTCCAACTATGTCTTTTGCACGAGGAACCACAGGCATTACAGGCAATGGTGGATATTGTACAAACAAAATATTCAGGCTAATTGGCAATCCAGTAGGAGGTGTGTGGAGCAGTTCAGGTACTTTAAGTATAACAAATGCCGGCGATGTTACTACTGCTTCTACAACAGGATCTGGCAGTGTAACATATACAATTACCGACGCTAATGGTTGCAACAATTTCAGAAGCAATACTGCTAATGTAGTTGCTTGCAGGGGAATAAATAGTCTAGCAATTGACAATAATCAGTTTATTATTTATCCTAATCCTTTACATTCAGTAATTAATCTTAAGGTTAATAAACTAATCGGTGCTGGAAGCATTGTTATTACTGATTTATATGGAAAACAATTAAAACAACAAGCACTTAGCTTGGGTATAAATACAATAGATGTTAGCAACTTTGCCAAAGGAATGTATTTGGTTTCTATAATTACAGAGCAAGGTAAACAAACCCAAAAAGTAGTGGTGGAATAATTTTTTATCAAAACAAAAGGCAATGCTTAAAAAAGCTAAGTAATAAATATTCTAATTGTTTTCACTAGTTACTATTAAAACATCTTGAGGTTTATAAACTTCAAGATGTTTTAATGTATTAGAAAATGATAAGTAATGCTAAAAAAATAATGTTATAAAATTAATTCCTTACTTTCATTTCCAACAATTACTAAACTAAAACTAACACAATGAAAAAATTAATTACAATTTGCTTATTAGCGTTTGTGTGCTATGCACAAGTACAAGCACAGTCAAGTGGTGGATATATTGGCTATTCTCAAAACGCTGTTTCATTAAGGCAAGTACCTCATCCTGCCAATCCAAGTTTAACTGCAGTTGAAATTTTTTGGCCAGGAAGTTCGCAACCCACAAATGGAAGTTTTACCAACAGTTTTGGATTATACAGACCTGTTGTGAATGGTACACCACAATTATATGCTCAATGCACCAGTGTAGGAGAAACGCCTCAATGGATTACCTTTTGTGGTGGTTGTACACTTAATGATATTCCATCAGATGTTTTTATGGTGCAGCTTTACAGTTGTGGAAGTGTTTATTGTTGGAGTTTCGATTCAACCTATCCTTTAAAAACCAACCCTTGCCGTGGCGATAATAATTTTACCACACCAGGTACTTGGGATTATTTACGTGTACCAAAATTGGGTACAACAGGCATACAAATCTGGAAAGATGTTTATATAAATGATGATGTTACAATTACACAATCTACAACTATTGCAGGTGGTAATAGTTTGTATATAAATAGTGGTAAAACTTTAACCCTTGGTAGAAATAATTTAACAACTGATGTTGGTCGTTTTGAAAACTATTTAAACTATGTTTATGAAGGAGGTAAGTTGGTTAATAATGGCACTATAAAAGGGAATATAAGTTGTCATTCAACCACCTTAATAAATAATGGTGTTTTAGCCCCAGGTAATATTGCTGCATTTCCATTTCGCACTGCAGAAATAGGTAAATTGGTTTGCAGTAGTAGTAGTGTAATTGATTTAAAGCTGAATAACACAGGAAATTACCCTGGCGATAGGTTTTATATTTACGATTCTGTGGCACTTAATGGAACTGTAAAAATCAATTTTGCAAATGGGTTTACACCACAAGTAGGCGATAGGTTTTCAATTATTGAATCTGAGCCAATAATTAATGGAGCTTTTACCAACGTTCAATTACCAACAGGCGTTACAGGGTTTATAGATCATAGTTTAAATCAAAGTGGAGCAGGATTAAAACATATTGAATTAGTTATTACAGGTGTCAATGTTCCATTAACAATTAGTGGTTCATCAAATGTATGTGTTGGTGGTTCAATAACCTTAACTGCTAATCAATCTGGTGGTAATTGGAGTAGCATTGCTGGCAGGGCAGTTGTTTTTCAAGGTGGTGTGGTAGTTGGCACAAGTGGTGGTACTGCCAAAATAAAATATACATTAGGTAATACAAGTGTTGTTAAAGATATTGTCGTAAGTATATTGCCAAATACTCCCACTTTTGGAATTGTAGCAGGCACAACAGGTTTAACAGGTTTTGGCGGGTTTTGTAGAAATAAATCTTTTACTGTTGTAGGTAAACCAAGTGGTGGTTTTTGGAGCAGCACTGGTGTGTTTAGTATAACCAACTTAGGATTAGTAACCACAGCCAATACATCAGGTAGTGGCACAGTAACTTATAGTATTGCGGATGCTAACGGTTGTATTAATTCACGAACTGCATCAAGCAATGTGACTTTCTTGTGCAAAGGAATAAACAATCAACAATTAGCAGTAAATAATCAGTTTATTATTTATCCTAACCCTGCACACAATGTTGTGAATATAAAAATTAATAAACTAATTGGTGCTGGAAGCTTTGTTATTACTGATTTGTATGGCAAGCAGCTTAAAACACAGCGATTAAGCATTGGTGCAAACACTATTGATGTCTCTTCATTTGCAAAAGGGATGTATTTGGTTACTGTAATTACAGACCAAGGTAAACAAACTCAAAAAATAGTGGTGGAATAAAGAATTGATTGTTGAAACTGCGTCTTGTTGATGTTATTTATAACATTAACAAGACTCTTTGTAAATAATTAAATTATCATTTGCAATATAACCAAGAGAGAAAGTACTAGTTGCAATTAGGTCAATTAATTTAATTGCAAATTTTTATTTGCGTTCTCATGGGTCTAAAATTTATACAAATATCTTTCCTTCTATATTTGCAAAAATTTTTAAAAATGGCAAACCAAAACATTCAACAGCTTTTAGGCGAAAAAGCTGAGTACTTATTGAACCATCAGTGCAAAACAATTGACAAGTCTCAATTACACTTACCTGGAAATGATTTTGTTGACAGAGTTTTTATTAATAGCGACAGAAACCCTCAGGTTTTAAGAAACTTACAGACAATGTATAGCACAGGTCGTTTGGCTAATACTGGTTACCTTTCTATTTTGCCTGTTGACCAAGGCATAGAGCACAGTGCAGGTGCAAGCTTTGCCAAAAACCCAATTTATTTTGACCCTGAAAATATTGTGAAACTAGCTATTGAAGGTGGTTGCAATGCAGTAGCTACAACTTATGGCGGACTTGGTTTTTTAGCTCGCAAGTATGCCCATAAAATTCCTTTTATTGTTAAAATAAACCACAACGAATTTTTAACTTATCCAAACAAATTCGACCAGATAATGTTTGCTTCTTTAAAGGCAAGCTGGAATTTAGGTGCAACTGCTGTTGGTGCAACTATTTATTTTGGTAGCGATGAAAGCACACGCCAGATTCAGGAAGTTTCTAAAGCTTTTGAAATGGCTCATGAATTGGGAATGGCGACTATACTTTGGTGCTATTTAAGAAACCCTGGATTTAAGAAAGATGGTATTGATTATCATGTTAGCACTGACTTAACAGGTCAAGCTAACCATCTTGGCGTTACCATTGAAGCAGATATTATTAAACAAAAATTACCTGAAAACAATGGTGGCTACAAAGCATTAAACACTAAGGAAAGTGCTTATGGTAAAAACGATGAAAGAATTTACACTCAATTAACCAGCGAGCATCCAATTGATTTAACTCGTTATCAGGTTGCCAATTGCTATATGGGTCGTGCAGGATTGATTAATAGTGGTGGTGCATCTTCTGGTGCTAGCGATATGGCAGAAGCCGTAACTACTGCAGTTATTAACAAACGTGCTGGTGGTATGGGTTTAATTAGTGGTCGTAAAGCATTTCAACGTCCAATGAACGAAGGCGTTGGTATTTTAAATGCAATACAAGATGTATATTTGGATAACTCAATTACTATTGCTTAATTAATTATTTGAAATATGAAAGCCTCAACATTATTTATATGTTGAGGCTTTTTTAGTTGCGTAAGTTTATTTTGAGGCAAAACATAAGCATATTAAATTTGGCAAAATTTGTAAAATGAAGAAATTTTTCTTTTTATCGGCGTTTGTTATTTTAAGCATAAGTGTTATTAAAGCACAGGACTTAAATAAGGATGCCGCTTTAAAATTAATTAATGGCAATGCTGAAGCCTTAGGCATTAATAATTTTTACAGGGATGTACCACTTATTACAAACGCATATACAGATGCAGACAGGGGTATTACATACATATATCCACAGCAAACTTATAAAGGTATCAAGCTGTTTAATATTATTAAATCGGTAATATTTAAGGAAACAGTTTTGCAAACATTTGAAGGGGATTTTATTAATAAAATTGAAAATAAAACCAATAGCGAAGTGCCTGTAATTACTGCATCAGACGCTGTTGTACTTGCTGCAAAACATTTGGGTTTATCCGTGCCAAATAATTTAAAAATAATAGAAAACAATTATGCTACAAAAAAGCAATATGTATTATCAAATGCAGGCATTGCCAAAAGAAACACGTTAGTAGAACTTGTTTGGCGTAGCAATGATGACAACCAAACATTTCAACTTGCGTGGAATGTGAGTATTGATGTTTTAAACTCGAGCGATTATTGGAATGTTAGAGTAGATGCTGCAACAGGAACAATAATTGATAAAGACAATTACACTGTTCATGAAAATAAAACTATTAATACCACGACTATAAAAAAGAATAACAAAATAAATTGTGTAGAACAAAAATTTATCAATCCAGATTTTAGTGCAAAGCTAAGTAGCCTTAGTTCTGCAACTACAAGTGCCACATATCGCGTTGTTGCTTTTCCTAAAGAAAACAAAAATGTAACAGGTGGTATCACCTTAGAAACTGATCCATGGTTAAAGGTAGGTGCAACAAACAATGCAGTTACTTATGGATGGCATTATGATGGTACTATTGATTATGATTTTACACAAGGCAATAATGTATTTGCTTACGATGACAGCTTAAAGCAAAACTTTGCAGGTCGTTATCCAACGTCTTCAACGCCATTTCCCACACTTACATTTACACCTACGCCAGTATTTACCAAGCAACCTACATTAACACAAAACAGGGAGTTTGGAACAACTAATTTATTTTACTGGAATAATATTATACATGACATATATTATCAATATGGCTTTACTGAAGCTGGCGGGAATTTTCAATCTACAAATTTTGGTGTTGATAATAACAATAGAGGTGGTGCAGGTGGTGACCTTGTTATGGCTGAAGCCCAGGATGGTGGTGGAACAAATAATGCAAATTTTTCCACGCCACCAGATGGCAGTTCTGGCAGAATGCAAATGTATTTGTGGACACCAACTACTATAAGAACTGATGGTGATATTGATAATGGTATTATAACCCATGAATTTGGACATGGTATTTCTAATAGGTTGACTGGTGGTCCATCAAACACATCATGCCTTAGTAATTATGAGCAGGCAGGCGAGGGCTGGAGCGATTATTTTGCACTAATGACTACAACCAATTGGGCAACTGCAAAAACTACAGATGGTACTAAAAAAAGGCCTGTTGGTACCTATGTTATGAATCAAACTTTATCTGGTGCAGGAATAAGGGAGTTCCCATATACAACTGATATGAATATCAACTTCCATACTTACGTTAATGTGGGTGATGTTGCTGGTCATCCTGGAACAACAAGTACTGGAGTAATTATTCCAAATTCTACCGAAATACATTATATAGGAGAAGTTTGGTGCAGTGCTTTATGGGATATGACTTGGAACATTATTCAACAAGTTGGTTATATTAACCCCAATATTTATGATGCTAATGGTGGTGGTGGAAATAACATAGCACTTAATTTGGTAATGCAGGGATTAAAATTTCAAAAATGTAGCCCAGGCTTTTTAGATTCGAGAAATGCAATTTTAAAAGCCGATAGTGTGTTGTATGGCAACATGTACCATTGTGCTATATGGAATGCATTTGGAAGAAGGGGAATGGGATACAATGCCATACAAGGATTGTCAACCAAAACAACTGACCAGACTGAAGACTTTGAAGTGCCTTGCTTTACTTTATCAGGAAGAGTTATAACGCCAAACTTATTGCCAGTTAACAATGCTTTGGTCTGGAACAAAAAAGACAATTATTTCTGGAATGCAAAGGATTCTGCAAATGCATATTTCGAATTTGATGCTTATACTTATTTTAACAAAACATTGTTTGCTGCTAAAAAGCCAGCAACAACCAAAGCTAATGGTGTAACCAGTGTTGATGTGCTATTAACGCAACGTCACATTTTAAACACCACAAAACTTAGCAGTGCATATAAAATAATTGCTGCTGATGTTGATGGCAATAAGGTTGTAAACAGTGTTGATGTATTGAGAATAAAACGTTTGATATTGGGCACTGATACCACTTTTACAAAAACTGTTGGCACTGTAAAAACAGACAGGCTTTGGGAGTTTGTAGATAGTGCTTATGTTTTTCCAGATACTACCAATCCTTTTCCATTTAAAGACAGTATAAAAATTACCACTTTAAATGCAAACGTCGAAAACCAAACCTTTATTGGCGTTAAACTAGGAGATGTAAATTATGATTGGAAACCTGCTATTGCAAGAGGCGTTTCAATTAAGCCAGTAGAATTAATGGTTAATGGCGAATGGGTGGTTGCCAATGGCGAAAAAACTTTAAACCTGAAACTACTGGCATCGAACTTTACAGATATTGCAGCAATGCAATACACACTGCATTTTGATAACAGTAAATATGAATTTGTGGGTATAAAAAACAATAACCTTAACATTGACTTTAACAGTAACAAAGCCAATGAAACTGGCAATATTGCTATGTTGTGGACAGATAAAAATGGTGCAGCCAGAACATTGGAGGACGGAAGCAATTTATTTATTTTACAATTAAAACCAAAGCAGGTTATTGCCACTGAACCAGAGCTTACATTGGTTAATGATATTGCTGACATTGAGGCATGGGATAATGATTACAGAAAGCACAACATTGTTTTAACCAAACAAAGAATTGTAAATAATATCCAGGCAAAAAATGAATTTGTAATTTATCCAAATCCTGCCAAAGGCCTTGTAAATATTGCAGCCAATAATGCTAAGCAAGTGTCAATAACAGACTATCTTGGAAGAATGGTTCACAAGCAAAATATAAATAACCAATCTTCTGTGTTAAGCATTAAATTACAAAAAGGCGTTTATGTTGTGCAAGTTATTTTGAATGATGGTAACATTGCAACCCAAAAACTTATAATAGAATAATATGATAAAAAAAATGTTATTGTTTTCGTTGCCAGTATTAATGTGTGCATGCAGCAGCGATGATGAAAAGAAACCTGAACCAGTGCCAGAAGCTCCATTGGCACAAAGCAAAAACAATGAAGTGTTTAATGTTGGGTTTACTAAACTAATGGATGCCTATTATGGTTTGCAAACTGCTTTTGTAAAAGAAGATACAGTAATGGTGGGTAGTACATCTAAAATGCTGCAAAAAGCAATTGATAGCTTGCCAACAAAGGAATTAAAAGGAGACACAACATTAATACAGACTGCAAAAGATATTGCTGTAAATATAAGTGATGAAGTAAAAGGCCTGATTGGGGAGAAAGACCTTGAAGGCAAACGTAAATCTTTTGATATGGTGAGTAATAACCTTGCTGCACTTATTCAAACGGTAAGGTATGACAGGAGCAAGGTTTACAAAATACATTGTCCAATGGCATTTAATAATAGAGGTGCTGATTGGTTAAGCAACAGTTCTACAGTTGTAAATCCATATTTACCTAAACAAATGCCTGAATGTGGTGAAGTAAAAGACTCTATTGATTTTGTAGGAAAATAATAAACTCAAATATTTTAATAATTTATGAAAAGAATTCCATTGGCACTTGCGTTGTTTGCGAGTGCATATTGCAGTCATGGTATTGCTCAAACCAAATTAACAATCTTATATAAGCATGGTAATATTAAAGGCTCAACTGAAGATTATAAAAAGCCTAATAATCCAGTAAAGTGGAGTGGAAAATATGTAATTGATGAATTTACAATTAATGATTCAACTACTTATTACCAACCCACTGAAACATTTGAGGCTACTGATGAATTTTCTATGGCTGCTTATAAACGCACCAGAAAAAATAAGGTGCTTGGTAAAACATTTGCACCAAATACAGTATACTGCAACTATGCTGCTGGCACTACGCTTGAAGCTATTGAATGGAAAGATGATACTTATTTTGTAAAGGACACTATTCCAAACAGACAGCAGGTTTGGGTATTGGGCGATGAAACAAAAACTGTTTTTGGCTACCCATGCAAGTTTGCATATACCATGAAAGATGACCAGATTGATATGATGGTTTGGTACACAGAGAACTTTAAATGCAGCTTATCAAATAATGGAGACAACAGCTTGCCAGGAACAGTGTTGGAAACATATTATCCTAAATCAAACACACTAATTACAGCTATTGACCTACAGATAGAAACAAGCCCTATTGCATTGAACTTGAAAAATGCCAAGCCTATTTCTCAACAGGAATTTAGTAAAGTTAAGAAGAACAAAAAAGGATAAAGTCATTATAAAAATTGAGGGAAGTTACTAGTAACTTCCCTCAATTTTTTTGAGACAATGTGGTAAAAAACAGTTGGTAAAATCTTCTGTAACATAATACTGTAAAGGTTTTTAGAGAAAAGTAATGAAAGTGTTTTCATTGCTTTTTTTTGTTTATGAAAAAAAACTAATAAAAAGTGTGTTTGTTGTGGCAGTAATTATGTTCAAAAATGGGGTAAGCAAAATGGCAATCAACGTTTTCGATGCTCTTATTGTGGGTTTTGTTTTGTGGTCAAAAACGAAGAAGTTTCTATAACCAATCAGTTTGTTTGGTTTGAAAAATGGGTGATGGAAAGACAAGTATATAAGTACCTTGTTAGAGATAGTAAGATGAGTCAAAGTAAGCTTCAAAGCTTGTTTAAAAACTATCTTTCATTAGCACCAACAGTTGCTATTAAAAGTAAGAAAAATGTTCATCTTTTAATTGATGGTACTTATTTTTCAAATGGGCTTTGTTTGGTATTATACTACGACCACGATATAAGATATGTTCAACTGTATAGGCACACTAATCAAGAAAAATACAAAGAGATAAAAGAAGATTTAGAGAACCTGAAGCAGTTGGGTGTAGAGGTGTATAGTGTAACCTGTGATGGTCATAAAGCTATTTTAAAAGCAGTAAGAAAAGTGTACCCCAATGCTATTATTCAACGTTGCTTAGTGCATATTAAACGACAAGTTAAAATCTATACAAGTGAACAACCAAAGCTATTACAGGCTAAAGGTCTTTTAAAAATATCTAAACAAATTACTGCTATCAAAACCCACGAGCAATGCTCAATATGGTTAGCAACATTTTATAATTGGTATCATCAAAACAAAACATTTATTGATGAGCAAAGCAGAAGTGAACAAACAGGAAGAATGTGGTACACCCATAAAAAATTACATACTGCCTGTAGTTTAATCATTAATGCCATACCAGATATGTTTTGCTATTTAAACGATGCACAAATACCTTATACCACTAACAGATTAGAAAGCTACTTTACACATTTAAAAGATAAATTAACCTTACATAGGGGCTTGAAATTTGAAGCCAGGAAAAACTTCATTAAGTGGTATCTGCATTTTAAAAATAATGCTTCGCATTGAGTTTTTTTAGCCATATCAGCAATCCAATAAAAACAAGAACAGCCATCTAAAAAAAAATGACTGTTCGTTTATTGTCTTGCACCAATCCTATTGCTGGCAAGTTGCTCTCCAGCAGAGCTTGCTTCCTCTTCAGATTAATGCACACAATGTAAAACATTTACTCAATCCAAAAACCAACTGTTTTTTACCACATTGCCTTTTTTGATTACAAAATATTAAAATGGTAGATGGCATCAATATCTTCCTTGTCATCGTGTATTACACTTAAATCCTTTATCAGTCCATTATGAACACCATACACCCAGCCATGCAAATGCAATTCACGCTTGCTCCAGGCTTCTTGCACAATTGTGGTTTTGGCAAGGTTTCTCACTTGTTCAATTACATTAAGTTCGGTTAATCTGTCGCTTCTTTCATTCTCGTCAGCAATAGTTTCAAGCTCTGTTTTATTTTTAAAGTAAACGTCTTTAATATTACGCAGCCAGTTATCTACAAAGCCATGAAAATTATTTGTCATAGCAGCTTTTACGCCTCCACAACCATAATGACCACACACAATAATATGCTTTACCTCAAGGTACTTTACTGCATATTCCAATACGCTTAAAAGATTGGTATCTGTATGCACAACAAGGTTTGCAATATTGCGATGTACAAATATTTCACCACTTTGAGTGCCAGTAATTTCATTGGCAGGCACGCGGCTATCGCTACAGCCAATCCACAAGTAGCCTGGGGTTTGACCTAATACAAGTCTGTTGAAATATTCTGGATCTTCAGCGAGTTTTCTTTCAGCAAATTCTTTATTGCCTTGTAATAATTTGTGATATGATTTTTGCATATTTTTTTAGTAAAAGTAAAGGTGTGGTTAAAATAACTAATGCTTATTGAAATAATTTTATATGACTTGAGTAATCTCACAAATTAAATTTAAAAATATCTTCTTGCATATAACGATGACATCACAGATATTTTCTGTGCAATCTGAGTTATTTGTGAGCAAAATAATATAGTATGATTATGTATGGTTGCTAACTATTCATAAAACTTTACAACACCTTTTTCTACATCATACAAGCCACCAACAATTTTAATTTTGCCCTCCCTTTCAAGGTTTGCAATAATGGTACTTTCTTTCCTTATCCTTTCAATGGTTAGGTGAACATTAAATTCTGTAACATTCTTCACAAAATCAGGGTTATTGCCATTTCTGTTTTCTGTAGTGGAAGTTTCTTTATCAATAGCAGGTTGCACTTTGCTTAAAAGCGTTGTCAGGTTGCCCATTTCAACATGGTTGCAGGCCCCTACAATAGCACCACATTTAGTATGGCCAAGCACAACAACAAGCTTGGTGCCCACAACATTTGTGGCAAACTCCATACTGCCCAAAATATCTTCATTTAAAATATTGCCAGCAATACGCACACTAAAAATATCGCCAAGCCCCAAGTCAAAAATATGTTCTGTGGTGGTTCTGCTGTCAATGCAACTTAATATTACTGCAAATGGGTTTTGCCCAAACGATGTGGCATTTACCTGATGCCTTAAATATTTTTCAGTCTTGCTGCCTGCTAGGAATCTTTCATTACCTCTTTTCAAAATATTCAATACTTCATTTGGCTCAAGCTTTTGCTGGCGTTCTTTGTCAAGCACGTTTACAAATTGTATATGGTCATCAAGTTTGTATTTATCCTTCATGCCAATAACATTAAGCTTAATATTTTTTTCTTTTGAAGTGGTTGTTCTAAAGTCATTGATTATTTCTAAAATATCATTGTCAATGTAATCAGCATTGGTAGCATCTATAATTACTTTCGAGTCTGCAGGAATGCTCCACAATGTATCTTTAATAGATGCTTTATTTAAAAACGAAACTTGGTTGGGCAACTCAATCCTTACTGTTTCATCGAAGTGCAGTTTTTCTTTTTGCAATACAAACGGGTTTTTAAAATTGCTTCTTAATAAAAAGAAAATACTTACTGCTAAACCTATAAAAACACCAATTAATAAGTCGGTAAAAACAATAGCTAAAATAGTTGCCACAAAAGGAATAAATTGGTTAAGCCCTTTGCTGTACATATCTTTAAACAAAGAAATCTTTGCAAGTTTATAACCTGTTAAAAGTAATATAGCTGCCAGCGAAGCCAAAGGTATTTTGTTAAGCAATGGACTTAATAAAACAAGGCTAAGCAACAGAAAAACACCATGAAGTATAGCAGATAATTTTGTTTTTGCACCTGCATTAATATTTACACTACTACGAACAATTACTGATGTAATTGGAATGCCACCTACTAAACCAGAAAGCATGTTGCCTACGCCTTGTGCAACAAGCTCCCTGTTGGGAGATGCCTGCCTTTTTAATGGGTCTATATTTTCTACTGCTTCCAGATTTAGCAGTGTTTCTAGCGATGCTACTGCTGCAATGGTAAATGCTACAAGCCAAACTTTATAGTGTGTAATAGCTTCAAAACTTGGAGAGGTAATAATTGAACTGATGCCATTGAATTTTGGAATGTTTACCAGATGTTTGTCTTCAATGGCAAGCGATGTAAAGTATTGCTGGAAAACATAGTTTAACACAATGCCCAGCAGCACAACAAACAATGATGCAGGAAAAAACTGTAGTTTTTTAAGTGGTGTTTTATCCCAGAAAATAAGGATAAAAATGGATAGTACAGCAATTATAACTGCCCCCCATGAAAAGTAGTTAAGCACATTTAAAAACTCTGAAAAAGTGTTTTCGCCATCGGGCTGAAAGAAAGCAAAATCTCCTTCCTGGTCTTTGTCAAAACCAACAGCATGTGGTATTTGCTTTAAAATTAAAAGTATTCCAATAGATGCGAGCAAACCTTTAATAACATTTGATGGAATATAATTGGCAATAAAACCACCTTTTAAAATGCCTGCAATAAACTGCATGGCACCAGCTAAAACAACTGCTAACAAAAAGGTTTCAAAATTGCCTAACTTAGTTATAGATGCCAGCACAACTGCAGCTAAGCCTGCAGCAGGGCCACTTACACTGGTGTGTGATTGGCTTATGACACCAACAACCAAACCACCAATAATGCCTGCCAGCACGCCAGACAATAATGGTGCACCACTTGCCAAAGCAATACCTAAACACAATGGTAATGCCACCAGAAAAACAACTATACTTGCTGCAAAGTCGTTAGATAACGAAGAGGTAAACTTCTTCATATAAAATATTTTTATAATGTTAAAAAAGGGGTAAAATGTGCAGCAGCTATTGGCAACACAAAAAAATTAAAATGTAAAACCTGCTAAGTATATTAACAGTTGGGGGGAGGAGTGAGTACAGTACTTTTGTAACTTGATTTAAAAACTGTATTGCAGATGTGGTATTTGCCTGAAGTAGTTATTGAGTGGTTAAACTGGTAGTAGTTTTCTATAAATATTTTAACTTCCTTCTCAGCTTTTTCCTTGTTTTTTTCCTGAGTTGTATTTTCTTCTTCGTCTTCTTCAGAATCTTCGTTTACAACAACTGATTTGCTACTGTATTTGCTGCACAAATACTTTACTGGAAGAATTTGTGTAGCAAAACAAAGCGTGATGAATAATGTTAAAATAAACTTCATTGGTGCAAATGTAATGGCAGAACGTATTACTTTAAATTGTAGCCTATCCTTAATCTGCACATAATTTATTTGCCAAAGTTGCTAAGTAGTTTCGCAGAATTAAATTTGAAAATAAATTCTCACAGATAACATGGAGCCATATCATCAATACTCAGTTGTCTCTGTGTTTCTTAAACTCAGTGATAGCAGTGGTAAAATCTCTAATTCAGTTATTTTAAACACTATAAATTTTAAGCAACTTCTATGACATATTGTATGTATGATTATTTGCTTAGGTGATTTATTGCATTTTCTCTAGCAATCAAAATAAAATACTAATAGGTTGTTTATTTAGTTAAAGATAGATTGCTTCGTTGGGCAAGAAACCAATCTCGCAATGACTTTGACTGAAATTGGTTTACGCTATTACTAAAGAGGTATAGGTAAGTTTGCAGCCTCAATAGCATCTACAATATTCTTTCAAAAACTTTAAATCTTTTACATTTGCAGCCTAAACAATTGCTATGTCAACTACTACAAATACACGCTACGATGCAGTAAAATACAAAACCCCTACAGGCAGCACCTTAAACTGCAAAGGCTGGGTGCAGGAAGCTGCTTTAAGAATGTTGCTTAATAACCTTGACCCAGAAGTTGCTGAACGCCCAGATGATTTAATTGTTTATGGTGGTCGTGGCAAGGCTGCAAGAAATTTTGAGGCACTTGATTTAATCATTAAAGGCTTAAAGGATTTGAATGATGATGAAACTTTATTGATACAAAGTGGCAAGCCTGTTGCCATCCTTAAAACCCATCCTGATAGCCCAAGGGTTTTATTATCAAATTCTCAATTAGTGCCTAACTGGGCAAACTGGAAACACTTTGATGAGCTGGAGAAAAAAGGCTTGATGATGTATGGGCAAATGACTGCTGGAAGTTGGATTTATATAGGCAGCCAGGGCATTGTGCAAGGAACTTATGAAACATTTGCTGCTGTTGCAGATAAACATTTTGGTGGCACTTTAAAAGGTACATTAACTGTTACTGCTGGTTTGGGTGGAATGGGTGGAGCTCAGCCATTAGCAGCTGCAATGTGCGAAGGTGTGATACTTTGTGCAGAAGTGGAAGAATGGAGAATTGATAAAAGATTAGAAACAAAATACCTTGATGAAAAATATCTAAATATTGATGAAGCCATTGATGCTGCATTAAAAGCAAAAGCAGAGCAAAGACCTGTAAGTATAGGTGTTTTGTGCAATGCTGTTGCCTTATTACAAAGGTTGATTGAAAGAAATATTACTATTGATGTATTAACAGACCAAACATCTGCACACGACCCTTTGGTTGGTTATATTCCACACACATTAACCAATGAACAAGCCAATGTTTTAAGAGGAGAGAATAAAGAGCAATATCTTGCTTTGGCTTATGATAGTATGAAGTTACACGTTGAGTTAATGTTAGAATTACAAAAACGTGGAGCTATCACTTTTGACTATGGAAATAATTTGAGAGCAAGAGCTCAGGAACACGGTTTGCAAAATGCATTTGATTTTCCTGGCTTTGTGCCAGCATATATACGTCCTTTGTTTTGTGAAGGAAAAGGACCATTTCGTTGGGCTGCATTAAGTGGAGACCCAGCAGACATAGCTGTTACAGACGAAGTAATTATGAATATGTTTCCTAACAATACTGGTATGTTGCGTTGGATGAAAATGGCAAAAGAAAAAATTGCTTTTCAAGGGTTGCCTGCACGTATTTGTTGGTTGGGTCAAGGCGAAAGAGAAAAAGCTGGACAAGCATTTAATGAATTAGTAAGAACAGGAAAAGTAAAAGCCCCAATTGTTATTGGTCGTGACCATTTAGATACTGGAAGTGTGGCAAGTCCTAACAGAGAAACTGAAGCAATGCTTGATGGCAGTGATGCTGTTGCAGATTGGCCAATTTTAAATGCACTTGTAAATACAGCAGGTGGTGCAAGTTGGGTTAGTTTGCATCATGGTGGTGGAGTAGGAATGGGTTATAGCATTCACAGTGGAATGGTGATTGTTGCAGATGGTACAGATGCAGCAGCAGCAAGGCTTGCAAGAGTTTTAAGAAACGACCCAGGAATGGGAGTAATAAGACACGCAGATGCTGGCTATGACATTGCAAAGGAAACTGCTAAAGAACATAATTTAGATATTCAGCATCGTCTTTTATAAATACTATTTTTTCTGTAGTAGTTTGAAAAGTGATTAATGTGGCTTAAAAGCATTTATTCCATAAGTCATTAACATACTAACGGTAATTATTATTATTAAAACTAAATACATCCATAAGTAGTTTAATGCAACAAAAAATATTCTCAAAATTCTATTACCTTTTGGAACAAAGTTGAAGAACTGATACAGCGTAATAAAGGAGAAAACAAAGCATAGAATTGCTGAAAGAAAAGTTAGAAAGAAAATTTTTGTTTTAGTATATAATATTAGCAATGGCATACAAATAATGCCAATGAATATATGAAACCCAGATATATAAGAATTTGCAACAAAGTGTTGTAAATAATTATAGTTATATTTTTTAAAAGCCAAATAAGATGCGAAAGATGTAAATGGTAAATACATCAAAATTGAAATGGCATAATGGTCGCTAACCCAATTCACAAAATGACTAACCTTATTATTCATTAATTGTGTTTTTTGTTTTGGCATACTCTCCAATACAATTTCGCTAATATGAAAATAATGGTTTAAAAAACTGTATATACCTGCTAATAAAAAAATAAAAGCAAAAGGTCTAAAATGCTTAACCCTTTTGCCTTGTATAAATTCCCTGATACTATTTCCTGGTCTGGTAAAAAGTTCTTTTAAGGTGTATAAAAAACCTTTCTCAAAATGAAATAAACTATGCTGTATATCGTGCCATAAAAAGTGCAAACTAATATCGTGTGTGGATGCAGCCTGACCACATTCTTTGCAATATTTTCCAGTTAGTTCTTCTGTACAATTGTTGCATGTATTATTGCTATTCATCTTTTCAGTGTTTGTGCAAATAAATAGAAAATAAGATGATTTAAATAAATTGTCATCGAATGACAGTAAAAGTAAATTTTAGACAAATTGTAATAAGTAGCTTTTAAAATACACGCCCATTCATTTAACTTTTAATAATCTATTGCCAACCCCTAACTTCGCTTGAATCATTTTCAGTTTAGTTTTAAAATGATTATTACAATCTTTAAATAACATTTTTTATTCGTTAAATAAGTAATATGGCATCTTTTGATATAGCAAGTAAAGTAGATTTACAAACATTAGACAATGCAATTAATGTTGTAAAAAAGGAAATTCAAAATCGTTTTGATTTTCGTGGTTCACATTTTGAAATGGAGTTGGATAAAAAGAATTTCATTGTAAAGGTAGAAGCAGAAAGTGATATGAAAATGCAGCAGGTGGTTGATGTAATTTTGAGTCGTGGAATTAAGCAAGGCATTGATGGCAATGCTTTTGACTTTAGTAAAGAAGCTTATCCAAGTGGTAAGATTGTAAAGAAGGAAGTTGAAGTAAGGAATGGTTTAAAGCAAGACGATGCTAAGAAAATTGTAAAAGCAATTAAAGACAGTGGGCTAAAAGTTCAGGCTGCAATTATGGATAATATTATTCGCGTTACCGGCAAAAAAATTGATGATTTACAGGATGTAATTGCATTGTGCCGTAGCAGCAATTTTGGTATTCCTTTGCAATATGAAAATATGAAAAGCTAGAATAGCTTTTTAACAGATGAGTGTGCAGTTTAAATACAGCATTTATTCAGCCTAAATCCTAATATTTTCTTAAATCCATTGTTTTTTATTTACTGGTGTGTAATATTTTACAACACTTGCACACACACTACAAAACTTGGGTGCATAAACCTACATTTGCAACTCTTTTTAAAAACAATTTATGGGATTATTTTTATTTATTATTGGCACTATTGGCTGGCATATTGGTATGTATGGCATGTTTAAAAAAGCTGGCATTGAGCCATGGAAAGCCCTTATCCCATTTTACAATACATGGCTTATTGTTGAAAAATGCCATTTAAAAAAATATTGGTTCTGGCTACAACTAATACCTATTGCAGGACAGTTTATTACCATTTGGATTACCATTATTTTTACGATGCATTTTAATCGTACAAACCTTATACACCATGCTTTTGCTACGTTTTTGCCTTTTATTTATTTTCCATATTTGGGCTTTAGTACTAAAGAAAAATTTGTTGGTCAATCAGCATTCGATAAATATAAAAAACCTGCATCTCGCGAGTGGATAGATGCTATAGTTTTTGCTGTTGTAGCTGCAACCATTATAAGGACATTTGTATTTGAAGCTTATGTTATTCCAACAGGTTCAATGGAAAAAACATTGCAGGTAAATGACTTTTTATTTGTAAACAAAATATCTTATGGACAGCGTATTCCTAAAACTCCATTAAGCTTTCCTTTTGTACATAACTTATTACCTTTTTCTCAAAAGCCTTCTTACTTAAAATGGATTCAATTGCCTTATAAAAGATTGCCAGGTTATACAGAGGTTCAAAGAAATGATGTTGTAGTATTTAATTTCCCTGCTGGCGATACTATAATTAATTTGGAAGGTTTTGGCTCAGGAGTGCCATATTATGACGTAGTAAGGGCAAGAGGAAGAGATTGGACTTGGCAAGAGTTTGGTGAAAATATTATAGTGCATCCTTACGATAAAGCAGATAATTATATTAAACGCTGTGTAGGTATTGCTGGCGATAGCTTAAAAGTTGTAGATGGTGTTTTATATATCAATAACCAAAAAGCATTTGTTGCACCAGACGCACAAACAACTTATATTATATCTACAAAAGGAAATACGCCAATAAACTTTGAAGAATTGAAAAACACAGATAAAATATTTGTAAGGAATGATGAAAAGTACGAAGAATATCACAAGACAATAAATGATAGCATTAGATTATTTGGCAGAGCTCAAATTTCTTTAAATGCTAGTGAATATGCTGTAATGAAAGGTAAAAGTTTTGTAAACAATATCGTGCCTGAAATAGAGCAAGTGGATCAATGGAGAATATTTCCTTATGACGCTAATTACAACTGGAATGTAGATAATTATGGCACTATATGGATACCAAAAAAAGGAACAACAATAAGTTTAAATCTAATGAATTTGCCACTTTATTATAGATTGATTTCAGTATATGAAGATCACAAACTTGAAGTAAAGACAGATGGAATTTATATTGATGATAAATTATCAACTACTTATACTTTTAAATATAATTACTACTGGATGATGGGTGATAACAGGCACAACAGTCAGGACAGCAGATTTTGGGGTTTTGTGCCAGAAACGCATATAGTTGGTAAAGCTTCATTAATATGGTTTAGTTGGGATGGTGGCCCAAGGTGGAGCAGGATATTTAAGGGTATTAAGTAATGTAAGATATACGATGTTAGAAGTACAATGTGTTACTATTAACTATTCACTGTTAACTATTAACTAAAGAGAATGACACGAGAAGAACTTTTGCAAGCCATAGATGAAAAATATGCAGCCATTGGTCAGGATGCTAATGTGCATTTAGCAGGATTACTTGCTGCAAAACCTATTACTTATTGGGAATATATACAGGTTGATGCATTGCTTGGATTGCAAAGTCAGCGTACACAAATGCCAGATGAAATGGTGTTTATAATGTATCACCAGATAAATGAGTTGTTGTTTAAAATGGTATTGTGGGAGATTGCCCAGGTATCAGAGGCACAAAGCATTTCAGCAGAAAAATTCAGCTTACACTTAAACAGGATAAGCAGGTATTTTGATTTACTTGCAGAATCTTTTGCCATTATGGGTGATGGTATGTTGCCAGAGCAATATATGCAATTCAGAAATACGCTTACTCCTGCAAGTGGCTTTCAGAGTGCACAGTATAGAAAAATAGAATTTGCCAGCACAGAACTTATTAATTTAATTGACATAAGGTTTAGAGCTACTATAGATAGGAACACGCCTTTTGAACATGCTTTTGATCATTTATATTGGCAGGCAGCAGGAAAAGATTATGCTACAGGAAAAAAATCAATGTTGCTAAGCAATTTCGAGAAAAAATACCACGAAGAGTTTATCAGCTTCATGAAGTTTTACAACACCAATAACCTTTATACAAAATATAAATCATTACCACAAGCAGACAGAGAAAATAAACAACTTATTAATGCAATGAGGCATTATGATTATACTGTAAATGTTCGTTGGGTAATGGCACATTTAAATGCTGCAAAAAAATATATTGGTGATGGTGAAGCTACTGGTGGCAGCCATTGGCAGAAGTATATGCACCCACGTTATCAGAAAAGAATTTTCTTTCCAAGCATTTGGAGCGAGGAAGAATTACAAAACTGGGGCATTACTAATTTAGAAGGCATTGAGTTGATTAAATAATTTGCTCTAAGCCATAACAAGTTTTTAGAAAAGCAATGAATATGAAGCATTAAGTAATGCTTTATGTTCATTGCTTTTTTTCTTTTAAAGTTTGGTAAAATTTTTACTTTGCCTTTTGTTTAAAATTGTAAAAAATATTGCTGCAATGCCACTTAAACGCTTTAATTACCTGCAATCAATTCTTTATTATTTTTTCTATCAGGCTATTCAACCATTTATAACTTTAGTAGTCATTTACGTCGTTTATACTCCAAATTTGCAAAACAATTATATATAAGTACAATGAAGAAAATAAGTTTATTAGCTCTGTTAAGTATTACAATGATGGTATCTTTTGCTCAATTTCAAGGTGGCACAAGAGGTGCTGGAGCAAGAGGAAATAATGGCCAAATGAATATTGGGCATTTTTATGGAAAAATAGTAGATAGCAAAACAAATAAAGGTATCGAGGGGGTTACTATTCAGTTAAAAGGAAATAAGTTTGATACTGTTACCAAACAAATGAAGGAAGTTGTATTAAGAACACTTTTGACTGAAGCAAATGGTGACTTTAGCTTAGAAGGCTTAATGGTTTTTGGAAATTTTAAATTTAAAGCAACTGCCATTGGTTATAAGGTTTTGGAAAAGCAAGTAACATTTGGCATTAAAATGCCACAGCAAGGTCAGTCTCCAGATATGCAACAAATGATGGCAATGGCAGATAAGGATTTAGGCAACTTGAAAATGGAACAAAGTAGCGAAGATTTAAGTGGGGTAACAGTTACATCTACTTCCAAACAACAATTTGAATTAGGAATTGACCGAAAAGTATTTAATGTAGATAAAAACCTTGTAAGTGCAGGACAGACAGCAAGCGAATTAATGAAAAGTATTCCAAGCGTTAGTGTAGATGTTGATGGCAACGTAACTTTAAGAAATGCTACACCAACTATTTTTGTTGATGGCAGACCCACTACTTTAACACTTGATCAAATACCTGTTGACATAATTGACAAGGTAGAAATTATAACAAACCCAGGTGCTAAGTATGATGCAAGTGGAGGAAATGCTGGTATTTTAAACATTGTACTTAAAAAAAATAAAAAGAATGGGTATAATGGAAACGTAAGGTTAGGTGTTGATAGCAGGGCAAAAATTAATTCAGGAGCAGATATTAGTTTGCGTCAGAATAAAGTAAATTTTACTGCAAGTGCTAATTACAATCAACGTAAATCAATATCTACTAATAAGGCTTATACACAATTCTTCACTTCGCCAGACACGCTTATTAATTCTCTTGAAGATGCTACTAACAATGGCTATTTTATGTTTTTCAGGGGCGGTTTAGATTATTTTGTAGATAACAGAAACACATTTACTTTAAATGGCAACTTTAGCAGAGGACACTTTGATAACAGTGCTTTACAGGGTGTTGATTCATCTTCTTTACTAACAAAATATGCAACCACAAGCAGGAATAGTTTAAGCAATTTTAATATGAGAAACTATGGTTTGCAGCTTAGCTATAAACACAACTTTGCCGAAACTGGGCATAGCTTAAGTGCTGATATGAATTATAACTATAGCAAAACCGACAGGCTTACTGATAACACTACTTCATATCAAAATACTGGCAGCCAGTTTTTGCAATCAACAGATGGCAGGGGCTTAAACAAATTTTTAACATCACAAATTGATTATGAAAACCAGCTATCAGGCAATGCAAAATTTGAAGCAGGCCTGCGTAGTGCCAACAGGAATTTTGAAACAGAGAGCTATCAGTATATCAACACATTTTTAAATAGCAAATCAAGTGTAAGGTATAAGTTTAAAGATAATGTATATGCTGCTTACACAACCTATAGCTTTAAGCACAATAAAACAAGTTATCAATTGGGCTTGCGTGCAGAGAGCAGCGATTATACAGGAACATTGCAAACCCTTGCTGGTGCTGACTCTTCAAGCTTTAATATCAACTATGCCATCAGTTTGTTTCCAAGTGTTTTTATTACACATAAGCTAAATGATAAAGCAGATTTGCAGTTAAATTATTCACGTAGGGTTAATCGTCCTAACTTCTTTCAGCTATTGCCAAGCTACGATTTTAACGACCCTCAAAATCCAACAGTTGGTAATCCTAACTTAATTCCTGAGTTTACACATTCGTTGGAAGTAAATTACAACAATGCCTATAAAAAATCATCCAACTTTTTGGCAACCGTTTACTTTAAGCATAGCAATAATTTAATTACAAATTATATTTATAAAGATTATAACAGGTTAACAAATAAAACTGGTGACAGTCTTTATTATGGAAGCTATATTAATGCAAACACAAGCTACAGCTATGGTGTAGAGCTTACCAATAAAATGCCTGTTACAAAATGGTGGGATATTATGGTGAACTTTAACATTTATAATGCTCAAATTAATGCCACTATTCCAAACCAATCTATTGATAATAATTTAGTGAGTTGGTTTGGTAAATTTAACTCAACTTTTAAATGGAGCAAGGGCTGGAGCTTTCAGATTAACTGGGACTTTAAAAGCAAATCGATCTTACCACAAGGTGGAGGTGGTGGAGGAATGCGTGGAGGAGGAATGTTTGGGGGAGGGCCACAAACATTGGCACAAGGTTATATTTTACCAAGGTGGTATGATGTTGATCTTGCACTTCGAAAAGAATGGACATGGAAAAATGGACAAGGAGGCAGCATAAATTTAAGTATTAACGATGTGTTTAGGGCAAGAAGGTTGACTGAAGCAAATGCATATTATTTCTATCAAACAACTGATAAATTTAGGGATCCACAAGTGGTGCGTTTAAATTTCAGTTATCGTTTTGGAAAGCTTGATATGAATTTATTTAAACGTAAAAATACTAAAGCAGATCAAGGTGGAGGAATGGATATGATGCAGTAAAAATATCAATTCAATATTTATGATAATAGAGAGTTAGCACATTTGTGCTAACTCTTTTTATGTAAATGCTGGTAGGAATTAAATTAAATATTTTTTGAACTACTAAATGCAACCACCAGTAACTGCATAAAGCACATCATTCTATTTGGTGGCAACAAAGTTGCCATTGAAAAAATGCGTAGCAATATTTTTTCAAAAAATAGAATGGAGTGCTGTTGCAATTACGAAGCCTCACGGCTTGAGTGAAAAAACTCAGCATTGTAGTAGATAGAATAAGGCGATAACTTCATATTATTGTATTACATTTATACTTAAATATGGAAACTAATTTTGCTATTCTCTCTCTTGTGTCAGTTATGTTATTTGCAAACTGTAACAATCCCATTAAAAATGAAAATGCTGCAATTGTAAATGAAATAGATTCTTCACACGCTGCAAACCTTATTGACACTGCAATACAGCCAAAAGTTACAGCAAGTGTTATTGTTACTAAACGTGAAGATATTATTGGTTTTTGGGTTGGTGATTTTGAGAATGCTGACGAAGAGAATAGAAAAATAATTCACGCGTCAGATGAGTTTTATTGGGGTAGGCAAAACAAAATTAATATTTCTATTGATGAAATAAAAGACAGCATTGTAAAGGGTCATAGCGTAGTGGCTGGTAACGCAAGACCTTTTATTGGTAAAATAATTGAATCAAGCAGTGAATATAAATTTGAATTGAAAGAGCCTGGTGATGATAAGTATGATGGAAAATTTAATTTTACTATTGCCAAAAATGACACATTATTAAAGGGTACTTGGGATGCGTATAAAAAAATTGATATTGAACATAGAAAATATTCACTGCAAAAAAAAATATATAACTACAACGTTAATCAAATGCTAAAATATTCAAGACGATATGGAAACTGGGAAAAATCAATTAAAGAAAAAGCATTTGATGAAGAAGGGAAAGAAGTGAAAGGATATTTTACAGAGTCTATTTCTGGTTCAACAAATAAAATTTATAAACTAAATGCTTCATCGACTTTACTTAAAAAAGAAGATGTAGAAAATTTGGTGCAAGGTGATTTATTAGTTATTCGCAACACTATTTATGCAAGGCATGGCTATAGTTTTAAAGCAAGGCCATTGCGTGTTTTTTTTGATGCACAAAATTGGTACATACCAGTACACACCAATATTAAAGCAGCTTTAACAGATATTGAAAAGAAGAATATTGAATTACTTTTAAAGTATGAGAAAAATGCTAAGGAATATTACGATTATTTTGGCAGGGGTTAGTTTTTTATATTGTTGCAATACCTCACAACCAAAAAATGAAATGCAAGTTGCAGCAAGCAATAGCAACATTGTTGAAGCAAAGCAAGCTGTTGCAATTAAAGATTCTTTGGCAGAAGATTTTGTAAGGATAAATATGGATAGCTTAGGTATTGTAAACAATATGGTGTATGCCACAACAAACAATTTTACCAGGCAAAAAATTTATCCTTGTGCCGAATGTTATATACGAGAAGAAGTAGCTAAAGCATTAATGCAAGCAAATAATTTGGCAAAAAAACAAAATTTTAAATTAGTGATTTTCGATTGCTACAGACCACAGGCTTTGCAGCAAAAAATGTTTGACATAGTAAAAAATCCTGACTATGTTGCTGACCCTAAAAAGGGTTCTAAACATAATAAAGGTTGTGCAGTAGATATAGGTTTGGCAAACAATAAAGGCATTGCAATTAATATGGGCACTGGCTTTGATGACTTTACTGAAAAATCTCATTACTCAAATGCAGCATTAACAAATGAAGAAAAGCAAAACAGAAAAACGTTGCGTGATATAATGCTTGCAGCAGGTTTTGTGCCTTACGAAAAAGAATGGTGGCATTTCAATTTTAAAAATACCAACTATCAGCTTTCCAATTTTCAATGGAAATGTTTACAGTAAAAAAATACATTTATAGAAAGCTTGCAAATATTGTTGTTTATGCAGCAATGCTGTTTTTTATATACTTAATGCTACTCATTACCATACAGTATATACCTATAAATTTTAATGCTGCTTTTTTAGCTGTAAAGCAAGATGAAATAAAGCATCTGCATTATCAGGTTGCATTTTTTACACATGTTTATACCAGCATTTTAGTATTGATATTTGGGCTGTTTCAGTTTTCAAAATATCTACGAAAGCATTTTATAAAACTACACAAAACCTTGGGTAAATTATATGTATTTATCATTTTATTTTTAGCTTCACCATCAGGTTTTATAATGGGTTATTATGGCAATGGAGGCTTGTATTCCAAAATATCTTTTTGCCTACTAGCAACACTATGGTTTTATTTTACTTTAATGGCTTTTATTAAAATAAAGCAAAGGAAAATTGCATTGCATAAAAACTATATGATACTAAGCTATGCACTCACTTTGTCTGCCATTAGCTTGCGTTTGTTTAAATTTATTATTGCAAATACTATAGCACTACCGCCTATGGATACTTATACAATTGTAGTGTGGTTGGGTTGGTTATTTAATTTGTGTGTGGCACTATTTATTATTAAAACAAATAAGGAAAAATTGCACTGATATAACAAGCAAATTCATTGTTAGATATACTTTCATTACACTGTCAAATGCGATAAAAAGCCTTTTAACAATTATACTTCCCTACATTTGCACTCTACTCACAAAATAACAAGGCAAGTTGTAAGCCCTTTGTTTGTAATAATAATTTTCCCTCGCTGATTCAGAACATACAACATCTTTCCAGCTACACATATTTAAACCATTATAATGGCATTTAAAGATTTAGAACTCATTGCCCCCATCCTTGTGGCATTAAACGAAGAAGGATACACTACTCCAACACCTATACAGGCTCAATCCATTCCCCTTATTTTACAGGGAAAAGATTTATTGGGGTGTGCACAAACAGGTACAGGAAAAACAGCAGCTTTTGCAATTCCTATTTTGCAATTGTTGTACACAAAAAAAACACCAACTCGTGGCATTAGCACTTTAATACTAACACCAACAAGAGAGCTGGCAATCCAGATTGATGAAAGCTTTGCAGCTTATGGAAAGCATACAAGATTATCGCACACAGTAATATTTGGTGGTGTTTCGCAGTTTCATCAAGTTAATACTTTAAAAAAAGGTGTTGATATTTTAATTGCTACGCCTGGTCGTTTATTGGACTTAATGCAACAAGGGTTCATTGACCTTAGGCACCTTGAAATATTTGTTCTTGACGAAGCAGACAGGATGTTGGATATGGGCTTTATTAATGATGTTAAAAAGGTTATAACTAAACTTCCTGCAAAGCGTCAGACGCTTTTCTTTAGTGCAACCATGCCACCAGAAATTCAAAGTTTAGCAAATCAACTTTTAACAAATCCTTCAAAGGTAGAAGTGACGCCAGTTTCAAGCACAGTAGATGCTATTGAACAAAGCTTGTACTTTGTAAACAAAGGAGATAAAAATTCATTGCTATTGCATTTGCTTAATGATGAAAATATTAAAACTGCTTTGGTTTTTACACGAACAAAACATGGTGCAGATAAGGTTGTAAAAGTTTTGCAAAAGCATAATATACATGCTGCTGCCATACATGGCAACAAATCTCAAAACGCAAGGCAAAACGCTTTAAACAATTTTAAAGATGGAACAATAAGAGTTTTGGTTGCAACTGATATTGCTGCAAGAGGTATTGATATTGATGAGTTATCTCATGTATTTAATTTTGAACTGCCTAATGTTCCTGAAACTTATGTGCATAGAATAGGAAGAACAGGAAGGGCAGGAAATACTGGAACAGCAATTTCTTTTTGTGATATAGAGGAGAGAACTGAATTAAAGGATATTCAGAAATTAATTGCAAAAACAATTCCTGTTATAGCAGAACACCCTTTTGCAAAAAATGTTACAACGCAAATGCCAGTTATTGTGAAACCCAATAGCCAAAGGCATTTTGGTGCAAGAAATGGCGGCAATCACTTTTCAAATAAGAAAGCTGGTATGCAAAGAAAGACACAGAATTATGGTAAATAATGGTTAGTGATTAATGATTAATTATTAGTGAATAAAGAACACAAAGAAGTAAAGCAAATGTTTTATGCCTTTGTGTTCTTTGCTTTTTATATAATCGATAAAAATCTTTATAACTAATTCCTAATTCCCAATTCCTAATCAAATTCCTCTACATTTACAGCTAACACAATTTATAAATTATGCTTGTAAAAACCTTTGGTAGTGCAGTTTATGGCGTTGATGCTATTACTATTACTATTGAGGTAAACGTGAGTGGTGGCGACCTGAAATATTTTATTGTTGGCTTGCCAGACAATGCTGTTAAAGAAAGTTTACAACGAATTGAAAGTGCTATAAAGACAAATAAATTCTTTATGCCACGCACTAAATTGGTTGTAAATATGGCACCAGCCGATATTAAAAAAAGTGGTAGTGCATTTGACTTGCCAATTGCAATTGGTGTGTTGGGTGCAAGCGACCAACTTGATAATAGCGAGGCATTGAAAGATTATGTAATGATGGGAGAGTTGAGTTTAGATGGAACTATTCAATCTATTAAAGGTGCTTTGCCTATTGCAATACAAGCACGTAAGGAAGGCTATAAAGGCTTGATTGTGCCACTTGAAAATGCACGTGAAGCAGCAATGGTAAACAACTTAAATGTATATGGTGTAAAGCACATCAATGAAGTGGTTGAGTTTTTTAAAAATGAAAATTCTTTACAACCAATTATAGTAAATACACGTGATGAATTTTTTCACAACCAATACGAATTTGATTTTGACTTTAACGATGTTAAAGGACAGGAAAATATAAAACGTGCTTTAGAAATTGCTGCTGCCGGTGGGCACAATGCAATTTTAATTGGTCCGCCAGGTGCTGGCAAAACTATGCTGGCAAAGCGTTTGCCAACTATACTGCCACCATTAAGTTTGTTAGAAGCACTTGAAACAACAAAAATTCATAGCGTTGCTGGTAAGCTGCCAAGTGATGCTTCTTTAATTTCTAAAAGACCTTTTCGCAGCCCTCATCACACTGTTAGCGATGCAGCACTTGTAGGAGGAGGTGGTATTCCACAGCCTGGTGAAATTTCACTGGCACATAATGGTGTGCTGTTTTTAGATGAGTTGCCAGAATTTAAACGCACAGTTTTAGAAGTAATGAGGCAACCAATGGAGGAAAGGAAAGTTACCATATCAAGGGCAAAAGTTGCATTAGATTTTCCTGCTAACTTTATGCTGATTGCTTCTATGAATCCTTGTCCTTGTGGTTTTTTTAATCATCCAGAAAAAGATTGTACTTGCCCTGCTGGTACTGTTCAAAAATATTTAAATAAAATTTCAGGGCCTTTATTAGACAGGATTGACTTGCATGTAGAAGTTACACCAGTTGCATTTAATGAGTTAAGCAATGTTAAGCAAGGTGAAAATAGTAGTCAAATAAGAGATAGAGTTATTAAGGCAAGAGACATTCAAACACAACGCTACAAAGACTTTGCAGGAATATATGCTAATGCACAAATGAGTAGCAAGCAACTAAGGGAAATTTGTGTGATAGATAAAGTTGGCGAAGCACTACTTAAAAAAGCAATGGAAAGATTAAACCTTTCTGCTCGTGCTTATGATAGAATTTTAAAGGTAAGCAGAACCATTGCTGACCTTGCTGCAAGTGAAAACATAAAAGCTGAGCATCTTGCAGAAGCTATACAATACAGAAGTTTGGATAGGGAAGGTTGGGCTGGATAAATTTATAAACTTATTTCAACATATTTTTCAGTTCATCAAGCTTATCAAAAGCAATGGCAGTTTGATTGCCTGTTTGCAGATTCTTTACATTTATTTTTTGTTCTTCCAATTCTTTACTACCCAATATTGCAATGTGATGAATGCCTTTCTTTTCAGCATATTTAAACTGCTTGTCAAACTTGGCTTGTTCGTGATATAACTCACAGCCAATGCCACTTTCACGCAATTGCATCATTAACTGATATGCTTTTGTACTCTCTGCTTCGCCAAGATTAAAGAACAAAATTTTTGTAGTAGTTGTTTGCTCAACATCGGCAGGAAAAAGTTTTAATTCCTCCATCACATCATATATTCTATCTACACCAAAACTTATTCCTACACCACTGATATTAGGCACACCAAACAAGCTTGTTAAATCATCGTACCTGCCACCACCACCAATACTGCCCATTTGTACATTGTTGGCTTTTACTTCAAAAATAATTCCTGTGTAATAGTTTAAACCACGTGCAAGAGTAAAATCAATGTTCAGTCGACTATCGACTGTCAGCAGTCGACTTTTAATAAATTCTATTTCTTCAATACCTTTTTTGCCAGTTTCATTTTCGCCAATTAATTGTTTTAGCTTAGTTAATTTATCAGTATTGCTACCATCAATTAATAAGTAAGATTCAATGGTAGAAACTTGTTCAGTAGTCAAACCACGTTGCTCTAATTCCTGCTTTACTTTATCAATCCCAATTTTATCAAGCTTATCAATAGCAACAGTTATATCAATTAATTTATCTGCACCTCCACATACTTCTGCAAGTGCCTGTAGTATTTTTCTACTGTTAATTTTTATTTCAACGTCAATACCAAGCTTATTAAAAACAGTTGTATAGATATTTACTAAATCAACTTCATTAATCAAGCTGTTGCTTCCAACAATATCTGCATCGCATTGGTAAAATTCCCTGTAGCGTCCACGTTGGGGTCTGTCTGCACGCCACACAGGTTGTATCTGGTAGCGTTTAAAAGGCATTGTAAGTTGTGTGTGATTCATTGCAACATAACGTGCAAATGGAATAGTTAAATCGTAACGTAAGGCACGTTCAGTAATGTCTTTTGAGCTTTTACCTTCAGTTATTTTGGCAAAGCCTTCCTGTGTTTTTTGTAATTTATCCTGATTGTCTAAACCATTATTTAATATCTTGAAAATAAGTTTATCACCTTCATCACCATACTTGCCCATTAAAGTTTCAAGGTTTTCCATTGCAGGAGTTTCCAATGGCTCAAAACCATACAGCTCAAACACAGACTTGATTGTATTGAAAATATAATTTCTTTTTCTAACCACGCTTGCTCCAAAATCTCTTGTGCCTTGTGGTAATGATGGCTTAGACATATTGCGAAAATAATGGTTAGCAGTAAATGGCAAAGATTAATTGCAGCTACTCTTCACCATCCATTAACTCCCTTTCAATTTCTTCAATTTGCACAATGTCCCATGCCTCACTTTCAGTAGGTGTAGTATTTAATATTTCAAGTAATTCAAGTTTATCAAAAGCTTCTTCAAGCTGTGGTTTCATTTCGCAAATTACAAAACTGACATTATTTTCATAAAACTGTTGTTGCAGGTTTGCAATATTGTTTGCAGCTTCAACATCAATAGCAGTAACGGCTTGCAGGTTTAGCACTACATTTTTTATAGATTGATTTAAGCAATTTAAACAAGTAATATTTAATTCTTCGGCAAGTGTGTCAGTTAAATGTGGCGTTATTGGTGTTAAAACTGTGAACTTTTCTTTGGTACTAATTTTGATTTCCATAATAAGTTTTTAACAATGTTTTTTCGTAATAATTTCTTTGCAACTTTAGACAAAATTATTCGTTATTATTGTATCAGAGAAAAGTTTGTCGTTGAGGGTTTGCAGTTTACAGTTTTTGAGTAGAATTGATTGGTTGAATGGTGCCAACGCCACACAAAGTTTAATAGCAGTAATACAGCCTGGACAATAACAAAAGAAAATTTGCGAAGCAAATTGAATTAATAACAGAAGCACGATTCAGCAAGTGTTTTTGTAAATAGTAAATTAAAAACGGTACATCGTAAATTATATTTACAACGTATATTTAAAATAGAAAATTAAGCATTATGGATAATAATTTTTCGGCACAGGTAAAAGAGATAATTGCTTTTAGCAGAGAGGAAGCATTAAGACTGGGTAATGATTTTATTGGAACAGAACATTTGTTGCTTGGTTTGATACGTGATGGCGAAAATGTGGCTGTGAAAGTGTTACAAAGCCTTGATGTGGACTTATATGAATTACGCAAAGAGGTTGAGCTTGCCATTAAAGATAAAGCTGGTAAAACCATTGCAAACATTAATAGTTTGCCACTAACGAAGCAGGCAGAAAAAGTGATTCGTATAACTGTTCTTGAAGCTAAGGCTTTAAAATCTCCATTGGTAGAAAGTGAACATATTGTACTTTCTATCTTAAAGAATAAAGAGAATTTAGCTACGCAAATATTGAATCAGTTTAATATTGATTATGATATTTTCAGAAATGAGTTGGGAATGGTTGGCACATCATCAAATCCAATAAACACACCACCTCCACCAAATCCAAAATCAGAATTTACCAATGATGATGATGATGATTTTGATGAAGATAAATCATTTAAGTCTCAACAACCAGCAAGTGGTAAACAAGGAGCAAATACGAAAAGCAAAACCCCTGTTTTAGATAATTTTGGAAGAGATATTACAAAAATTGCTGAAGCTGGAAATCTTGACCCAATTGTGGGACGTGAAAATGAGATTGAAAGGGTAAGTCAGATTTTAAGCAGAAGGAAAAAGAATAACCCAATTTTAATTGGTGAGCCTGGTGTTGGTAAAACTGCAATTGTAGAAGGCCTGGCTTTAAGGATTATTCAAAGGAAAGTTAGTCGTGTTTTATTTGACAAACGTGTTATAAGCCTTGATTTAGCTGCATTGGTGGCTGGTACAAAATATCGTGGACAGTTTGAGGAAAGAATGAAAGCGATAATGAATGAGTTGGAAAAGAATAGAGATGTCATTTTATTTATAGATGAAATTCATACAATTGTTGGTGCAGGTGGTGCAAGTGGAAGTTTGGATGCAAGCAATATATTTAAACCTGCATTGGCACGCGGAGAGCTACAATGCATTGGTGCTTCAACTTTAGATGAATACAGAATGTATATTGAAAAAGATGGTGCATTGGACAGGCGTTTCCAAAAGGTGTTAGTTGAACCACCAACTGTTGATGAAACAATTCAGATATTAACAAATATTAAATCTACTTACGAAACGTACCACAATGTAGCTTATGATGAAGCTGCCATTGAAGCTTGTGTAAAGTTGAGTGACAGGTATATGACTGACAGGTTATTGCCAGATAAAGCCATAGATGTATTGGATGAAGTGGGAGCGAGGGTGCATTTGAAAAACATTAATGTGCCACAGGATATTGTTGAGCTTGAAAAGAAAATTGAGGAAGTGAAGGTTGAGAAAAATAAGGTTGTAAAATCTCAGAAATTTGAAGAGGCTGCAGCCTTGCGTGATAAAGAAAAAAACCTGGGCAATGAGCTTGAAAAAGCAAAAGCCATTTGGGAGGAAGATAGTAAGAATAAGCGTTTTCCTATTAATGAAGAACATATTGCTGAGGTAGTAAGTATGATGACTGGAATACCTGTAAAACGTATGGTTCAGGCAGAAACTGAAAAGCTACGCAAAATGGGTGATGACATGAAAGGAATGGTAATTGGACAGGATGAAGCTATTGCAAAAGTTACTAAAGCTATTCAGAGAAACAGGGTTGGACTGAAAGATCCTAAAAAGCCAATTGGTACTTTTATTTTCTTGGGGCCAACCGGTGTTGGTAAAACTGAACTTGCCAGAAGCCTTGCCAAATATATGTTTGACAGTGAAGATGCCTTGATAAGAATTGATATGAGCGAGTACATGGAAAAATTTACTGTTACCCGTTTAGTTGGTGCTCCTCCAGGTTATGTAGGTTACGAAGAAGGTGGACAGTTGACTGAAAAAGTAAGAAGGAAACCATATAGCGTAATTCTTTTAGATGAAATAGAAAAAGCACATCCTGATATTTATAACATATTACTGCAAGTGCTTGATGATGGACAACTGACTGATGGTTTAGGTAGAAAAATAAACTTCAAGAACACGATGATTATAATGACGTCAAACATTGGTGTTCGTCAGTTAAAAGAGTTTGGAGATGGCGTTGGTTTTGCTACTGCTGCTCGTATGCAAAATCAGGATGAAAACAATAAAGCTGTTATTGAAAAAGCATTGAAGAAAACCTTTAGTCCAGAGTTTTTGAACAGGATTGATGATGTAATTATTTTCAATTCATTGACAAAAGAAAATATCAACAATATTATTGATATTTTAATGGCAAGTGTGTTGAAACGTTTGAATACATTAGGTTTTAGCTTAGAGATAACAGATGAGGCGAAAGACTTTATTGCTGATAAAGGTTACGATGTGCAGTTTGGTGCAAGACCATTGCACAGGGCTATTCAAAAATATTTGGAAGATCCTTTAGCTGAAGAAATACTAAATATGAACGTTAAAAATGGAGATGTATTGGTAGCATCTTTAGATAAGGAAAACGCTAAGATCACCTTTGAAATAAAGAGAGCTAAAGAAGAGGAAGTAAAAGCTTAATATATTAAAAAGCCACTGAATATTCAGTGGCTTTTTAAGTTTATAATCTATCTCTTATTTATACATTTCTTCTCTCAATTCTTTCACTCTTTTATCTTCCATATATTCATCAAAAGTCATTAACCTGTCTATAATTCCTTTTGGCGTCAATTCAATAATTCTGTTGGCAACAGTTTGCATAAATGTGTGGTCATGAGAAGTAATTAATACAATACCAGGAAAGGTTTGGCAGCCTTCATTAAAGCTTTGGATGCTTTCCAAATCTAAGTGGTTAGTTGGTTGGTCAAGCACAACACAATTTGGATTTTGCAACATCATTCTGCTAACCATACAACGCACTTTTTCACCACCACTTAATACATTTGTTTTCTTCGCAATATCATCTCCACTAAATAACATTTTACCCAAAAAGCCACGCAAGAAAGGTTCATCAGCATCTGTAACATGTGGTGGCACATATTGGCGAAGCCAGTCCATTAAACCTAACCCTTCTGTAAAAAATTCATTGTTTTCTTGTGGCAAATAAGCTTTGGTAATGGTAGTACCCCATTCAAATTTTCCAGTGTCAGCAGTTTGCTTGTCATTAATGATTTCAAAAAAACTTGTTACTGCCAATGGGTCTTTACTTAAAAATGCAATTTTTTCTCCTTTGTTTATGCTAAAGGAAACCTTGTCAAACAACTTTCTTCCATCAACGCTTTTGCTTAGGTTTTCTACATTTAAAATCTGGTTGCCAACTTCACGCAATGGTTGAAAGATAATGCCAGGATATTTTCTGTTGCTTGGTTCTATTTCTTCAATAGTTAATTTTTCCAAAGCTTTTTTACGCGAAGTTGCCTGCTTGCTTTTACTTGCATTTGCCGAGAAACGAGCAATGAAATCTAGTAAAGCAGCACGCTTTTCTTCATTCTTTTTATTCTTGTCATTAATCTGGCGAGCCATTAATTGTGAGCTCTCGTACCAGAAAGTATAGTTACCAGTAAAGGTTTTAATTTTACTTCTGTCGACATCTGCTACGTGTGTACACACTGCATCTAAAAAGTGACGATCGTGACTTACTACTAAAACTATATTTTCATAATCAGCTAAAAAATTTTCTAACCAACCAATAGTTTCAATATCCAAACCATTCGTAGGCTCATCCAGTAAAAGTATATCAGGATTGCCAAAAAGTGCTTGAGCCAATAATACACGCACTTTCATATTGCTTGGTATATCCTTCATTAAACTATGATGAAATTCTTCACCAACACCTAAATCTCCAAGCAAAGTAGCTGCGTCACTTTCTGCAGTATAGCCACCCATTTCGCCAAACTCACCTTCCAGCTCACTTGCTTTCATGTAGTCGTCTTCAGTAGCTTCAGGATCCATGTAAATAGCATCCTTTTGTAGCATTACTTCCATCATTTTTTTATGACCCATTAACACAGTTTGCAACACAGCCACTTCGTCAAACTCAAACTGGTTCTGCTTTAAAAAGCTCATGCGTTCTCCTTTGCCAATTTCCACACTACCTTTATTGGGTTCAATTTCGCCACTTAATATTTTAAGAAAAGTTGACTTGCCAGCACCATTGGCACCAATAACACCATAGCAATTGCCTTTAATAAAATTAATATTTACTTCGTCGAATAAAACCCTTTTGCCATAAGCCAGGGTTACATTTCTTGCACTTAACATTCTTGTAAAAGATTTTAGATTTACTGCACAAGGCAGTTTTAAAAGTTTGCAAAAGTAAGGGTTAAGGAAATTTTTGAATAAGAAAGATTAAGCAATAGAAACTCATTCCTATACTTTTGTTTTTTATTTTTATAGATGACACCAGAACGAACAGAAAAATTATTGAAGGTTTTAAGCAAAAGGCAAAGCAACTTAACAGTTGTGATGGAAAATGTGCAAGACCCCCACAATATAAGTGCAGTAATGAGAACATGCGATGCTGTTGGTATTCAGGATATTTATATTTTAAATACAAAAATTCCGCGACACAAAAAATTTGGTGCAAAAAGTAGCAGCAGTGCTTTAAAATGGTTAACCATACACCAGTTTGACAACAACGAAGAATGCTTTGCTGCATTGAGAAAGAATTATAAAACTATTTTAACAACACATTTAAGCAGCAATGCCATTGGCTTGCACGATATTAACTTTACTGAAAGCATTGCTTTGGTTTTTGGTAATGAGCATGAAGGAGTAACAGAAGAAGTAAGAGCATTGGCAGATGGCAATTTTATTATTCCACAAATGGGTATTATACAAAGCCTTAATATTAGTGTGGCTTGTGCAGTTACTATTTATGAGGCATTAAGGCAAAAAACAAATGCTGGGCATTATAGCAATATTTCTTTGCCAAAAGATAGAATGGAAAATTTGATGGCAGAATGGGGATTCGAGGAAGATGAATTAGGAGTTAGGAATTAGGAATTTTAAAATAAAAGTTATGAAAATAGCATTGATAGGTTATGGTAAAATGGGTAAAGCTATTGAAGAAATTGCTTTACAAAAACAACACGAAATTGTTTTAAAGGTTGACGTGAGCAATACTGATGAATTTACAAAAGAAAATATTGGTAAGGCTGATGTAGCTATTGAATTTACTAGCCCACACACAGCTTTTGAAAATGTAAAAAAGTGTTTAGAATATAATGTTCCTGTTGTTTGTGGCAGCACAGGCTGGTTAGAAAAATTGAATGAAATTGAAAGTATTTGCCACCAGCAAAATGGTAGCTTTTTATATGCAAGCAATTTTAGCATTGGCGTTAATTTGTTTTTTGAATTAAATACTTATTTAGCTAAACTGATGAACAAGTATGAGCAATACAACCCTGTAATTACAGAAGTGCATCATACACAAAAGAAAGATGCACCAAGTGGCACAGCCATTACACTTGCAGAACAAATACTTGCCAATAACGCTGCTAAAAAATCATGGATAAATCAATTGACAAATAACAAGCAAGAGCTTGAAATTATTAGTGAAAGAATAGACCCTGCACCAGGCACACATATTATAAAATATGCTTCTGCCATTGATGATATAGAAATTATACACACAGCACATAACAGAACAGGCTTTGCAAGTGGTGCAGTATTAGCAGCAGAATTTATTGCTGGCAAAAAAGGAATTTTTACGATGAAAGATGTATTGGGCTTATAGGTTATTGTCATGGTAATGTAATATTTTTCCATCATTGCAACTTGAAGTAACATATACTATAAGTTTACTGAGTAAAAACCTTAGAGTATATGAAAGCCTTTAATATCTTAACTTGTTGTATTGCAGTAACAGCAATGGTTTCCTGTCGTTCAGAACGATATATTTATTCTTCCCCAATTCCCAACAGTCCCATTTTAGAGAATGAAAAAGATGCTTCAGTTGCTTTTCATTCGAGTGGGAGATTTGGGGTAAATGATAAATCGAAACGTTGGGGTGGCGATATACAATTGGCTTACGCTGCAACTAATTATTTGGGATTAATATACAGTTATTCTCACAGAAACGAAAGAGATATTTATGGTACAAATTATAATTATCCTTTCAATTCCTCTAATGTAAAATATGGCCATAATAACCACGAATTTGGTGTTGGCCTATTTCATACACCAAACAGAGACATGACTAACCATAAAGGTAGTAAGTTGCAATATTTAACTAATGTGCCACAGTTCTCTATCTTCTCTATTTTTAATAATACCAAAGTAGGGTTTAGCTTGTATGGTGGTTTTGGATTTGGCAATACAAATTTTACTGATGAGGGATTAAGTAGCAAAGACAGTACTTACAGCAGATATTTTGATAGCAGATATACAAAATTTTACTTTCAACCAACCCTTAATTTTTTTAAAAGTGAAAATTTTTCGTTTTCAATAATTGGCAAGTTTTCTAAGTTAAATTTTAACAGGGTAAATAGCAACTACACTTTAAACGAAATGAATAGTTTGAATTTAGAAAATATTCAGGATAAATCTGTTGGTGTTAGTGAGTTGTTTTACAACTTAACTTTTAAATTTAATGAGCCAGAATGGCTACAATTGCAATTGAATTATGGTAATGCTTGGAGCGATAATTCTTACTACAGAGTCAGGGAATCAGTAGGTTCAATAGGTGTTTATGTTAATCCATTTATACTTTTGAAAAAGAAAAAAAAGAAAAAATAGTATTTACTTTTATTTCTGTTACATGCCACTCAACACACTAATAAAATCGCTCATCATATAAGCAGCACATAATATTTTTATACATATATTTTTACTGTAAGTTGTTGCAACCATTTAGTGTTTTGCAACTCTTGGCATAAGAAAAATATAATGAACAAACTATTTACACTATTACTTTTTATTAGCACCATTGCCCATGCTCAAACTAAATCAGTTGCTCTGGAATCAAAGGCTACACGCACATCTGGCAAGATAAAAATTGATGCAGACCTTAGTGATGCTGCATGGAAGAGTGCTACAATGTTTACCAATTTTGTTGAATGGAGGCCAAGCTTTGGAAAAATTGAAAATGACAAGAATAAAACAGAAATTTATTTGTTGTATAACGATGATGCTTTTTACATAGCAGGTTATTGTCATGAATCGAGTGCAGATAGCATTTCAAAGGAATTGGTGGGCAGGGATGTTGTTGGTGTAAACGATTTTGTAGGAATTATTTTTGATACATACAATGATAAAATAAATGGCTTTGGCTATTATGTAACCCCACTTGGAGAACAGTTTGATGCAAAGTATAGCAGTACTGGCGAAGATGCAAGCTGGAACAGCGTGTATGAAACGCAATCTAAAATTGTAAAAGATGGATGGATTTTTGAAATGAAAATTCCATATGCTGCCATTCGTTTTATTGCAAAGCCCAATCAAACATGGGGTATAAATATTACAAGAAAAAGAAACAAAACAGGACAGCAGTATATGTGGAATCCTGTTGATCCTGCAATTGGTGGTAGTTTTCTTGCACAGTTTGGTGTACTTAAGGAAATCAACAATATCAAGCCTCCTGTGCGATTGTCATTTTCGCCATATATATCTTTTAACGCCAATCATTATCCTTACAATAACCCTAATCAAAAAGATTTTACTACAAATGTTAATGGTGGAATGGATGTTAAATATGGCATTAATCAGGCATTTACTTTAGATATGACTTTGGTACCAGATTTTGGACAAGTGCAAAGTGATAACCAAGTGCAAAACCTTGGACCATTTGAAATAAAGTACAATGAGTACAGGAGCTTTTTTACAGAAGGAACAGAATTATTTGGTAAAGGCAATTTATTTTACAGTAGAAGAATTGGTGGTTTTCCTATCAATTTTGGCGAATCCTATAATAATCTTGCAGCAACAGATTCCATTATAAAAAATCCAATTGAAACAAAACTTATAAATGCAACCAAAGTAAGTGGACGAAATAAAAAAGGATTAGGCATTGGGGTGTTAAATGCTTTAACTGCTGCCCAGCATGCAATTGTTTTGGATAAAACAAAAGGTGAAACACGCGAGGTAGAGACAAGCCCATTAACAAATTACAACATTTTTGTTTTAGACCAAACCTTGAAAAATAATTCAAGCGTTTCTTTAATTAATACAAATGTTTTGCGTAGTGGCAACACTTACGATGCCAATGTTACTGCTGGTTTGTGGGATTTTTATGACAAAAAAAACACGTGGAATTTTAATGGTAAAATAGCAGTTAGTAATTTATTTGGCTACGAAAATTTAGGCAAAACAACAACTGGATTAAATTATGCAATAGGTTTTGGCAAGGTAGGAGGCAGGTTTAACTTTAATGTATGGCAAGAACTGTGTAATGATAAATACCAACAAAACGATTTAGGCTATTTTACAAATAATAACTTTTTTGACAATGGTTTATGGATGGGCTATAAATGGCTGAAGCCAAAAGGTTGGTATAATCGTATTCAGGCAAATTTTAATTTTTGGTATTCAATGCGTGCCAAGCCATTTAGTTATCAAAACACAGGAATGAATATTAATGCCAATGCACAATTGAAAAGCCTGTGGCGTATAGGTTTTAACACTTGGTATAATCCTAAAAGTAACGACTATTACGAACCACGACAACAAGGTTATGTGTTTAAACGACCTGCTAACTGGGGTTTAGGTTTTTGGATTAACTCAAACGAATCTAAAAAATATTATGCCGAGTTTGAATATTATGCAGCCAATCGTCCATCAATACAAGGTTTTGGTTTTGAAACGAGTTTATTTAACCAATATAGATTTAATAATAAATTAACTATTTCTTTAAAAAATTTTGTTGATGTAACCAACAATGGTAAAGGCTTTGCAGGCAATGACAATGGTAATATTATTATTGGATTAAGGAATAGAATTGTAGTTGAAAATACTTTTAATGTCAAGTATAATTTTACCAATAAAATGGGTTTAAGTTTTAGAGCAAGACATTATTGGAGCAATACTAAACACGATGGGTATGTTGCTTTGCAGCAAGATGGGAGTGAGGTAGATTATACAACTGTCAACAAAATTGGTCATTCAAACTTCAACTTTTTTAATATAGATATGACATACACATGGCAGTTTGCACTAGGCAGCTTCATCAATATAAACTGGAAAGATGCTTCTATGTACAGTATGCAGGAGTTAGGTTATTTCAATAATTTACACAACACTTTGTCTGCTGCACAAAACAATAATTTTAGTGTTAAAATAATTTACTTCTTGGACTACCTTAATTTGAAGAAAAGATAAATATACTGGTAAAAAAAGAGGCTGCATTTGCAGCCTCTTTTGCTTAGCGATTATTGTTAGTGAATCAAATGTGCTTCAATAAAATTGCCGCTTCCATCAAACTCAACAACATATTTGCTATTGCTTGCATCTATAAATGCTACATATCTTTTAATGCTTCCATTTACGCTTACTTTAAATGCCTGTTTTAATGTATAACCAGTATAAGTTGTGGTTAAATACGTTGTGGCATTTGCAGGTAAATCAGCTTCTGCAATAGGTGTAATTTTTCCAAAGCAGCCACAGTGGTGCATCAATACACGTTTTACCAGCACATTGTTTTTGTTAAACACATTGGCATATAATCCATTTGCAGTTTTTGTAATTACCACAATATTGCTGTCTCTTGTTATAAATGCTTTTACAATGGTGTCTGTAGTAAATGTTGCAGTAATATAATTTGTAATGGCTGTTGGCAAATTATTCAATGCAATAGTATCTCTGTTCTTTCCATCACGTCCATCAAAGCAACCACCAGCATGAAATTTGCGATTGTGAAAAATGTCTATGCCTTGCCTTAATTCAAGCACTTTAACAAAGTTGCCATTAGCGTCAAACTTAATAGCAATAGGCTTTTCGTTAAGTGTTATAATGGCAACATAGCCAATTATATTACCATTGGCATCAGTAATTTGCACAGCACCTTTTGCAGTAAAACCAGCATAATTTGTAGATAGATAATCTGTAATGGTTGATGATAAGGTAGTAAAATCAATTTTGGTTTTTCGTTCATTTCTGTTGCAGGTATTAACTGCATAAACCGAGTCTTCACGGCTTGTTGAACTTGAGTTTGTTGTTCCAACAGCTACAGCCTGCACTCCATCAAGCTGCACAATGGCATCTGTTTCTGTAGAGCTTGTTGCATCTGTGTTTTTTTTGCAGGAAGTTGTAAGCAATGCAATGCCTATACATCCTAAGATGATTAACTTTTTCATAATGCTAAAATTTAATTGATGAATAAAAAGATTGGAGAAATAAGAATAATTGTTTTTACTTTTTTGCTAGCGTAGTAAAGGGTTACTAAAAATTATTCATTAAAATGGTTTACAGAAAAGAGACTTTGGCTTTTTAAAATAGTTTAAAAATAAAATGCAAAAAAAATGTTAAAAACAAAAATGTAACTAGTTGTGATAAGTTGTCTTTTATTTTTGAACTGCCATTATCATTCTATCTTTTCCTTGCAAATCTTTTATGATGGTTGGTTCAAAACCTTTGCTGGTAAATATTTCAGCAGTTTCTTTTCCAAGTGTTTCATTTATTTCCACATAAATTTTTCCTTTGCTGTTTAAATGTGTTGTGGCAAATGCTGCAATCTTTCTATAAAAAACCAATACATCATTATCAGGTGTAAACAAAGCCAGGTGTGGTTCAAAGTCTAACACATTTTTTTTCATTTCTGCTTTCTCTTCAATACTTATATAAGGTGGGTTGCTTACTATCAAATCAAATAATGGCAAGGCTTTCCATTGATCTTCATTTAAAAAATCAAGTTCACTAAAATTAATTTCTGTGTTAATGCTTGCTGCATTTTGTTTGGCGATATTCAATGTTTCATTGCTAACATCAATTGCAGTAACTGCTGTATTGGGCAATGTTTTTTTTAATGAAATAGCAATGCAACCACTGCCTGTACCAATATCTAATATTGAAATTTTTTTATTTCCATTTTCTTTCACAATCAAATCAACCAGCTCTTCAGTTTCAGGTCGGGGTATTAAAGTGTTTTCATCAACCAAAAATTTGTTGCCATAAAACCAGGCATAACCTAAAATTTGTTGCAATGGTTTGTGTTGTAACAATTGCTGCAATGCAGTATCAATAAGCGTTTGTTGATGTTGAGTAAGTTCAAAGTTGCTGTTAATTAATCTTTGCGTTTTAGATAAGCCTGTATATTCCTCAAGCAAAATGCTACAAATGTTTTTTGCCTCTCTTTCTTCATATACACTTTTTAGTTGTTGAATAATATGTTTACTTGCCTGTTGCAAATTCATAATTGCAAAGTAGCGTGGTTATATTACTTTTACCAACTTTATTACAATGAGTATTATTCCCAAAGATTTTTATTTAACTATTGCACAGTCCAGCATTGCAGAGTATAAGGATAGAGGCAGCAAGTTTATTGCTTATGCCTATCCTGTAAAATCTGTTGATGAATTTAAAGTTGCATTAAAGCAAACAAAGGAATTGCACCCAAAGGCCAATCATCATTGCTTTGCATATAAAATTGGCTTAACCAATAATGTATTCAGAGTTAGTGATGATGGAGAACCAAGTGGCAGTGCAGGAAGACCAATTCTAAATGCCATTGAAAGCAAGGAAATAACGGATGTGCTAATTGTTGTGGTAAGGTATTTTGGTGGAACTTTATTAGGTGTGCCTGGTTTAATAAATGCTTATAAACATACGGCATTGCTGGCTTTGCAGGTAACACCTATTATTCAAAAGCCTATTTTAAATGTATATGAATTGCAGTTTGATTATACTTTAAAAAATAGCGTTATGAATATTGTTAAACAATTAAGTTGCGAAGTGATAGAGAATGAAAATCAACTTTTTTGCATTATGAAAATTGGTGTGCAAACTAGTAAAGAAGCTGATTTTATTCATAGATTAAAAGATTTCCATACGCTTGCTTTTAAAAAGATATAAGCTAATTATTAACAAACTAAATTTTAACAACCAAGCATTTGTAAGTAACAATACATTTGCCCGTAAGAGACAGAAAATATATAATGGAAAAAACACATTTACTAATTATTGGAAGTGGGCCAGCAGGATACACTGCTGCAATTTATGCTTCTCGTGCAGGTATTAAACCTGTTTTGTATCAAGGTATTCAACCTGGTGGTCAGTTAACTATTACTACAGAAGTTGAAAATTATCCTGGCTACCCAGATGGTATTCAAGGGCCAGAAATGATGGTACACTTTGAAAAGCAGGCAGCACGTATGGGTGCAGATATTCGTTATGGATTGGTGACAAAAGTTGACTTTAGCAAACAACCTTACCAGGTTGAAATTGATGAAGAGCAAACTATTGAAGCAGATGCTGTAATTATTTGTACTGGTGCAAGTGCAAAATGGTTGGGCATTGAAAGTGAACAAAGATTGAATGGGTTTGGTGTAAGTGCTTGTGCTGTTTGCGATGGTTTTTTCTTTAAAGGAAAAGAAGTTGCAATAGTTGGTGCTGGCGATACTGCTGCTGAAGAGGCATTGTACTTATCTAAACTTTGTACAAATGTGCACATGATAGTGCGAAGCGATAAAATGCGTGCCAGCAAAGTGATGCAGGACAGGGTATTGAAAACACCTAACATTAAAGTTTACTGGAATAGTACAACTGATGAAATTCTTGGAGCTAATAAGGTTGAAGGAGTAAGAATACATAATACATCGGAAAATAAAAAAACAGAAGTGCCCATCAGTGGTTTTTTTGTAGCTATTGGACACAAACCAAACAGCGATTTATTTAAGGGCTTTGTTGATATGGACGAAGCTGGCTATATTAAAACTATTCCAGGTACTACCAAAACAAATGTTGAAGGTGTTTTTGCTGCAGGAGATGTGCAGGATAAAATTTATCGTCAGGCAGTAACCTCTGCAGGAAGTGGCTGTATGGCTGCGTTAGATGCAGAAAGGTATTTGAGTGAGAAATTTGGCTAGTTATAAATTGTAAATTGTATTTAAACCTTTGCGTCTTAGCTTCTTTGTAGCTTTGCGTGAAACAAATCGTACATCGTAAATAGAAAGAATGTATCCGAATTTATATTATATTTTTAAAGATTGGTTTGGGGTAGATTGGCAGGTGCTAAAAATATTTAACACGTTTGGTTTTTTTGTAGCCATAGCATTTATTGGTGCTGCGGCTGTTTTAACATCTGAATTAAAGCGTAAGCAACGTTTGGGCTTATTTACTTTTACCGAGAAAAAAATAATGATTGGTGAACCTGCAAGTGCTGTTGATTTATTCATCAATTTTTTATTAGGCTTTGTTTTTGGTTACAAAATAATTGGTGTGCTCATTACTTCTGGTGCATTAAATAATCCTCAGGAATATCTTTTATCAAGTCGTGGCAATCTTTTAACAGGAGTTTTTATAGGTCTTGCTGCATTAAGTTACAAATATTATGAAGTAAATAAAGTTAAGCTTGCAAAGCCTGAGGAAAGGACAATAAGGATATGGCCACATGATAGAGTAGGTGACATGGTAGTTTATGCTTTCATCTTTGGATTTCTTGGGGCAAAAATTTTTCATAACCTTGAAAACTGGAATGAATTTGTTAAAGACCCTATTGGTAGTTTAATTGCATTTAGTGGGCTTACTTTCTATGGTGGATTAATTTGTGCAGCTGCAGCTATTTATTATTACGCAAAAAAACACAATATAAAATTCACTCACTTATGCGATGCCTTTGCACCAGTTTTAATGCTTGCCTATGCTATTGGTAGAATTGGCTGCCAGGTAAGTGGCGATGGTGATTGGGGCATTATAAACAGTGCATTTATTAATGAGGCAAATCATTTTGCAACGCCAACTGCACAGCAATTTCATGATGCAGTAATGCAAAACCATGGTTATTATTTTAGGGCTGGAAGTGGTATAACAAGTGTCGAGCAAATACACCATTTAGCAGTGCAGCCAGTAAGTTGGTTACCTAATTGGATGTTTGGTTATACTTATCCTCATAATGTAGTGAGCGATGGTATTAAAATGGCAAATTTTAGTGGTGAATATTCCAATGCGTTACCAATTGCAGTTTTTCCTACACCATTTTACGAAACAGTTGTTTCTACCATTTTCTTTTTTGTTTTATTTGGACTGAGAAATAAAATTAAAACAGAAGGAGTAATGTTTGGATTGTACTTAATGATGAATGGGTTTGAAAGATTTTGGATAGAAAAAATTAGAGTTAACACTACTTACAGCATTTTGGGTTTTCATCCCACACAAGCCGAAATTATTGCCACACTTTTATTTATTAGCGGAGCAGCATTAATATTTATAATGAAGAGAAAGGTACAGAGCAAAAACTTATAGTATAAAAAATTAAACAACTAAAAAAGCACAACAATTGTTGTGCTTTTTTAATTAAATATATTTTAGTAAAACTAAATTATTTTGCTGGTGCTGCTGGTGCAGATGTTGGTTTTACTTTTTGAATAGCGTCATTGGCTTCTTTATTAGTTGCTTTACCGCTACCTAAAAATAAAGTTGAGGTAATTGCTAAAATAGCAATTGCACTTGCAAAAATCCATGTGCCTTTTTCCAATACATCTGTAGTTTGTTTAACACCCATTAATTGATTGCTAACGCCACCTACACTGCTGTTTAAACCACCACCTTTAGGGTTTTGTATTAATACTATAAAACCTAAAGCCACAGCTGCTAATACAATAAGAATTACGAATAATGTTGTCATTTTAAATGCCTTTTAGTTCTTTTATTTTGGCTGCGAAATAAGCGGTTTTATCTGGTAATAAAAAACTTAATTTTATATACAGCTGAATTGCTTTTTCATTTTTGCCTTGCTTGGCAAAAATTTCAGCCATGGTTTCTGTTACAATTTCTTTGCTTTGGTTGCTTGATGCTGCAATGTTTTGAATAGCCTTGTCCAATTCTGGGTCTTCTTCAACCACCATATTTTCAGGCTTCACGTTTTTCATTTTCTTTAACCAGTCGGTAAACTTTAACATTTTAGTTGTAAGCTTATCGTGTGGTTCCTTGTTGTAATCAAACTTTATTCCCTGCGAAGCAAAGTAATCTATAGTATAATATGGTTCAGATTCAAAAGGCAATAATGCATTGGCAAAATCTTCTTTTGGTTTGTCCCAATCTGCCCTAAGTGAAGGCATGGCAATATTTGCTTCAATTACTTTTTCTGGAACTGCTTCTGCAATAGAAATATTTTCTGCTACTAATGGTTGTTGTTCTTCTTGAGAAACTGTTTGTTCAACTGTAGTATTATGTTCTTTATGCCAATTGGCTTTTAAAGCAGCAATCTGTGCATGAATATCATTTCCTGGTTCGGTAGCAATAATATTTTCTGCAACTTGCTGAGCAGGTAAAATATTTTCGTTAACTGTTTCTTCAACTTTAGTGTTATTGGTAAAATGTTCTATAGCAGGTTGGCTAATATATTCTGCAGCAGGTTTTTCTTTTATTTCTTCACTTTCCTTTTCTTCAACATCAATTTTTTGCATTGGCTTAAATGGCTGAAAAGTTTGCGTTGGTGCTAATATTTCTGTAGCACCTTCTTTCTTTTCATCTATGCCATTCATTATGGTTTTAACTTCTTCTACAGTTGGTATGTTCAATGTTGCCATAAAATCCTGCCTTTCTGTTTCGTCCTCAACAGCAACAGGATTCCTGATTTCAATAGTATTTGCAATAGTTTCAGCAGTTTTTGCTTCTTGTGCAATAATGTCCTTTGCTTCTGCTACAGCTTTGTTTTCATCTAATTTTATTTCTTCTTTGGCCGTAGGCTTAATGGCATTTGCACTAATGTCCATTAGCTGGTATTGCAACCACCTTGCATTGTTAAAAAACAAACCAGCTTTTTGAATTTGTGTTTGTAACTGATAGCTGTTATCGCTTTTAAGCTTTGCAGCATATACCAATTGTGCAGGAACAAAATATGGATATTCAGCAATCAATTCCTGCATTTCCTTTTGAGAGGTATGTTTAATATCATGCTTGCCAGTTACAAATTGTATGGTATCAAATAATGCTTTATTCATTGGGTGTTTTTATGTTTTACCATTTAGAAAATAACTTATTGAAAATTTCGTCTGTTATAGATGGCACAACTTGTTCATCAATCAGTCTTCCTTCTGCTTCCTGCAATGTTTGGTTTGCACTAAAGTCAAAATTTCTTGTAACATCAAATTCATCAGTCTTATTTTCAATAATATCTTTTACAATTAAATGCACGGTTACAGTAAGCCTGTTTGTTGTGGTTTGCTGATTGCTTACACCAACAGTTTGCGATGGATCGTAATTAGAAATATAACCACTCAATTGCAGATGTGCATCATCATTGTTAGTTCTTATAAGTTTGGTTTGATTAACAATTTTTAGTTGTATTTTATCAGTAAGCTTAGTGCTTAATTGTGGGTTAATGTATCGTGCCTTGTTTTCTATAAAGCCAATTTTTATGGTTTTATATTTATTGTAATCAATGGAAACATCTTTAAACGAATACACGCCACAACTTGTGCAGCATACAAATAGTATGGTACAGATGTAAAATAGTTTATAAAACTTCACTTTGAAATTTTTGTAAATATGATTGTATTTGCTTGCTAAAAAAAATATGTGAAAAAATATTTTGTTAAAACTAAAAATATTAGTATTTTTGTATCTAAAATTATTAGCTATGAGTTTTGCATCAAAAAATTTTCGCTACTTACGCAAATTAAAAGGCTGGACACAGGAAGAATTTGCCAACAGGTTAGACATCAAACGTTCTTTAGTAGGAGCCTACGAAGAAGAACGTGCTGAACCCAAGCTTGAAGCTATGGAACGCATTTGTAAAATTTTTAAAATTACTTTAGACGATTTAATTTTAAAAGATTTATCTGCTCCAAAAGCTACAAGCTATTTAGAGCAAAGGCGGGGTTTAAAAATGGCAAAGGAAACAAATGGAGTAATTCAATTTGTACCAGCAAAAGCAGCAGCAGGCTATCTTGCAGGTTATGCTGATGAAGATTTTATTGACGAATTAAACACATTTACATTGCCAATGCTTGCAAGTGGTACTTATCGTGCATTTGAAATTATTGGCGATAGTATGATGCCAACTCCAAGTGGTAGTGTAATAGTAGGAGAGAAGGTTGATGATATGGAGGAAGTAAAGACAAGCAATACTTATGTGGTATTATCTAAACAAGATGGTGTGGTTTATAAAAGAGTTGTAAAAAACAATAAGGCAAAAAATAAAATTACTTTGGTAAGCGATAATCCAAGCTACGAACCATATAATTTAAATGCTGAGGACGTTTTAGAAATGTGGAAAGCTGTTTATATTTTGCAAAAAGTAGGTAGTGTGCAGCGTTGGGATGTAGGTCAGCTTGCTGGTATGGTAAATAATTTACAAGCCGAAGTTGCAACTTTACGAAAAGGGCTAAGTTAGTTTTTATAAATATTAGTTTACTATGATATTTATTGCTCAATAGATATCATAGTAAATTTTTGGTCAAAACTTTTGCTGCAATTTAAAATCACATTGAAAAGCTCGCTTCCATAAATAGAATAGAGATAAGAAAAATTTTCTGTTCTTTCTTGCAAGCTGTTATTGTAAAATAAATCTTCTTTAATATTTTTCAATTGATTTTTCTGGTCGGTGAATTTTCTTTTTTCTGCACGAAGTATTTTTCTCTCAATATTTTCAATTTGCTTTAAAGTTTTTATAGACGAGGCTTTAACGTGTCTCTGTAAAGTAGCATCAATTTGTGTTGCCTTTGCTGCAAGTGCATCATAAAGGTTTTTTATAATTTCTTTTTCATCTACCAGTTCAAACGAAGCATTACTTTGCTGCTTAACCCAATTGCTAAATAAAGTTTCGGTATCAGTAAATAAATCTTCAACTTTAAGGTTCATTTTTTGCAGCTTAATTTCCTGCTGTTTTTTATACAGTAAAAATGAATTTCTCAAAATAATTGGTGGAAAGTTGACACCTGCTTTTTCAAAAACATTTTTAAGTTGCAGCCAATAAGTTACTTCGCCACCACCACCAATAAATGCTATGTTTGGCAATATCGTTTCCTGAAAAACAGGACGCAAAATAACATTTGCACTAAACCTTTCAGGATGATTATTTAACTCATTAAGTATTTCATCAAGCGTAAACTTTAAGCCTAATTTTTCAATTATAAAAACATTACTTTCAAATTCAATCCTCTCACGTTTGTCATCAATTAAATAAAATAAATTAAGATTTCTGCCTGTTTGTTTTATTTTATAATTTGCATTAATTGCTTCAACAGTTTTGATAACTTCTTTCTCTGAAAATTGCTCTCTTAATTCTTTTTCAACAACAGGAATAAATGTTTTTTTTAACTCAACATTATCTGGAATAACAACAAGCAAACCATATTTTCCAAACAAAGTATTTACCAAATTGAATGTACTGTGTTGTATAGTATCATTGAGTTTGTAGCAATTTTTAAAAATATCAACCAACTCTTTTCCAAAATTATTTACTGCAATTTGTGCTTCAATCGCATTTATTAGTGTTATAAAGTTTGCATCAACTTTCATTCGCCCAACTGCACCAGTTTGTTGTGTTTGCCACACCAGTTTTTTTTGTTGAATAGTTATATTGCCTAGTTCTTCAAGGTCTGCATCTTCGCTACCCATGTAATAAGCTGGTACAAATTTAAATTCTGGCAATTGCTCGCTTAAATCATTTGCCATTTTAATGGCGTGTAAAATTTTATAAATAAAATAAAGTGGACCAATGAAAATGTTGGGTTGATGTGCAGTTGTAACTGTAAAACAATTTGATTTTTTTAATAACGCTATGTTTTGTAGTTGTATAGTTGTTGGGTTGCTTTGTGCATATTGCTGTTCAAAATAACGCACAAGTGTATCTCTGTTTGTATAATTTTTTTGCTTGTTTTCAATGGCTTGCTTTATGCCTTGCAAATTTGGTTGATAGGTGTAAAAGTCCTGCAGTTGCTGGCTTTCATCAATATAATCTATAACAAATTTCGAAAAAAAATGTGTTTGCTTATATGGCAGCGTTCTACAATCAAATTTCATAAAACAAATGTAGGGCAGATGAATTATCAATATTCAATTTTTACCAATAGCATAATTGCCTACGATAAAATGTGTTTTACAGTTGTTATACTTTATTACAACCCCCTATCTTTAGCCAATGAAGAAAATAGTATTATGGTGCTTTTTGTTGTTGTGTTTAATAGCAGGAATTGTGGCTTATTTAGTGCTTAGCCCAGCAACAAGTTTTAAACAAGATAGCAAAACTGTATTGATAGAAGAATCTCAAATTAACAAAGACAGTTTAATAAAATTGTTGGTTGATAAAAATATTATTTCAAATGCTTTTGTGTTTGAACAATTAGGTAACCAAATGAAAATTTGGGACAGGATTAAAAGTGGTAAATACAAAATAAATAATGGCGAAAGCTTGCTTGATATTGCAAGGATATTCAGAAATAATAAGCAAGCCGAAGTAAACTTGATAATTAATAAAATACGTACACCGCAAGACCTTGCAAAGCTAATAGGCAAAAGCTTTTCGACAGATTCGGCAACTACATTGTCTATCATAACAAATACCAATACTTTGGCAACTATAAATGCAGATAGCAATAGTTTATTGTTTAATATTATTCCTAATACTTATAGTTTTTACTGGAGCACACCAGTTGATAAAATACTTGAAAAGCTTGCAGTTGAATCAAAAAAATTTTGGGATAATAATGACCGAACAAATAAAGCTGCTAATATGGGCTTAACTCCTTTTCAGGTTTATACCATTGCAAGCATTGTAGAAGAGGAGACTAATAAAGAAGAAGATAAAGGTAAAATTGCAAGTGTTTATATTAACAGATTGAGTAAAGGAATGAATTTGGGTGCAGACCCTACTGTAAAATTTGCATTGAAAGATTTTGCAATCAAAAGAGTTTTGCATGAACATTTAACAGTAGAATCTCCTTACAATACTTATAAATATAAAGGTTTGCCCCCAGGTGCAATTTGTACACCAAGCATTAAAACTATTGATGCAGTTTTAAATGCACCACGAACAGATTATTTGTTTTTTTGTGCAGATGCAAGCTTTAATGGATACAGCCATTTCAGCAGCAATTTTGCAGAGCACCAGCAATATGCAAAGCAATACCATAAAGCACAAGACGATAGAAATATAAAATAATTGATGACTAACTTAGAAAGAAAAATTGCTTCATCCCCTCCAATTGCTTTTTTAATCAAAAAGAGTAAAACCTTTGTATTGCCCGGATTTCAGGGTTTGCCTTTATATGATGTTATCACTTTTTTCTTTCAACAAATAAACAGAGTTGGGTTAAATGCACGTGCAGCAGCTATATCGTTTAATTTTATAATGGCAATACCTGCAACCTGCATTTTCATTTTTACATTAGTACCTTATTTGCCCATTGCAAAACAGTTTAACACAGAATTATTGAAACTTACAAAAGAGCTTACTCCAAACCAATCTACATACTTATTTGTAAGGGATTTTTTAGATGATTTTTTTGGAAGACAGCGTGGTGGCTTGCTTTCGTTTGGTATTTTATTGGCGTTGTTTTATGCATCAAATGCAATGATGGGAATTATTAGAACATTTGACAATTCAATTGCAGAAAAAAAAGCATGGTTCTTTCATAAAAGATGGAGAGCTATAAAACTTACTTTTTTAATGATGTTTTTGGTAATAGGTTCTATATTAATATTGATAGGGCAGGAGCAGTTAACTGTGTTGCTCAAAAAGTTGTTTCATATTTCTCGTAGAGGTAAAATTCCTTGGTGGAACAGCGTTAGATGGATTTTAATATTGGTATTTGTTTTTTATAGTATTGCCTTTATTTACAAGTATGCACCAAGCGTTCACAAGCGTTGGAAGTTATTATCTCCAGGTTCTATTTTAGCAACAATATTATTGTTAACTACTACAATTTTATTTAGCTATTGGGTAAATAATTTTGCCAACTTTAACAAGATTTATGGTTCTATTGGTACTGTGTTAATTATAATGAATTTGATTTATTTTAACTCAATGGTTTTAATTATTGGATTTGAGTTAAACGTAAGTATAACACAGCTTTTAGCTAAAGCGTCAATAAGAAAACAGCACGAAAATGCAATTGAAGAATTTGAAGCAGCAAGTTAAATTTTTATAATTTTTTTCGCTAAGAGGCTATTTTAAAATGCGAATTATTGAACACAGATGACACAGATTCTACAGATTTATTATGTTTTATTTTTAATCTGTGTGCCACTTTATTTCATTCTTTGTGTCATTGCTTCATACAAAATCATTCCTGTTGCAACCGAAACGTTTAAAGACTCAAACTTGGCAACCATTGGAATGTTAAATTGTTCGTCACAAATTTTCATTACAGCAGGATAAACTCCATTTTCTTCTCCACCCATTACTATACAACAAGGCTCTTGAAATTCAATGTTCATAAGGGTTTTATTGGCTTTCATTTCACTAGCAAAAACCTTTATGCCATTCAAATGCAATTCATCAATTGCCTTCATTAAACTAGTTACTCTGCATATATGAATATGCTCTAAAGCACCAGCACTACTTTTCATTGCTTCTTCATTTAATGCACCAACTCCCTTATCTGGAATAATGATTGCCTGTGCACCACAGCATAATGCAGTACGTGCAATGGCACCAATATTTCTAACATCAGTAACACCATCAAGCATAACAAACAAAGGAGTTTCACCTTTGTCAACAATAAAATCTATAACCTGTTGCACAGATATATAATTTACCAAAGCTGCAAACGCAATAACCCCCTGATGATTGGCTCTTGAAAAACTATTTAATTTTTCTACAGGCACAAATTGCATTGGTATTTGATGCTGCTTGCATAAATCTCTTACTTGTGCAGATGTTTCGGCATTGATATTTTTTTGAACAAATATTTTATCAATAGTTGTGCCTGCTGAAACTGCTTCAAACAAAGGTTGCTTGCCAATAATTAATCTGCTTTTAAATGATGCCATTTGGCAAAAATAAGTATCTGGAAATTGCGTGAATAAAATCTTTAGTGTAGTAAAGTTATGCTGCCAGATTTTGTTTCATTAGTACCAGTAGTTGTTCTGTAATTAATGATGTAATAATAGACATCAGTTGGCAAAGGTTTGTTATTCATCATTCCATTCCAACCCTTATTAACACTTGCTGTTTCAAAAACTTTTTGCCCCCAGCGATTAAAAATGTACATTTTAAATTGAATAATACAACTACCATCGAAAGGTTTAAACTCATCATTAATACCATCGCCATTTGGGCTAAATGTATTTGCAAAGTTAGAATTTATTGAACCACTGTAAACTACTTTCATTGTGTCTAAACCACTGCAACCATTGTTATCAGTAACTTGTAACCAATAAGTATTTAAACCATTTAATGCAATTGATGAGGTTGTTTCTCCTGTTCTCCAATTATAATTTTTATAACCATTTACAGTATATAATTCCCCTAAACATACTTGCAAATTTGTTGGTAAAAAGTTTGCAGGGTTATTAAATGTATTAATTAATACGAAACTATCTCTTGCTTTACAACCCAAACTATCACTCACTTCTACCCAATACAATCCAATATTTTTTACATTGATTGATGAAGAAATGCTGCCAGTATTCCATACATATTTTTTAAAACTTCCAGGATATAAATTAACAATATCGCCTTCGCAAATAGATGTGTCTTGCTGTAGTTGTGGATGCAAATTATTAGTAACAATTAAGTTTAAAATATGTATCGTATCGCAATTGCCAGTTTTAGTCGTATCTCTATAAATACCACTTGCAGTATAGCCATTATAAATACTACCTTGACAAATAGTTTTTGTAGTGCTATCTTTTAAATATGCACTTGAAGTAATGCTTATATGCAGCAAACTATCACAATTATTGGCTAAATGAAACACAGTATCAAAAGGTGAACTATGCCCCCAAAACGCTTGCCCAGCACATATTTGCTTGTAAATTGTATCGCGTTTATTAGTAATAATTATTAGATGTTGTTGAATAATACTATCGCAGCCTAAACTATTTTTTATTGTTGTTGATACAACCTGACTTGTAGTATATGTTATGCTATTAATAATAACACTGCCACAAGCTGTGATAGTATCTTTTGTTGTTGATGCAGCAGGTAAAACTATTAAGTTTAAAATAATTAAACTATCGCAACCAGTGCTATTAATTGTGGTATCATTATAGCTGCCTGTTGTACTGTGTCCCAAATATGTTTGTCCACTGCAAATAGTTTTATTTGTTGTTGCAGTGGTTGATTGATAACAAGTAGAAATTAATGGTGCATTATCAGTTTTATCCCATGTTACAGATGCACTTAATGTTGCATTATTTGCATTTGGTGAGGCATCTTTTAATGTAGTTCCTTTACCTTCATTGCTATGATAATATGCAACCAAACCTGTTTCATTTGCATTTAAGCACTTATCATAACTGGCTTGTATTTGTATTGCAGTTCTTGGATAATTCCAAAATCTTATTTCATCTAACTTGCCTGCAAATGCACTATCTATAAGGCTTGTATAACTTCCTATTCCAAAAAAAGGCAATAAAGTTGGATTAATTGCACCATGTGTATTTGGTTTTGTATCAACTAAAATTCCATTAACATAAAGATTAGAAACATTGTTTGCATAATCTCTAACTGCTGCAACATGATACCAAGTATTTGGCACAAAACCACCTGTAGGAAAGTATTTGCAAGGAGTATTATCTCTATCTGCACAGCCATTTGGACCATCTGCAACAAAGCACAATTCTTTTTGTTGTGCAACCTGTGGCCATCCAAAACCTAAAACTATATCCTGACATTGTGGTACATCTAGTACTGAAATTATTTTACAACGAGAATTGCTTGTTGTGCTACTATTGTTGTAGTAACTACTGTTAAACCAAAGCTCCCAAGTAAACCCAGTATTTGGGAAATAGTTTTTTATGGGCGAAGGAGGAGTTATTTTACTTGTTTTAGTAAGTTTAACAACGCCTTGGCAATTTGGGTTTGGTGGTGTGGTACAATTTTTAACTACGACTTGCTTACAAAAACTATTTTGCGTAGCTAAACCTTCATCAATAGTTAAATTTATATTATAAGTGCCAACAGCATTGTAGCTTATTTGTGGTGGGGTTTGTAAAGATGAATTGGGAATGGAAGAGTTGGTGCAGCCTGCAATTTTTAAACACGTTAATGTATTTGACCCTGTGTTAGGAATGAATATATATTTATCATTACCAACAATAAATTCTTTTGAAAATGAGTGAGGTCCATTAAGACTACCAATATTGCCCAAACTTATGCCAGTAGGCACGTTTAACAAACTACCATTAAAATTCAGTTTAGAAATATCGTGCCCAGATTGGTTACATACATAAGCATATACTTCACCACAATTATTATAAATCTGTATTCCTCTTGGCCAAGACAAAACATTATTTGGGTTTCCTAAATTGGTACCTGTTGGTGTGTTAAGTAATGAGCTGCCAAAATCTAATCTTGAAATGGAATGTCCTTTTGTATTTGAAACAAAAATTCTTTGAATACCATTATCATTTATAACCTGAAAGCTTGAAGGCCAGTTCAAATTTCCAATATTGCCAAGATTAATACCAGTTGGTGTATTATTAAAACTATTGGTAAAATTTATTCTTGATATCGTATTAGATTCTGCATTAAATAAAATGCCATACCAGATATTATTTTCTTGCCATAAATGCAATTGATGCGGCTGGTCAAGTGTACCAATATTTCCCCAATCTGTAGTTGCAGGACTTGTATTTGTAATGTTTGTTCCAAAATCTAATTTCACAATTTTAGGACCAGTACTTGTAACATTACTGCCACCCACAATTATTGCAATCCAGTTTCCGTTTTGTTTTACCAATTTTATATCTTCTCCTCCAGAACCACTCCAAAGCACACCATTCGGATTACCTAAAAACACTGCCGTTGGTGTGTTTAACAAACTATTTCCAAAATCTAAACGTGTAATTCCGCCAGGATTGAAGTTAAAAACAAAGCCATAATAATTGCCATTGTCAAGTACATAATCCATAAAAACAGGAACAGAAAAATTGCCACCAATATTGCCTAAATTAACTCCACTAACATTTGCATTTGCACCAGCATCGCAAAAATTCCAATTATATGTTGTAGCGTTTGATGAAGTATTGGTTATTGTAAAATTTTGATTTATACAAACTGTATCTGGTGCAATAAAAGATGCAATGGGTGTAATATCGTTGCAATGATTATCATTTAGTTTAAATAGTGAATCAACTTCCAAGTTACTTAAGTTCCTATTATAAATTCTTACTTCATCCATTTTACCTTTAAAATAATCCCCACTTGCTTCGCCTTTTCTCCCAAATGCTATAGTAGAATTTGCACCATCTTGAATAATAAAATGTGTTTTTGTTAGATCTTGTGCTTCAAGTTGCCCATTTACATATAAATGCCAAATACCATTTTTATAAGTTACTACAACATTGTACCAACATTTGTTATTTGTCATTGTAGTTGTACCATTAACGATATTATTAGCAGCCCAACCTGTCATTGCCTTGTTATTTACTAAGTATGAGCCATAGTTCCATAAGGAAGCATTATAATTTGAATTAAAAGGAGATTTTACAACTAATGCTTGTGCTAGCCAAGAAGAATTTTGATAAGGTAAAACCCAAGTTGAAATTGAGAATGAATCGATTGGAGCAAAATCATATTTAGCATTAAATGGCAAGCTAATATATGAGGTAGCACCATCAAATTCATAAGCATTATTAGTTACACCAAAAGCATCTGTGGTAAGGGTTGCACCATTAACTGCACCATTAATATTATTGCCACTTGCATCATTAGCATTACCATTAAAAGGATAATATGCAATTAAACCTTGTGTAAGATTTACTTGAGCTGCTGTATTCAACGACAAAGCAAGAAATAAAATTAAAATTAAATTTGAACGCATTTGAATATTGAAGGTTGAAAAGCATCAAATAATGAATCTCGATAATCTTTTTTGGGTAAAATGCCCCAAAATATTTTGAGGCATTTTGTGCTTTTTTTATAATTTATTCTTTAATGAATTTTATGGTTTCATTGTTTTTAAACGAAAGCATATAAACCCCTTTGGGCAAATCTGTAACTGAAATTTTTTGTTGAGTTGATTGTAATAAAACTGATTTTAAAACTTTGCCATAAATATCGACAATATTAACCCATTCATCTTTTTCAGTAGTTCTGCTAATGCTAATTTCTGTTGATGTCGGATTTGGATAAACATTAATTGCTTTAGATGACAGAGGATTAAGTATAACAGATTTTACTTTGCTGTAGTTTATTTTGCCATCATTATCTATTGCCATTATTCTGTAATACAATACCTGAAATTTATTTAATACGGGTAATTTTTTATCGCTGAATTCATAGTTGTTCACAGACTTGTTTTTTGCGTCTGTTACTCCAATCGTTTCAAAATCTTTACCATTAAAGCTTCGCTGAATATTGAAAAAGGAAACGTTGATTTCATTGCTAGTTGTCCAGATATTATTAATTTCAGTTTTATCTGCAATCTTCAATTCATAATGTGTAATTTTCAAAGGTGTTACAACAGGATTCCTGATTTTAGTTATCGCTGTATTGGTTATAATGGGTAAATTGTAATCAAAATAAATAGACGCCTTGTTTGGAATATCAGTTCCATTAGTAACAGTAGCCAAAGGCTTAACTCTGAATACAATAAAACCATGGCTTCTAATCTTGTCAATGCTTGTATATGGAAGATTTACATCATTAAATGTGAATTTTAACAACCTATCATCTACTTGTATACTACACCCACTTGATAGATTTACAATTTGCAAACTATTTAAATCAAGTAAAGTGCTTAACTCATCAGTTACTATAATTTTAAAAGCAGTATCTGTGCCTGTATTTTCAAACCTTACAATGTAGTTTATATATTTTCCCTGTGCTACCTCAGTTGTTGTTAATAAAGGTGTAGCATCTTTATCATTAGGGTCATAGCTACCTCTTATAATTGTAAAAGAACTATCAGCAGCACTTATTGTAGCAGTATTAACTGTTGCTACCAGCTTTAATGTATCTCCAAGATGGGCATAAGTTTTAAGCTTATAATTTATCATAAATGATGTGTGCTGGCCAGGTGCAAGGCTACTTGCAGGAATACTCAAGTATAAACCATTATCAACAACATTTGCATTGGTGCAACTTATATACTCCAATTTAGAGCTATCGTATGGAATAGTTAATGTAGCATTGTTTAAAAATGTGTTACCATTATTGGTATATGTAACACCAACTGGATAATCAAAACCTGGGCGTGCAGCATTAAATAAAGGTATCATGCTTAATGTTAGGCTATCAAATGGTGTGGTAGTATTTTGTAAAGCATAATCACCTGTTACGCTTGTATCATAACCAACAAAATTGTAATTGTAAGTTGCAGGTGTGGCACTATGTAAGCTTGATGTAACAATATTGGTTGAAAAACTGCCTAATGTATCATATGTTAAATCGTAATTGCCTTGTAAGTTAGTAATGGCAAAACTTCCATTGCTTCCATTGATTCTTGTGTTAGGTTTAAAATAATCAGTGCTGTCCATTACACCATTATTATTAACATCTACATAAACATTACCATTTACTGTTGGGTAAGGCGATACATTGTATAACATATCAACTTCATTGTCACTTAAACTTCTTTTATAAATTCTAATATCGTCAAGCACACCTTTAAAATAATAAGGATAGTTCATTGTATCGCCAAACATACCAATTCTTAAATCGTATTGATTGGTAAATGTTAAACCTGAAGGATGAGCACCAATATGAGACAATTTGCCATTAATAAATGTTTTGCACGTAGTACCATCAGTTGTAAAAACAACAAAATACCAGCGATTAGTTTGGATGTTTTTGTTTAAACAAACACCACCATCAGGTCCATATAAATATTCTTTTGTAGAATCTCTTAAGGTATTACAGCCATTAACATAATCGGCAAAACGCAAAGAATAATTGCCTTGATTGCCCCAACTGTTATCTGTTATAGCTTTGCTTAAAATTACATTATTGTAACATAAACCTTGATAATAACCCATTGGTTTCATCCAAACGCATAAACTCATGGTTTTGTAAAAGTTTAAAGTAGGGTGATTGGGAACTAGCATGTAATTCCCATTTCCATTGAAATAATATGCATTATTGGCATTGCCAAATCTATCTGCAGTTAAAGTGGCATTATTAAAACTTGTATTATTGTTGTTGATTGAAGAATCGCCTGCATTTCCTGTAAAAGGATAATATGCAACCAAGCCTGAATCTAAAATTGATTGAGCTTTTATGGTGATAGTGAATACAACAAATGATAGTACAAGTAAAAGTTTATTTCTCATAAATTGTTTTTAAGTGCAGTAAAACTAAGGACTTAATCAATTATTGTAAAAAATATTTTACTGCTATTCTGCAATATTCTTTAAGAAAATATATTAATGATAAAATATTAAAATAAAAACCTTTACCCCTAATTGCCTTCATAATTTCAAGTTCATTCTTTAGCATTGTTTTTCTTAAAGCAAGTTGTTTTGATTTTGCAGTGCTGCCATTATTTATATGCACAATAGTTGTGTTATAGTAAAAATAACACTTATAGCCAAGTTGCTTAAATTGATAGCACCACAAATGGTCTTCGCCATACATAAAAAAACGTTCATCTAATTTTTGCTTAGGTATTTGCTCCAAAGCATTTTTTGGAAACATAAAGAAAGCACCATTAAGCCAATCACATTCTGTGTTAAAATCGCTTTTAAAATATTTGCCAAGCATTAATGTTGCTCTTTTTTTGTAAGTGAGTAGGATAGGAATGAACCTGAAAATATCTAATAGTTCCCAACTAATGCTTCTAAATTTTCGTGCTGTGTGTTGTATGTTTCCATTTGGGTAAATCATTTTGCAACCAATAACACCGTTGCAATTGTTTTGTTTGTAATAATTAATTGTGTTGCTTATGGCGTCTTCAATTAAATATGTATCGCTGTTAAGCAATAAAATAAATTCGCCTTTTGCTTGTGCAATGCCTAAATTGTTTCCTTTTGCAAACCCACCATTCTCATTGCTTTTAATAAGATTGATTGAAGGAAATTTTTGCTTAAATAAATTTGCATCACACTCTGTTGAAAGATTATCGACCACAATAATTTCGTAAGAAACCTGTTGTGTAAATTGTATTACACTTTCAATACAATTACAAGTTAATTGAAACGTGTTGTAGTTTAATATAATAATTGATACATCAATCAAGGCTTGCTGTTTTAGTTTTGGTTTAAAAACCTATTATTGCCAAATAAATATGCAGCAATAATATTGCTTTATAAATAAAAAATTATGGGTTTTATTGGTAGAACAATTAATGGAATTATTAGAAAGCAAAAAACAAAACAGTTTGTTGCAACCATTAGTAATTTGCCAAAACAAATGGCTGAAATTAATACTGATAAAGATTTTGTGAGCTTTAGTCATATTGGGCATCTTGGCGATATTGTTTATTCTATGCCAGCAATTTTTGCTTTAGCCAAAGGCAAAAAAATTCATTTATATTTTGATACAACTGCTGTAAATACTTACACAAAAGCTATGAAGCATCATAGCGGTAAACAAATTTTAACAGATAAAAGTATTGCTTTTTTGCAACCATTATTATTGGCTCAACAGCAATTTGAAATATGCACAAAATGGAATAATGAAGTAATAGATTATAATTTGAACGATATAAAAAAATATCCTTTCGATTATAAATATGGCAATATTGTTCGTTGGTATTTTTTAGCTTTTGGTGTAACCTATAATACAACCTTACCTTGGTTGCAGGTAAAGCCCAATAATGATTACAGCCAATCTATAATTATTGCAAGAAGCTTTAGATACAGAAGCCCACAAATTGATTATTCTTTTTTAAGTAAATACAACAATATTTGTTTTGTGGGATTGCAAGATGAATTTGCAGATATGCAAAAACAAATACCAAATATTAAACACATACAAACCAATACAGCATTGGCATTAGCAGAAATTATTACTGGTTGTAAATTATTTATTGGTAACCAGTCTTTTCCTTTTGCAGTAGCCGAAGCTTTAAAAGTAAAAAGAGTATTAGAACTTTATTTTCTTTGCCCCAATGTTATGGTTGATGGCGATAATGGATTTGATTTTTGTTATCAACCTCAATTTGAAAAAATTATAAAAAATATTTTAGAATAAATGAAAGATTATGCACTGCATCCTGGACACAGCATAAGCATGAGTAAGGATGAAAAATTTAAAGAAACTATTGATAGCATTTTTGCAAATAATAAAGTTGATTTTATTGTTGAAAGTGGCACATTTAAAGGCACTGGCAGCACAACTACTTTGGCAAATGCAGTATTAAAAAACAAGGTTGCACTAAAGGCATTTTATACAATTGAAGTAGATAAAAAGTTTCATGGTATTGCAACAAAAAATTTGCAGCAATTCAACTTTGTAAAACCAATTTGGGGTTTAAGTGTAAATAAGCAAACTGCAATTGATTTTATAAAAAGTGATGAAGCTATTAATCATCATGAAAAATATGCAGACGTTTATATTGATACTTTAAGTAATCCAGTACAGTTTTATATTAATGAAATTGATGGTAAATTATCTAAAGCTCACAGACAAAGTATGTGGCGTAAAATATTTTCTTTTGGTAGTGGCAGCACATCTCTTTTTACAGAAAATGTGTTTGATAAAATACTGCCACAAGTAGTTAATAATACATCCTTAATATTGCTTGATAGTGCTGGTGGTATTGGTTATTTAGAATTTTTAACTGCTATTGATTATTTAAAGCACAGCAACTTTTTTATTATTTTAGATGATATACATCACCTGAAACATTTTAGAAGTTTACAACATATTAAAGACAGCAATGACTTTGAATTAATTGCCATGAGCGAAAAAGATGGTTGGGCAATTGCAAAACATTTGGTGTAATTTTTATGCAAAGATGTAAAGCTGCAATTGATACAAATTTTTGATTGATTATTTATTGTTACAACAATATTTTTGTTGCAATGTAAAAAACTTATATTTGTTTCAAATATCGAGATATGAAAAAGCTACTAGTGTTTCTTTTTACAGTTGCTTATTTTACCAATGTGCAAGCACAGCCTACTATTACAAATGTATTTCCTTTACAAGCTAAAATTGATTCTATAGTTACCATTACAGGTACAAATTTTAGTACTACTGCTGCAAACAATATTGTTTATTTTGGTGCAGTAAAAGCTACAGTAACCAATGCTACAAATACACAACTACAAGTTAAAGTGCCATTGGGTGCAAGCTATGCACCAATAAGTGTTACAACAAATGCACTTACTGCCACAGCCAATATGCCTTTTGATGTTTTGTTTGATGCACAAGGAACTTTAAGTGCTGGAAGTTTTCCTGTTAAAATAGATTCAAGTACAAATACACCATATAGAGTTTTGGCTGCTGATTTAGATGGTGATGGGAAACCTGAAATTGTGTTTGGAAATGCTACAAATGCTGCAACACCAGGTTTTTCAATCTTCAGAAATACTACCTTAAATGACTGTCTTTCATTTGGCCAACAAAACGTTATTAGTACAGGAAATTCGAATCAAAGAATTCATGTAATCGATATTGATGGTGATGGAAAAAAGGATATAGTTGCTTTTAATTATGATGGTGAAAGTTTTTCTATATACAAGAATACTTCAGTAATTGGAAATATATCATTTTCTAGCCGAATTGATTTTACTACTATGTCTGGTACAAATACAACTTATGCTAATATTGATGATATTGATGGCGATGGCAAACCAGATATTGTTGTGTCAAATTATCCTTTAAATGGTTTTGAAATTTATAGAAATTTAAGTACTGTCGGAAACATCAATTTCGACACACGTTTAGATTATACGACTCAAGGAACATATCCCACAGAGATTGCAATTGCTGATTTGAATAATGATGGAAAGAAAGATATTGTAATAGGTAATAGTCAACAATATACGGTTTCAGTTTTTCAAAATGTTTCTACTGTTGGGAATATTTTATTAGCAACATCAAAAAACTATGCTGTTACGTTAGGTGTTCATGGAATTGGTATTGCAGATTTGAATAATGATGGAAAACTTGATATTGTAACTGCTGATTTTGCTACACCTGGGGCTGCAACCTATGCTACAACAATTACAGTTCTACAAAATAATACTACTGCTGGCTCATCTTTTAATGCTAATAGCTTTTTAACAAAAGTACCTTACACTGTTGGTTCAGGTTCTCTTGATATAAAATTTGGTGATTTGAATGGCGATGGAAAGACAGATGTTTTAGTTGGTAATTATATGTCGCCTTATATTTCTTTATTAACTAATAATTCAAATACAGGGGGTAATATTTCTTTAGCTTCAACAATAAATATAAACACTGGCAATCAAGCAGGTTTTGTAGAAAGTTGTGATTTAAACCTTGATGGAATACCTGATATTATAGCCAGTAATTATGGTAGTAATACGATTAGTGTATTAACAAACAGCTTACCTGTACTTACCAATGAAAACCTACTATCATTTACTGCAACTGCAAAAGAAAAAAATGTATTGCTTGCATGGCAATTAACAAATATTGCAGATATTGATAAATTAACCTTGCAATATAGCACCAATGCTAAAAACTGGGAAAATAGTTATTCAAATAAGTATGTTGTAAATAAGCAGGAATATTTACATACAAATACTAGTAATGGCAATAATTATTATAGACTATTACAAACTACCAAGACTGGTAAACAATGGTATAGTGAGGTTAGAACTTTAAATTTTAAATTGCAAGCCTCTAATATTTTATTATATCCTAATCCAAGCAATAATGGCTTATTTACTGTGCAATTAGATAAACTACCCACTACAAAACTAAACTATAAGATTGCCAATACACTTGGACAAATTGTAAGAACAGGTATAGTTAATAGTCAATATACCAGTATTGATTGTAGTCAATTACCAAAGGGTAACTATTTATTAAATGTTGAAAATAATATTTCAGCACAAATGACTATTAGATAAACTAGTGTTTAGTTCCAGATAAACTTCTTTAACTCAGTTACGCATTTCCCAATTTTTGGATAGTAAAACAATAGCTTAAATTGTTTGGTTTGTGGTTGATTAAGGTATTTTTTAAAAATGTCTTTATCAAAATTGTTTAGTAATGCTGCTATTGGTTTTATATTCTCTCTGTTATTTAAATAATTATTTTGGTAAATGGATTTAAAAAAGAAAAGACAAATATTTTCTTTAATACTTTCAAATTGCTGTTGATTGCTTTTTTGTTGTAGTAGCAAAAAAAACTGCTGCAATAAAGGAAATAATTTTTGAATTTGTGGTAATGAAAAAGACAATTTACTAGCATTATCGCTATGTAAGTAAAACTTATAGCTATTATAATTATTAAAGCAAATATTGCCTTGCAGTAATAAAAAAAAGTTGGCTACATAATCGGCAGAATTGATTTGTAATCCAAATGGATTTATTTCATTTAATTTTTGGCGATGTAATAAAATGCCTGCCCAGCCAAAATCTATATTGAAATTTATTGAACTCAAAAAATCTATACCATTATAAAATGTTTCGTAACTGCTATAGTCCATCACAGTATCATTACCATTTTGTGAAACAGTGTGTTTACTTTTTACAATAACTACATTAGGATTATTTTGAATTAGCGTAATACACTGCGATATAAATTGAGGGTTGATAAGTTCGTCATCACTATTAACCAAAGTTATATAATTACCTTTTGCTCTTTCTTCAAAACTAATTTTAAAATTATTGAGCATACCAATATTCTCATTATTTCTAAAATATTTAATGCGAGTATTGCCTGTAAATGAAGATATAATATTATGAGAATTATCGGTACTACAATTATCGCTAATAATTATTTCAAGATTATGATAGTCTTGTGCCAATGCACTTTCAATAGCTTGTGCAATGGTTTTTTCACGATTATAATTGGTGATAACAATGCTTACTAAAGGCTGATTAGTCATTAGGGATTAATTCTGAGAAAAATGATTGAGCAAAGGAATTAGTTGTTGGCTTCAAGTTAATCTTACCTGTAGAATCTTTAAAAACAACTGTATTAGAAGCAATACTTGTATCAACAATATTGGTGTAACTTGAAACAGTAACTCTGTTTCCAATAGTGCAATTGCCAATTATACTAGCATGAGCTGTGAGAGCAACACCTTTTTGTATAACTGGATAAATGCCTCTGTTGTTTCCAACTGTACAGCCTTGCAAAACCACAAAGTAATCATCGTATGTTGCTTTTCCTAGCATTGTACCAGCACCATGAAACAATAGAAATATATTAGGTAGCTTAGTGTCATACATGCAATCAATTGCATGCAAACTTTTATTTAAATAATATAGTTTATTGCAAACTTTTTTATCTTGTTTTCTATTCCAAATTTCATTTCCCAAATACCATAAATACATCATATAATGATCACTTTGTAAGTGATTAAATAATGCATTTGTACCATCATTATGTGTTTTTAGTATAACTTTATTAAAGCAAAATTCTAATCTTTCTAATGCAGTTTTTACAGCAAAATTGAAATTTTTCAATTCAACTAAATCATCATCAGGATAGAAATAGTTTAATTGTCTTGAAGTGTAGTTTGTTAGGCTGTTTATAGAAAGAGATGTTATCATATCGAAAAGACTAATTTATATAGTTATAATATTTTTATTAGTCATTTTTTTTATTTCATCAATATAATTGGTATTCATTACCACAATGTTTTCAATATTGTATTTGTCAATATCTATAGGCGAAATTATTGCATGCCCAGTACCACCAATATACTTGTTTTGTTTTTTGGGGTTTATGTCAATTACACATTTAATATGTGTTGCATTAGGGTCTGTTAAGTTGGCAAATGTAGAGCCTTTGGCACCTGCACCCCAAATGGCAATATTTTTATTATTGCTTACAATGCTTTTATAATGTGTTAGCTTTTGGTCAAATGCTATTTTATGTTGTTCTATGTTGCTTTGCTTTTCAATATTTTGTTTAATAGTAGCAAGGTTGGCAACAATGCCCAAATACTGTTTGTTAAAAACATAATTTATTTGGCAATCATTAAACATAGTAGCAAAGCTAGCTGGGGTAAAGTAATTGCAATGTTCGTAAAAAACATCTTCAACAGCATGGTGTTCAACAATCCAGTCAAACGTAGGTATTTCAATATAAATATAGCCTTTATAATTATTTGCTTCAGCTATCATCTTTAAAAAATCATAAGGTTGTGGTATATGTTCCAAAGTGTGGCGTAGCACAATCAATTCAGCATTTAAGTAGCTATAGTCCTTGCTATAATAATCTTTAATAATTTTAGGATTATCACCTTCGTAAGTAGGGTCTATGCCTGTAACATCAATTCCTTTTTCGGCAAGCATATCCATAAAATATCCTTTGCCACAGCCTATTTCAAGCACTTTGCCATTAAGTAAGTTTTTGTTTTTTAATAGCTCAATAATATTTATTAAATGATTTTGAAAGAAAGAAGAATTAGCCTGCTCGTTTTGATAATTCTCATCATAATCCAAAATAGATATATCAAATCCTGCACTAAAAACAAATCCTGTATCCATGCATTGAGCCAATGTTACACTGCGTTTCAAAACATCTACAGCTTGTTGCTTAGTTGGATAAGTTTTATTTTGAAAAACAGGCAACGGCTCTTGTGTAAATAAAATTTGAGTATTATCTTTTTTTGTTAATGGACTTATATAGCTCATTGGTTAGTTATCTTATTTAATTTTTCTGCACTTCCCCAAAATTTTAAAGGCTCAAAGTCAGGGTAGGGGTAGTAGCCTAAATTAAGTTCTATGTTTTTATTTTTTGTTTTCAAATAATCTAAAACAAATTGCTTTACTGCGATAGGCTTGCCACTACAGCAATTTATTGTTCCAACAAATTTGTTTTGCAATGCAATGGTAACAATATTTTTTGCAACTTCTTCAATGGGTAAAAAATCCCTTATTTGCTCGCCACCACTCATATTAAATATTGCCTCATTATTTTCAAGTGCAGCATCTAATTGTGATATTAACGATTTTGAATTTTGTCCTTTGCCATACATATAAAACAAGCGAATCCATTTATTAAGCAAAGGTTTTGTTAAACATAATTGCTGTAAAAATAAATGTAGTTCATGCTTTGCTTTTGCATAAGTATTATCTGGCTTACATTCCATTTCTTCATTCAATTCGCCTTCTTGCATTCCATATTCAAAGCAAGTGCCTGTAACAGTTATATCAGTTAAACCACTATCAATTATATTTTTTAAAAATATTTTTTGCTGAGGTAAGTTTTCTGTCAAATGAAAATCGGCTTTAAAATTTGGTAAACCCTGCCACGCCAAATGAATTAGTTTATTGGGTTTGTTAAAATATTCGAAGAGATTAGTGCTTGCTTCAGTTGAAAATGTGAAAGGGATATATGTAACCTTATTAAACCAAGTACAAGTTTTTGCTTTATCAATATTTGTTGATGAAGCAATGACTTTAATATTTCTTTGTAGCAATTCGTTGATAACATAATTACCAATAAAACCAGTTGCACCTGTAACTAATACTTTCATTTTTATATTTTATTTCACACAAAACTCACCAAGATTACAACTACACAAAGTCTTTGCGTGAAAATTTAAAACACTTTCAATTCAGGAATAGCAATTACAAACTTGCAATCCCATTCTCTTACATAACTTAATTGCTCACTAATTTCATCTTTTAAATTCCATGGAAAAATTACTATGAAATCAGGCTTTGCTTTTTCAATTTCATCTTTGCCAACAACAGGAATTCTACTGCCTGGCAATAACTTATTTTGCTTGTGTGGCGATGCATCAACTACAAATTCTATTAAATCATTTCCTTTAATGCCACAATAGTTGAGCAATGTATTTCCTTTTGCAGCAGCACCATAACCAATTACTTTTTTGCCTTGTCTTTTCTGCTGAATTAAAAACTCTGTAAAGTCATATTTTATGGTATCAACTTTCGCCTGAAAGTTTTGATAATATGCTAAAGTATTAATTCCAGCAGCAGATTCTTTGTTAAGCATTGCAGCAACTGCTGGCTCAATTTGTTTAGTATTATCTTCTTTATGTTTTGTAAAAATTCTTAAACTTCCACCATGAGTTGGTTGCTCTTGTACATCAAATATTTCTAATCCCTGTTCACCAAAAACAGAAACTAAATTAGTTAATGACAAATAAGAAAAGTGTTCGTGGTAAACAGTGTCAAACTGATTCTCTTCAACCAACTTTAAAAGATGAGGAAACTCGAAAGTATTAATGCCATTAGGTTTCAAAGCAATCTTTACACCTTTTACAAAGTCATTAATATCTGGCACATGTGCTAAAACATTATTGCCCAAAATCAAATCTGCCTTGCCTTTTAATTTATCTTCTGCTAAACTGCTTCCAAAAAAATCTACTATATTTTCTATTCCTTTTTCTATAGAAACTTTTGCTGTGTTAGCTGTAGGCTCAACACCCAAAACAGGAATGTTTTTTTCTTTAAAGTATTGCAACAAGTAACCATCATTGCTTGCAATTTCCACAACCAAACTATTTGAATTTAATCCAAATCTTTCAGTCATGTAATCAGTATATTTTTTTGCGTGTTGCAACCAGCTTGTTGAGAAAGATGAGAAGTAAGTGTATTCTTCATTGAAAATCGCATCTGCTTTTTCAAGTTCATCCACTTGCACTAACCAACATTTTTCACAAACAAAAACCTTCAATGGAAAATAGGTTTCAGGATAGTTAATCAACTCTGGCTTAACCATTGCATTTGATGGTGGGCAAGTTTGTAAATCACAAAAAACGTGAGTGAGTATATGGTTACAATGTCTGCAATTCATGTTGTTATTTGTTTTTATTTCACACAAAGAAAACTAAGGTTACAACGAAACAAAGCTGTTTTCTTTGTGTACTTGATTGCCTTTGTAGCTTTGTGTGAAAAATCAAATTCCTTTAAATTCTTCTGTTAAAAAATTATGTTGTTTATCTCTTTCGCTAATGTTTGTTACTTCCAATTTCCATTCAATATTCAATCTTGGGTCATCATATTTTATTCCTGCCTCAACACCTGGTTTGTAAAATTCACTGTGATGATAAATTAATTCTGCATCATCAGTTAATGTTTGAAATCCATGTGCAAAGCCTTCAGGAATGTAAATCATTTTTTTATTGGCAGCACTTAATTCAACTGCAAACCACTTCAAAAATGTTGGTGAGTTTTTTCTGATATCCACAATAACATCATACACACAACCTGCTATACAACGCACCAATTTTATTTCTGCAAATGGTGGCATTTGATAATGCAATCCTCTGATGCTTCCTTTTTGTTTTGTAAAAGAATGGTTCATTTGCACCCAATTTTTTGTATGCCCAATTTGCTGAAACTCTTGCTCACAATATGTTCTGGCAAACCAACCTCTGTCATCAATAAAGGGATTTAAGTCTATAACATAGCTTCCTTTTAATATCGTCTCTGTAAGTGTCATATAAATCAAAACCTATAAGGTTTTTGAAACCTTATAGGTTTATTTTATCGAATTGCTAAATTTTCATCAATAATTTTTTCATCTAACAACTTTTGAATCGTTTTTAAACGTATCAAATTTGATTGACGAAAATTGACATCATTAAAGCCAATCCCTTCTAGCCCTTTTTTCAAATCTTCAACAGCATTTGCCAAACTCATTTGTGGCTGATGATTGGGTGCAAGTTTTTCATATAAATCAAAACTCACTTTATAACTTCTTTTATCAGGTGCAGCATTGGTGTTAATGTCAACTTCAATATTTCCAAAAATTTGTTGCACAGCAGCAGCCAATTCTCTTACCTGATAATTCCAAATATTGCTACCAGTATTAATAATTAAAAAACTTCCACCATCTTTTCTTTGAATTGCCCAATCCATTGCACGTGCCATATCTTTAACATGAATTAATGGACGCCAAGGTGTACCATCACTAAGAATGGTTATTTTTTTTGCAGAGATTGCACTGGCAACAAAATCATTCAACACTAAATCCAATCTTAATCTATCGCTATAACCACAAGCTGTTGCAAAACGCAGGCAGGTTATTTTAAAGTTATCATCAGCTAATGGCTGTAAACCTTGCTCTGCAAATACTTTGCTCTTTGCATAGGCAGTTAAAGGGTTTACTTCAGATGTCTCAGTTCTTGCATTTTCATCTGCAAAACCATACACACTACAACTGCTGGCAAACACAAAATTTTTAACGCCATTTTCTTTAGCTTGTTTTGCAATGGTAATGGCAGCATGATAGTTTATATCTAAAGTTGGCTTTTCAAAAACATTACCCATAGGGTCGTTACTAATTGCAGCTAAATAAATAACGCTATCAAAGTCTTTCAATATTGCTGCATCTAAATTTCTAACATCGCCATAGTATTGTTTATCCAAAAGTGTATCACCAACAATACTGTTTGCAGTGTAGTTTTGAATAAAATAACCAATGTCAAATCCTGCTATAAATGCTTTAGGAAAATGTTGCCTGAAATGCTTAACAACCATTGGGCCAACATATCCTAAGTTTCCTATTATTAATACTTTCATTTTTAAAAATTACATTTCAAAAACATCTTTCACATTCATGCTAAAACCTGTTATAACATTAGATTTTATAACATCATCTTCTGTATAAAACCTTGAGCCAACAAACTTTTCATTTACCAAGCTGTAAATAATAATGGTTTTCATTTCTGGGTTTACAATCCAATATTCCTTTACACCAGCCTCTTCATACAAATCAAATTTATTGCTTACTTCTTTTTTTGAATTACCTGGCGATAAAATTTCTACAACCAAATCTGGTGCTCCACATAGTCCTCTACTATCAATAATGCTTTCATCACATACTACCATAATATCAGGTTGAACAACAGTAGTTATCTCGTTATCTTTTTTCTTGTTCTTTACTGGTAGTCTTACATCAAAAGGTGCTACAAAAACCTGGCAAGGCTTTTTATGTAATAGATTATATAATCTGCCAAAAATTTCTCTGCTAATTTTTTGATGATTCAAATTTGGTGCAGACATTTTAAAAATTCTACCCCTGAATAGTTCCAATCTTTCTTCAATTTTAAACCTCAAATAATCTACATAAGTATATACCTTGCTGCTATATTCCATAGCAGGTTCTTCAACCAAATAATGATTGTCTCCATCTTCAACAACTAAATATGATACTTCTTTTAACATATAATTTTAGCAGACCTATAAGGTTTCAAAAACCTTATAGGTTTTATTAACTACCACTTTTTCCAAGCAGCTTTATTGCTTTCCCATAATTCACTCAACTCAATTTTATCTCTTAACGCATCCATACATTTCCAAAAACCTTTGTGCTGATAAGCCATCAACTCATTATCATTTGTTAATTGCAGCATTGGTTCTTCTTCCCACATTGTATTTGTCATATCATCTTTTAGATAATCAAAAATGGTTGGCTTTAAAACAAAATAACCACCATTTATCCATTTGCCATCATCCTTTGCTTTTTCCTTAAACTCTTTAACAGCACCAGTTTCATCTACATTCATACCACCAAAACGTGCATCTAATTGTATGGCAGTAAGTGTTGCAATTTTATTATGTGCTTTATGAAATTTTACTAATTCATTTATATCAACATCGCAAACACCATCGCCATAAGTAAGCATAAAATCTTCGTTGCCTATATATTGTTGTACTTGTTGTAAACGTCCAGCAGTTTTTGTATTTAAACCAGTATCTACAAGTGTTACCTTAAAATTATCACTCTTTGTCCCAAACACTTCCATTTTATTATTGCCCAAATCAATTGATATATCAGAATTATGTAAAAAATAATTCATGAAATATTCCTTGATTACATAACCCTTGTAGCCAAGGCAAATGATAAAATCGTTGAAACCATAGTGGCTGTATGTTTTCATGATGTGCCAAATTATTGGCTTGCCACCAATTTCAACCATTGGCTTGGGGCGAACATCAGTTTCCTCACTAATTCTCGTGCCTAAACCACCTGCAAAAATGACAACTTTCATAGCTGCGAAAATATGAGTTTGTAGTTAGTAATTTATTAATCCCATTTCTTTTTAAAATCACCACGGCTGAAATATTTTTCTATCAGGCAATACAGCACAATAAAAAAATATCGGCTGCCCATTTCTCTTATTTTTAAATTGGATGTGCCGTGTTTTCTATTTTGCCAACTATTTGGTACAACAGTGTAAGTGTAACCACGAACAACAGCTTTTAAAGGCAATTCAACTGTTAAGTTAAAATGTGGCGACATAAATGGCTTTATGCCTTCAATAGTTTGCTTGCTATACAATTTAAAAGCATTGGTACAATCATTGTACTTTAGCCTGAAAACCCAATTAATGCAGGTGTTTACAAAGCGATTGATGTATAATTTATTTTTGGGATAGTCTATAACCTTACCACCTTTAATAAACCTGCTGCCAAAAACACAATCTACTTTTTTATCAATAAATGTGTTGTAATAATTCACTAAATCTTTAGGTGAATCACTCATATCTGCCATTACAACAGCCACACAATCGCCACTAAAATTTTCCAAACCTTTACGCACTGCATAACCAAAACCATTGTGTGGTGGATTGTTGGTTACATAAACCAACGTTGGAAATTTGGTTTTTAAGTTATCCAAAACCTCAATGGTATTATCTTTTGAGTTATCGTTTACCACCAAAATTTCGTGTGGAATATTGCTGGCATTGAGTTCTGTGTAAAATGCTTCAATAGTTTCTGGTAAACTTAAACTTTCGTTATATGCAGGAATGACGATACTTAATTTCATTACACACGAGCTTTCATATTGTCAAAAATTTGTGCAAGTGTTGTTTCTAACGAGTATTCATAAGCCCAGTCTGGGTAATGGTTTTTGAATTTTGAAACATCAGAAATATACCAAATATGGTCGCCAATTCTATTGGTTTCACTGTAAGTATAATTCATTTTATTGCCAGTAATATTTTCACAAACTTCAATAGCTTCAATCATTGAGCAGTTGCTAAACCTGCTGCCACCTGCATTATATACTTCACCACATTTTGGGTTTTGGTAAAAATGCCAGAACATATTTACCAAATCGTAGCTATGAATATTGTCCCTTACTTGCTTGCCTTTATATCCAAAAATTGTGTATTGGTTTTTTGTAATAGCACACTTCATTAGATAAGAAAGAAAGCCATGCAACTGTGCACCACTATGTTGTGGACCAGTTAAGCAGCCACCCCTGAACACACCAGTTTTCATATTAAAGTATTTTCCATATTCCTGCACAAGCACATCTGCTGCCACTTTTGATGCACCAAAGAGTGAATGTTTAGAATTATCAATACTCATACTCTCATCAATCCCTTCTTTAAAATAGTGATGGCTTTCATCAATTTCCCAACGTTTTTCAAGTTCGATTAATGGCAAATAATTTGGCGTATCACCATAAACTTTATTGGTTGAAGTAAAGATAAAAACGGCATCACTGCAATGCAACCTTGTTAGCTCAAGCAGGTTTAAAGTTCCATTTGCATTGATGGTAAAATCTGTCAATGGTTCTTTTGCAGCCCAGTCGTGGCTTGGTTGTGCAGCAGTATGAACTACCATTTTTATATCATTGCCATACTGCTTAAAAATAGTTTCCAAAGCAGCATAATCCCTTATGTCAATGTTGTGTGAAGTGAAGTTTTGAAACTCAGTTTTAAGCCTGTTTTCATTCCATTGTGTTGATGCTTCATTGCCAAAAAAATAAGCACGTTGGTTGTTGTCAATGCCAATTATCATATCCATTTTACTGGCAAGAAAACTTACACTTTCGCTGCCAATCAACCCACCACTTCCTGTTATTAAAGCTATGTTCATTTTATTATTTTTTCTTTTATGCCACTAAGACGCAAAGGCACAAAGTACTTTTATATTTATGAAATTTATGTCTTAGTGCCTTTGTGGCAATACTTATACGTTTAAAATTTTATCCAACTGCTGTTCATTATCTCCAATCCAAATAATAATGTCTTCAACTATTTTTTCAGCATTGCGTTTTGGCTGCCAACCTGTTGCTGCTGTTATTTTTGAGTTATCTGTTATATAAATTGGAATATCACCTTTTCTATGCACATCAACACCATTTTCCTTAACAGTATTGCCTGTTATTTTTTGGCAAATATGTGTCAACTCTTTTAACGATACACTTGAAAAATTTGAACCACCAGCATTATAAACATTACCACTTACTTTTTCAAACTGGTGAATTTGCAAATCAACCAAATCAAATAAATCTAAAATGTGCATCACGTCTCGAACCTGCTTGCCCAAACCTTTATAGCCAAAATAGCTTACTTCTTTTTTCCAATAATGGCGTGCAGCCCACAGTGCAATTACACCTTGGTCAACCTTACCCATTTGATAAGGACCAGCCACCACACCACACCTGTTAATGACATAATCAACACCAAAAAATTCCCTGAACTCTTCAATAATTAATTCACTTGCAAGTTTCGTAGTACCATAAACACTACGTGCTTTTGTTAAAGGAAAATCTTCGCTAATGCCATTAACACCAACACCAGCAAGGCTTTGATTGTTTGAAATTGTATAACGCGTTTCGTTTTCCTCAATATTTATTTGTTCAATAAAACTGATAGGATACACACGGCTTGTAGAAAGGAAAATGAATTTTGCTTTGTGCTTTGCAGCCAATTCTAATGTATTGATTGTACCAACCAAATTAGTATTGATAACATAATTAAAAGTTGCATCTAGTCCAGCCATTATTGAAGGTTCAGCAGCAGCATCAATGATAATGTCAATCGTTTCATCAAAAACCAAATCTTCTTTGTTTCTAATATCAGCGTGTATAAACTCAATGCCTACTTCCTTCAATCTTGGAATATTTAATTCGCTGCCCCTGCGTTTTAAATTATCTAAACAAATAATTTTATAGGCAGTATATTTTGTTTTTAAATTAATGGCAAGGTTAGAGCCTATAAAGCCACAACCACCAGTAATTAATATTGTTTTATTCATTTAATTATTTATTTTCATCTATGCAATAAATCTGCATTTTACAGGCTTTTTCAGCCATTTTTTTATTCTCTTCCTTTAATGGATAATCTATAAAATCTTTTACTTCCATCCTGTATTTCTGCCTTTCATAACCACCTTCTGCATAAGCATAATTCTCTTTATAATTATTTATAAAAAATAATATTCCAAATGCTGCTGCTGTCCATTTAATAATAGGTTTTTTTATCAAATAAAACCCAACTGCAAACAATATTCCTGCAAGTAAATGAGTATATATAAAATACCTGCTTGCATAAGAACTAAGCATGCCTGTAGGCAACCTGAATTTTGATGTAATAGCCATAGAGCCAACAATAAACAATGCAATAACTATAAATGGTGTGTACTTTTTAAAGTTTTCCTTTTGTTTAAAGAATACAAAATAGCCAACAGTTATTAGTGATGCTAAAACAAACAAACCCAACTCAACACCATAGGTATAACTAAAATGTGCACCTAGCATGTGCAAGAAATATGTGGCAATATTTGTTATTGTATTTGCAGGTGCATCAGCTGCTGGTGGGGTTGCTATAGTTGTATATTTTATAAAATATAAACTTGTAAATGCAACAAAGCAAATGGCAGAAATAATTGTTTTTTGTTTATTCTTGTTAAGCAGGTTAAAAGCCACTAAACACAGTCCTGCAAGCATACCATTACCACTTGAAAAGGCACATAAAAACTGGCAAACTATTGCTGCAATCAAGTGCCATTTTTTTTCTTTATTATAAAAGTAAATGCTGGCACAAAAAAACATTACCACGCCATAGTTTTGCATGGAACCCATTGCAAATACTGCATTTTCATAACTATTAATGTCAAATAAACAAAAGGCAAGCACCAATGCAGGAATGCCCCAAAACTTATCTGCAATTTTTCTGATAAATGAAGTACAGATTAAAAAAACAGCAATCAATTGCAGGTTGCCAATAAAGATTATATTCCTGAAATTTATTTCATCAAAAATATTGTAGTACCATAGGTAAACCAGACGTGATGGAAATATTCTATGCTCATTGTGCTGTTGAAAAAGCAAGTACATTTTATGACCAAAACCTGATGAGATTTTATAATCCATAATAAAATTTAATATGGCGTAATAATCATCTCTGTATGGAAGATTTAAAGCATAATCATTTACTACTTTTAAGTAAATAAAAATGGGTATAAAAATCCAGCAGTTAATAAGATAATTAGTAAGTGTTTTGGTCTGCATATAGTATCAACTATTTTTAGAAAGGAGCAAATGTATTGTTTTGAGATATGTATTTTACATTTTATTAATGGCAATTGCATATACTTCTTTTGCTGCTTTTTCACTGGCATTGCCACCAGCCTCCAGTTTTTGCCAAAGGTTGATATAATCTTTTTGTAGTTGATTTTTTCTTTGTTCGTTATGCAATAAATGGTTTAGTTCTGCAATTAAGTTTTCTGTGGTTAATTCATCCTGTATTAATTCTTTTACGACCAGCTTATCCATTATTAAATTAACAAGAGATATGAACTTTATTTTAATTAATCTTTTGCCAATAGCATAGCTGATATTGCTTGCTTTGTAGCAAACAACTTCGGGCACGCCAAATAATGCAGTTTCTAACGTGGCTGTGCCGCTTGTAACCATTGCTGCACTTGACTTTGAAAGTAATTGATACGTTTGGTTAGACACAGAACTTACATTTGGATACTCACTTAAAAAAGGCTCATAAAATTCATCGGTTTGTCCAGGTGCTTTTGCTACAATAAATTCATAATCTGGAAATGCTTTTGCAACGCCCAGCATAATTGGTAATTTTTTTGCAATTTCCTGCTTGCGTGAACCTGGTAAAATGGCAACACAATGTTTAAAGTTTAAGGTTTGAGGTTTAAGGTTTAAATTAGTATGTTCATTGTTTGGTTCATCAACTTTTAACTTTAAACTTTTAGCTTTAAACTCTTTAATCACTTCAATCAATGGATGACCAACATATTCAACATCCCAATTCCAAACGTTTTTAAAATAGTCTTTTTCAAAAGGAATAATGCAAAGCATTTTATCAATGCACTGCTTCATTTTCTTTACCCTGTTTGCCTTCCATGCCCATACTTGTGGCGAAATATAGTACACAACCTTAAACCCATTTTGCTTTGCCCATGTTGCAATCCTTAAATTAAAGCCAGGGTAATCTATCAAAACCAAAACATCTGGCTTAAAGTTTAAAATATCGCTTTTGCAAAACTTTAAATTGCGAAAAATGGTTGGCAAATTCTTTACGACTTCTGCAAATCCCATAAAAGCCAAATCCCTGTAATGCTTTACCAATAAGCCTCCTGCTTGTTGCATTAAATCTCCACCCCAGCATTTTATGTTGGCAGTTGCATCAATTTTTGTAAGTTGCTTTATTAAATTGCTGCCATGCAAATCTCCACTTGCTTCGCCTGCAATAATGTAGTATTTCATTGTTGCGAAAATAGTTAGTAGTGATTAAGGATTTGATAAGTTATTTTGCTGATAAGAATTACAAAACTCGAATGGTGCCAACGCCACTGCTGTTTCATAGAATTGCTATAGCTCGGACAATAATAAAAATAAATATGCGAAGCATATTTTATAAATTAATGGTGCATAACTAACCATTAGCAACTAATCGCTAACCATTATTTTAGCAACCTCAAAAACTAACAATGAATTTACAACTCACTCGCCCCATAGCGTTTATTGATTTGGAAACCACAGGTGTGAATATTAGTGCTGATAGAATTGTTGAAATTGCTATTGTAAAAATTTTGCCAAATGGCGAAAAGCAAAGCAAACGCAAGATTATAAACCCAACAATTGCTATACCTCAGGGTGCAATTGATGTGCATGGCATAACCAATGAAATGGTTAAAGATGCACCTACATTTAAGCAAATTGCCAACGAGATAAAACAATTTATTGACAACTGCGACATTGGTGGTTACAACAGTAATCGTTTTGATATTCCAATGCTTGTTGAAGAGTTTTTGCGTTGCGATTTAAACATTGAAATTGAAAGTAGAAAATTGCTTGATGTGCAAAAGGTTTTTCATTTAATGGAGCAGAGAACCTTGAGTGCTGCATATAAATTTTATTGCAACAAAGAGCTTGAAAATGCCCACAGTGCTGAGGTTGACGCTACTGCAACCTATGAAGTGTTGGAAGCACAGATAAATAAATACACCAATATTGGCAATACTGTTGAAAGCATTGTAAAGTTTACTGGCGAAGAAAATATTGTGGATTTTAGCAGACGATTTATTATGGAAAAAGGAGTGGAAACTTTCAACTTTGGCAAGCATAAAGGCAAGCCAGTGGTGCAGGTTTTAAAGGAAGAGCCACAGTATTATGACTGGATGATGAAAGGAGATTTTGCATTGCATACCAAACAAAAACTGGCAGAAATTTATAATAGAACTTTGGTTAAAAAATAGTGATTAGTTATTAATGGTTAGTGATTAATTATTTTTATTATGGAAGATACAAATTCCCATTCAGGGGTTAGGGGTTCTAAGTTTTTAATGTTTGAAAACAGGCTTGCAAAAGTGTATAAGCATCGTAGCAAGCAAGCCAGGCGAATGAACATTTCGTGCTATAGGTTATATGATAAAGATTTGCCTGAATTCCCTATCTGCATTGAGTTGTATGATGATAAGGTTTACCTGGCAGAGTATGTGAGCAAACATGGTTTTACAGAAGAAGAACACACACAATGGCTTGAACAAACCATTGATGTAATTGTGAAAGTTTTAAATGTTGCAGATGAGAATGTTTATATAAAGCAACGTAAAAGGATGCACCATCGTAGCCAGCAATATGAAAAAACGGATGCACAAAAAGACTTTTTTACTGTGGAAGAAAGTGGTTTAAAATTTCTTGTAAACCTTACTGATTATTTAGATACTGGTTTGTTTTTGGATCATAGAACAACAAGGCAAATGGTGCAGCAAGAAGCTAAGGACAAACGTGTTTTAAATTTGTTTTGCTACACAGGTTCTTTTAGTGTGTATGCAGCAAGTGCAGGTGCAGCAAAGGTTTCATCAGTTGATTTAAGCAAAACTTATTTAGCCTGGGCTGAAGATAATTTTGTAATTAACAGGTTAAAGGATGCTGGTAAATATGAATTTGTTCATGCTGATTGTGTGCAATATTTAAAAACAATTTCAGCTAATAGTTACGATATTATTGTTATGGATCCTCCAACTTTTAGCAATAGTAAACGTATGGATGATTTTATGGATATTCAACGCGACCATGTGCAGCTAATAAATGATTGCCTGAATATTTTATCACCAAATGGAATATTGTATTTCAGCACAAATTTCACCAAGTTTATTCTGGATGAAGACAATATAAATTCATCGCAAATAAAGGATATAACCAAAGCCACCACACCATTTGACTTTGAAGGAAAGCTGAGAAGGTGGTGTTATAAAATAATTAAATAGCCTGCCTGTTTTTTATTTCCAGATATTTATTGACAGTTGAAACTGTAAGCTGTGCAGGTGTTGTAAGTATTGCAGTAATGCCATTTGCTCTAAGTTCTTTAAGCATTAATTTTTTCTCATAAACAAACTTATCTGCAATGGTTTGTATATAAATTTCTTCAGTGTTTGCAGCAGTTGAGTGCAGCATTTTTTTAAGTTCAGTATTTTCGAAAAACACCACAACCAATAAATGGTAATGAGCTATAGCTTTTAAATAAGGTAGTTGCCTTTGTAAGCTATATTCACTTTCAAAATTGGTAAATAAAATAAGTAAACTCCTTTGCTTTATCCTGCCACGTATTTGTGCATATAACGCCTCATAATCTGCATCTTTAAATTGTGTGGTTTGCTTGTAAAGCTTTTGCAGCAAGGCTTCCATTTGCATTGGCTTGCTGTCTGCCTGCACAAAATTATCTGTCTTTTCAGCAAATGAAATTAAGCCAACTTTATCTTGTTTTTGTATGGCAACATTGCTTAATGCCAATGATGCATTAATTGCATAATCCAATAATGTCATGCCTTCAAATGGCATTTTCATATTCCTGCTTTTGTCAATTAAACAAAATACCTGCTGGCTTTTTTCATCTACATAAGTGTTTACCATTAGCTGGCTTTTGCGTGCTGTTGCTTTCCAGTTTATTGTTCTGTAATCATCACCTTGTACATAGTCTTTTATTTGCTCAAACTCAAGACTGTTGCCTAATTTACGTACTTTTTTATTGCCAGTTTGAACATTACTACTTACACCTTGCAAACTAAATTTTTGCATTTGTATATAAGATGGATAAACATAAATTGTTTGTGCGTTATTAAAGTTAAACCTGCGTTTTACCAAACGCAATGGCGACATTACGAATGCTAGTGTGTTGCCAAAATCATATTCACCGCGATTGAATGGCTTAATTGTATATTGAATTTGCTGCTGTGTATCAGGGCTTAATTTTATGCTTTTCAGCATTGGTGCATTATATAAAAAAACAGCAGGTAATTCTTCTACAACCTTTGCTGTTATTGGTAAAAAGTAATTATTGAATAATTCTATTGTAATAATATTATCATCGCCATTACTAAATCTTTCGTTGCATATTCTAAGACCTGTTAAACCTTTTGGCTTTGCAAATAATACTACTGCATCTAAAATAGTAAATACAAGTAACAGTATTAAAAATATTTTGGCAAAAAGAAATAAGACAGAAAAGAAAAATGATAAAGCAAATGCAAAGCATAATGCAGAGCCAATAATGTAAAAAGTGGGAGAGAGGTAGAATGAATAATAAAAGCCACTACTCCCTTTTGAAGAATTTGGGTTTTTATTACTGGTTGTCTTATTCATTACACTCTCTTTTTAAGATTAGGGTTTACTTACTTTTTTAAATCCTGTCAAATATATATGACAGTTAATAATATTATTCTTTTATTGAGTAATATGTATTCATTTATCAGTGTCAACAATTTATAACTTTAGTATAAACCTAGTTTCATTTCACTAGTTCAATATACTTTTGTTTCAAATTTTTAAAATGAAATTCATTATCACATTGCTTTTTGTTGTATTTTCTTTTATATCTTTTTCACAAAAAAATAGAAAAGAAAATGATGTATTGCAAAAGCCCAAATTGGTAGTAGGCATTGTGCTAGACCAGATGCGTTGGGATTATTTAGAACGCTTTGCACCTTTATTTGAAACTAATGGTGGTTTTAAAAGATTAATGAATAATGGCTTTAGCTGCAACAATACTATGTTGCCCTACACACCAACAGTTACAGCCTGTGGACATACTTGCATTTACACAGGTAGTGTGCCAAATATTCATGGTATAACAGGTAATGAATGGGTTGATAATTTGCAACAAAAAAAAGTATATTGTACTGAAGACTCGAGTGTTGAAGGTGTAGGAAAACAAAGTAGTAAACCTGGTAAAATGAGCCCTAAGAATATGCTGGTAACAGGTATATGTGATGAATTAAGGTTGGCAACAAATTTTAAAAGCAAGGTAATTGGTATTGCTGCAAAAGACAGAGGTGCAATATTGCCAGCAGGACATAGTGCAAACGCTGCTTACTGGTACAATAAAGAAACAGGTAATTTTATAAGCAGCACTCATTATATGAGTGCTTTGCCAACTTGGGTAAACGATTTGAATGATAGAAAATTGGTTGATAGTTTTTATAAATTAGGTTGGCAAACCCTATTACCCAAAGAAACTTATTTGCAATACTGCACAACTGATGAAAAGCCTTACGAAAACAAGGCTTTTGGCAAAGATCAAGTTGCTTTTCCTTACAAGTTAGATCAATATATTAACAAAGATTATAACAAAATTTTAACCACACCTTATGGTAATACATTAACTGCTGAATTTGCAAAGGCAGCAGTAATAAATGAACAGCTTGGAAAAAATACTGTGACTGATTTTTTAACTATTAGCTTTTCCAGTACAGATTATATTGGTCATAGCTATGGTCCTAATAGTTGGGAATTGCTTGATTGCTATGTTAGGATTGATAAAACCTTAAAAGAGTTTTTTGAGCTTTTAGATAAACAACTTGGTGCAAATAATTATACTGTTTTTCTTACTGCAGACCATGCTGTTGCTCATGTACCTGGGTTTTTGCAAGAGCATAAATTACCTAATGGTTTATTTGATGAGAAGACTGCTTTAAAAGAAATCAACATAAAATTGAAAGAGAACTTTTCTGTTGATTCATTAGCAATTGATATTGAAAATTACCAGGTGAGTTTTAACCTTAAAAAGATTACAGCTAATAGTTTAGATGCAGCAAAAATTTATGTTGTTGCAATAGATTATTTAAAGACAAATAATGCTGTCGCCAGTGCCTTTTGTTTAAAGGATTTAATGATACAGCCAATGAATAATACTGTAAAGCAAATGATTGCTAATGGCTATAATGAACAGCGTAGCGGGCAGGTGCAATTTATTTTAAAGCCTGGCTATATTGATGGCTGGAACACAGGCACAACACATGGTTTATGGAATCCTTATGATGCACATATACCTTTATTGTGGTATGGCTGGGGCATAAAAAAGGGTAGCACACACAGGGAAACTTATATGACAGATATTGCTGCTACAGTTGCTGCCTTGCTTAAAATTCAAATGCCAAGTGGTTGTGTAGGAAAAGTAATTGAAGAGGTAATAAAGTAAATGGAATAAATATGTTATTTTGATAATGCTATTGCAAAATCAATTAAGCTGCCAAACCTATAATCAATAGCTTTATGCCCAATTTCAACTTCAGGATTTGTGGTATCCAAATAAACTGTTTTTATACCTGCATTTCTGCCAAAATTCATATCGCTTAACTTATTGCCAACCATTAAAGCTTTATCAAAATCAATTTCAGCGAAATCTTTTTTTGCTTGCAAAGCCATACCTGCATTAGGTTTTCTGTTTGGTGATGTATTGTCTAAGTCTGTGCAAAAATAAATTTTATCAATACGTCCACCAGCATTTACAATTTCATTTTTCATATTGTGGTGAATATTTTCTAAGTCGTCTAAACTCATCAATCCTTTGCCAACACCACGTTGATTGGTAACCATTGCAATTGTTCCAAAAGTTTTATTGAATATTTTAAAGGCATCTTTTACGCCATTATAAAATTCAAATTCATCCCAATTTAAAATATAATCTTCTTTTTTTTCTTTATTTACAACACCATCTCTGTCTATAAACAAAGTCCATGAAGTGTCAATATTTTCAAGCATTGCAGGCTATTAGTAGTATTTGGTATAATAAGTTCCTTCCTGCAAATAAACAGATTTACTGCCATCATCTATCCTGAATTTTGTTTCCAAGGTTATTACATTTTCAATACTTGGCAGGTAACATACAAAGTGTAAATGTGGACCAGATGAAAAACCTGTGTTGCCACTCAATGCAATTAACTGGCCAGTTACAACTGTATCTCCAACTTTTACTTTGGCACCTTTAAAATCTAAATGTACATATTTTGAGTACGTTCCATCGTTGTGTAAAATGGTAATGTAGTTGTTTAATTCCATACAAGACATTCTTGGACAACCCTCATTATTATTATCAACAACCTGTATTACAATTCCATCACGAGTAGCTACAATCTCAGTGCCAACAGGCATTGTAAAGTCTAAGGCATTTTCTCCCTGGTGCGAAAACCTGCCATTGTATCCTTGGTGAAGCTTGAATGTGTTACCTTTTTTAAATGGCAATTCATATACAAAATCCTTATTGTATTTTGCGTTCAAAACATCCCCAATGAATGATTTATATTTAAAAGAAAAACTTGATGTTTTATTAAGTTCTTCAAAAATTAATTTGGTTAAGGTATCATTTTTTGTGTTTGCCGGTATCACAAAAATGTTGGTAGGAGAAGAAGATATAAGATTGGTTAAATCAAAATCTACCGAAATTGAAACAGGAAAAGCTTCATCATTATTTGCTAAAACAATAAAACCATTATCGGTTTTTTGATTAAAAACTTGTATATTTTTTTGGGCAAATGTCAATGTATTAATTACACTGAAAGTTAATACAGCAAATAATTTCATCATATTATTAAAACAAATTTTCTTCAACCAATTCGCAAATAATATGCCCAATCATTATGTGACTTTCCTGTATGCGTGGTGTGTTGCTGCTTGGAACATTAATTAACACATCGCAACAATCTTTCATTTTGCCACCAGTAGCACCAGTAAAAGCAATAGTTGTAATGCCATTTTGCTTTGCAACATCAAATGCATTAATGATATTTTTTGAATTGCCACTTGTGCTAATGCCTACAATAACATCTCCTTTAACGCCAATACCTTCAAGCAATCTGCTATAAATTACATCATAACTATAATCGTTTGCAACTGCTGTCATATAAGATGTATTGCAATGCAAAGCCTCACTTGGCAATGCTTTTCTGTCTTTATAAAACCTGCCACTAAACTCTGCTGCAAGATGTTGAGCATCTGCTGCACTGCCACCATTTCCACAAAATAAAACTTTGTTGCCAGCTTTAAATGCAGCAGTAATAAGGCTTACGCAATTATTTATTTTCTCAAGCAACGCTTCATCATTTATGATTTGTTGCTTTGTATTAATAGATTCCTGAATGATTTGTTGTAATCTTTCTTGCATAATTTTATTTGTTTCTATTGCCAAAATGGGTTTTGATATGTATTAAATATTCTTAGGATTACTATACTTTTTGGTGGATGAATTTCGTATAAAATGATAAAAGGAAATTTATTTAATACTCTGAACCTAACAGTATCATACATAAAACTTCCGCTTGCAGGTACTTTAGAAAGTTGTGTAAACAAGGTCTGTACCTCCTCTTTAAACCTTCTTCCTAACTCTTGCTGCTGTTTATTGTAATATACTATTGCATCCTGTAAATCTAATAGGGCAGTTGGTGTAATCTTTATTTTATGAAACATCTCTTAATCCTTTAGAGTTTCTTTTGCAATATCCCAATCTATCAAATAATCTGGATTGTATTTTATTTTAATCCTTTCTTCTTCTACCAAATTGATTGTTGTTTCATTTAAAGAATATTCTTTCTGTGCAGCACTATTTTCAATTTCACTTAAAGTTATCTCAATTTTTTTTCCAATCATTTCTTCAGGAAGATTGATAGTTAAAATATTTTGTGTTGGAATAACAGTGTGTCGTATCATGTGAAATATTTTTTGCTATTCAAATTTACAATTTTCTATTCCACAGTAACACTTTTTGCCAAATTCCTTGGCATATCTACATTGTAGCCTTTTGAAACACCAACATAGTAGCTCAATAACTGCAATGGAATTACAGACAATAATGGTGCAATTACCTCATCTGCATCTGGCACAAACATAGTATCATCTGCCATTGATGGAATTACATTATCGCCAACAGTTGCAACTGCAATCACCATTCCTTTACGTGCTTTTATTTCTTGCACATTACTTACAATTTTTTCGTAGTAACTATCTTTTGTTGCTACAAATACAACAGGCAATTGGTCTGTAACCAATGCAATTGGACCATGTTTCATTTCAGCAGCAGGATAACCTTCTGCATGTATATAGCTAATTTCCTTCAACTTTAATGCACCTTCTAAAGCCACAGGAAAATTATAACCACGTCCTAAAAACAAAGCATCTGGTGCATCTTTATATTTTTCTGCAATAGCTTTTATTGCAGATGTATCTTGCAAAATTTCTTTTACTTTTTCTGGTACAGCCTCCAATTCTTTCATCAAGCTAATGTATCTTTCTTCTGTAATAGTTCCTTTGGCTTTTGCAATTTTTAATGCTATCATATTTAACACAGCAAGCTGCCCTGTAAATGCTTTTGTGCTGGCAACACCAATTTCTGGACCAGCGTGTGTGTAAGCACCAGCATGACTTATACGTGCAATGCTACTACCTACAGCATTTACTACTCCAAAAATAAAAGCACCTTTTGCTTTAGCACTTTCCAATGCAACCAAAGTATCAGCAGTTTCTCCACTTTGAGAGATTGCAATTATTACATCGCCTTCATTTATCACAGGATTTCTATACCTGAATTCACTTGCATATTCAACCTCAACAGGTATTCTGCACAATTCTTCAAACACATATTCTGCTATTAAACCTGCATGCCAGCTTGTACCACAAGCAACCATTACAATTCTGTTTGCATTAGCAAGTTTATCAATGTTATTATCAATACCACTCATTCTTATTTCGCCAGTATGTGTTAAAAGCCTTCCACGTAAGCAATCAAAAATTGTGTTAGGTTGTTCATAAATTTCCTTTAACATAAAATGGTCGTAACCGCCTTTTTCAATAGCTGCCAATTCCATGTCCAACTTAGTAATAAAAGGCGTTTGCTTTTCATTACCCAAATTTTTAAGTATCAATTCATCTGCACGAACAATGGCAATTTCATAATCATTTACATAAACAACTTCTTTAGTATATTCTAAAAAAGGCGTTGCATCGCTGCCCAAAAAATGTTCGCCTTTGCCAATACCAATAACTAAAGGACTTCCCTTGCGTGCAGCAATAATGGTTGATGGATCGTTTTTATCAATTAACAAAATGCAATATGCACCAACAATACGCTTTAGGGCAATACGCAATGCTTCTTCTAATCCACAATTATTATTTTGTTTAATGTCTTGTATAAAGTTTAACAAAACTTCAGTATCAGTATCGCTGCTAAAAGTGTAGCCTTTATTTAATAGCTCTTTTTTTATTGATGTATAGTTTTCTATAATTCCATTATGAATCATAGAAAGGCTTCCATCGTTGCTTAAATGTGGGTGTGCATTTCTATCACTTGGCTCGCCATGAGTTGCCCAACGTGTATGCCCAATTCCAATATGACCACTTACATCTTTACCTAAAGTTTCATCTTCAAGGTCGGTTACTTTACCTTTCTTTTTATACAAATTCATTCCACTATTATTAATTAATGAAATGCCTGCACTATCATAGCCACGATACTCTAATCTTTTCAATCCTTTTATTACAATTGGATAAGCTTCTCTTGGTCCAATATATCCTACAATTCCACACATAATTATTTATAATTTGAAGATTTATAATTTGAAGATTTTAACAATCAAGCTGCAAACTTATTTGTTTACGTTTTGATATAATAATTTTTATTAAATAGCCATAATAATTTAATTAAAAAAATTCTTTCGCTGAATAAGCAAGATTCACTAAAATTTTCTGTGTTTTCTGCGAACAAAAAGTTAATAAACCAAATCTTCATAAGCAGCTTGTAGTTCATTGTAGCTATGATTGTCTTTTTGTTCTTTAGCTATTTTCATTCCTTTTTCGTAATATAAAATAGCATTTTCATTCTCATTAATTCGTTCAAAAAGCTTTGCCAAATGATAATAACTGCCAACATAATTTTCATTGTTGGTTAAGAGATTTATAAATAAATCCTTTGCTTGTTGGTCATCGTTAATTTTAATGTATTCCAATGCTAGTGCATGTTGTAAGAAGCTATCGTTTGGACTTTGCTTTAAAAATTCTTGTATTTTTTGTATTCTATCCATTTTCGCTTGCTTTTAAATAAAAATAAAAAAGCACCTGAATAACAAAGCAAATCAGGTTAATAAAGAACAGTGTTTTAGGTATTAAATTCTTTTTGCCAATTAATGCTGCAATTAAACTTACCAGTAACACTATTGTGTTAAAAACAATTGCTAATACTGCAAGTACTAGTATAGTTACTGCCAACCACTGAAATTTCTCTACATAGTTAGAATACTTTAGAGGGATGAGCAGAAAAAAACAAATGTTACATATTATGGCAACCCTGTTCAAAAACTTCATAAAAAAATATTTGCATCAAATATCATTAATTTGCTGCTACTAAAAATTTGTAATGAAAAATATTAACTGGAAAAGGATTATTCCACATGTTATTGCTGTTGCCATTTTTTTTATTGTGGCTTATGTGTATTGCAAACCTGCATTTGATGGTAAAGTATTGCAGCAGGAGGATACTTCGCAATGGAAAGCAATGGCTCAAAGCTCATTTAAATTTAAGGAAACACATGGTCATTTCCCACTTTGGACAAACAGTATGTTTTGTGGTATGCCAGCTTACCAAATAGCAATGGATGGTGATAATTCATTTACCATTGAACCCTTAATGAAAATTGTAAATCTTGGGCTGCCAAAGCCAGCAAGTTTTTTTTTCCTTGCCTGTATTTGTTTTTATTTTTTAGCCTGTGCATTGCGTTGTAATCCTTATGTAGCAATGGCTACAGCACTTAGTTATGCTTATTGCACCTATAATCCAATTATTATAGTTGTGGGTCACGAGACCAAAATGCTTGCCATTGCCCTTATACCTGCATTAATAGGTTCACTGGTCTTATTGTTTAATAAAAAATATGCGATAGGTACATTTTTAACTGCATTCAGTTGTGCTTATTTAATTGGTGCCAATCACTTGCAGATAACTTATTATACAGTAATCATTATTGCTTTTATGGCAGTAGGCTTTGCAGTGTATTGTATAATGCAGAAAGAAATAAAACACCTTTTAATTGCAGGAGGCTTGGCAATGGTTGCTGCACTAATTGGTGTAGGTGTTAATGCTGTTACACTTAAAACTACAAGTGAATATGGAAAGTATTCTATTCGTGGTGGAAGCATACTTGCAGATGCAAATGATAAAAATGCTAAAGTAACCAAAACAGGTTTGAATAAAGAATATGCAATGAGTTATAGTTTGTATAAAACAGAACCATTAGCAATGATGATTCCTCGTGCATTTGGTGGTGGTAGTGGTGAAATTGACGAATCAAAATCTAAGGCTGCTGAAAAATTGACTGAAATGCAACCACAACTTGCTCAACAGTTGCAAGGCTTTTTGCAGGCATCTTATTGGGGTGGCATTGGTGGCACTGCTGGTCCACCATATATTGGAGCAATAGTTTGCTTTTTGGCATTCATTGGTTTTGCAGTTGCTGATAATAAATACAAATGGTGGATTTTGGCTTGTACCATTTTTACTTTAATGCTTAGCTGGGGTAAATATTTTGATGGATTTAATACATGGATGCTGACACATTTACCTGTTTATGACAAGTTTAGGGCACCAAGTATGATTTTGGTTGTGCCAACATTTTTGCTTACAATGCTTGCTGCACTTAGCTTGCAGGCTATATTCGATATAGAGAACAAGGAAGAACTTTGGAATAAATATAAAAAAGGGTTAATGGTAGCTGGTGGAATGTTGGTTGTTGCGTTGCTTGTTTACTTAAGTGCAGATTTTGCCGGCGATGCTGATAGAAATTTATTGAAGCAAATTGCAGATATACAGGATGCACAGCAAAGGGAATCTTTGCAACCAGTAATAAAAGGATTTGTAAATGCCTTAAGGGATGACAGAAAAGCTTTATTTATGGCTGACTTTATGCGAAGCCTTGCTTTTATGTTGGTTGCAGGTATTATGCTGTGGCTTGCTATTAAAAATAAAGTCTCTGCTTTAATTGCAACTATTGTTATTGGTGTATTTGCATTTATTGATATTATGACTATTGATGTAAAATATTTAAGCAGTGATAAGTTTGTTGAGGCAGATACTTATGTTGACAATAACTTTAGGCAAACACCTGTTATTGTAGAATTACTAAAAGATAAATCTCAGTTTAGGGTGTTTAATGTAAGTCGTGGACAATTTGCAGCATTTAATGAAGACGCAAAAACATCTTATCATTTAAATTCAATTGGTGGTTATAATCCTGCCAAGCTTAGCATTTACCAGGATTTGATAGAAAAACAGCTTTACAATTTTCCTAACTGCATGCCTGTTGTAAATATGTTAAATGCAAAGTATATTATTCAGGCAAACCAGAAAGGAGAGCAGGTGGCAATACCAAACCCAGAAGCGTTGGGTAATTGCTGGTTTGTAAAAAGTGTAATGTATAAAAAATCGCCACTTGATGTAATGAATGCTTTAACAACACTTAACACTAAGGATAGTGCAGTTGTTGAAGATGCAGATAAAGCTAATGTAAAATATGATGAAGCTATTGATAGTGCTGCAAAAATTACTCTTGTAAAAAATGATAATGACTTTGTTGAGTATGCTTCAAATGCAGGCACAGCAAAGTTTGCAGTGTTTAGCGAGGTATATTACAACGCAGGCTGGAAAGCTTATATTGATGGAAAAGAAGCAACTATTATAAAAACAAACTATGCATTGCGTGGCTTAAGTGTGCCAGCAGGCAACCACAAAATAACTTTTGAATTTAAACCAGACAGCTATTATGGCTCTATGAAAATTGCCAACATATGCAGTGGTTTAATATGGTTACTGTTAGTAGGTTCTGTGGGTTTATTGTTTTGGAAAAGCAGAAAAGGAAATTTAAAAACTGTGTAAAATAGCGATTTGTTAAAAGTATTCTCTTTTACAATAGTGTAGTTGGTATTTTATATTTGAAACTGTATTTAGTATTTACTTTATAACACTTAACTAATTGTTTATGCAAATAAATAGATTGCTGCTTTTTTGTTTGTTAGTTTTTATTGCAAATAATATCAGTGCCCAGTACGATAAACCTTATGTTGATAGCTTGGAAAATGAACTTAAAAACAACAAGTATGATAGTGCTAAAGTAAGGTGTCTTATAAAGATAGGAATGTACTATGCTGGCGAAAATCCTGTAAAGGCAAAGGATTATTTTATTAAAGCATATAACTATAAAATTTCTTTTTCTAAAACCGAACAAGGTTATAAAACCCTTGCAGCTACTAATCTTGCACGAAACTACACAGCATTAAATGATTCTGCTAATACTGCAAAATGGATTTACCTTTCGTTGCAGCATGCTGCAAAAACCGATTATGCTTTGGCTATAGATTTGGCTTATGAACAAGCTGGTATTTATTACCTTAATAGCAGCGTTTATGACAGTGCTATTTACTACAACCAGCAAATGGTAAATCTTTGGGATTCATTAAAACGACCAGAAAAAACTACAGGAGGTTATTATGGTATGGCAAATATTTTTCAAAACTTGCACCAATATAATAAAGCTATTTTTTATTTAAAAAGAATTATTAAGGTTGGCAATATTGATGAAAATGGTAACGATCCTCAGTTAATATCAATATACTCAACACTTGCAGAAATTTATTTAGTACAAAATAAATACGATAGTGTGGTGCATTATTGCAACAAAGCTATCCCCATTGCTTATTACGAAACTTATTATCAGGGGGTAATTGAAATGCTTGCTACCAAAGGAACAGCATTAACCCATTTGAAAAAATATAATGAGGCTTTAACTGCTGCTAAAGAAGGTTATAATCTGGCAAAACAAAATGAGCATATTAGTTTATTGCCCAAACTTGATAAAACAATTGCTATTGCTTTTGCACATACTAGTAAAAAAGACTCTGCTATATTTTATGCAAAAGAAGCAGAAGCCATTGCAGAGCAATCTACAACTACCACACAGCAAGATTGGGGCAATGTATATGAAATGTGGGCTGATGTATATGAACAATTAGGAGATTATAAACTTGCTTATGAAAACAAACAAAAAGAACTTGCTATTCTACAAAAACTAAAAGATGATGAAATTGCACAAGCTACTGCACAAAGTGAAGTGAAGTTTGAAACCAATAAAAAAGAACAACAGATTGTTGCACTTAATGAAGTAACTGCACAACAAAAAAAAATAAACTGGTTAATGGCAGCAGGCTTGTTGTTGGCAGTTGTTGCAGCAGCATTTGCTTACACAAGTTATAGAAGCAAACGTAAAGCTGCATTGGTTTTAGAACAAAGCAATAAAGAAAAAGAGGTGTTTTTAAAAGAGATTCATCACAGGGTAAAAAACAATTTGCAAATAATAAGCAGCTTGCTATATATGCAGTTTAAAGATGCACAAGATGTGCAGATGATTGAAAAATTAAAACAGGCACAACAACGCATTAAGAGTATGGCTTTGGTGCATAATAAGCTGTATGAAAAGCAAGATGTGGTACACGTTTATTTAAAAGATTATATCAACGATTTAGCAAAAGGAATTTTACAATCAAACAATCCAGATGGAAAAAATATTAATTTAAATATTACTGGTAAAGATGATGTGAGTTTAAATTTGGATACTTCTATTTCTGTTGGTCTTATTTTAAATGAGCTAATCACTAACAGTTGCAAGTATGCTTTTGCCAATAAACAACAAGGTAATATTGATATTGACATACAGCAAAACGACAATATTTTTGTACTAAAAATAAAAGATGATGGCGAAGGCTTACCACAAAACTTTGAACAAAAAAATAGTTTGGGTGTAAGACTCATTAAAAACCTTGCAAGGCAACTACAAGGCTGTGCCAGTTTTGAAAACAACAATGGAACTATTGTAAACATTGAGTTTAAAGAAGCAGCGTAGAGAATAATTGTTAGTTGTTAATGATAAATTGTAAACTAACAGTTAACAACTAACAATTAATAATTATCTGATGGATATAAAAATTTTATTAGTAGAAGACGAGTTTATCATAGCAGATTATATGCAGGATTGCTTGCAAAAACTAGGTTATGATGTGGTGGATGTTTGTTTAAATTATGAAGAAGCAATTGCAGGGTTAGAAAAACATAAGCCAGATATTGCCTTGGTTGATATTACACTAAAAGGCACAAAAACTGGCATTGAGGTGGGCAATTATATTAAACAAAATATGGATATGCCTTTTGTGTTTTGCACCAGCCACAACGATAGAGCCACTATTGATGAAGCCAAGCAAACACTGCCTTATGCCTATTTAATAAAACCCTTTAGCGAAGAAGATTTATATGCAGTAATTGAAACTGCATTGATGCACTATGGCAGAAAAAAGCAAAAAGCTGTAGAGCAGCAAGATGAAAACCCAATCATTATAAACGATGCAATTTTTATAAAACACAAAAGCAAATTTGTTAAGGTTAAGTTAGATGAAATATTATTTATTGAAGCTAACGACAACTATGTAACTCTTGCCACTACTGCATCAAACTATGTTTTAAAAACCACTATTAAAAGTTTATTAGATGTATTGCCCGACTTTTTCTGGCGTATTCATCGTTCCTATATTATTAACTTGCACCATTTAAAAAATTTTGATGCCGAAGAACTAACTGTTGAAAATAAAACACTGCCAGTTGGCAAAAGTTTTTACCCAATGTTGCTGGAAAAATTGAAAGTAGTTAAGGGATAGTCATAGAGTCATCAGGTCAATGGTCATTAAGTCATTGATAAATATTTCTAATTTGAAATTCCTGATTTTTCTTTTGTCATTCATCATTCAAATGACTTATTGACTTTACGACAATTGACTTTTCTAGGTTCACCCACCAAAAACATCGCTTCACCCACCTTACAAAAAATAACAGCATAGCCAAGTTTAGGTTTGTATTTAAATTATCACACTAAACTTTTTTGCTATGAAACAGTTAATTACTTTTTGCTTTTGCCTTTTATCGTTTAACTCTTTAATGGCACAAGGTGTGGGCATAGGCACAACCACCCCAGATAGTAGTGCAGCATTAGATATTAAGAGTACCAACAAAGGTTTTCTGATGCCCAAAATGACAAAAGTTCAACGCAATGCTATTGCCAACCCTTCTGAAGGATTACAAATTTATCAAACAGATAGTATCAAAGGTGTATATGTATTTAGCAATGGAGAATGGTGTCCTTTAATGATGCGTTTAGGAAAAAATAAAATTATAAAAGATACTATAAGATTCACCAACGCACCAGCCACATTCACCATTCCAAATGCTGTAACCAAAGTGAAAATATATTTGTATGGAGCCAGTGGTGGCAAAGGATTTAGCAGGCACTATCATTTTGATTCTTGTTTTAGTGTAGCCACAAACGACACCATTCAAAGCACCCCAAATTATGGAGTGGGAGTTGTAGGAGAATTAAGTGTTACCAGTGGTCAGCAACTTTTTTTTAATATAGGAGGAAAAGGTAATGATGGCATAACCAGCTATGGCATTATACCAACTGTTAATGGTGGTTACAATAATGGAGGAAGTGCAAACAGCCAGTTCTTTCCTTACCAAGCTGTAGACATGTGGTGTCCACCAAAAGGGGCTTCTGTTTTTAGGGAAGATAGTCACTACAATTCTGGTGGTGGGGGGGGTGGATTTTCAAGTGTTGGGTTAGGAAATACCTATAACTATATTTTAACTGCCAATGGGGGCAATGGTGGAGATGGGGTGTCTGTATCAGAATTTGGTGGTATTGTATCATCTGGTGGTTTGGCTGTTGGTACTAACTCATACAATAGCCCTGTTACTAATTTCAGTGTTTTGGGTAGCACAAATAGTGGCAATGGCTATGCAGTGGTAGAATATGAAACAGCATATATTACCGACAATTCTAACTACTTAGATTCTATCTTAAAATCATTAACCAATGGTGCACCTATAATTACAAGTATAACTGCAACTTCGCCTTTGCAGGTTACTATGGCTGCCAATACTGCAAACATTTCAATAGCTCAATCTGGTGCTGGTAGCAATGGTATTTTAACCAGTGCAGATTGGAATACTTTCAATAACAAGCAATCAGCTTTAAGCAATGCAAACTCAACAACAAGTGGTATTTTAACAAATACTGATTGGAACAACTTTAATAACAAAGGAACTTTTACACTTCCATCTTTAACAAATGGCAATATAGTTTTTAGCAATGGCAGCACATTAACCCAAAATAATAATTTGTATTTCGATAATGCAAATAGTAATTTAGGAATTGGAACAAACTCACCAAATAGTATTAGCAGAGTAACTATAAACAGTGCTAATGTTGGCACAGGCACAAGCAATTGGATTGGTACTAATGTAGGTGGTGCAAATGGTGATAGAGTTGTGAGTGGAATACTAAATAGTGAAGCTACAATTGGTGCTCACAACAATAGTTTAACAGCTTGGAGTACATTAAATATAAATCCTGGTGGCAGCGTTAAGTTTGGTAATTTATCTGGTTCTGGAACAAGAAATTTAGTGGTAGATGCTAATGGTTTAGTAAGCACACAAAACATCACAACATATAGTAATGCCAATGCCACAACAACAGGTTTATTAAGCAATACAGATTGGAATACATTTAACAACAAGCAAACTGCTTTAAGCAATGCTAACACAACAACCAATGGCATTTTAACTAGTGCAGACTGGAACGTTTTTAATAACAAATTTTCTTTACCAACCTTAACTGATGGAAGTATTTTATTTAGCAACGGCTCAACTATCAGCCAAAACAATAACAAATATTTTTGGGATAATACTAACAATCGTTTAGGTATTGGAACAAACACACCCAACCGAACTTTAACTGTTAATAGCACCAATAATGGAAGTGGTTATAGCGATTGGATTACAGGAAATTTTGGTGGCACAGCAGGCGATAGAGTGGTAATTGGCAGTGCCAATGGTGAGGCAGTAATTGGAGCTCACAACAATGCTTTAAATGGCTGGGATACTTTAAATGTAGGAGATGCAGGCAAAGTAAAAATCCCAAGTTTAAGTGGCACAGGTAATAGAATGGTAGTTGCAGATGCTACTGGTTTATTAAGTGCACAAGCAATTCCTACTGTTGCAGATAATTTAGGAAATCATACAGCTATTCAAAACATTAAGTTAAGTAATAATTGGCTAAGCAACACAGGTTCTAACAATGGTATATACATAAAAGACAGTGCAAGTATTGGTATCAATACAAATAACCCACAAGGCTCATTTGATGTGTCAAGTTATATTACCAACTACACAGGAAGCTATACTTTAAATTCAAATCCTGCACTTGCTTTTTCATCTGATGGCTCAACAGGTTCTGGTGATGCTTTTGATAACAATGCTTTTAATGTATGGATTGCAAATAGTAGCACTTTACCAGTTGCTGTAGGCGAAAACTTTGGTGCAGGCAATGAAAAAATAATACGCAAATACATCATCTATTTTCAACCTAACAAAGATGGTGCACCCAACCTTTCAGAGACTTGGACAATAAGCTATCAACTACAAGCAAGTAATGATGCTACAAATTGGAATACTTTACACAGCGGTAGTCATAATGCTTACACATCAGATGATCATACAGGTGGTGCTACTTTTAACAATACTACTGCTTACAGATATTATAGAATTTTAATTACTCAATTTGAAAGACATGATAACAATTATGGTGGTGGTGCTATTGTAACTACTGGATTAACACCATACATTAACGATGTATGGTTATATGAAGAAACCACAACTGGCACTTGGCAAAGTGGAGCATTAGTAGTTAAGCCAAATGGCAATGTAGGCGTAGGAACTACTACACCTACTGCAAACTTTGATGTTACAGGAAGCGTAAGATTACGAAATGGAGCAACCAATAATGCAATTTTAACCAGCGATGCCAATGGTAATGCAAGTTGGAATGCAACACCAAGTATTACAGCTACAAATTTATCTGCAACAAATATGGGTGTAGGCACAGCAGCAACCACAGCAAATTCTATTACAACAAGTGGCACAGGTGGTATTAAAGTTTCATCTACCAACCCAGGCACAGGCACTACAGATTGGATTGCAAGTAATGTGGGTGGCACAAATGGCGATAGGGTAGTAAGTGGAAATTTAACAGGTAATGCAACTATTGGTGCACACAATGCAGCTTTAAATGGATGGAGCGATTTAGTAATAAATAACACTGCTGCTGCTGGTGCTACTGTTACTATTGGCAGTAGTGCCAATGCAAATCCATCAAGCACTAATAATACCACCAAGCTAAACACTAAATTGGTTGTTAATGGAAGCATAAGACAAGGTTACTATATAGTGCCAGTAAGCATTGCAGCCAATAGTGTATCTTACATTACCTGGACACACAATCTTGGCTATGGACCAATAGTAATGATGAGTACAGACCAAAATGGAGGTGGTGGATATATGGATTATTGCAATGTAACCACATTTAATAATAATGCCAATGAAACTGTTTTTGTAATTCGCAATACCAATGGCAGTAACACTGCTACTGGCAATTTAAGGTGGGTATTGGTATGGTAAAATTGGTTTTAATTTTTATTGCTTAATAAATTTTGTAATAGAACATACACAATAAAATTAAATTTATGAAGAAGATATTAATACTGCTATTTGTTTGTTGTAGTTGCATTGCTCATGCACAATTAACTGTAAATAATTCAGTAGTTACAATAACAAGTGGTGCAACAGTTAGTATAGATGGATTGATACTTGTGCCATCTTCAACATTAAACATAACCAATAACACAATTGCAAAAGTAGATAGTGCAGTAACCATTAATGGTGTAGCAAGTATTAAAAAGAAATACACCTTAACCAATCCCATAACAATTACAGGAGTTGTGGGTATTAGGTATAATGCAAGTGAGTTAAATAATAACAATGAACCATCATTGCAAATTGCATATAGTTTATTTGGTAATGCATACTCTCTATCAACCACAAGCTCAACAAACACAAGTGGTAGCTATTATATAACAGATAACTTTAATAACACATCTTTTAAAACATTAACAGCCGCAACGCAATGCACACCAACGTTTGGTAGCACAAGCATTACTGCTTGTAATAGTTATACCTGGAATGGAACTACATATAATGCAAGTGGCACATATACATTTAACACTACCAACATTGCTGGTTGCGATAGTATAGCAACGCTTGTATTAACCATCAATAACGCTACTTATTCTTACGACACAACAAATGTGTGTAGCAGCCAATTGCCATACACTTGGAATGGATTGGTATATACAAGTGCAGGAACAAAAAGTAAAATGTTAACCAATAGTAGAGGCTGCGATAGTGTTGCAACTTTAACAGTAAATGTAGGAAATGCTGTAACACCAATGGTTTCAATAAGTGGCTCTTCAACTATATGTAGTAATTCAAATGTTACATACACAGCTAATCCAACAAATGAAGGTGCAGCACCAACATATCAGTGGAAGAAAAATGGAATTACGACTGGTACAGGCAGTACAATAACATTTGTTGCAGGATCATTAATATCAGGCGATGCAATAAGTTGCATAATGACAGCTAATAATGCTTGCCAAACAAATAGTTTGGCTAGTAGTAATAGTATTACTACAGCAGTTATAAAAAGCCCTGTTGCAGCAACAATAGTTTCGCAGTATGGCAACACAACTACTGCTTATACCAATTGTGTATTAGGCACTATTACAAGTTTATATCCTTCAATTAGTGATGGTGTGTGGAGTTCATCAAACAGTAACATTGTGTCGGTTATTCGAGGAGGTTCGAACACATATACAGCATTAACCACTGCAAATAGTAATGGAATTGCAAATGTTTTATATACACTTACTACACCAAACTCTAATTGCACAGCAACATCTTCAGTTACTGTAACAGTTGCACAACAATCAATGCCAAATAGCATCATTGGTTCTTCGCAAATTTGTGTAGGTACAAGTAAAACATATACTACATCTTCAACAGGTGGTGTGTGGAGTACAACTGGAAGAATGAGCATCAATCAAAATGGTATTGCAACAGGTATTAATGCTGGTAATACAAATATTGCCTATACCATTACCAATGCAGCAGGTTGCACAGCTAGTACAAGCTTGCCTATTACCATAAATGCATTACCTGCTACACCAACTATTGCTTATGCAAGTGGTACAACAGGCGTAACAGGTAGTGGTGGTATTTGTAAAAATAAAACCTTTACATTGGTAGGCAATCCAAGTGGTGGTAGTTGGAGTAGTACATTAATAAATATTAACTCTTTAACAGGAGTTGTAAATACAGGTAATACTACAGGTACAGCTAGCGTAACCTATACTTATGTAAATAGTAATGGTTGCAGTAGTAGCAGAACAGTTAACACAAATATTGTAGCTTGTGCTTCAAAAGGAATAAAGAATAATGATTTGCTAACTAATAACTTTACTTTATATCCCAATCCTGTACATTCAACAGTTTATTTAAAAGTTGATAAACTTATAAATAATGGAACTATTGTTATTACAGACCTTTATGGCAAACAATTAAAACAACAATCGTTAAGCTTTGGTATCAATACAATTGATGTATCAAACCTGGCTAAAGGAATGTATTTGGTGAGTATAATTACCGAAAATGGTAAGCAAACACAAAAGATGGTAGTGGAATAAATCATAGCCATTTTAATTACAAGTAGCTTAAGCTGACATAATGGAATAAAGCAGCCTCGAAGTAGAAATGCTTCGAGGCTGTTTGTTGAATAAAGAACTTTAAATTACGTTTAACTTTTTCTTTTCAATAGACTTCTTATTTACTAGGTAAAACAAATTTGTGGCATAAAAGATATTTTGGTGTAATAGTGTAAGCCGTTAGCTTTGAGTGATAAAATTAACCTTATGAGAAAGATATTTGCATTGGTGTTTCTTTTGATATTCAACTGTACTAATAACTATGCACAAAATATCTCCAATCAGGGCAAAAACTTTTGGTTAGGTTTCCCTATAAGTAGTACTACTACTCAAGATATGACTTTATATTTAAGTTGTGAAAATTTGCCAACTGGATTAAACTATGCAACAGTTACAGTAACAATAGATAGCAGTGGTACATCGTCAAATACATGGTGGAGCAGAACTTATCATATACCTGCAAATACCGCAATTGACATTTCAAAAACAACAGCGTATTCTTTTTCTCCTGCATCAGCGTTGGCAATTGGCTCACTCCCTAAAGGTTTAAATTTTGATTGTACATTAAGTTCTCCAGCTTGCCCATTTGGAAATGGGGGAACAGGTATTTTTACAAATAAAGGAATTCATATTACCAGTAATGTTGATATAACTGCTTTTGCTCATCTGTATGGTAGCGTATCTGCTGGAGCAACAATGTTGTTGCCTACAAGTAGCTGGGGTTACAGCTATACTACAGTAAATTCTGCTCAAAACTCTGCACAAGGCGAGTCTAATTTCTTTTTTGTAATCGCAAATGAGGATTCAACAAGAGTCAAAATTACAGCCTCTAATTTTTCTAATGCTACTACAAATTGCCAACCAGCCGTACCCACACCTTTAACTTCATATATTGTAGAACTCCAAAAGGGGCACATTTACCAATATCTTGGTCGTACAGATGCTACTACATATAATGGTGTGGAGCTAACTGGAAGTAAAATTCAATCTATACCCAATGCAAATGGTGTAACAAAAAAAATCACAGTTTTTGCAGGAAGCACAAGAACTGGTGGAGAAAGTGGAACTAGTTGCTCTGTAAGTAGCAGAGATAATGATATGCAGCAATGTTATCCAGAAAATACATGGGGTAAAAAATATGCACTTGTGCCTTTTGCAGCAAGTAGTTCAAGTATTAATACCTCTACTTTTTCAGGAACTGTTTATAAAATTATTGCAAAGGATACAGGAACTTTTGTAGCTATAGGTGGTGCAATGCCTATTGCTATTTCTACAATTGGGGCTTATAAATTATCTGCATCTACACCTAAGTATGTTGAAGCTAATAAGCCTATAATGATTGCACAATTTATGACAAGTGGAAATTGTAATAGTGGAGATGGAGACCCTGAAATGATATACTTAAACTCTCTTGAGCAAGTAATAAGCAGTACCACTTTTTATAGAGCCAATGCCGAAGTTAGTAATAGGAATTTTGTCAATATTGTTGTACCTGATAGCGGTATAGCTACATTAAAAATAGATGGATTAGGGCAGTCTGCTAATTGGGGCGGAAATGTTACAGTTAAATCTCATCAAGAAATAATAGGATACAAAATAGTTGTTAAGGGATGGGCTGCTGCTAGCCAACAGTGCGTAATAAATAGCAATGCAAGGTTTAATGCTTTTACCTATGGTACTGGTGGTGTAGAAAGTTATGGCTTTAGTTGTGGCACAAATTTAAACGACCTTACTCCTAAATTTAGCATTTCTGGTTTGCTTATTTCGTCACTAAACAAACAAATCAATAAAGGTAATATTGTTATAAATGGAACAACAAATACGAACAGTATAAGTGATTCAACAGGGTGGTTTAATATTAATGTTAGTGAAGGCAACTACACACTTCGCCCCACCAAAAACAACGACATCACCAAAGCCAATGGAGTAACCAGTGTAGATGTATTATTGGTGCAACGCCACATATTAAATACAACAAAAATTAAAGGTGCTTACAAATTAATAGCAGCCGATGTAGATGGCAACAAAGCCATTAATAGTGTGGATGTATTAAGGATAAAACGTTTGATACTTGGCACAGATACAACATTTACCAAAACAGTTGGTACAGTAAAAATAGACAGGCTTTGGGAATTTGTAGATAGTGCATACGTTTTCCCAGATACTACTAATCCTTTTCCATTTAAAGATTCTATTTCTTTTGCAAATCTAACAAGCAACAAAACCAACCAAACCTTTATTGGCGTTAAGCTTGGCGATGTAAATGATAGCTGGAACCCTGCAATTGCAAGGGGTGTAGCTACAAAGGCTGTTGAGTTTGTTTATAATATTTCAAACCTTTACAGGGCTAAAAACCCTATAAAGATTGTGGTGACTGCTAATAATTTTAAAGACATTGCAGCACTACAATACACATTGCATTTTGATAACGATAAATATGAATTTGCAGGAATAGAAAACAATAAACTAAATTTCGATTTTAATAGCAATAAAGCCAATACTACAGGCAATATAGCTATGTTGTGGACAGATAAAAATGCAGCATCTCAAACGCTTGAAAATGGTAGTGAGTTATTTACTTTAATTTTAAAACCTAAAGCAAACTTTCGTTCAACTAACGAATCAGAACTTTTGTTGACTAACGATATAGCTAACATTGAAGCCTGGGATAATGACTATAAAAAGCACCATATAGTTTTAATTAAACGACAAACAATAAACAATAAGCCACAAACTACAAGCGAACTTGTTATTTATCCTAATCCTGCTACAAGTATTGTAAATATTGAGTGCAGCAATGCAAAACGAATTGTAATTATTGATGCAATGAGTAGAATAGTACAACAAATTAACTATGTAACACAACCATTAACTATTAACTGTAAACTATTAACTAAAGGTGTTTATATAGTGCAGGCAACCATGCAAGATGGTAGTATAAAGAATGAAAAGCTGGTGGTTGAATAAACTTATATTTCACTGAATAAAAAAGCCTCAATATTTATTATAAATGTTGAGGCTTTTTATATTAGACCTCTTTCATAATAGATTCTATGCATTTATATAAAACTCAACAATAGCAGTCATTGCGAAGGTTCGTGCCTGAAGCAATCTGCTTGAAATAGTTTAGATTGCTTCGTTGGGCAAGAACCCAATCTCGCAATGACTTACAGCGAAGTTTATTCAACCTATTATGAAAGAGGTCTATTACAACATACCCAGTATTTTGTTTTCAATTTCTTGGCTGTTCCAAATATTTTCAATGTTAGGTATTTGCATTATCTGTTGCATAATGGCTTCTTGTTTATTGCCACGTTGCAGAGCTTCGCTATAGCGAATATGTGGAGAAAATGTAACCTGGCTATACGCTGGAATCCACTGTTGTGGATGCTTTTCGTGTAATCGTGCTTCTATTTTCTTTTGCAATAAAAATTGTGGGTTGCCTGTTTTATCTCTCATTTCAGTAAAATTATTTACTGCTAAATCAGCAATGGCATCAGCATCTGGCTTACGTAGGTTTTGATATTCGTTTAAAATATTTGTCCAGTCTTCATTGTGTTTGTCAATCAATTCATCCAGTATTCTGCAATCCTCAAAACCACAATTCATGCCTTGCCCAAAAAATGGAACTATTGCGTGTGCTGCATCTCCAATTAATGCAAACTTATCGTCACGCACCCATGGAAAACATTTTACAGTAACTAAGCTGCTTGTTGGGTTATTAAAAAAATCTTCAAGGTATGTTGGCATTAAAGGCAATGCATCAGCAAAGTTTTTAGCAAAAAACTCAACCACTTTTTCTTTTGTATCAAGCTTGCTAAATGATTGTTCACCTTCAAAAGGAAAGAACAAGGTGCATGTAAATGTTTTATCTAAATTAGGCAATGCAATTAACATATAATCCTTGCGTGGCCAAATATGCAAGGCATTTACCTCCATTGCAAAATCTCCATTTTTACTAGGCAAAATAGTTAATTCCTTATAGCCACAATTTATATAGTATTGGTTGTAATTAAATTTATCGTGTTGCAATTGGTGTTGTAAACGACCAGCAGAAAATGCCCCATCGCTGCCAAAAAGAATATCAAAGTTTGTTGTTTCTCGTTTCTCGTTTCTCGTTTCAAAACTTACTGTGTTATTTTTCCAATCAATATTTTCACATTTATGATCAAAGAAAATAGTAACACCACTCGCTTCAGCCAAGTCCATCAACTTCATATTTAACGTAGCCCTGCTTACAGAATTTATATATTGACCTTCTTTGCCATAAGGCTGTGTAACTGTTGTGCCATCTGTGTTATGTATAAATCTGCAATGCATTGGAATAGCAATTTTCTTAATCTCATCTGCCAATCCAATTTTTTCTAAAGCCAGCAAACCTCGGTCACTTAAGGCTAAGTTAATACTACGTCCAGCACTCATTTTTTCTTTTCTCATATCACCTCTACGCTCATACATATTTACTTTATAACCACGCTTGCTTAAGTAAATACTCAATAAAGAACCCACTAAACCAGCACCTACAATTGTTATATTTTTTTTCATATAGAAGTTGTTTAAAATTTTATTTTTCTGAGGAAAATGGCTATTATGCAAAGCCATAGCATATTCCACCAGGTTATTGTTAGTTTTTCATATCGAATGATAATT
>CAYZDJ010000006.1:0-177857 GCA_964477265.1 uncultured Chitinophagaceae bacterium
GGCTTGGCATAATAGCCATTTTCCTCAGAAAAATAAAATTTTAAACAACTTCATTTAATATATCAAAACTGGTAAAATTTTGAACAACTTATTTTTTACATACTAATATTACTTTAGTTACGTTATATATTACTTTAGTAAAACTAAAAATCCTATGACAGCCAAAGTATTAATTGGTAAAAACATTTATTTGCACCGTGTTTTTGCTGGTATAAAACAAGAAACATTAGCCAAAAAATTGTGCATTACCGCAGGGGCACTAAGCAATATAGAAAATGGCAAAACCGACATTACAGTTTGCAGGTTACTTGAAATTGCCAATGTATTAAATGTTAGCTTTTACTCTTTAGTAAGCCATCCCAATAAAATACCATTCAATAATAATAGTATAGTAATTTTTTAGATTAAAATATAGAGAAAGTTAATTTTTAACCAAAAACAATTTGCAGTAACTCAAAATAATTTATTTTAACCCAAAACCAATTTGCAGTAACCCAAAATAATTTATTTTGACCCAAAATTTCTTTAAATGTCTCAAATAACAGTACCCACAAGCTTAAACATTGAACTGGAATTTAACGTTGCACCTTTTCATAAAAGGCTTTTGGCATGGTTAATAGATGTAGCCATATTTTTTTGTTATTGGAAAATAATGAATTTTATTTTTTTGCCATTTGTAAAAAAAATTGATGTTGATGGGACTGCAAATACTTACTGGTTTGCATTGATTATTATATTACCCATTACATTCTATCCTTTAGTGTGCGAATACACAATGAAAGGACAAACCATTGGAAAAAAATTAATGAGAATAAAAATCATTAATGAAACTGGTGGCAATGCAACCCTTAGCCAGTATATGTTGCGTTGGCTTATACGTGTTGGAGATAATTACCTTGTGGCTCTTATATATATATTCATGATACTAGGCCCAATAGGTTTCATATTCATTTTCTTTTTTGGCTTTGTGGGTCTGCTGATTTTTGTTGATTTTTTATGTATGCTTATCAATAAAAAAGGGCAAAGAATGGGCGATATTGCTGCTGGCACAATTTTAATTAATACTAAAACAGAAAATGTGTTGCACCAAACAGTGTTTATGGAAGTAGAGGAAACCTATACTGTTCGCTATCCTGAAGTGATGAAGCTTAGCGACAGGGATATGAACACTATTAAGAATATTCACACTAACCTTTTAAAAAACTACGACTCATACTTAGCTGCAAATACTGCTGCCAAAATAAAATCTGTTTTAAAGATTATTAGCAATGAAGAGCCTATCTATTTTATTGAAACTGTTTTAAAAGATTACAATTATTTAAGTACAAGATAATCTTATTTTAAGGTATTCGATTTACAATTTACTATACTTACTAAAGCTCATAATTTGATTACTTAATGATACCTTGCTGCAATAAAATCAATACAATAATTCCTGCAACTATTCTATACCAACCAAAAATTTTGAAGCCATTTTTTTGCAGATAACCAATAAAGAATTTGATAGCTAATAATGCAACAATAAATGCTACTGCATTACCCAATCCAAGTAGTATTAAGTTGTGCTTGTCTTTAATAATTTCTGGATTATTCTTAAAGGTTTTTAATAATTTATAACCAGTTGCAGCCACCATTGTTGGCACTGCCAAAAAGAAAGAAAATTCTGCGGCTGCACTGCGTGTTAATTTTTGACTCATTCCACCAATAATGCTTGCAGCACTACGGCTAACCCCTGGTATCATTGCAATACATTGCCACAAGCCTATAATGAATCCTTTTTTGTAGCTTACTTTTTCTTCATTGTCTATGGTAGCATTTGTAAATAATTTATCTACAAATAATAATATAACACCACCTGCCAATAAACTAATACCAACAGTTAATGGGCTTTCCAGTAAGTCATCAATTTTATCTGACAATAATTTACCCAATACCAATGCAGGAATGACAGCAATAACAAGCTTTACATAAAACTGCCACTTGTTAAAGTTAAAAAACTTTTTAAAGTATAAAACTACAACTGCCAGTATTGCTCCTAATTGTATAGCCACTTCAAAAAGCTTTACAAATTCATCTTTTGCAATGCCCATTACAGAACTAGCAATAATCATGTGACCTGTTGAAGATATTGGCAAAAACTCTGTTAAGCCTTCAACAATAGCTATAATAATTGATTGTATTGTATTCATTCAATTTTTATTTGTAAACAAAAAAGCGAAGAAAATTCTTCGCTTTCAAATATTTTTTAAGCAGTTTTATTCTTTTTAAAAATAGCAAATATTTCTACACATAAACCCAATAAAATTAATACTGGTGCTACAGTAATTCTATATTTACTATACACTTCGCCTTTGTCAAAAACATTTGGGTCTGCACTTTTACCACCAACCATTAAAAATATTCCAATTAAAATTATAATACCACCAATTATCATTAACAGGTAATTTTCTTTTCCAAAAATTGGCTTTAAAGTTTTATCGTTTGTACTCATTTTTTAAAATTAAAGATGCAATAATAAGAAGTTTTATACTAAGAGTAAAAAAAGCAAAATAGTTGCAAGGGTTGCCACAGATTCGCAGATTGGAATAATTTACAAAAGTGATCATTAAATCTTTTTCCAAAAAAATAAAGCAGTCAATAGTGACTGCCTTTAAATATATTGAAACTACTATAAATACTACATTGTAGCCAATTGAACTTTTTGTGTAAGCTCCTGTACGTTTTCTTTAAACATTGTATCTGTATCCATTAAATCCTTTACAGTTTGACAACTGTGAATAACAGTTGTATGGTCTCTTCCACCAAAATGCTCACCAATTGTTTTTAAACTGTTTTTTGTAAAGCCTTTTGCCAAATACATTGTTATTTGCCTTGCCTGTACAATTTCTCTTTTACGGGTTTTGTGCAATAATTTTTCGTAAGATACGCTAAAGAATTCGCAAACAATTTTCTGAATGGTATCAATGGTAACTTCTTTGCTGCTTGTTCTTACAAAATTCCTCAGCACTTTTTTTGCAAGCTCTACATCAATTTCTTTTTTATTTAGTGACGATTGAGCTAACAAAGAAATTAACGCACCCTCAAGCTCACGAACATTTGTACTAATATTATATGCTACATATTTAACAACATCATGGCTTAATTCCAATCCATCGTTTTTCATTTTATTTTGCAAAATATCAATCCTTGTTTCGTAATCTGGCAAAGTCAAATCTGTGCTTAAACCCCACCTGAACCTGCTTAACAAACGCTCTTGCATGCCATCTAAATCTTTTGGAGACTTATCTGAAGTAAGAATTAATTGCTTACCACTTTGATGTAAATGATTGAATATAGCAAAGAATGCATCCTGGCTTTTTTCTGCTTTGGCAAAGTATTGCACATCATCAATAATCAACACATCAATTAATTGATAAAAATGTATAAAGTCGTTAATAGCATTGTTTCTGCTGTGGTCCTGAAACTGGTTGATAAATTTTTCGCTGCTAACGTATAGAACAATTTTATTAGGATGATTTCTTTTAACCTGGTTACCTATTGCCTGCACCAAATGCGTTTTTCCCATTCCTGTTCCACCATATAGCACCAATGGATTGAAAGATGAAGAACCTGGTTTTTCAGCAACAGTTTTTCCAGCACGCCTTGCTACCCTGTTACACTCACCTTCTATAAAAGATTCAAAAGTATAATTGGCATTTAACTGAGGGTCTATCTGCATTTTTTTAATTCCAGGAATTACAAATGGATTCTTTACAGGACTCTCAATTACTAAAGGAAAATTAAGTTCGTTACTAGACAATGTTTTTACACTTGTAGCTGGTATATCGTAACTGCCATTTTTTGCACTACCACTATCAACCATAATTCTATATTCAAGCCTTGCATCTTTACCCATCTCTCTTTTAAGAGTTTTGGCTAAAAGTGTTACATAATGTTCTTCTATATATTCATAGAAAAACTGGCTTGGCACCTGAATCATTAAAACGTTTCCTTTCAATTCAACTGCTTCAATGGGTTCAAACCAAGTTTTGAAATGCTGCCATTCAACAATATCTTTTATTATTTTAAGGCAGTTATTCCAAATATTTTCTGCGGTCTTTGCTGGCATGTAAGTTAAAGAGTTATATGTTGAGTAATGTTAGTTTTAGTTATAATTAATTTACTTTTCACATTTCCAAATGTTGTGGATAAAAAAGTAATGTTGGACTGCGAATATGGAAGTTTTGTGTTGAAAAAAAAATATTTTTTAATTTGTTTTTTTGGTAAGAATTACAGTATGGGCTTTCACGTTTTTTTTCAAACTTTTTCCTTCAAAAAAATAATCAATTCTACCCAAATTAATGCCTGCCCAACCAACTTGATTTACCAAACAATCTCCTTTGTTTTTATTAGTGTATTTTCTAGGTTGTGCAAACGTTTTATGTGTGTGTCCACCAATTATTAAATCTATGTCAAAGCTTTGCTGTGCAAGTATTTCATCACTTACTTTAGCATCTTCATATTTATCGCCAAGGTGCGATAAACATATAATTAAATGACAACCCTTTTCTTTTAAAATGGCGGCAGTTTCATTAGCCTTTTTTATGGGGTCAAGGTAAACAGTGTTGCCATAAAGATTGTCTGGTACTAAACCTTTTAATTCTACTCCAACTCCCAAAATTCCAATTTTAATTTTTCCTTTCTCAATTATTTTATAAGGAATTACTTTTTCTTTTAAGGATGTATTTGAAAAATCGTAGTTACAATTAATTATTGGGAAATTGGCATATTGCAACTGATGGGTAAAGTTATCAATACCAGCATCAAAATCGTGATTGCCCATTGTGCCTGCATCGTAGCCCATCATTGACATTGCTTTTATTTCAGGCTCGCCTTTGTACAAATTAAAATATGGAGTGCCTTGAAAAATATCTCCAGCATCTAACAGCAAAACATTCTGTTCTTCTTTTCTTATTTGCTCTACAATAGCTGCACGTGCTGCAACACCACCCAATCCTGCATTTGGGCTGCCATCATTAGGAAAAGGCTCTAACCTGCTATGCACATCATTTGTATGCAAAATAGTTAAAGATTCGCCGCTTGTTATAGCAGATGCATTTGCCATTAAAATATTAGGTAAAGCCAATGCAGCACCTGCTATTGCTGCATTCTGTATAAATTTTCTTCTGCTGTTATTTTGCATAAGTTACTCTGTTTTCAGTTTTAGCGTCAACGGTTTTGTTATCCTGCGTTAGCATTTTTACATATTCAATCAAAGCATCACGCATTAAATAATTTACATTTTGTTTTGGAATACTCTTTAGCATATCACAATTATCACCACCATTTGCAATGTAATCGCTATTGGCAACTGTATAAACTGCATTATCATCAACTGGCTTTTCATTAACCAGCACATTAGCAAGTTTTTTATCTTTAATGCTATAAGTTAAACCAGCAGATACAGGCCAGCCGCCTTTTTCGCTTGCTCTATTCAAAAAATCTTTCAATTGCTTACCAGTCATATCCTGCAAAACAATCATATTATCAAATGGCATTAATTCAAAAATTTTTCCAACAGTAATATCGCCTTTGGGTAGGTAAGAACGAATACCACCAAAGTTTACGAATGCTGCTGTAATTTTTTTATTGAACTTTTTTTCAGCCATAATCTTAAAAGCATCAGTCATAAAATTTCCTAAAACTCCTTCTGGTTGCTTCTTTGTTAATCCATTAATTGAAAAGCCAATTACTTCATTCATGCTTTTGCTAAGGCTGTCCTTATAGACTTCAAGCATTTGACTGTAACGCTCATCAACATTGGCTTGTGTGTTTATTTTATAGCTTGTATATGTAGCTTTTATAGGAACTGCATTGCAACTTATAATAACTGTTGCTAAAAAAAATAAGGTTAAATTTTTAACAAAAAATTTGTGTTTCATATAAATAAATGAGATGTAAAATAGGGAATAATGCGTAATGAAAATATTTTTTATTCTGATTTTAATACTTCTACATTTGAATTTAAAATTTATAAAAAATGAGTTTTGAGATAACAGGAAAATTAGTTGCCAAATATGATACAGTGCAACGCACAGAAAGTTTTAAAACAAGGGAATTTGTAATTGAAAAAAATGAAGATGTTGGTGGAAGGATGATTACAAACTATGTTAAATTTCAATGCGTGCAAGACAGAACTGCAATGCCTGACAGGTTTAATGTTGGAGACGATGTGAAAGTTATGTTTAACATTAAAGGAACAAAATGGGTGAAAGATGGTAAAGAAAATTATATAACAAATTTAGATGCATGGCGAATGGAGACTATGAAATTAAATGCAGATGTAAATACTGAAAATATGCCTCCAGCATTTGTACCAGATGCAGCACCAGATAGCGATACAGATGATTTACCTTTTTAATTAGCAATTAAATTTTATATATAAAAAACCTTGAAGCAATGTGCTTCAAGGTTTTTTATTAATCAGGAATGATTATTATGTAAACCTTTTTTATTTGTTTTACGTAATTGTATTTTATATTTCAAACAACTGTGTATTAAATAAATCAAAACTTATTTTGAAGATTATTACTTTTGAAATGCCTTAAAATGGTGTAAACATGCTTATAATAAAAGCTTTTAACAACTTCTGTTTTAACTAATCAATTAATGAACAACTTAAATCTATATACTAATGTCAGTAACACTTGCAGCCAGTATATAACAAAAAAATACAGCACAAGTTTTTATAGTGCCATTGGTTTGCTGCATAAAGATTTACATCAACCTATTTATAATATTTATGGCTTTGTGAGACTGGCTGATGAAATTGTTGACACTTTTCACCAATACAATGCACAACAATTATTTATTGATTTTAAAACGCAAACCAACAATGCCATTGAAAACAAGATTAGCTTAAATCCTGTACTGCATTCTTTTCAGCAAACTGTGCATCAGTTCAACATTGATATAAATTTAGTGGGCGCTTTTTTGTATAGCATGGAATTAGATTTAACCAAAAAAGTTTACACAACAAATGAGTATGAGCAATACATTTATGGCAGTGCAGAAGTGGTAGGTTTAATGTGCTTAAAAGTGTTTTGCAATGACAAGCAAAATCTTTATAACGAACTTCTGCCTTATGCAAAAAAGCTTGGTGCTGCCTTTCAAAAAGTAAATTTTTTAAGAGATATTAAAGCAGACAATGAGGATTTACAAAGGATGTATTTTCCTAACTGCAACTTTAAAAAATTCACTACGCAGGATAAAAAAATAATAGAAGAAAATATTGCCAATGACTTTACTGAAGCCCTTACTGGTATTAAACTTTTGCCTATAAAAGCAAGGTTTGGTGTGTATGTTGCTTATAAATATTACTATTCTTTATTTAAAAAAATAAAACGCTACAGCCCCAACAGGATTTTAGAAAACCGTGTTAGTTTACCCAACTATTTTAAAGCATTTATCATTGCAAATGCAAGCATTAAATACAAGTTTAATGCGTTTTAAATTTTTATGAAAGATAATAAAGTAATTGTAATTGGCAGTGGTGTAGCTGGGCTTGCAACTGCTATACGCCTTGCCAGCAAGGGGTTTGAAGTTAATGTGTTTGAAAAGAACAGTGTTATTGGTGGCAAGATTTCGTTAATAGAAAATAAAGGTTTTAAGTTTGATGGTGGACCAAGCTTATTTACTGCACCAAAATTTATTGAAGAGCTTTTTGCTGATGCTGAAGAACCAATTGAAGAATATTTTTCTTACAAAAAACTATCAACTGCCTGCAAGTATTTTTATGAAGATGGAACAATTGTAAATGCTTACACTGACGCTTCTTTATTTGCAAAAGAATTAAATGAAAAATTAAATGAAGATGAAAATACGGTTTTACAGTATTTAAAAACAGCTGAAAATTTATATAGCAAAACAGGCAATTTTTTCATCAATCATTCTTTGCAAAAAATAAACAATTATTTTACAAAAAAATTTGCAAAAGCCTTTACAGGATTTAAGTTTAAGCATATTGCAACAAATTTGCACAGTTACAATAACAGTACGTTTACTAATACAAAAACAGTTCAGTTATTTAACAGGTTTGCAACTTATAATGGCAGCAATCCTTACAAGGCAAGTGCCATGCTTTCACTCATTTCTCATTTAGAACATAATGATGGTACATACTACCCTAAAGGTGGAATGATTTCTATTGCAAATGCTTTGTATAAACTGGCTTTAAAAAAAGGAGTAAAATTTCATTTTGATACAAGTGCAGAAAAAATTATTGCAGCCAACAGCACTGTTAAAGGTATTGTGGCTAATGGAAAAAATATTTATGCAAATACTATAGTAAGTAATGTTGATGCATATTTTACCTATAAAAACTTATTGCTGAATTTTGATAAAGCCAATAAAATTTTAAAGAAAGAAAGAAGCAGCAGTGCCATTATTTTTTATTGGGGAATGAGTAAAGAATTTGCAGATTTAGATTTGCATAATATTTTTTTTAGCAATAATTATAAAAAAGAATTTGAACATATTTTTAAACATAAATCGTTTTTCAACGATCCCACTATCTATGTCAATATAACAAGCAAACAAGAACCTGCAACTCATGCACCAACAGGAAAAGAAAACTGGTTTGTGATGATAAATGTTCCTTCAATAGATAAATTTAATTGGGATAATGTAGTTATAGAATTAAGAAAAATTGTTATTGATAAATTGAACAGTATGTTGAAGCAGGATATTTCAGCACATATAGAGACAGAAAATGTTTTACACCCCAAATTAATAGAAAGCAATACTGCAAGCTATTTGGGTAGTTTATATGGCACAAGCTCCAATTCAAAACTAGCTGCTTTTTTAAGACAACCTAATTTTTCAAGTGCATATAAAGGATTGTTTTTTGTGGGTGGCAGTGTGCATCCTGGTGGCGGTATTCCATTATGCTTAAAAAGTGCTGAGATTACAAGCAAACTTGTTACTGATACAGTTAAACTTCGCTAACCATTTCATGTCTGTTTTTTGTTGTGTATAAAAAAAGTTTTGTAATTTGATTTATATTCTATATTTGTGATAACAAAATCAATCTGTCCAAATAATCTAATTAAATTATTGACTTAATCTTTACCCAACAGGTTTTTTAAATTTTAAATGACTAACTTAATGTTTGTTTAATAGCTTTAAAACCTTTTATTTTGTAATTCGTCCCATAAAGAAATTGTAAAGATTATGCTTGTAGCAGTAGCACAACCACATAGCAGTTCAGTAGAGATTAAAGAGATTCCAACATCGCATATTATTGCAAAAAGAGTAATGGACTTAGTGATAAGTATTATTGCATTGCCATTTGCATTACCAATAATGCTTCTTGGCTGTATTGCCATGCTATTTACATCAAGGGGACCTGCTATATTTAAACAAAGACGAGTGGGTTTACATGGCAAGCCATTTACCATGTATAAAGTGAGAACAATGGTACATAGCAAAGAAGGATATGTGAACCACACAGTAAAAAATGATGGCAGAATTACAAAGATTGGGCAAATTTTGCGTAAAACTAAAATAGATGAGCTGCCACAAATATTCAATGTGTTAAAAGGTGACATGAGCATTATTGGCCCAAGACCAGAACGAATTGAAATAGTTGAGGAATACAGCAAGAAAAACGATTACTACAAATACAGGCATCTTGTAAAACCTGGTATTACAGGTTGGGCTCAAGTGCATAAACCTATGGCAACGCCTGAAGAAAACCTGGAAAAATTAGAATACGATTTATATTATATCAACAACCATTCGCTAAGTTTAGATGTTAAAATTTTAGCTAAAACAGTTGGTGTTGTTAAAAACCTTGAAAGTCTGTAATATAATAATCTCTTTACTTTTTCTTTCTTCTCATTCTTTTCCACCAGTTGGTTCTTTCAACCTCAGCAGTAGTGTCTAACCTGCTTTTTTGTTGGGCATCAAGCACAGCAATGTAAGACATGTTTACAATATTTCTTACTGTATTTCCAAGTTGCAATACGTGAACCGGTTTTTTTATGCCAAGTAAAATTGGACCAATTGCTTCAGCATCGCCTAATTCTCTCAATAAATTATAAGCAACATTGCCTGCGGTCAAATTTGGAAAAATCAGTACATTAACAGTCTCATCAACTAAATCGCTAAAAGGATAATTGTCCTTGAGAATTTCTTTATTAAATGCAAGGCTGCCCTGCATTTCACCATCAATAATTAAATTTGGATTTTTTTGTTTTACAATAGCGGTTGCATTAGCTACAAGTTTAGCTTCAGGGCTATCACTACTACCAAAATTGCTGTAGCTTAACATAGCAATGCGTGGTGTAACACCCAAAGTTTTCACTTCTTTTGCAACAAGCATTGTAATATCTGCCAACTCTTCGGCAGTTGGATTAAAGTTAACTGTTGTATCTGCAAGGAAAATTGGGCCTTTTTTGGTAATCATCAAATACATACCAGCAATCTTTTTTACGCCTTCTTCTGTGCCAATAATTTGCAAAGCTGGCCTTATAGCTTCGCTATAGTTTTTAGTCAATCCACTTATCATGGCATCAGCATCTCCCATCTCAACCATCATACAACCATAATGGTTCCTGTCTTTCATCACTTTTAAACTTTCGTAATGATTAAATCCTTTGCGTTGGCGTTTTCTAAAAAACAATTCGCCATACACTTCACGCTGTGCTTCAGTTTCATCACTTCGTGGGTCTATAATTGGTAAGTCAGAAATATCAATACTGTTCTCTTCTGCAAGCCTATTAATTTTTTTCTCGTTTCCCAATAAAATAGGATAGCCTATTCCCTCATCATAAATAATACTTGCTGCTTTTAATATTTTAATATTATCTGCTTCGGCAAATACAATACGCTTAGGGTCTCTTTTTGCTTTATTGGCAATTACACGCAATAATTGATTATCTAAACCTAAACGTTTATTCAACTCAACTTTGTAAGCATCCCAATTTGTAATTTGCTTTTTTGCAACATTACTATCCATTGCAGCTTTTGCTACTGCTGGTGCAACTGTACTTAACAAACGTGGGTCAACAGGTTTTGGAATGATATAATCTTCTCCAAAAGTTATTGTTTTTTCTTTGTATGCAAGATTTACAATATCTGGTACAGGCTCTTTTGCCAAAGCTGCCAAAGCCTTTACAGCAGCAAGTTTCATTGCTTCGTTAATTGTTGTTGCACGAACATCCAATGCACCACGAAAAATATACGGAAATCCTAAAACATTATTTACCTGATTAGGATAATCACTACGTCCTGTTGCCATAATAATATCTTTCCTTGCATCTGTTGCATCATCATAACTAATCTCAGGATCGGGATTTGCCATAGCAAAAACTATTGGATTTTTTGCCATTGATTTCACCATTTCTTTTGTAACAACATTGCCAACACTTAAACCAATAAACACATCAGCATCTTTAAATGCCTTGGTTAAATCCCAATCAGCCTTCGATTTTGAACAGGCAAATTTCCTTTTTTCTTCATCAAAATCTGTTCTGTTTTCATGCAATACTCCCTTCCTGTCAAACAAAATAAAATTCTCATATCTTGCACCTAATGCAACATATAATTTACAACAAGCCATAGCTGCAGCACCTGCACCATTTACAACAAATTTTACCCTATCAATTTTCTTTTTCTGAATTTCCAATGCATTAAGTAAAGCTGCACCACTTATGATAGCTGTACCATGCTGGTCATCGTGCATTACAGGAATGTGCATTTGCTTTTTCAATTCCTGCTCTATATAAAAACATTCTGGTGCTTTAATATCTTCAAGATTAATTCCACCAAAAGTTGGTTCAAGAGACTTTACAATTTCAACAAATTTTTGAGGATCTTTTTCATTTATCTCAATATCAAAAACATCAATATCAGCAAATATTTTAAATAAAACGCCCTTGCCTTCCATAACAGGTTTTCCTGCTTCTGGTCCAATATCTCCCAAACCTAATACTGCTGTGCCATTGCTGATAACTGCTACTAAATTTCCTTTTGCTGTATATTTATAAACATCCTCAACGTTACTGGCAATTTCTTTACAAGGCTCAGCAACACCAGGACTATATGCTAATGAAAGATCCTTTTGTGTTTTAGCTTCCTTGGTAGGTATCACTTCAATTTTACCTGGCCTTCCCTGACTATGATATTCTAATGCCTGCTGGCGTAATCGCTCTAATTTTTTATCCATTTGTTATTTTTAATTTACCATTTACACAATGGTTTGTTTAAAAATGAGGAGGGCAAATGTAGAGTTTTACTTTTAGTTGAAATGTTAAAATGATTAAACAGTTAATTCTTGCTTACGTCATTGGTTTATTATTTATTCAAGTAATATGTTATTGTATTAACGCTTTCTTTTGCAACAAATAAATTAAAATTTAAAATATGATTACTGTAGGACAACAAGCTCCCAACTTTGCATTACATTCAAGCGTAAAAGGCGAAACCGTAACACTTGAAAACCTGAAAGGAAAAAATGTTTTGCTATTATTTTTTCCAATGGCTTTTACAGGAGTATGCACAAAAGAGCTATGCAATGTAAGGGACAATATTGCAATGTATAATAATGCCAATGCAGAGGTTTTAGGCATTAGTGTTGATTCAATTTTTACTTTAGCTAAATACAAAGAAGAGCAAGGGTTAAATTTTACTTTGCTAAGCGATTTTAATAAGGAAGTATCTACAGCTTATGGTTGTATTTATAACGATTTTATTGGCTGGATGAAAGGTGTGAGTAAGCGTAGTGCTTTTATTGTAGATAAGGAAGGCATTGTTAAATATGCTGAAGTGCTTGAAAGTGCAGGAGACTTACCAAACTTTGAAGTTATTAATGCAACACTTAGTAACTTATAGTATTAAAATTATTACATGTATTTATAAAAATCATTTTTGGTAGAAATACTAAAAGTATTTATTTTTACGTTGTATAAAAAACAATGAATAAATTTTTAAAAATATTTTTATTAACTTGTAGCTTAAATTTTGTTGGCAATGGCTTTGCCAATGAGGGTTTTGGCTCTGGTGAACCTAAAATAAAATTTGTTCAATGTTATCCTAATCCAGCTTCTACAGTTATTAATATTAACTTATCTGTTTTAGAAAAAGGCTACACAATTACCATTTACAATTTTATTGGTAAAAAAGTTGAAGATTTGAAATTGGTTAACTTTCGTAATTCTATAAATCTTGAGAGCTATTACAGAGGTTTATATATTTATCAGCTTCGCAACAAGGAAGGACAATTAATAGAAAGCGGTAAATTTCAGGTAGCTAAATAATAACTTATATAAAGTACTAACAAATAAAAAGAGCCTCACAGTTAATTTTAACGTGAGGCTCTTTTATATTTTTACTTTTCAGATAAAATTTATTATCCTAAAGCTACTCTTTTAAAAGAAAGTACTTTTAAATTACTGTCAACAGATTTCAAATATTCTGCAACGGTTTTACCACCATCTTTTACAAAAGCTTGTGCTGTTAAAGTGTTTTCTTTAAAGAAAGCATTTAATTTACCTTCAGCAATTTTAGCTATCATCTCATCAGGTTTGCCTTCCATTTTAGGATCAGCTTTCATTGTTTCAACAACAATTGTTCTTTCTCTTTCAATTACCTCAGGAGCAATGCTATCAGCATCTACACCCAATGGGTTCATGGCAGCAATTTGCATAGCAACGTCTTTACCTGCTTCAGCAGCTTCGCTACTCATAGCAACTAAAACACCCATTCTGTAAGATCCATGGATATATGAAGCTACATAAGGTGCTTCTACTCTTTCGTATTTAGCAACACCAATTTTTTCGCCAATAGAAGCTAATTTATCATTAATTAAATCAGCAACTGTAGCTTCACCAATTTTAGCATTGTTCAACTCTTCTGCAGTTTTGCAATCATTTGCAACTGCAGCATCAGCAATACTTTGAACAAAAGCAACAAAGTCAGCATTTTTAGAAACGAAATCAGTTTCGCAGCTTACACATACAACATAACCAATGTTATTTGCAACATTAGTTTGTGCTACTACTACACCTTCTTTAGCTTCCCTGTCGCTACGTTTAGCAGCCTTAATCTGACCTTGTTTTCTCAACCAGTCAATTGCAGCTTCAAAATCGCCATTAGTTTCTGTTAATGCTTTTCTGCAATCCATCATACCAGCACCTGTGGCTTGACGAAGTTTATTTATATCTTGTGCCGAAATGGCAACTGTTGTACTCATTATTTTGTTTTTTTAATATTTTATTTAATATGTAAAATTTAATATTTAATATTTTGTTTAAGTCAATATTAAATCATCAATATTAAATATTAAATCACCAATTATCTTCCGCCTGGCCCTGATGGTCTTCTTGTGTTTGGTACTCTACGTTTTGTTGCACCAGCACCTTGAGTTCCACCTGTAGTGTTATCAGCTCTTCCTCTGCCTCTTCCACCACGTCCACCTTCAGATTGAGCTTCTTGCTCTAATCTTCTTGCTCTTGCTTCATTTTCATTATTTGCATCATCTGCTTCATTATCTTCATCTTTATTAGCCTGACGCTCTGATAAGCCTTCAGCAATTGCAGCAGTTAAGTAATTAACAATAATAGCTATAGATTTGGTAGCATCGTCATTTGCAGGAATAGCAAAGTCAACTTTATTTGGGTCACAGTTGGTATCAACCATGCCAAATGTAGTAATACCAAGGCGTTTAGCTTCAGCCAAAGCAATATGCTCGTGTCCAATATCAACCATAAAAATGGCATTAGGAATACGACCCATATTGGCAATACCACCCAATACTTTTTCCATTTTATCTTTATCTCTTGTCAAAGTCAAACGCTCTTTTTTAGTAAGGCTATCAGCACTACCATCATTAAGCATTTTATCTATGCTTTGCATTTTTTTAACACTTTTACGTACAGTGTTAAAATTTGTAAGCATACCTCCTAACCAACGCTCAGTTGCAAAAGGCATATTTACACGCAATGCACATTCGCTAACAATTTCTTTTGCTTGTTTTTTAGTAGCAACAAACATAATTTTTTTACCACTTTTTGCAATTTGTTTCATTGCAGCGGCACACTCTTGCAAACCATCAACAGTTTTGTTAAGGTCTATAATATGAATACCTTTTTTTTCTGCAAAAATGTATGGTAACATTTTTGGATTCCACTTTTTCTTTAGGTGACCAAAGTGCACGCCAGCCTCAAGAAGTTGTTGTTGAAGTGAAGTATTATTTTCCATTTAAAATAATTTGAATAATTTGAAAATTTGATTGAATTTCTCGAACAAAAGCCTGAAGAAATAACAAGCTTTTGCCCAAGTTTGTATTAACGTTTTGAGAACTGGTAGCTTCTTCTTGCTTTTTTATGACCAAATTTCTTACGTTCAACACCTCTTGGATCACGTGTTAAGTAACCTGCAGCTTTTAAGGCTGGTCTTAATTCTGGATTTACTTCAAGTAAAGCTCTTGCTACTGCAAGTTTTGCAGCTTCTGCTTGTCCTTTTAATCCACCACCAGTTGCATTAATTACTAAATCGTACTTATCTAAAGCTTCAGCAGTTTTTAAAGGAGCTTCAACTTGATTTTGTAAATAAAACAATGGGAAATATTGTTTGTAATCTCTATCATTAATCGTAATTTTTCCTTCACCCTTGCTAATGAAAACACGAGTGATAGCTTCTTTTCTACGACCAACGGCATTTTTTTGCTTTTCCATCAATGTATGATTTGAAATGATTTGTTAATGTTGTTAATTAGAATTTGAATTCTTTTGGTTGTTGAGCTGTATGAGGATGATTAGCACCTGCATATACAAATAATTTTTTGTACATTTTACGTCCCAATCTGTTTTTAGGCAACATACCCTTTACTGCTCTTTCAACTAATACTTCTGGACGACGACGTTGTAAATCCTTAGCAGCTTCTTCTTTTCTACCACCTGGGTATCCACTAAAACTGTCATAAACTTTGTCTTCCATTTTGTTACCAGTTAAGATAACTTTTTCGCAGTTGATAACTATTACATAATCGCCACAATCTACGTGTGGAGTGTAATAAGCTTTGTTTTTTCCGCGTAGAACTGCAGCAATTTTGCTACACATACGTCCTACGGTTTGATTAGCACCATCAACAATGTACCAATTGTGTTGAACAGTGGCCGCGTTGGCGTGTTTTGTTGTGAAATGTAATTTACTCACTTTTTAAAAATTTTGGTCGTTAATCATTTAAAAATGACTTACTGACTATTAACAATTAAAATGATAACGCTATCCCATTATCAAGTCCAAAAATTTTTGGATTGCAAAAGTGTGGGTTAAGTAGTTATATTACCAAAGAAAATAATAACTAATTTTACAAATACATTTATAACAAATTGATTTATAGTAAATATTTTGCCTAAAAATAAATATAGGTGAGTAATTTACTCTGCAAACAAGCCAATATTGTTGCTTGGTGGTTTTTTATTGAGATGATTATATGCTTTTAAAGTAGCTTCTCTACCACGTGGTGTGCGTTGTAAAAAACCTTCTTGAATAAGAAAAGGTTCGTACACCTCTTCAATGGTTCCAGCCTCCTCACCAACGCTGGTTGCTATTGTAGTTAAACCCACTGGACCTCCTTTAAACTTATCGATTATTGACAGTAATATTCTGTTGTCCATTTCGTCCAAGCCATGCTCATCTACATTTAGAGCTTTTAATGCGTGTTGCGTAATTCCTAAATCAATTTCGCCATCATTTAACACTTGTGCAAAATCGCGAACCCTACGCAACAAGCCATTTGCAATACGCGGTGTGCCACGGCTACGACCTGCAATTTCATTGGCTGCATCTTCGCCAATATTGGTTTTTAAAATGCCGGCACTACGTTGAATAATTTTTTTGAGAGTTGTTTTGTTATAGTATTCCAAACGTGATTTGATGCCAAATCTACTAAGCAAAGGGGCTGTGAGCAAGCCACTACGCGTTGTGGCACCTATTAAAGTAAAAGGGTTAAGATTAATTTGAACACTACGTGCATTAGGCCCTGCATCAATCATAATATCAATTTTAAAATCTTCCATTGCTGCATATAAATACTCTTCAACAACAGTACTTAATCTGTGTATTTCATCTATAAATAATACATCATTTTCTTCAAGATTAGTTAAAAGTCCTGCAAGATCGCCAGGCTTTTCTATAACAGGCCCACTTGTTTCTTTAATATTTACCCCCATTTCATTAGCCACAATTCTACTTAATGTTGTTTTTCCAAGTCCTGGTGGGCCGTGAAATAAAGTATGGTCAAGAGCTTCGCCACGCAGCTTTGCAGCCTTAATGAAAATGATCAAGTTTTCTATAAGCTGTGGCTGGCCTGTAAAGTCATCAATATCTGTAGGGCGTATGCTGTTTTCAAACTCCTTATCAGAAGATGTGAGTTTGTTTGAATCTTTATTTAAATTGGGGTTACTCATTTAATGGAACAAATATCGTAAAAGCGTTATTACATTTATTTTATTGCAAAAAAATATTACAAAAAAAGCCGATGAATAAATCATCGGCTTTTTTAATTATTTATAAAATGATACTACATTTTTACAAATTTTTGTGTAGCTATTTCAACATTATTTGCAGTAGTAACTTTAATTAAGTAAGTACCATTTGCAAGTGCTGAAGTATTAAACTGTAAGTTATTATCACCAACAATTGTTTCAACATTTCTAACTGAAATAATTCTACCAGCTAAATCAGTAATTTTTACAGTTATTTTTTCAGAAGCAACAGTATTTAAAACTACATTGATTTTTTCTTTAGCAGGATTAGGATATACAGTTGTAATTTCTGCTTTAGTATTTTGTACAGATTTTAACAATACAACATTTGAGAAACTTTCTTTACCATTAAAGTCAACTTGACGTAAACGATAGTAGTTGTTAGCATTTGATGGTTTGCTATCCATATAAGTGTAGCTTAAGTTTACTGAACTATTACCATTTGTTGCTTTAGAGTTTACAAACGTAATTGGAGTAAATTCTTTTCCATCAACGCTACGTTGCAATTCAAATCCTTTGTTGTTTTGCTCTTGTGCTGTTTCCCAAGAAAGGATGTTTTTATTTCCTTCACGAACACCAGCAAACATATTTAATTTGATTGGTAAAGGACCATTTGCCCAAACTGTAATATTATCTAAACACATCACATTACCATAATCACTTTGACCTTCAAAGCCAAGTTGAATTGTTTGTCCTGCATATGCAGCTAAGGAAACACTATCCTCGCCCCAACCTGCAGTTGTGTAAGTAGCATTGTAACGTTGATACCCACCTAAACGTGTCCAAGTTGCACCTTTATCAGTAGATACCACCACAATCATACTATCTAAAGCTGTACTGAAACTTGTATCATGTGATAACCAGAAGTTCATATGATAGCTTGCAGGTGTAAGTCCACTAGGCAAGGTTATACAACTTGAGTAAAGACGACCAATTGTACCAGCACTATTGGCACCACTATAATTATCAAATATATAGTTTAAATTTCCATCTTGTGGGGGAATAGAATCAGATAAATCAACATTATTGATACCAGCCCCTAAACGCCATAATTGTCTTGCTCCAGCTACTGTTTTAATCCATGGGAAAACAGCAAGTGGATTAGTTTCTGCTGATTCATTTGCAGGGAAGCTAACTATTGGTGTAGGTGCTGAAATATTAAATATTATTGAATCATTTGTTATATCACCATCACTAGCAATTTTTGCTGTGATAGTAACTTTGGTAGTTCCATTGTTTGAAATATTTAAGTTTGTAAAACTTAAAGTTTCGCTGGCACCAGGAGCAAGCAAAGAAGTATTTGTTTTGTTTGTAGTAGAAGTATTTGCACCAGATAATGCTACATTTACAGTAACAGCCCCAATTGCTGCTGCAGTTGTACCATAGTTTTTAATAGTTACATCGTATGATGCTGGATTATTATTACAAGATACAGCTGCTGGTCCTCCTGTAACATTTTCTGCAGATACGTCAACTGATAAAGGATGAACAAATTGTATTGCAGGTCTAAATGTAGATGTAGCCAATGCAGTTGTTCCAGATACAGGTGCAGTTGTATTATTATATCTTCTAGAAGATAATGCTGCAGAAGAAGTTGAATTACCTACAGCTGCACTAAAAAGATAACCAGGTTGGCTAACACCATCAGCACGTACAATTAACATCTGCAAGTTGGTACCTGCAGTTCTGGCAAAGGGTGTAATTAAAGTAACTGGATTCCATCCAAATGAATCAATAGTAAGCGTACCAGTATAAACATTTGTGTAACCAGCTAATGAAAAAGCACCTGCAGTAAAAGTTTTTGTAGCAGCCGGTACATTTTTAAAATAAATTTTAAAACTATCAGTTACTGAAACTGGAGGTACTGCTGAAATAGCTGTGGTACCATTACCTTCATTTGCATGAAAATAAATTTTTGAGATACTACTTGCAGCACCAATAAAATTTGATGTTCCAATCTCAGCATCTAAGTATATACATTCCAAAACATGGTAATCAGATGCACCAATGATAATGTTTCCTGAAAAACCAGGGTTTGCAGATATTTCAACTGTTTGTGCCATTGATTTGTTAACAAACCCTGCTAACAAAATCCCCAACAAACCAATTTTAAAAATAGAGTGTAGATTTTTTTTCATCATAATTAATTTTATTTATTTAATGCGGTAAAAGTAATAAGTTCTTTTTATTTGTTTAATTAATTTCAAAAAAAAAGTTTGAGCGGTCTATTCTTCCCAAATTTTTAAGCCTTCGCTGCAATTAGCACAAATGTCAATATTCTTTCTGCTGGTCATTAATTCCTTTCTAAACTGCCTGTAATTTTCATTATTCCAAACCTGTTTAAAACTCTGTGTATTTAGGTTTCCAAGTTGGTGCATGGCATCTTTATCAAAGCAACAAGGAACTACTAAACCATCCCAGGTTAAAACATTACCACTCCATAAACGCCAGCAATGATTTTGTAAACCACTTTTGCTTTGCATTTTTCCATTACTATCTTTCTTGTATCTGCTATACTTGTTTATAGTTGGAATTAATTGATTGGGGTCATTTTCAAAGTCATAAACCTGTGCTGTTTTAAATCTAACCTGGTCAACCCCTATTTCTTTAGCCAATTTTTTTATATCTTCTATTTGGTGTTCATTGGGCTTTACTACCAAAAACTGAAAAAAAACAAAAGGTGTTTTACTATTCAATTCTTTCTTCCATTTTACAATATTTTTTGCCCCTTCAATTACTTTATCAAGCTTGCCACCAACCCTGTATTGCTGATACACATCTTGTGTTGTTCCATCAATACTTATTATCAATCTATCCAACCCACTCTCTACTGTTTTTTTTGCTTTATCATCGTTTAAATAATGTGCATTGGTGCTTGTAGCAGTATATAAACCCTTGCTATTAGCATATTTAACCATATCTAAAAAATTGGGATTAAGATATGGCTCGCCCTGAAAATAAAAAATTAAATAGGTGAGTTCTTTATAAATATCATCGATTGTTTTTTCAAAAAAGCTTTTTTCAAGCATGCCCGTTGGACGAGTAAACTCTCTTAAACCACTTGGACATTCGGGGCAACGCAAATTGCAACTTGTAGTTGGCTCAAACGAAATAGAAACAGGATAGCCCCATTGAACAGGCTTTTTAAGCAACTTGCTTAACTGATAGCTAAGCCACACTTTGGCAGCATTATTAACACGCTTAAAAGTAAGCTTTGAAAAAAAATTGAGACTATCGTTTAAATTAAAATAAGGCACGCTGTAAAAGTAGCGTTTATGGGTTTATTGTTTGTAGATAGTGTTTATGTATAAAGAAATTTTTGAAACAATATTCAAATTCTAATCAATCAAACTCTTTACTGTAGCCAATAAATCTTTTGCTAAAAATGGTTTTGTAATGTATCTTTTAGCACCAATTGACAACCCATTATCAATATCTGTAACATCGGCTCGTGCAGTTAAAAAACAAAAAGGAATTTGTTGCGTAGTGTTGTTTTGTAAAATGTTTTGCAACAATGCAAAACCATCCATTTCTGGCATCATTACATCACATAAAATAAGTTGTGGGGTATGTGTTTTTAATACTTCTAAAGCCTCAATACCATTGCCAGCCTTTAAGCAATTGTAACCACTTATTTGCAAAATAGTACAAATGTTGTTTAAAATAAATGGCTCATCTTCTACCACCAAAATGGTTTTGCTATTCATTACTTGAATAAGGAAGTTTTATTGTAAAAATGCTGCCTTCATTGGGTTTGCTTCTAAAGGTAACATAACCTTTATGTTGCTCTGTAAAATATTTTGCAACCATTAATCCAATGCCTGTGCCTGCAATATTGCCTGTATTACTGGCTCTAAAGAATGATGTAAATAATTTTTGTGTGTCTTGTTTTGGAATACCAATTCCATAATCAACTACAGAAATAGTAAAGTAATTTTTTGAAAAACCTACACGAATAAAAGGGCTTAACTTGCCAACAGAATATTTAAAAGCATTTGCCAAAATATTATGCAGGCAATGCTCAAGCAACGTTGTATCTATACTTGCAGATTGCTGGCTTCGTTTTACTTTTACTGTAGCAACTCTACCATCTTTGTAAGGTGCAAATCCTTTGATGGCAATACTTTCAACAAATTTTACAATATTAGTGCTTGATGGATTTATAATTATCTTACCTGCTTCAATTTTACTTATCATTAGCAGATCCTGCATAAACGAAGTCATCTTTTCAACCTCATCAATTATTTGTTGTGTGTAGATAGAAACATCACTGTAACCTTTGCCATTTTGCAGCATCAACTCCAATATTTCGGCACTTGAGGATATAACAGTCAATGGTGTTCTCAATTCGTGAGAAACCATATTTACAAAGGCTGTTTTAAGTTCGTTTAACTCTTTTTCCTTTTTTATTAACTCTAAAAGTTGAGCTTCTTGCATTTTTTTAGCAGTAACGTCTGATAGTGTTGCAACAACGCCACTTGGTTCATTATCAACGCTAAAACCCCTTTGCAAATTGTATTGCAGTTGCTTTATATTTTTTTCCTTATCCTCAAAACTAATAATGCCATGTTCATTTTTAGTATTGCCATTTAAAATAGAAAATACTTTTTGATACAGCTCGTAGTGTGTTACTTCTAAAATATTAAATACAGACTTGCCAGTTAATTGCTCAACACTCTGCCCTGTAAGGGTTTGCCAGTATTGGTTTAAAAACTGTAATTGCAACTTATCGTCTGTTTGTAAAACAACATTATTTGCATTGTTAAGAATATTGTAAAAATGCTCAACAGCCTGTTGCAATTTTTCTTCAAGACTTTTTTGCTTACTAATGTCCATCGAAAATTCAATAATGGAATTAATCTTTTGAGCATCATCAAATACGGGATAGCAGGTTCTTAAAATTTGTGTACCATCTTTACTATTTGATTCATGCCAGCTTACTGGTTTTTGTGTGGCTATAGTTTTTCTAAAATGTTTCTCACGTTCAATTGCTATGTCATTAACCAGGTTGGCATAACTAAAGTATTGTTGCAGTGTTTTTCCCTTTGCCCAATTGCGTTTCTCATTGCTATTGATATAAGCTTTACTTGTAAAAATTATTTGCAGATTAGTATTGTAAATTGCTATTTCATTTGGCAATACATGCAGTGCATTTTCAAGCTGAAAGTTAGTACTAGCAATACTTTCAATGACTGATGGCTGGTATAGTTTGTATATCCAGATATGACCCTTTAAACTATTGTCTTTATAAAGTGGTATGTAATCCTGTGTAATAGTTTTACCATTAATCAGCATAAACTTCTGACTGGTAATAATGCTGGCATTTTTAATAGCAGCATCAGCATTGTTAATGAAATGCTCTGCTTCTGTAAAGCAATTTTTAATTTCAGTAAAAAGCTTTTCTGAGTTTGTATTAATTAATTTATTGTACTTAATATTTATGTCAAATAAATTGCAGAAAAGTGTATTGGTAAGTGTAATATTTCGTTGTTCATCTTCAACTAAAATAGCCAATCCAGTTGTTTCAAAAACAAAATCTAAGTCTTGTGTATAATCAAAATTGGATTTTATATTTTTAGTTGTTTGCTTCATTGTTAAGTTTTCAAAATCATTCTCATCAATTCCGACTTTGTTCTTACGCCCATTTTTCTATAAACATTTTTTAAATGGTCGTTTACTGTTGTTGATGAAATAGCAAGCACATTGCCAATTTCTTTATATGTCATTCCTTTTAAAAGTTCTTCAACAACCTGTTTTTCACGGTTTGTTAAATCATAAGTTCCTAAATCAATTGCAGTTTGTTGTTTGCGAATTTGCTTAAACAACTTTGCTGCAACCTGTGGCGATAACAGTGTACCGCCCTCACGTATTATTTTTAAATGCCCAAGCAAGTCATCAAGCCTGAAAGGCTTTAATAAATAACCATTTGCACCACGCTCAATACAATCATAAATTACTGCTTCATCGTCATTACCAGTTATTACAACCACATATACATCGTTCCAAAACTGGCGTATATAAGTTATGCCTTCTTTTCCTGAAATGCCTGGTAATCCTAAATCACAAAAAACCACTTGCGGTTCTTCATAATCATTTTTGTTTTGTAAAAATTGTTCAACACTATTCAAGCTAAAGGAAATATCAGTATCTTTTTGAGTAGAAAGAAACGTCTCAAAATTTCTTCGCAAAATAGGGTCGTCTTCAATTATGCCAATTGTTATCATGCATCGAAGATAGGCACTGGACTATTTTCCTATAAAAAAATTTTCAAGCAATTTTTAGCAATAAATACTGTGAAATTTTCCGTCACTCAAAGAGGTAAAATTGTATGACTTACTATTTTAAAGACAGTTTTATAAAAAGATATTGGATTTTAAAACCTCCTTAAGACTAAAAAGTCTGTTACTATTTTACAAAGCAAAAATGGTTGCATTTGGCATCTCCAAAAATCCCTTGAATTAAGGGTAAAACAAAAGCCTTGTGACTACAAGGCTTTATAATGTTTAATAATAATTGCAATAAAAAAAGATATTGGATTTTAAAACCTCCTTAAGACTAAAAAAGTCTGTTACTATTTTACAAGGCAAAAATGGTTGCATTTGGCATAGCCATAAATCCCTTGAATTAGGGAAAAACAAAAGCCTTGTAAATACAAGGCTTTATAATGTGTAATAATAATTGTAACAAATAAAAAGGATATTGGACTTTAAAACCTCCTTAAGACTAAAAAGTCTGTTACTATTTTACAAGGCAAAAATGGTTGCATTTGGCATCATCAAAAATCCCTTAAACAAGGGAATAAACAAAAAGCCTTGCATAGCAAGGCTTTTTGTTTATTCTAATAATATTAAACTTAACTAAAACTTATCCCTTTTTAGTTTCTGTTGTGCCTTTCAGCACTTCTCCTTCAATAGTTAATATTGTTGGCTCGGCAACACCCAAAAACTTAACAGTAACAGTTTTTGTAAATGGACCAGGGTTAGCAGCATTATAAGTAACTTTTAAAGGACTAGTTTTTCCTTTTAAGATTGGCGACTTAGAATACTCTGGTGTAGTGCAGCCACATTGTGCAGTTGCCTGCTCAATAATTAAAGGCTTGCTACCATTGTTTTTTACAGTAAATGTAAAACTTTTAGGAGTGCCCTGCTTTATTTTTCCAAAACTATGTTTCATCTTATCGAAACTAACAATACCTGGTGTTGCTGTTGTTGCAGCAGGTGCTGCAGGTGTTACTTGCTTTTGCTGTGCATTAGCACCAACACTTAAACAACTTAATACAACAAATGCTAAAAATATTTTCTTCATAAAATATTATTCGTGGCTAAAATTTATTATTTAATTATTTACCTTCTGGTTTCAATTTTTCAGTTCCATTGTTTGCAGGAGCAGATTCTGTTGGTACAGTATAAGTTTCTCCTTTAAACGTTACTACTTTAGGGCTATGTCCTTTTAAAGTAACAGTTACAGATTTTGAAAATGGTTGTCCATTACCAGGTGCTCCACCATTAAATCCTAATTTTACAACAGCAGTTTCGCCTGGCAATATTTTTTGGTTTTGTTGATACTCTGGCGTAGTACAACCACAACCAGGTTGAACCAATGTTAACTCTTGCGTTTCTTTGCTTACATTTTTAATAAACAATTCATATTTTGCTGCTTTACCTGCAGGTATTTTACCAAAGTCATATGCATCATTTTTAAATTCAAAATCTTTATTAGGGTCTACTAATGGTGCTGGTGTTGGTGCAACTTGTTGAGGCACTGGAACATCTAACAATTGAGGATTAGGTTTCTCTGGTGTTTCTTTAATTGTTTCTACAGGTGTATTAACAACTTTTGGCATAGCTTCAACTTTTTCAGCAACTGCAGCACCTTTTTTAGCAACTGGTTTTACAGTTTTGCTTGTGGCAGCAGCAGCTTTTGTTTCTACTTTCTTTACTTCTTTTTTAGGTTGACCTTCAACCATTGCAGCAGATTTTTTTGCTTTAGAATCTGTTTGTGCAAAACCTGAAACTAGTATTACAAGTGTTGCAGACAATACGAATAATTTTTTCATAACTATATTTTTTAACGATGTAAAATTAAGTGGCGAATGTAATTCAATGAATTTAAAATAGACTTAAAAATTGTATCTTCTTTTTTCAAACATTAAGCCAAAAAAATAGCCGCCATTGCTGACAGCTATTTTTTAAACACTTTTTAATATTTTACTTACAGTCTTTTATTGCCATATACACAACATAACCTTCTGTATCAAATTCAATAATTCCTTTACAACCATTTGTTGGATTTAAAGTGTAAATGAAAGTTGACTTTTTAACAGCAACATTTGGTTCACCAAGCAATTCAACTACATCACTATAAGTAGTGTATTGCACAACCAAATTTGGGGTTTTGGGGTTAGTACTTACTCTGGCAGACTTTACTTTTATTGAGCTTTGCAACTGTTCAAACAGGCTTAACCTATTACTATTTCTTGACATTTTAAAAAATGTGCTATTTTGCTTAACATCAGTTTTTTTAACATCATTTTCGCCAGTTTTGGCATTAACAAACATGATGACACTTGCCAATGGCACTACAAAAAATAACTTTTTCATTTGTTGCGATAGATTTAATTTAAGGGTTTTCGCAAGAAGTAATATTCAACTCCTCTAAAGCAGGAAATAAACAAGATATGCAACCAAAACGCTAAACGAAAAAAAATATTGCATTTGGCTTAAAAAAACTATAGAAAATACGTTTTATTTACAACATACTTTTGCCAAATGGTCATAGCAATAAATGCAATTACGTTGCATCAATCACAACTTGAATTTTATACATATCTTAAAAAAGTATTTGAGCAAATTGCTGAAGAAAACAACAATCATCAATTTATATTTATTAATGATAAAAATGCAGATAGAGATTTAAAAATAAATGCCAATTGCTCTACAATAAAAATAAATACTGCGTCGAAAAAAGGATTGCAATTATTGTATTTGCTTAACATTAAAATGCCTCAAATTTTAAAAAAAAACAAGGTTGATATTGTCATTAACATTAACGATGTTTTTGTTTCATCTGATACACCACAAATACAAATTGTTGAAAGTTTGAACAGCAAAGACAAGAAGAACAACTTTAATAAAGTCAAATACATAATTTGTTTTTCTGATTATATAAAAACTAACATCATTGAACAATATAAAATTGATACATCTAAAATTGATAAACTAAATATTGTCACTGCTTACGAAAAGCATGAGTTAACTTTTGAGAAAGCCATGCAGGTAAAAGATGGTTATGCAGATGGCAGGGAATATTTTCTTTTTAATGCAAATGGCTTATTGGTTAATGAGATAATAGATTTTTTAAAGTCGTTTTCAATATTTAAAAAATGGCAAAACAGCAATATGAAATTGCTATTGCTAAACAATACTAACGTCAATGAAAATATTTTAGAAAGCAAATTGGAAACATACAAATACAAGGATGATGTTATTTTGTTAAACAATATAAATGAGTCTGCAATGCTTGATATCATTGCAGCATGCTATTGCTTTATTGATATAAAAAGCCACCAGCATTTGCCAATATTTTTGCTGCAAGCAATTAATAGCAAGGTTTCTGTTATTTGTGCAAACAATAATTTTATTAAAGAAATAGTAGGTGACTCTGTTTTATATGTTGATAGCTCAGACACAAATGAAATAGCTGATAAAATGAAATTAATTTACAGAGATGAAAATTTAAGAAGCAATTTAATAAGTGCTGCTAGCAACAAAATTGAACCATTGAAATTGCAAGACACAGCACAGCAATTATGGAATATTATTTCAACTTAAGTAAACAAATAGAACATTGATATAAACACCAACCTTTTACATTTGCAAAAAAAAAATGCATAAATCTAACATAAATATTAATGTGCACTTAGACGATAATAAGGTGCCACAACAAATAACATGGAATGCAACAGACAGCACTGCAAATATGGAGCAGGCAGCAAAATCAATGATGCTAGCCTTTTGGGATAGTGCAGATAAAAGTGCCTTGCGTATTGACCTTTGGACAAAAGACATGATGGTTGATGAAATGGCAGACTTTTTTTATCAAACTTTTATGGGAATGGCAGATACCTATGACAGAGCTACACATAATACAGAATTGGTTGCTGACATGAAGAATTTTGCAAAAAGCTTTTACAAGAAATTTAAAGACCAGCAACTAAAAGAAAACAAAGCAAGTTAGATTTCTGATTCTTAATTTTAAATTTCTAATTTAAACAAATATGAACTTAGAGCAACAAGTAATGGGCGAAATGAAAGAGGCAATGAAAGCTAAAGATGAAGCTGCCTTGCGAGGATTGAGAGCTATTAAAGCTGAAATAATTAAAGCAAAAACTGAACCAGGGGCTGGTGGAGAAATTACAGCTGAAGGCGAATTGAAATTGTTACAAAAAATTGTTAAGCAAAGACGCGATAGCCTTGAAATATTTACACAACAAAATCGTGCAGACCTTGCCCAAAAAGAACAAGAAGAGATTGCAATTATTGAAAAGTTTTTACCAAAGCAGTTAAGCAGTGATGAAATAAAAGCAGAGCTTGTAAAAATTATTGCTGAAGTTGGTGCATCATCTCCTGCTGATATGGGAAAAGTTATGGGCGTTGCCACTAAACAACTTGCTGGAAAAGCTGATGGCAAAATTGTGAGTGGATTGGTGAAAGAATTGCTTGCACCAAAAGCTTAATATGTTTATAGATGTCATTTTTTTATTTGCAATAATTGCTGCTTTTGTTAAAGGTTACAGCAAAGGGTTAATTGTTGCAGTATTTTCTTTCATTGCAGTAATAGTTGGTTTGGCTGCTGCATTAAAATTATCATCAAGTGTTGCAACTTGGTTACAAAAAAGTACTAATATCTCAAGCTATTGGTTGCCCTTTTTATCATTTGCGTTAGTAATGATTGGTGTTATTTTTTTGGTAAAAATGGGGGCAAGATTTGTAGAAAAAACAGTACAGTTTGCAATGATGGGTTGGTTAAATAAAATTGGTGGAATACTTATGTATGCTGCATTGTACACAAGCATTTTAAGTGTAGTTTTATTTTATTGTAATAAAATGAACTTGATAAAGCCAGAAACATTTGCAGCGTCAAAATCTTATGGTTTTATTCAACCCTGGGCACCAAAAATTATAGCAGGTTTTGGAAAAGTAATTCCAATGTTTAAAGATGTATTTCAACAGTTGGAAAGTTTTTTTGCAAGCAAAATCTCATAAAAACAAAAGCCACAGATGCTCAATTACTTTTAATCTGAACATCTGTGGCATTAACATAATTTGTTAATCTTCTTTACCACTTTTATCTCCAACAAACCAATCTTCTTTATATCTAAATAAAACATTAAAAGTCGTAAGGCTTCCGTAGCAACGAGTAATATATTGCTGAATATTTACTTTTTCTTCATCGCTTAATTTTTTATTGCTGTTAATGTTTTGTTCAAGCACTCTAAGCCTGTCTCTCAACATTACTATTTTATGAAAAAAATCCTCAACAGGAATTTCTTTTGGCTTTAAAGTTTTATCAAAAGGTTGCAACAACATAGTTCCTTTTTGCCAACGTTCGCCCAAATAAACTGTTTCCTGCAAGCCACCCCACATCTTCAAAATTTTTAATAAAGATTTTTCAACTTCATCTGTTGTTTCAATTTCTGATGAAACATTTTCTGGCATAATTTCATCAAGTAAATTATCAGTTTTATCAATTTCTTTAATACCAACATTTATAAAAGAGATTAGATAAGTTGCATACTTAATACCAACAATTACACCTGGTCCATGTTGTTGATGTGTAAGTCTTGTGCCTATTCCTAAAAGAGTTTGTTCCATATTATTTGTTTATAGTTTGTTGTTTTTAGTGCATTTAGTATTTATTAAAGAAAATGGTTAAAGCCTTGCAATACAAATTATTTATAGTTTAAAATTTTTCTTTATAACATTAATTGCTTTTACAAATTTTTCTGTTTCGGCTTTTTGTTCTTTAATGAAAGCATTGTCAGCAAAGCTTCCAAGCACATTATTCATTTCAATTTCATTGTCATAAACCATTTTTCTAAACTCGCTGCTATAATCTTTTTCACGAGATGACTCAATGCTTTTTGTTATCCATTTTTTTGTATCAATAGCCTGGCTTAACAAATTTGAAAATAATTTTGAGTCTATTTTTTTTATAGAATGTATTGCATAAAAAATACTTAAAGCATGTTGCAATTTTTGTGTTTCATAATTACTATTTGCATTTTTATAAAACAAATGCACTTCGTCCCAACTCTTTATTTTATTGGTTTTTATCCTGCTCTTTAACATTTCTACATCTGTCGAACGCATCAATTGCCCACCAATATTTTGCCAGTCAGTTGGCTTGGCAGCAGGCAACTTTTTCAAAACCTCATCAATACTCCTTGTTTTATCATCATTAACAAAATTCACCAAACAATTAACTGTATAATAATTAATAAGGTTTAAAAAAATATGATACGCATTATTAACTTTTAGTAATACAGCCTTACGTTTATTGTTTTCAAAAATATTTCCATCAACTTCAATTTCATTACAAAAAGCATCCTTTGCCAATAATAATTCTTTGCCTTTTTTTATACATTGATCTTTTATTAAAGGCAAACTATTTTTTGCATGAAACGCTTTGCCCACAAGCTCTTCAAGCAATGTAACTGATGAATATATTTCGTTAATTGTATCTGGTGCAAGGCTTGAATATTCCAGATGCTGAATCTTTTCAACACGCTTATCCCTGTCAAAATATTTCCATTCATTACGAGCCAGTGCATACATATTATACATGAACCAATATGCAGGCATTATTACTAATTTATCATTTGCAACATCGTTGCCTACCAACGAAAAAGGAATAGAAATATTCAATTCATTGCTATAATCTCCTTTAGCAACAATTGTAAAGCTTGCAAACTTTGAATTGTGTTTTAAACTAACGCACAAGCCTGGCCAAAAACCACGTCCAGCAATAATTTCACCATCGGCACCACGAGAATTATGATTACTACCAACAGTTGCACCTGCTGCCAAATTGCTTTGTCCATATAACAATGCAGCACATAAAAAAGAGTTGTTATGATGTTGTTCGTGAGAAGAAAAAATTAAAGCGTTCAATACCTCGCAGCACGATATTGTTGAGTTGTAGCCCAAGTAAGAATTAATTAATCTAGCCCCATACTTTAGTTGAGAATGATTGGCAGTAATAAAGCGAACTGCCTTTACGCCATAAAAAATTCTGCATCCATAACCTACAATTCCATTAACTAATTCACAGCCTTCGCCTATCTGTGTTCTGCCTTCATTGTCTCCACTGTTAATGGTTAAGTTTTTTAACTTATTTGCACCTTTTATATAAGCATCTTCACCAACCCACACATCTTTTATGCTTGCACTATTTTTAATAATTGTTCTGCTACCAACTTTTCCATAAAACCCTCTTGTTGTAGTAAACTTTTTTTCAGTTAATTCCTTTAGCTTGTTTAGTAATTCTTCATCATCTCTATACTTACTCCATAAGTAAGCATCGCCAGGCTGCATACCATTAAATGGCAACACTTTTCTTCCTGCATTTTCGTTACATATTTCCAGCCACACACGCTTGCTTTCTTCTTCTCCATCTTTTACCAAACCATTGCCAAACTTGGCTGTGCTGCTGGTTACCATTTCATTTATGTTAACCAAAATTACTTCATCGCCAATAATGTAATGTGACAAATAGTTAACATTATCTACAACTACATTGTCACCAAAATCGCAACTGATAATATTGCTATTATATAAGCCAACAGGAGTTGTTAAATCGCTAAAGGTTAAAGTAATTGATTCAAGTTTTCCAATTCTTATCAAGCCATTAAACTTGCAATTCTTTACTAATTCAGGGTTAAACAATTCACTTACATAAATATTTCTCCAGTCGTCACTTGTGTTGCTATTACGCACAAGCACTTCAATTTCATAAGCAGTCAAATGCCTGAAACTCTTGCTGCTTCTATGTTGCATGTTCCTCAAATAATATTCATCTTTTCCTTTCGGCAAATATTCCTTAGCAATAAAATCGTAGCCCAATTTTGCAATAGGCGATTTATAAATTATATTTTTAGTAATTGTACTTGGCATTAATTGAGAATTGAAAATTGAAAATTGAGAAATAATCCTCAATTATTCTTTGTTGTTTTAACTATGCTTACTAATAATTTCGTTAATTCTTCAGCATTGGCATAAATAGATTGATATTCTTCATCGTTTATAAAATAGGTTTCTTTTAAAAGTATAAGCCAGTAAAGTGTTTCATTAGCTTCTTTTAATGCAATATTCATTTTGTTTAAAAAGTCAGCACCAGATTGCCCATGTTCAGCTTCCCTTATCAATGCTCCTATTGCTGTGCCACTTCTTAAAAGTTGTTTTGAAAGCACATATTCTTTTTTGCTATCGCATAAATATTTGTAAAGGTTTACTACTCGTATGGCAAATGCTAAACTTTTAGTTGCTACAATATTTTCTTTCATTATATGCAGTTAAAATTATCAATTCTCAACTCTCCATTCTCAACTATTCTTCGTTAAATCAACAATTGTTTTTGTTAAAACACCCCAACTATATTTTTTCTTTTCTTCTTGTATGTATGGAATAAAATGTTGCTCTCCAAAAATATAGAGTTCTTTTATTTTTTGTGCAATAGATGTTGCATTTGGTTCTGCAATCAATCCTACTTTTTCGTTAGGTACTAAATCTGGCAAACCACCAACATTAGTAACCAGCATCGGTTTTTCATAATGATATGCCAATGGAGTAACACCACTTTGTGTTGCATTTTTATAGGGCTGAATTACAAAATCAGCAGCACATAAATAATATTTCACTTCACTGTCGGGTATAAAATCTGTTTTAAGAATTAATGAAGCTTTTATATTGAGTTTTTCAATTAAATCATCGTATTGTTTTTTGTCGTCGTAAAACTCGCCAGCAATTAATAGTTTAAGGTTTAAGGTTTGAGGTTTAAGGTTGCCATGTTCATCAACTTTAAACTTTAAACTTTCAACTTTCAACTTTTCCATCGCTTCAAGCAACAAATCCAGCCCTTTATATTTTCTTATAAATCCAAAAAATAAAATGATGGGTTCAGTAGTATTTAAGCCCAAATATTTTCTGGCTTCTTCTTTACTTATTTTTTCTCCAAAATTATCGTATAGTGGATGAGCAATTTTAATAGAAGGCTTATTGGTAAATAGTTTCAGGTCATTTAATACTTTACCACTCATAGTAATAAAAGCATCAACAGGCTTTATAAAATATTTTGTAAATAATGTATCGCCAATTCTTTTTTCATGAGGAATAATATTATCTGCAATGCAAATTACTTTTGTAACCTTATTGCTTTTTGCAATTCTTAAAATAGTACCAAAGCAAGGACCCATAAAAGGCAACCAATAACGAACCACAATTATCTGGGGTTGCATCTTCTTTAATTCTAAACCAATTTTTATCCAATTAAACGGATTGATAGAATTGATGCAAGATTTTATTGAAATGTTTTCTGGCGGAGGGTCTGGGCTATATTGACTTTTTCCTGGAAACAAAAAACCTGGATATTGCAGAGAAAAATTATAGATAGTTGTATCAAATTCTTCTTTCTGAAACTGTAAAGCTAAACGTTCGTTAAAGCTGGTAATGCCACCACCACGAAATGGATAAGCAGAACCTAGAATTATTACTTTATCTTTTATCAAGTTTAATATTTTACTTTACAAAAATTGTGTGCAAATTTATACGCTCATTGTGTGCAAAAATCATCAGTCATAATTGAAATTCATTTTACCAATCTTACTTCACTATATTCATTACTCTTATTTTTACCATTTAAAGATTAACAAAAAATGATATATCGCAGCAAAGCACCATTACGTATAGGTTTGGCAGGAGGCGGCACTGACGTTTCTCCATTTTGTGATGAGTTTGGGGGAGCTATTCTTAATGCTACAATTTCATTATATGCTTATGCAACTATTGAAACCATTGCAGAAAATAAAATTATTATAGAAGCAAAAGATAGAAACGAAACCGAGGAATTTGAATGGGCAAATGTGCTGCCTATAAATGGACATTTAGATTTATTGAAAGGAGTTTACAATCGTATTCAAAAAGATTATGGAATAAAACAGCAAGGCTTTAAACTATCAACTTTTGTTGATGCTCCAGCTGGTAGTGGCTTAGGCACTTCTTCTACATTGGTTGTGGCTATAATTGGTGCTTTTGTAGAAATGTTAAAGCTGCCTTTGGGCGATTATGATATTGCACATTATGCTTATGAAATAGAACGTAAAGATTTACAACTTGCCGGTGGCAGGCAGGACCAATATGCTGCAACTTTTGGGGGTGTTAACTTTATGGAATTTTATGAGAATGATAAAGTGATTGTAAATCCTTTAAGGATAAGGCAGGAATATTTGTATGAACTGGAAAATAATTTAGTACTGTTTTTTACTGCAACAAGTAGAGAAAGTGCCACCATAATTAAAGAGCAACAAAAAAATGTAAATGAAAAAAATACAGGTAGCATAGATGCCATGCATCAATTAAAAGAACAAGCCAAAATGATGAAAGAGGCAATGCTTAAAGGAAGGTTAAATAATATTGGTGATATTTTAAATTATGGCTTTGAACAAAAAAGGAAAATGGCTGCCAACATAAGCAATAGTTTAATTGAAGAAATTTATGCAGCAGCAAAGAATGCTGGTGCAACTGGTGGAAAAATAAGTGGAGCCGGTGGTGGTGGCTTTATGATTTTTTATTGCCCTTCAACAACAAGATATAATGTTATTAATACTTTGCAACAATTTGGTGGCAAAGTAAATCATTATAATTTTAGCAATGAAGGATTAAAAACTTGGAGCACAAGTTGATTTACGATGTATAATTTTTGATTTACGATTTATTTAAATTATGCTTTGCAAAGACCTTTTGCAAATGATGGAACACAGATGACACGGATTTAATAGATTTTGCTGTGATTCATCTACAAGTATTCGTTTAATCTATGTTAATCCTTGTGTTAATTCGGTGCTTTAAAGAACCCAAAATTATTCTTTAATCAACTTAGCAGTTTTTATTTCACCATTATTTAAAATTATTTTTATCACATAAATACCTTTTGCAAATTCTTTGGTATCAACTACTAACTTTTCGCTATTAACTTTTAACTGCATTATTGTTCTTCCTAAATAATCAGTAATAAATAATTGTTTAGCACCAGCACATTCAATATTTACAATATCTTTTGCAGGATTAGGATAAATATTTACTGATTGAGAATTACTGTTTAAAGTAACCTTTATAGAATTTGTGTGAGAAGTTTTTGCATCTTTATCAACACTTTGAATACGATAATAAAGTGTTGTAAGCCCATAGTAGGTTGCAGGTTGCTTATCAGTAAAATGATACTCATTACTCATTGAATTGTTTGCTATTACTTTTCCTATTGTTTCATAATCCTTTCCATTAATGCTTCTTTGAATATTAAAATATGAAAGGTTAGTTTCATTATCAGTTTTCCATATGTTTTCAATATACTTTTCCCTGGTTACTTTAAGTTCATAGCTTTTAATTTTTACAGGTAAAACAGTTGGGTTTTTAATTAAGGTGGTTGCAGTATTGGTTACAATTGGTGCATTGTAATCAAAATAAATTGAAGCCTTATTGTTAATTACATTTCCATTTACAACAGTAGTAATTGGTTTAACCCTAAACTTAACAAAGCCCATACTTTTTAACTCATTTGCAGATTTATGCACCAGCTTAATATTATTAAATTTTACAGTTACCATATTGCTTGAAACTGTTAACTTACAGGGATAAGATGAGCTAATCATTTGCAGCGAAGCTGGTTTCAATAAGCTACCTAAAGTATCTTTTATAACAATATTAAATGCAGTGTCATTGCCAACATTTTGAAAGTGAATAGTGTAATCTATATACTTTCCTTCTGCAACTTGCTTTGTAGTTAAACTTTCAGTAGCCTCAATTTCATTTGGGTCATAAGCAGCAGAAACATAAGCAGTAACTGTATCAAAAACCCAGGCATTACCAGCATTTAAAATTGCATGCAATTTTGTTGTATCTCCTATAGGGGCTGTTATTTTGGTATCTAAATAAGCAAGGTAATATTGTCTTTCTCCAGGTTTTAATGATGTCACTGTTCCACCAAATAAAAGATTGCTAGTATTGCTGATTAATGGATTACTACAACTGTCATAATGCAAAATGCTGCTATCATAATAAACATCCATAGTAGGTTGCAATAAAGTGTTGCCCAAATTTTCATACTGTATATAGCAAGGAAAACTCCAACCCAATCTTGCCCAGCGATGAAATGGAATAATATGAACATCTATACTATCAGTATTTGAAGTAGCATAAAAACCAACATTGTTTTGATATGATACTCCCCAATTATTAAAACTGAAGGTATTAACCAAATTAGTTGCATTATAAAAGTTTGGTGCTGTTACGTTAACATCATAAGTGCCAAAAGTCTTTGTATTAATTTCGTAATAACCATTTACATCACTAAAGGTAAAATCGCCATTACTTAAAGCAACCTTTACAAAAGGGGCAACCACCTCGCCAGTATCTTTAACTCCATTAACATTTGCATCATAATATGTGGTTCCATAAACTTTGGGATAATTATCTTCAGTAATGTAACAAATCTCTAAACGTGGTTGTTGTGCAGCAGGGCTTGTGCCACTATGAAAAATCATAGACTTATAATAAGTTTCGTCAATTTGCTTTAGCTGCATCCCAAAATTGCTATCAGGATGGTTAACCCAAAATTGTACAAGATTTTTTAAATCTGCAACATAATCCTGTGCATCGTTGGTGCTTGAAGGTAAAACTACTGAATCCTGTGGTGTTGTGGTTTGATCATTCCAGCCATAAGTTGTACCTGTAGTATCCCAATCATTTGTTACACGTTTTATTGAAACTGCATTACCACCACCATTACTATAAGTTGGATGACCTACATAAGCATTTGTTGAATTTGTTCTGGCATATAAATAAAGATTAGCACTTAAAATTGTTGCATAACTTGGTATTTGAGAAAGCTTGTATTTAATTGTAGCCCTGAAGTTACAAAGAGGAATACCAATAGCATTACATGTCCAAGCTTCAGCTATTATTTCTGTTTGTGATGGATCGCTGCTGTGGGGAGAAGTATTAACCATACCAAGTTGATGAAAGACACCACTATTCTTTGCACCCAATAAAATAAACTGACTGGTACCGTTGCAATTTTGACTATTAACAAAATGGCTTACTAAAACTAAAGCAGATAATAAAAAAAATCTTCTCATAGCAATAATTTTTAAGGTGTACTATATAATAGACATTAAAAATAGTGAAAACGTTGACTAAGAGATGAATTTTAGTTTTTATTACATAAAATTCTAATACAAAGGTTAAACGGAAGAAATACCTAAAAAATTAACTGGCTGTTTACAATCCTACTTTTTCAGCTACAAGGTATTCATTTCTGCTTGCACTATTTCTTGAAATTAATTCAGCAATAAACCCTGCTAAAAAGAGTTGCATACCAATAATCATTACTGTTAATGCAATATAAAAGCTTGGGCGATTAGTTAAAGAAAAATCGGTTACCGAAAGTTTTGCAATTATTAAATATAAACTCATTATAAAGCCAATTAAAAAACTTAATGAACCATATAAACCAAAAAAGTGCATTGGGCGTTTACCAAACTTACTTACGAAATTTATGGTTGCCAAATCTAAAAATCCATTTACAAAACGCTCCCAGCCAAATTTAGTTACACCAAATTTTCTGGCTCGGTGTTCTACTACTTTTTCTCCAATTTTTTTAAAGCCATTCCACTTTGCAATTACAGGAATATACCTGTGCATTTCGCCATAAACTTCAATGCTTTTAACTACTTTGTTTTTATAGGCTTTCAATCCACAGTTAAAGTCGTGCAGCTTTATACCACTACTCCATCTTGCTGCACCATTAAATATTTTTGAAGGAATATTTTTTGTTAAAGTATTATCATATCTCTTTTTCTTCCATCCACTCACCAAATCAAATCCATCACTCATTATCATTTTATACAATTCTGGTATTTCATCAGGGCTGTCCTGCATATCAGCATCCATTGTAATTACAACATTGCCTTGTGCTACTTTAAAACCTTCGTTTAATGCTGCACTTTTGCCATAATTTCTTTGGAAGCAAATTCCTTTAAAACAATCATTTTTTTTAGAAAGTTGTTGAATAACCTGCCAACTATTATCTGTGCTACCATCATTAACAAAAATCACTTCATAGCTATAATTGTTTGCCAGCATTACCTTTTCAATCCATGCACTTAATTCTGGCAAAGACTCATCTTCATTAAACAATGGTATTACAATAGATACATCCATAATTAATTTGTTTGTTGTGCTTTTTTAGGTGTAATTACTGCACCCAAAAGACTACCAATAATGCCTAAAAAAAGTGTTCCCATAACAGTTAATGCAATATTCATTAACCTATATACTTTTATGAAATTATTTTTAAAATCTACTATCTGAGACTCGCCATTTATTACACCTTGCTTTTGAGCATTTACTGCTGCACGGTCTGCTTCAACAATTATTTGTTTGCTATTAATAATGTATAGCATAGCCAATACATAAATAAAAATAAAGCAGGTTGCAACAGCTATTGTTTTAAATCCATGCGAAAAAAGTGTTCCAAAAGTTTGTGTTGTGTTAGAAAGCTTTCCATAAAAATACACTGAAAACAAAGAACCAGCAACTACTACAGCCCATGCTATAAAGTCTGTCATGTAATTATCTTTAATCTTAGCATAAAAGACTATTGTATTAAAAATAATGTATAATATGGCTATAAAGCAGCCTTTAAAAATGTGTGATGTTAATTTTTGTTCCAATTTTATATGGTTTAGTCGCCACGCTTTGGCGATTTATCTTTGTATTCTCTATTCTCTCTTTTTGTAGGTATCAAGCCACCACTATTGCTTGTATTAAATACAAATACAATTGCCAACCCAAATAACGAAGCCCAAAAAAAAGCATTGAGATTATTGTTGTGTTTACGAAATACTTTTGAAGTGCGGCTTGATGCATTATGAACATCATGAATGGAATAAAAAGCAAAAAAACTTCTTATAAAACCTATTCTGCTTGCAGGATTTAATCTTAACCAAAGTAATAGTTTAGTTAAAAAACAAAACGCAGCAATTACACTAAAAGCAATAAGGCATATTAATATTATTTTTTCTTTCATTGTAATGAGGATGTTGGCAAAAATAGCTTTTCCTGAAATATGATATTTTAATACTCTGTTTTATCGTTTTTATTTGCCCATTGTTCAAACATTTGCAAGGCTTCGTCTCTGCCTATACATTCAATGGCAATTTTTCTTTTATCTAATGACGTGTTTATTTCATCATAAATCAAGCTATCGTCAAAGCCAATGTTGGCAGCATCTTGACGATTATTGGCATAATAAATTTTCTTTGGCCTTGCCCAATAAATTGCTCCCAAACACATAGGGCATGGTTCGCAGCTTGTATAAACTTCGCAATCGCTTAGCTGAAATGTATTCAGGTTTTTGCAAGCATCGCGTATTGCCGAAACCTCAGCATGTGCAGTTGGGTCATTGGTACTGATAACTTTATTGCAGCCCCTTCCAACAATTTCATCTCCCTGCACAATTACACAACCAAAGGGACCTCCTGCATTAGCATTCATTCCCTCAATTCCCATTCGTATGGCTTCTTGCATAAACCTCAATTCTCTGCTCATAATTTCATTTTACAAAAACAATAGTATAGTAAGTTGTGCAAATAAAAAAATCATTTACTATCTAAAGTAAAACCTATGGTTGTGCCTACATTGGGTTTGCTACGTGCATGTATAGTATTATTATGTGCTTCAATAATATGTTTACAAATGGCTAACCCCAAACCACTGCCTCCAATATTTCTGCTGCGTGCAGTGTCTGTTCTATAAAATCTTTCAAATATTCTTTGCAAATGCGATTCTTCAATACCAATTCCATCATCACTAATTTCTATTAATACATTCTTATCATCAGTTTTATAAATGCCTGCATAAATATGTCCATTTTGCTTGCCATATTTACTGGCGTTCAAAATTAAATTGGTAAGCACCTGCCTTATTTTTTCCTTGTCTGCAAATACTGTTATTGCTGGTTCGCAGCCTTTTTTTATTTGTGCAGCAATGTTTAATTTTTGGAAATGTATTGAAACTGTCTCAAACACTTCTTTAATTAAATCTTGTATTATAAATTTTGTTTTGGTTAAAGGTTGCTCGCCTGTTTCAAGCTTAGAAATTTCATCTAAATCTTTTAATAACAATGTCATCCTTTCAACATTATTATTGGCTTTTTGCAAAAATTTTTTTGTGGCATTATCTTCTTCAATATCATCTAAAACAGTTTCTATGTAACCTTGTATGGCAAAAATTGGAGTCTTTAATTCGTGCGATAAATTTTGCAAAAATTGCTTTCTGTAAATTTCTGTTTTATACAGCAAATCCAGTTCTGTAGCGTGTTGTGCAGCCCATTGCTCTACTTCACTTTCAACTTCTGTAATATTTTTTTGTGGCAAAATATATTTGTAATAGCTCTCGGCTTTTTTATTGGCTTTGGTGTTGTAAATAAGTTTATAAATCAATTTAATTCTGCGATAAATAAACCAGCCAAAAATATATTTAAGAAAAAAATATATGGCAATAGTAAAAACTACAAAGCTAACTAAGGCTGTAATGTAGCTATATGTTGCAATACCAATAAAAATTGCAAATACTAGAGAAATAAATAATGAAGCAAGAAAAGCTAAATATGGTGGAGATAAATTTTTTGTTTTAAACATAACAAACGAAAGGTAAATAAAATATTTTACCCAACAAATTTGTAGCCTACGCCTTTAACTGTAGCTATATAATCAACATCCATCTTCTTCCTAATTTTTCTTATATGCACATCTATGGTTCTATCGCCTACAATTACATCATTACCCCAAACCTGATCAAGAATTTCATCTCTTAAAAAAACCCTTTCTGGTTTTGATGCCAATAAAAATAATAGCTCAAACTCTTTACGGGCAAGCACTACATTATTTCCATTGCTTACAACTGTATATTTAAGTGGGTCTATAGTAAGGCTGCCAATTTCAATTATTTTTTTGTATTCATCGCTTTGTGTTCTACGCAATAAAGCCTTTACACGACTAACCAAAAGCTTAGGGCTAATAGGTTTTGAAATATAATCATCAGCACCAGCTTCTAAACCTGTAATATGAGAATGTTCATCACTAAGTGCAGTAAGAATGATGATAGGTTTAGTTTTAAACTGGTTATTTGCACGAAGTGCACTGCACACTTCAATACCGCTTTTACCAGGCATCATTACATCTAAAATAAAAAAATCGGGTTGTGCTTTTTGTGCAATAGTGAGAGCCTCATTTCCATTAGAAGCCTTGTAAACAAAGTATCCTTCCTTTTCTAAATTAAAACCAATTATCTCAAGAATATCTGGTTCATCATCTGCTAAAAGAATTTTTATTGCTTGTTGTTGCATAAACAATTATTTAACAAATATAGAGTTACAAATGCTTCGCTAATTTATTATAGCATTAAGTAATTGTTAAGTGTTGTGGTATAAACTGAAAAATTACTGAGCCTTTTTTATTACTTCATCAAAAACTTCTTGTTTAATTACACCTAAATCTTTCTCATCAATTTCTTGCAAATGTGTAATCCAAAAATTTGGCTGAATGTTTTTAGCATAAAACGCAAATACTTTTATATAATCATCTTCTGTAGAAACAAGAAAGCAATTGCAACTTAATGGCAAGCATATAATGAAAGTATTCTTCTCCACTTTTATTCCATCTTTTTTGCAAAGATTTGTTGCGTATGATTTTAAAAGTGAATCAACTTTTTTCTTATTTGAATTATTAAATGCAACTTGAAACTCAATAGGTGTAGGCTTTTCATGAACTGAATACACATCATTTATACATGACTTGCATCCAAAATTTAGAAAACAAAAGAAAAGAATATAATATGGTATTTTTTTCATTTTATTCTTTCTAAACTATTTGCTTCTTATGCTATTCAAATCATTACAAAAAAATAATACTAACATAAACCTCCTAAAAAATCTACTAATTCACTTTTAGTAATTGGTATGCCCATAATTTTATTATATGATATAGCATCAACTAAAAATTTGTCGCGTAAAATTTTTACAAGTTGTCCATTATTAATTTCTGGCACAACTACTTTATCAAAGTTTTTAATTATTTCTCCTAGGTTTTTAGGAAAAGGTCTAACATACCTCAAATGTGCGTGGCTTATGGCTTTGCCTTGATTTTGCAATTCTAAGCAAGCACTTTTTATAGAGCCATAAGTGCTGCCCCAACCAAGTACCAAAACTTTTCCTTTGTCTGCACCACTATCAATTTTTTGTAAAGGAATATAGTCTGCAATTTTATCAACTTTAGCTTGGCGTGTATTTACCATGTGTTGATGATTGTCTGCATCATAACTAATATTTCCAGTTATATCTTGCTTTTCCAATCCACCAATTCTATGCTCTAAGCCAGCAGTACCAGGCACAGCCCAAGGTCGTGCTAATTTTTCATCTCTTTTATATGGCAAAAACTTTTCTTCATCGTCATTTAATCCTTGCTTAAATTTTATTTCAACTTGTTGCAAGTCTGCACTACTAGGATATTTCCAAGGCTCTGCACCATTTGCAATATAGCCATCGCTTAAAAGAATAACAGGCGTCATGTGTTGCACAGAAATCCTGCAAGCTTCATAAGCAGCATCAAAGCAATCGCTTGGTGTAGATGCAGAAACTATAGGCATTGGGCATTCACCATTTCTTCCATAATATGCCTGCAACAAATCGCTTTGCTCTGTTTTAGTTGGTAAGCCAGTACTTGGGCCACCACGTTGAATATTAATGACTACCAAAGGAATTTCAAGCATTACTGCAAGCCCCATTGCTTCTGCTTTTAAAGCCATGCCTGGGCCACTTGTAGTGGTAACACCAAGATTGCCACCATAGCTTGCACCAATAGCAGAAGTAATAGCAGCAATTTCATCTTCGGCTTGAAAAGTTTTTATACCAAAAGATTTGTATTTACTTAATTCATGTAAAATATCGCTTGCAGGAGTAATAGGATATGAGCCTAAAAACATTGGCAAATTATTTTTATCGCTAAAAGCAATTAAACCATAAGTTAATGCCTGATTACCCATTATGCTTCTATATTTTCCTGCTGGCAATTTTGCTTTTTCAACAGTATATCTTGTAGTAAAAGCCTCAGTGGTATCGCCATAATTATAACCTGCTTGCAATACTTTTATATTGCTTTGCAATATGGTTTCTTTCTTGCCAAATTTTTCTTGTAAAAAGTCAATGGTGTTTTGTAAATCTCTGTTATACATCCAATAAATTAAACCTAAAACAAACATATTTTTGGCTCTGTCTCTTTCCTTTGTCCCCAGGTCTGTAAAGTCTTTCAGCGATTCACGAGTTAATTTTGTAACATCAACTTTTGTAAGTTCGTATCCTGCCAAACTACCATCTTCAATTGGATTTACACCATCTGCATAATTTGCAAGGCGTAAGTTTTTGCTATCAAAACCATCAGTATTTGCAATAATTTTCCCACCTTTTTTCAAGCCTTTTAAATTGGCTTTTAATGCAGCAGCGTTCATAGCTACCAGCACATCACAATTATCGCCAGGCGTAAATATTTTATCTGAAGAAAAATGAATTTGAAAACCACTAACGCCAGCCATAGTGCCTATTGGAGCTCTTATTTCAGCAGGAAAATCTGGAAAAGTTGCAAGGTCAATGCCCAATAAAGCTGTGTTATTGGTAAATTGCTGACCAGTCAATTGCATTCCATCTCCACTATCGCCAGCAAATTTTATTACTACGTTTTGTAAAACTTGTTCTTGGGTATTCATAAACAAAGATTTTTTCTGATAGCAGCAAATGTAGTTGTTGTTTTGAATAGCGAATAAGGCATCAATAATTATTTTAGATTTTGCAATCGCAAATATGTCTTTGAAAATAGAATTTATTACCTGCCTTTCCCCAAAAAAGTCAATGAGTCTCTTAGTTTTGTGCTATAAAAAATATTTATGACAACAATTTGCGTTTGTGGTGCAGGAACAATGGGTAGTGGCATTGCACAAGTAGCTGCTCAAAGTGGCTACAAAACCATTCAGTTTGATATGAGTGAAGCAATGCTTGAAAAAAGCAAAAACAGTATTGAAAAGACTTTGCAGATGTTGGTAGATAAAAACAAAATCTCTACAGAACAACAAACTACTACTTTAAATAATTTAATTTTTACAAGTAATATAAATGATTGCATTGCTGATATTATAATTGAAGCTATTGTAGAAAAGAAAGATGTAAAGGTGAATTTATTTAATCAACTTGCTGCAATAAATACTATTGAAACTATTTTGGCAACTAATACTTCTTCGATTTCTATTAATGAAATTGCAACAGAGATTGAGCATTCAGAAAGAGTTATTGGTATGCACTTTTTTAATCCTGCTACATTAATGAAGTTGGTGGAGGTAATTAAAACAGAACACACTTCAAATGCAGTGGTGGAAAGCATTTTGCAAGTTTGCAAGCAAATGAATAAAGTAGCTGTGGTTTGTAAAGATTCTCCAGGCTTTATTGTAAATCGTGTGGCAAGGCATTATTATTTAGAAGCAATGAAACTTATAGAACTTAACATTGGAACTATTGAAACTGTTGATGCTGCAATGGAGAATGCAGGCTTTAGAATGGGACCTTTTAAGCTAATGGATTTAATAGGAATGGACATCAATTTTGGCGTAAGCAATATTGTTTATGAAGCAATGGGTAAACCTGAAAGGTTAAAACCAAGTATTGTGCAACAACAAAAGGTTGAGGCAGGTGAGCTTGGGAAGAAGACAGGCAAAGGGTTTTATGAGTATTAGTTTTATTTATTAAATTTGTTTAAAATTAGTTTTATGCAACCAATTTCGATTAAAGAAAAACTTCACCAATTTATTGATACAATAGATGATAAAAGAGCTAATGCAATTTATATGTTGCTTGAAGACGAATTTGATGTTGAAACAAAACGAAAGAACTTAATTATGGAAGATAGAGCTGAGTATCTAAAAGGAAATAATAAAACATTTTCTTTTGATGAAGTAAAACAAATGGCTCTAAATAAAGAATTGCGTAGTGGTTTATAAAATTGAAATACGTCCTTTTGCTGCACTTGAAATTATTGAAGCTTATGATTGGTACGAACTTCAACAGGAAAATTTAGGTCTAAAGTTTTTATCAGATGTAGAATTATTTTATTCAACACTTTTAATTAATCCCCACATTTATTCTTATTACGAAAAACCAGTAAGGCAAGGGCTTTTAAAGAAATTTCCTTATCAGGTAGTATATGAAATTTTGGGTGAAAAAATAATAATTTACTCTGTCTTTATGGCAAAACAAAACCCAGCTAAAAAACGAACATTTTAAATCTCAATAATTTTAAATCTTAAATTTTCACTTGAACCCACGTCAACTTTTTTTACAACATATTGCACAAACATCAGATGCACCTATTGCTTTAGAAATTGTTAAAGCCGATGGGATTTATATGTACGATGCTAATGGCAAAAAATATATTGATGGTATATCTGGTTTTAGTGTTGCCAATATTGGACATAGCCATCCAAAAGTTGTTGAAACTGTGCAAACACAAGCTGCACAATACATGCACCTAATTGTGTATGGTGAGTTTATTGAACAACCACAAGTAGCTTATGCAAAACTTTTAACAGATAATTTGCCACAAAATTTAAACTGTGTTTACTTTACCAATAGTGGTGCAGAGGCTGTTGAAGGTGCTATGAAACTGGCAAAGCGAGTTACCAATAAAAGCAAGATTTTTTGCTTTAATAAATCTTATCATGGCAGCACTCAAGGTGCTTTAAGCCTTATGGGAGATGAATATTGGCGAAATGCTTTCAGGCCTTTATTGCCAAATATTTTTCATTTTGATTATAATGAACAAGGGGTTATTGATGCAATAAATGATGATGTAGCTTGTATAATTGTGGAGCCTGTGCAAGCAGAAGCAGGAGTAGTAAAACCTGAAAGCCAATGGCTACAAGCCTTACAACAAAAATGCAAACATCATAATGCTTTGCTAATATTTGATGAAATACAAACTGGCTTTGGACGCACAGGAAGTTTATTTGTTTTTGAACAATATAATGTAGTGCCAGATATTTTGCTTTTAGGCAAAGCCCTTGGTGGAGGAATGCCACTTGGTGCATTTATAGCTAGTAAAGAATTAATGAACGAATTAAGCTACAACCCAGTGCTGGGGCATATTACAACATTTGGTGGTCATCCTGTAAGTTGTGCTGCTGGCAAGGCTGCTTTAGAAGTTTTATTGGAAAACAATTTTATTGATGAAGTAAAAACCAAGGAAAATATTTTACAACAAAACCTAGTTCATCATAAAATAAAAAAAGTAAATATTGCTGGGCTATGGGCTGCTATTGAGTTTGATAGCTTTGAAACCTGCAAGGCAGTTGCACATAATTGTATAAAAAATGGTTTAATTACAGACTGGTTTTTATTTGCCCAAAACTGTATTCGCATTGCACCACCATTAATTGCAACTGAAGAAGAAATGAAAACAATTTGTGATATTGTTATAAAAAGTATTAATGAAATGTAATTAAAAGCAATAACATAAAAGCCCTGAAACATTATGTTTCAGGGCTTTTTAAATATCGAACAATTTTAGTACGCTAATAATTTTTCAACTCTTGCTTTTACTTTATCTACAGTTGGTAGCATTGCTTTTTCAAGTGCATAGCTAATTGGCACAGCAGGTAAATCAAGAGAACCTATTACTTCTACTTTTGCATCTAAGAAATGGTAGCAAGCATTTGAAATTCTTAGTGATAAACTTTCGGCAAATGAATTGCTTTGTTGTTCTTCAGTAAGTACAATTACTTTTCCATGCTTTTTAACCTGTGCAAAAACTGTTTCTTCATCAAGAGGGAATAATGAACGCAAATCAACTACTTCAACATTTCCATCAAACGCTTTAGCTGCATTGCGTGCCATGTGCACACCCATTCCATAAGTAACAATACACACAGTATTTCCTTCTTTTACTTTATCATCATCTGCTTGCAAAGCAACTGCTGCCTTACCCAATGGCAACATATAATCCTTGCCTGGTTCAATTGTTTTTGCAGCGTCTGTTCCTTCATTCTTGCTCCAATACAATCCTTTGTGTTCAAGCATTACAACAGGATTTGGATCATAGAAAGCAGCTTTCATTAAACCTTTCATATCTGCTGCATTAGAAGGATAAGCAATCTTAATTCCTTTAATACTTAACAAGGTACTTTCTATACTTCCACTATGGTATGGACCACCACCATCGTAAGGACCAACAGGCACACGCAACACCATTTGTACAGGAAACTTACCATTAGTTAAATAGTTAGAACGTGATATTTCATTTACCAATTGGTTAATGGCTGGATAAATATAATCTCCAAACTGCACTTCAACTATTGGGCGAATGCCTACTGCACTTAAACCTGCAGTTGAACCCACGATATATGCTTCCTGAATAGCTGTGTTAAACACACGGTTGTCACCAAATTTTTCTGCTAATGTTGCTGCTTCTCTAAACACACCACCTAAACGTTTACCAACATCCTGCCCATAAAATATACATTCAGGATGCTCTCTCATAATTTCTTCAATAGCGTGCAATGCAGCATCTACCATCATTACCCTTTCGCCACCAAATGGCTCTCTTATCCCTACTTCATGTGTTACAGGTGTTGGTGCATACACATGATCTTCTACACCACTTGCATCTGGTGCTTCAGCACTATTTGCTTTTTCAAAAGATTCAGCAACATCGCGTAATACCTGAGATTCTGCTTCATTTATTTCAAACTCACTTACACCGCTGCTTGTAAGTAATAATCTTAATTTAGGAATAGGATCGTATAAACCATGACGCAATAAATCTTCCCTTGTTCTGTAAAATTCTTTTCTTACCCCACTTGTATGATGCCCTAATAATGGCACTTTAGCATGAACCAATACTGGCCTGCGTTCTGCACGTGCATATTCAATTGCCATTTGCATGGTTTCATAGCTTCTTACAAAATCACTACCATCAACCTGAAAACGTTTCATGCCCTTAAAGCCCTCGGCATATTCAAATGCATTCATAGCTCTAAACTCATCTGCACTAGCACTAATGCTCCATTGGTTATCTTGTACTAAATAAATAATTGGCAAATGTTTTAATACAGCAAATTGCCATGCTTCACTTACCTCGCCTTCTGTTACAGCACCATCACCCATGCTACATACTACAATAGAGTTATCTCCATCGTGCCCTTTATTTAAAGTTGTAAGATTATTTTTTTCTATATACTGAATACCTTGTGCAATACCAGTTGTAGGAATAGCCTGCATACCTGTAGCACTACTTTGATGTATGATACCAGGATGCCCATTACCTGCATTGCTTGCATGACAATAATAGCTTCTGCCACCACTAAATGGATCATCTTTTTTGCCCATCAATTGCAGCATTAACTGGTAAGGCTCAAAGCCCATTGCCATCATCATACTGTCATCACGATAATATGGACTAACCCAATCGTGCTGATGCAGTTGTAAACCAGTTGCTATTTGTATGGCTTCGTGTCCACGAGAAGAAGAGTGAACATAACTGCAAATTGTTCTATTTGCATCGTAGGTTTCGCTCATGGCTTTAGAAGCAATCATAAGCTTATACGCTTTCAATAAGGTATCCTTGTTTAGCATAAACGGATTATTAGGTACTTATAGATAACGTAATAATTATTATTTTATTATAAACGGCAATTATTTTATTTCAACTTCAAAAAGTTTTTCGCCTTCAAGGTAGCCACGCAATACATCTGTAATAGTGCATTCTCCAACACCAGCAGGTGTTCCAGTAAAAATAACATCGCCAATGTTTAATGAAAAATATTCGGAAATGTGAGAGACAATTTTGTCAAATGAATGTATCATTTGAGAACTAATACCTGTTTGCACAGGTTCGTTATTTAAAGTAAGAGAGAAATTTATAGGTTGTTTTATTTCTTCAATTTTTTTCCAGCTGCCAACAACAGCACTGCCATCCCAGCCTTTTGCTTTTTCCCAAGGCAGGCCTTTTGCCTTTAACTCATTTTGAATATCGCGTGCAGTAAAGTCTATACCAACAGTTATTTGATTGTAATAATGCTGAGCGTTTTTTTGAGAAATGTATTTTCCATTTTTGCATATATGCAAAACAAGCTCAAGTTCGTAATGTAATTCGTTACTAAATTGAGGATAATAGAATGTAGCATTGCCCTGTAGCAAGGCAGTTTTAGGTTTTATAAAAACCACAGGCTCATCAGGTATTTCGTTACCTAATTCCTTTGCATGTTCACCATAATTCCGCCCAATGCAGAATATTTTCATATTTCTTTTTTAGTTAATGGCAAATGATGATGGATAATGTATAGAATATTGGAGCTAAACATTAAACCATAAACCTTTACATTAATAACTAAAAAAACATTGGTTTTATTGTTTAAAAGACAGATTATTTATTTGGTTCATTGTTTTTTCTATACCCATTGCAGCAAAATTTTCAATTACTTCAATACTTTTCGCAATTTTTAGTTTTACAGTTTCAACCTCGTTGGGCAGCCATTTGCTTAACACAAAATCGGCTTGCATACCTTTTGGAAACTGATTGCCTATTCCAAATCTTAAACGAGGATAATTATTTGTGCCAAGCATTAATTCAATATCCCTAAGTCCGTTGTGCCCTGCATGGCTGCCATTTGGGCGAAGCCTTAATTTATCTATTGGTAAAGCCAAATCATCGAGTATAGTTAATGAGTTTTCTACTTCAATTTTTTCTTTGTCAAGCCAGTATTTAAAAGCCTTTCCACTTAAGTTCATATAAGTTGTTGGCAACACGCAAATAAAGGTTTTGCCTTTCCATTTTACCTCACTTACATAGGCCAACCTATCTTGCTTAAACAATCCATTATTTTTTAAAACAAAGGCGTTTACCACATCAAACCCAATATTGTGGCGGGTGTTTGCATATTCATTTCCTATATTTCCCAGTCCTACAATTAAAAACTTGTTCATGCTGTAAAAATAGGAAGTGAGACAAAACCTTAATGACAATATTACTCAACAACCAACTTTTCATTTAATACATTTCCTTTTGCTGTAATAACCTGCACTATATACAAACCTTTATTAAACTGCTTTGTGTTTAAGGTTTGGTGTTCTGTTGCATTGTTCATTTGTTTAACTATTTTGCCTAAATAATCTATAACCACTATTTTTTTTATTTCCTCTTTGGATTCAATATTCACAAGGTCTTTCGTTGGGTTTGGATAAATATTTACTGTTTGTTGCTTATCATTTACTGTTACAGATTTAACCTGGCTATATGTTTTTCTTCCATCATTATCTACGCCAGTTATCCTGTAGTAAAGTGTTAGGCTTTTTGAAGTAGCAGGTAATTTATCATCCCTAAATGTGTAATCATTTTCTGCATTATTATTTGCCTTTATTTTTCCAATTACTATAAAATCTCTTGCATTTTCACTTCGCTCTATATTGTAATGGCTCACATTTACTTCATTGGCTGTTTGCCATTCATTACTTACATTTTTATCATTTGTAAGTCGCAATTGATAACCAGTAATGGTTAAAGGTGTTACCACAGCAGGTATTATAATTTTGGTATTGGCAACATTGGTTAGTACAGGCTTGTTATAATCAAAGTAAATAGACGCTGTGTTTGGAATAATTGTGCCTACAGCAGCATTACTTACAGGCTTAACCCTGAAGCTAACAAAACCATTGCTACCTAATTGATTGATATTACTATCTGGCAACTGAATATTAGTAAACTCAAAGTAAACTTTATTGCCATTAATAGTTGTTTTGCAGTTATGGCTGCTACCCATTAACTGGAAACTATTTGCCTGCAACAAGCTGCTTAATGTGTCTGCTATCACAACATTAACTGCAGTATCATTTCCTGTATTTTGAAAGTGGACAGTATAATCAATATAACTACCATTGGCAACCTGTATAGTGGTAAAAAATGGTGTGGCATTTTTATCATTAGGGTCAAAAGAAGATTTTACAATGGAATAAAACGAATCAATGTTATCATTACCATTGTAGCTTACTATTGTATAAAACCACACCGTATCGCCAATAGTTGCAGTAGGTTTGGTTTGCAAATAAGAAATAATTGCACCGGAACCATTAAATCCAGTTGTAAAGGTTTTGTTTATTTCATTTACACCATTAAAAACTGCACCACTCGAATTAGATAAGTAATTCATTTTACTGCTATCAAATCTTAAGCTCACAGTTGCAGTTATATTGCCTGTACTGTAATTGCGAAAGTTTGTAAGTGCTATGCAGTTAAAGCCAGCTTTTGTTTTTCCATATAAAACAGTATATGCCTTTACACTGTCAAATTGTATTATTGGTGATTGAATAGCAAAAAATGTATTCAAATGTGCTGTGGTATCAAATTGCCTGAATATACCTTTCAAGGTATCTGGTTTTGCAACATACCAATTTGCAGCACTTACATAAACCTTAAATACACCAGTATCTCTTGCACTTACATTGTAATAGCCATTAGCATCTGTATAGGTTTTATACGTTTTATTATTACAGGTTAAATTAACCTCAAAATTATTTGCCCATTGTTCATTAAGGTCTTTAATGCTATTTTTATTGCTATCAATAAATGCCCTACCCAAAACTGTTGGATAGCCAAAGCAATGATTAACATTGTTTGTAGGATTGCAAACAGGATAAACCCTTGCACCAGGCGTGTTAATAAAGAAACTGCCGGTGTTAGGGATGCATTTTATTTTTCCTGTGTCAAAACTGATAAGTTTAATACCATCAGGAATTGTTGGTAAGCAATTCAAAAAATTGCCATTTAATCTTAATGTATCTAAACCACTTGACTTAATATCTCCAATTATATCAGTAATCTGATTATTGCTAATGTCTAACTCCCCAATCTTAACATCATCCATATACGGAACATTACCTGGTGCAAATGGATAGATAGTATCGTTAAAGATAAAATTTTTTATGCGGTTATAAGATAAATCTAGTTTAGGTATTATTAAATAAGTTTTTCGAAAAAAAAGCCTTGGCTGTTGACCAAGATAGTTACCAAAATTGTTATGAGAAAGGTTGATAGAATTTAAATATATTGGTGAGGAAGAGAAATTAGCATTTTGTGCATCTATTGTGCAGTTGCTGATATTGCAATAAGATAAGTCTAAATCATAATATCCACCACCACCAGTTTTAAAGTAAATATTAGCACTGGTAATACCTGGATTGTGCGAAAAATTTGCAGTAAAGTGATTGCTTCCCTGATTAAAAATAGCAGGAATAGGTGTAGGGATTGAGGTTAGATTATTATAACTGACATCAAAGCTACACCTTGAATCGCAACAGTTACCAACAATATTACTTAAAAAATCAAAACTACTAATATCATTATGAGAATAATCTTGCATTTGATTAATGGTAAAAACACTCCCTAAATAATTAATAGCTTGTGCACTTGTAAAATGATTATACGAAAAATCTCTTTTAGGTATAGTACCCAAAGGATATAAAGTACACCCAGAATAAAAAGTTGGTGGCTGATTATAATAAGGGCTAGTGTAATAAATATTTGGTACAGGACCAGTTAAATTATTTTTTCTACAACTAAAAATAAAAAAACGATAACTGGAAAGTGGCAATGGCGATAAATCAGTTATGGTATTGCTATCACAAGTAAAGGAAAAGATTGTCTCAAAATATTGATTGTTTATGTCAGAATAGAAAGAGTAATGGGCATCACTATCGCCCCATGCAAAAAACAGAAATGGTTCTAACGTGGTAATGTTTTTATTGTTAAGGCTTATTGCACCTTTTAACTTATTTATATATAAGGCACGACTGGTAAATTTATAAAACATTGCACCATCAATCGTAGAATCATCAATAAAGCAGGTAGGGCAATATGTACTATTATTTCCTCCACCAATAGTTGGAAACCCACCATAATAAGGCTTGGGATTTGGTTGACTTGTGTAATAGAAATTCCAGTTGCCTGAAGAATACATACCATTGGCAATATCTTTAAATAACCTGCGTGTGGCTGTATCTTTTACTACATATGTTTGTGCAGCAAGGCTGCAAATAGACAACGAACAAATGAAAAGGGCAAGCGTTTTTTTCATAGCAAGTAGTTTTTATATTAATATCAGTTTATTCTTTTATCACTTTCACTTTATCCCCATTACCAAAACTTAAAATATACAATCCCTTAGCCCAGCCACTTATATCAAATGTTTGTTGCAACGAGGTTAATTGCAGTGTTGCAACTCTTTTACCCATTGCATCAAACACATCCACCTGATTAATATTGTTGGTTACAGTTGCAACGCTGCGGCTAATGGTTAATTGGTTGGTTGCAGGATTAGGATAAACAGTAATACTACTCTTATCATTTAATTTTATTGCAACAATGTTTGAATAGCTTTCCTTTCCATTTACCTCAATAATATTTAACCTGTAATAGTTTATACCTTTTGCAGGATGCTCATCAAAGCCTTTGTAAACACTGGCTTTACTGGCAGGCACAGTAGCAATGGTTGTGTATGTTTTATTGTCTGTACTTTTTTCTACAACATATTTTGAAACGCCATATTCATTCAGCATTTGCCAATGCAAACTCACTGTTTTATTAGTATTTAATTCTCCTGCAAATTCTTTAAGCAGTTTAGGCAATGTAGTATTTATAACTACTATTTTTTCTGTATTGGTTTTTACTGGCTGGTTAAAATCAAAATAAATATCAGCACTGTTTTTAATAGTGTCATTATGAACCAATGAAGATTTGGGTTTAATACGATAAACAATATAACCATGGCTTGCAGGTTCATTGTGGTTACTATCAACAAGCAAAATATTATCAAACTTCCATTCTAGTTTATTACCCTCTGTTATAGTTAATTTATAAGAATGGCTTGCAACAACCATTTCAAAGCTACTCATATCCAACTTGCTGTCTATCTTGTCTTTTACATCTACAATAAAGGCTGTGTCGTTACCTGTATTTTGAAAACGAATGGTATAAAGCAATGATTCATTACCTGCAATTTCATTGGTGGTAATGGTTCCATTATGGTTTTCAGTTTTATCATTAGGGTCAAATGAAAGCCTGATGGTTTGATGAAGTGCAGAAACATTATCATAAGGTGTTTCATCTGTTGTAGTACTTGTGGCTGTTGCGTACATACTAATTACTTGACCCAAATGGATAGATGCAGTATCGATGCGTAATGTAACGTTGATAAATCCAATGCTGTCTAAATCAAAACCATAATACTTCCATATCAAAGTATCGCCATGTATGGAAGTATAGTTTGGCGTTGCTGAAACAAATCCTTGCTTTGAGTCCTTAACCAAACGGACTTCGCCTGTTGGCGTTGTTGTTCCCTGGTTTTTTAAAGTAATGCCATATGAAACATAATTACCAGGTCTTGGTACATTCCAGCTTTCCCATAAATTTATGTGCAAATCTGTTTTGTTGGGTATAGGTTCTACTTTAAAGTTTATAGTGTCAGTCCTGCCTTCTGCTGTAAAAACAGATGTATCAGAATTTGGGGTAAATGTCCAGTATTGTTTTGAAAAATTGGTAATAGTTGTAGTAAACTTGCCTGTTTCAGGGGTTTCTATAACATATCTTCCTGTATCATCTACAGATGAATAAGAAGTGTTTTGGGTAGTATCGTTAGTGGCTTTTAATTTAAAGTGTTTAAATAATTTTTCGCCCTGATCGTAGTGTCCATTGCCATCTGCATCGTTATACACCAAACCTGTAATGTGGTTGATATTGTATTCGTTTGAACTGGAAACTGTAGAGGCATTAAATCCAATAAAGTTTCTTGTAGCGTTGTAATACTGCAAATTGTAATTGTAATCTGTCCATGTAAAAGGAATGTATTTTACGTTTCCATTATTATATAATACTTTATAAGCTTCAAAATTATGAATTGTGGAGTCATAAGTAGGAGAGCATACAGTAGGATAACTTCTGTCTGTAGCCAGAATAATTGTAGAATCATTAATTGATATAATACTTGGAGGATAATTTTCATAAGACGTAGGCATTTGCGGCAAAATCATTGGTCCAAGATTAGGTGTACCACAGCCATAAATACAGTGTTGCTCAAACAAAGGGTATGAAGTATTGCTGGTTGATACTGCATAAGATTTGTAAGGTGGATTATATCCTTGATTATTTATGTTACCACAATTGGCATTAGAACTCAACCAGCAATCAGGACAATCAATTTGATCTAACAATACATAATTGTTAACGTTTTCAAACTGTTTATATGTACCTGAACTAATAATTTTCGAACTAATTAAACTACCGGTGGCACCATTAAAAATATTGTACCATCCATTAGAAAAGTAACGATATTGAGCTAAACCAGTTAATGAATCTTCTGTAACTTTTAAATTCAATGTAGCTTTATCCTCTTCAATATTTTTTATGTTATGATTATACTCATAAGGCAAATTAGACCAGATTACATTTCCATTTTTATCTATTTTAGTTAACTGCTTATTGAAAACAAATACAGTTCCAGTGTCACTGGTTGGTGCAGACAACTTTCCCTCTTCTGCAGCATTATTAACACCAAAAGACTTACTCCAAATAATATTCCCAAACCTGTCTATTTTCAATAGCCAGGCATCTTTACTATTGCTATTACCAACAACATTGCCATTAATTGAATTTGAACTTCCAACACAAACAAAATTACCATCTGCCGATTTTGAAACAGAATAAAAGACATCACTTTTTGAACCTCCAAGTTTTTTTTGCCACATCAAATTACCATTAACCGATAAACACCACACCATTGCATCAACTGAATCAGAATAACCATACAGTTTATCATATCCTACAACAATGTAACTTCCATTATTAGCTCTTGCAACATCAGTAATTATTAAATAACGAGTATTGACACCATTGAAATAAGAACCACCTAATTGCCTTTTCCACTTAACATCAGGCAACTGGGCTATAACAAAATTTTTAAGGAAAAAAAGTGAAAAAATGAGTAGGCAAAACTTTTTCATAACAGTTGTTTTTTGCGTGAAGGTTAATTTTAGCAGCTGCAATGTAAGTATTTGATAAATAATTATCAAGAGAATTATCCAGATGTGCAAGTATTACTTAGCAAAATTTATTTTGCAAAAAAATTGCACTCATATTTCATCAACCTTATCTTCGCTGCCTACAAATTATTAAAATGGAAGCTAAAAAATCAACTGGAAAATATTGGGTTTATTTCACTATTTGGACTGCAATTATGAGCTATATGCTTTTTAGTGATAGCTTAAGACCATTTTTTTGGTTGGCTTTACCTGGTGTTTGCACACATTTTGTAAAAGGAATGGATCTGATTTAATTTCTTTTCTCTCGCAGAATATACAGATAACGCAGAATAATATTCGTTGTAAGGGTTTGTTTACACTCTTTTCAATTTTCCTTTAAACTCGTTTATTGAGCTATAGCCTTTTTGTTGCATAATGTGCAGCAATTCGTTTTCAATTCTGTTAAAGCAGTCAATGCCTTGCTGCCAAAGCGTTGTACCAATTTGCACCATTGTTGCCCCACACAAAATGTGTTCATAGGCATCTTGTCCAGTTTGCACACCACCACAACCTACAATATCAATATGTGGCAGTAATTCATAAAACTTATTTACATTGGCAAGTGCTGTGGGTTTAATGTATAAGCCACCAACGCCACCAAAACCATTTTTGGGTTTTATAACAGTTGCATCAGTATCAACATCTACAAACAAGCCATTACCAATACTATTTACACAACATATATATGCAATAGGAAACTGGTTTAAAACATTTGCCATTTCATCAAAATGTACCATATCAAAGTATGGTGGAAGCTTAACTGCTATTGGTTTTTGGCACACTTCAAAGGCTTTTTCAAGCAATTCTTTTGATGCTGCAAAATCGTAGCCGGTTTGTGGCTTGCCAGTAATATTTGGACAGCTTAAATTAAGTTCTATTAACTGTAAAGTAGATGATTGATTGGCAATTTTCAACAACTCAACATTCTCGTTGTGCGATAATCCTGCAACAGAAAGTATAACTAACTTATCGTTTTGCTTTTCATTTTCTTCAATAAAGTTCAGGTAATAATTAATGCCATTGTTGGGCAAACCCATTGAATTTATTGAGCCCTGTGGAATATTGGCATATCTGGGGCTTGGGTTGCCTTCTCTATACTCTAATGTGCAGCTTTTAGTAACAATAGCACCAACATTGGTTTGTGCAAGTTGTGATAATTCTTCTTTTTGCATGCACCAAACGCCAGAAGCATTCATTAAACAATTTGGTAAAAAAGTATTGGCTAAAGTAGTTGACAGAGTAGGTTGAATATTCACGAAATATTTTTTGCAAAATAAAGGGATAATTAAACCAATATTTGCACTCGAATTATAAACGTCTGCTTTGTGTTTTTCGCTAAGAGATAAGAAGTAAAAAGGAGAAAAAGCGATGCTTTTCCGTTTTATCTTTTTCATTCTTTATCTCTTAGCGAAGTTTTTTCGAAGAAAATAGTTAGCAGGCTTTTAGACAACTACTACTTAATTTTAAGTAATTAACTATGAATGCAACTTCGTTTTTAAGTAATTTGGTAGATATAGAATGTATAAAGTTTGGCAGCTTTACTTTAAAAAGTGGTCAACAATCGCCAATTTATATTGATTTAAGAGAGTTGGTCTCTTATCCCTATTTATTGCAACAATTAGCAAATTTATTTAAGGAAAAAATACCCAGTAACATTGACAGAATTTGTGGTGTGCCTTACGCTGCATTGCCTATGGCTACAGCAGTTTCGCTTGATTGCAACACGCCAATGATTATTAAAAGGAAGGAAGCAAAAAGCTATGGTGGCAAAAAATTAATTGAAGGCAAGTTTAATAAAGGCGATAAGATTTTGTTGATTGAAGATGTAATTACAAGCGGCATCAGTCTTGAAGAAACCATTGTAGAATTAGAAGCAGAAGGATTGGTTATTGAAAAGATTTTGGTAGTGCTAAACAGGGAGCAAGGTGGTGTTGAAAAACTACAACATAAAGGTTATAACGTAGAAGCATTGTTTAGCATGAAAGGCTTGATACAATTGCTTTACAATGAAAATAAAATTGACGAAAGTTGCTACAATGATGTAATGAATTTTCTATCTGCTTCGCAAATAAAAGTTGAAACAAAAGAGGAAAGAATTACTTTTCCATTAACCCACAAAAATAAAAAAGCACAGCAACTGCTTGATATTGCCAATGCAAAAAAAAGCAACATCATCGCCAGTGTAGATTTAACTACAACACAGGCTATACTTGATTTTTTAAGCAAAGTTGGCAACAATATTTGTGCAGCAAAACTGCATATTGATATTGTTAGTGACTTTAGCGAAACATTTATACAGCAATTAAAAGCACTATCGCAGCAACTAAACTTTATGCTGATAGAAGACAGAAAATTTGCAGATATTGGTAACACACAATTGTTGCAAATAAGTCAGGGCGTACATAAAATTTCAAGCTGGGCAGATTTTGTAACGATACATGTTATTGCTGGCGAAGCTTCCTTAAAAGCTATTGAAGATTGGGATGATGAAAGCAAACCTGCCTTAATTCCTATACTTGAAATGAGCAGTAAAGGAGCATTAACTGATGCACATTATATTGCAAAATGCAAAGAGTTTATTGGAAAATATAATAGTGTTGTTGGTGCTGTTTGTCAAACTACTTCATTAGATAAACATTTGTTAAAGTTTACTCCAGGCATACATTTAAGCTCAACAGGAGATACCAAAGGACAACAGTTTAACACTCCACAATTTGCTGTTGAAAATCAACATTCACATTTCTTAATTATTGGGCGTGGCTTGTATGAAGCAGCACAACCACAAGTTGCCATAGAAAATTATTTACAAGCAGTTAAAGAAACTGGTTTGTTTGCTAACTAAAATACACTAAAAAAGCCTTGAAATATTTCAAGGCTTTTTTATTATCTGTTCAAATTGATTTATTTTAAACCAAATGCTTTTTTAACTTTAGCTACATAGTCTAATTTTTCCCATGTAAACAATTCAACCTTTACTTTTTTAGCTTTACCATCAGGTGTAGTAAATATTTTTTCAACCACTTCATTTTTTCTTCCCATGTGTCCGTAAGCAGCAGTTTCGCTATACATTGGTGTACGCAATTTAAAACGTTGCTCAATAAAGTAAGGACGCATATCAAATAAGCCTTCAACTAATTTTCCAATTTGTCCATCAGTCATTTTTACTTTAGCAGTGCCATAAGTATTTACATTGATTGATGTTGGTTGAGCCACACCAATTGCATAACTTACTTGCACCAAAGCTTCACTGCAAACACCAGCAGCTACAAGGTTTTTAGCAATATGACGTGTTGCATAAGCTGCACTTCTGTCAACCTTGCTTGGGTCTTTACCACTAAATGCACCACCACCATGAGCACCTTTTCCACCATAGGTATCAACAATAATTTTACGACCTGTTAAACCAGTATCACCATGTGGACCACCAATAACAAACTTACCAGTTGGGTTAATGTGGTACTTAATATTTTTGTTAAATAAATGCTTGTACTGAGGATACATTTTCATTACCCTTGGTATCAATATTTCAACAATATCCTTTTTAATTTTAGCAAGCATTTTAGCTTCTGCATCAAAGTCATCATGTTGTGTAGAGATAACAATGGCATCAATCCTTACAGGTTTGTTGTTATCATCATATTCCAACGTAACCTGACTTTTAGCATCTGGACGAAGATACTTTATAGCTTTATTTTCTCTGCGTAAAGCTGCTAATTCTATTAACAATGTATGGGCTAAATCTAAAGCCAAAGGCATGTAATTTGCAGTTTCGTTAGTTGCATAACCAAACATCATTCCTTGGTCGCCAGCCCCTTGCTCTTCTTTTTTCTTTCTGTCAACACCTTGATTAATATCTGAACTTTGCTCATGAATAGCAGAGAAAATACCACAGCTATTTGCTTCAAACATATACTCGCTTTTAGTGTATCCAATTTTACGGATAACACCACGTGCAATTTCCTGCACATCAAGATATGCTTTACTTTTAACCTCACCAGCCAGTACAACCTGTCCTGTGGTTACAAGTGTTTCACAAGCTACTTTACTTTGTGGGTCAAATGCTAAAAAGTTATCAATTAATGCGTCGCTAATCTGGTCAGCTACTTTGTCTGGATGTCCTTCAGATACACTTTCTGAGGTAAATAAATAAGGCATCTTTTTTTGAATTATGAATTAAAAATTATGAATAGGTATTAAATTAAATGTTCAAGGAATTATTGTTCAGCTAGTTTATTATACAGCTCTAAATAATCATCAAGCACCGAAAAGTTGTCTTTGTACTTTAATACTTTTTTTCCCTTTGCTTTAGAAAATTCTTTAAATAATTCTGGATTTACTTCTTCTGCACCAAAAGTAATGGCATCAGCAAATTTTGCACCTCCACGATACATAGCATTATTATCAAAAGGTTTAAACACTTCTAAATCCTTTGCTGTTATTGCGTTGCCCACAATTGCCCTTTCAATAAAGTCATCACTAAGTTTTTCATCAAAAGTATGTTCGCCAATAGTAAAAACAACTTTGCTATGACCAAAAACAGGCTCTCTTTTATATGCAGTTTTAATAAATGCAGGCACTAATGCACTCATCCAACCACTGCAATGCACCACATCTGGTGCCCAGCCAAATTTTTTAACTGTTTCTAGTGCAGCCTTTGCAAAAAATATTGTTCTTAAATGATTATCATCAAACCACACATCATTCTCATCATGAAAAATAAACTTGCGTTTATAGAAATCGTCATTCTCTAAAAAGTAAACCTGCAACCTTGCACTTGGCAGGCTGGCAACTTTAATTTGTAATGGATAATCATCATCATCAACAGAAACATTAATACCACTTAATCTTACAACCTCGTGCAGTCTATGACGACGTTCATTTATTACACCAAAACGTGGCATGATGCAACGAACTTCATAGTCGTTACTATTACATTTTATAGCTAACTTATTTGCAGTTTCGGCAAACTCGGTAAGTTCCAAGTATGGCGATAACTCTGTAGCTATAAAGAGTATTCTTTTCTTTGGTGTGTATAATTGTTCTAGTGTTTGCAAAGCAGATTTTTACAAGGCTGCAAAAGTAGTAGAAATTAGGTGTAAATGCTACACAAAACAAGAAATGAGTGAAGTTTTTTTATGAAAAGATGCATAATTCCTTAAAAAATGACAATACTATTACAATTCAGCCAATTATTTATTCATTTCAGCTTTGTGTTTTGCAGTTGCTTCAAGCCCTTCATAATATTCAATACCATATTTTCTTACTATGGCTTCTTTAAGGAAAATATATACAGGCACTTTCAATTTAACACCCAAGCTACAGGCTGCTTTGCACAAATCTTCCCTTGGTTCATAGTTTACATATTCCAAGTCTGGGTCTTGCTTGCTTTTAGTAATTTTTATAGGAAACAAATGGCAGCTTATAGGCTTTTTCCATTCTACTTCTTTATTGGCATATGCTTGTTCAATGGCACATAATATAGTTCCATTTTTATCTTTAAACCCATATGCACAAATCTGGTTGTTTACAGTAGGTGTAACCCAGCCAAATGTTTTGTCATATACATACTTGCCTTGCTTTTCAATAACACGTTTGCCTTCCTCGGTCATATATTTTTCTATAATATGATAGTTGTTTACAAGTTCGTCAAGCTCGTCGTCAGTAAGTGGTGCACCAGCATCGCCATCTTCGCAGCAGGCACCTTTGCATTTGGTTAAATCGCAAACAAATTGCTCTTCAATAACCTCATCACTAACTAAAGTATGTTCTATAAAAATCATTGCTATTTTTTTATAATTAATTTCTCTGTGCCAATAATTTTTTCATTCCTTACCATTTGCACAAAATATATCCCATTGGCAAAGTAACTTGAATCTACATTAACTGCACTACCTGTTGTAGATACATTTACAATTGATTTGCCCAAAGCATCTGTAATATTAAATTGTGTTAATGTATTTAAGTTATTATCAAAGTTAATTTTAATGCTGCTTATTGCAGGATTAGGGCTAATACTAAATCCATCCTTCCTGTTATTATCAATAGAAACTATTTTAGAATACAATATTTTATTGGCACTATAAACCTTTGCCCTGTAATATACTTTTTTCGTAGCATCAACATCATCAAACGTTAAGTAAGACTGCATTGCAGCAGTTTTACTTCTCAGGTTCATCTTATTAAACAATGCAAAATCAACACCATTAAAGCTTTTTTCAAGCTCCACTTTTTCTATGGCATCACTTGTTTCAATATTTACATTTATCAGGTTTTGAGTTTGAGATTTGGTTGCAACAATATCAATATTATTTACAGGTAATGCTGCATTGTAAGTAATGGTTGCATTTGCCATAGTTCTGTTCAATGGATCAAAAGTCAAATTGTCTGGTGTAAATGGCAGGTTGTAAGTAATGGTATTGCTATTAACTGTTACCCCTACTCCATTACCAGCATAAACAACCTGGTTGGCAGCCTTGTGATATATAACAATTGTAGTATCCTGCGTGTTGCTGCTATTAGCAATTTTTATTACAACAGGCATAGGAAAAAAAGTTGAGGCTACACCATTGCTACCAGTAGCAGTAACACTTTGTGTAAGCTTTATATTAATAGTGTTACCAACATTTCCCCATTCAACAGTATAGTCTGGTGCTCCTTTTTTAGCTGTCCATTCAGAAAAAAAGCTTGTCATGTTTTCTCCAAACTGTGCTTCCATGTTTCGTTGCAGGTCGGCAGTGGTAGCACTTTTGTAGGCAAGCAATGGGTCGTTTAAATAACTTTTGCAGCCAGCAAAAAACTTGTTATCGCCAAGCAGGCAACGCAACATAGCAGCCACCATGCAGCCACGTTCATACACAGCAGTTGTGTTACCATTTGTCCAAATAGTACTTGAATTTGCAATATTTCCAACCAAGATGGGTGTATAATTATTGTTTCGTGCAGTACTCTTATTACTTGCCATTTTATTTACAGCACTAATACCAATGCTTGGTACAAACTCAAAAGCCAATGCTTCGCTGTAAGTTGCAAAACCCTCGGCAAGCCATAAATGTTGCCATGTTGCAAAAGTTATTTTATCGCCCCACCATTGGTGCCCAAGCTCGTGAGCTAATACAGTATTGCTTTGCATTTGCCCAGTACCTATGCCACTCATAGTTTGGTGCTCCATACCACCACCAAAACCAAACTCGTAATAGCCATGCTTTTCATTTGAAAAAGGATAATCGCCATACAAATTATTGAGTGCAGCAAACACAAGCTTGTTGTTATTCATCCTTATTAAAATATTATTTTCTTCGGTTGCTGTTTTACCTGAAAACATATTTACAACAAAGGGAACATTGTTGCTGCCAACAGGCAATGTGCCTAAATAAAAATTTTTATATTTTGCAATGGAAATAGCAACAAGGTATGATGCAATTGGATAACGATGTTTAAATTTAAAGTTTCTGTTTGTGCCATCATCTGTACTGTCAACCAACACACCATTAGCCGCAGCCCAAAATGTATTGGGAACAATTAATTCAATGTCTATCGAGTCAATTTTATCCTGCATATCTGCCTTGCAGGGCCACCAGTCTTTGTCTTCATAGCTTTCGCTTAAAGTATATATAAAATTATTGCCAGCAGCATCAGTTGCCCTTTGATACCCTTCCTTACTGCTAGTTGCAGCAGGTGGAATGCCCTGGTAGGTTATTGTTACAGAATCTAAAGTGCCAATGGCAGCAATAGTTGCAGGCAATTGTATGTTAAGAATATCAGTATTGCCCGTTGAGGGAAAACTTACATTGCAATTGGTATTGTGATAACTTACAACAAGGCCTGAGTTATTAAATGAGGCATTGTTAAAATCGAAACTAATAGCAGACACATTTGTAGCAATAGTTTTAAAATATGTGGTTACAGTGCCAGTTAATGTTTTGCTGGCATCGTCAGGGCTGGCAGTCCAGGTGCAGCGATGATAGACAACATTAATATTAGCCCCAGTGCCAGTGTTGCCTGTTGATAAAATACCTACACCTTCGGTATGATAATGATTTCCTTCGTTATTATTTTGTGAAAAAGATACTGATTCAGATAACAGCAAGACAATAACTGCAAACGAAAATCGAAAGAATAGTTTCATATTTATTGCACAATAGAGGCAGTAAAATTAGCGATTATTATTTGCTTCATTAAAATATTAAACCACTTATATATCTTTTTACAACCAATGCATCATTCTCATATTTTTATTGCCTAATACATTTTGTTATGATAAAAAAATTGAACTGCCTAGTGTTTGCAGGCTTTATATGTACAAGTGCGTTTGCACAAAAAGCTCCACAAAAAACCAGCGACCCACTGGTTAGCAATATTGACAATACCGTGAAACCCGGTGATGACTTTTTTTTATATGCCAATGGAGGCTGGATAAAAACCAACAATATACCTGATGCAGAAGCTGCATGGGGCATTGGCAACTTAGTGCAGGAAGATATTTATAAAAGGCTTATTGCCATTAATAAAAAAGCTGCAGCAACGCAGGCTGCAAAGGGCACTACCACGCAAAAGATTGGCGACTTTTGGAGTGCTGCCATGAACACCAAAGCCATTAATACTGCCGGCATTAATCCATTAAAAAAAGACTTGAAGAAAATTGATGATGCAGCTTCGGTTGCAGAACTGATAAAGCTTTCGGCAGAGTTTGGTGCAAAAGGCTCAGGTACTTTTTTTGGAAGCTACATAGCCCAAGACGATATGAACAGCGAACAAATGGCTTTTCAATTAGGACAGGGTGGACTAGGAATGCCTAACAGAGATTATTATTTTAATACAGATGAAAAAACAGTTAAAGTTCAAAAGGCTTTTAAAGAATATGTAACAAAAATATTTATGCAATTGGGCAACACACAAAGTGTAGCTACAGAAATGATGAGCGAAGTATATGCTTTTGAAACCAGGCTGGCAAAAGCTTCTCGCAAATTGGCAGATTTAAGAGACCCATATAAGAACTACAATAAAATGAGTTTTGATGCTCTGCAAAAATTAACCCCTGGATTAAACTGGAAAGATTTTTTAACGATTCAAGGTATTCCAAAATTGGATAGTGTTATTGTAAGTCAGCCAGAATTTTATACAGCATTAAATACAGAACTGCAATCAACTTCAATTAAAGTTTTAAAGAATTATATGAAGTATAATTTGATTGCTGATTTTGCTGCATACTTAGATGACAATACCTATATGGATAAATTTATTTATTCGAGCAGCATGAGTGGTGCTAAAGAGCCAAGACCACGCTGGAAAAGGGTTTTGGATGCACAGGAAGGTGCAATGGGTGAAGCTCTTGGACAACTTTTTGTGAAGGAGTATTTTAATGCAACTGCTAAAAAACGTTATGAAAATTTAGTAGAAGAAATAAGGGATGCCTATAGAAACAGGATTGAAAAGCTGACTTGGATGAGTGATGATACTAAAGCCAAAGCCTTTGACAAGCTAAATAGAATTACCAAGAAAGTTGGTTATCCTGACAAGTGGAAAGACTTTAGTGCCATGCAAATTAGCAAGGCATCATTTGTAGAAAATATGCAGGCTGCCAATATGTGGTGGCATAAATACAGGGTAAATAAACTAAATAAACCTGTTGACAGGACAGAATGGGATATGACGCCTCAGACCTATAATGCTTACTACAACCCAAGCAATAATGAAATTGTTTTGCCTGCTGGCATATTTGCTATTCCTGGTAAAAAAGATGCAGAACTTGACGATGCTTTGGTTTATGGCTATGCTGCTGCAAGCACCATTGGACACGAGATTACACATGGCTTTGATGACCAAGGGAGACAATATGATGCAGCAGGAAACCTTACTGATTGGTGGACTACAAAAGATGGTGAGGAATTTAAACTGCGTGCAAAAAACATTATACAACAGTTTAATGAATTTATGCCTGTAGATACACTACACGTTAATGGCGATGCTACACAAGGTGAAAACATTGCTGACTTAGGTGGGTTGCTTTTAGGCTTAGATGCCTTTAAGAAAACAGAAGCATATAAAAGTGGTAAGTTAATTAATGGACAAACACCTTTACAGCGTTATTTTTTAGGCTATGCCTATAGCTGGTTGTACCAGGCCAGAAAAGAAAGATTGGCAAACCAGGTAAAAACTGATGTGCATAGCCCTGCTAAAGAAAGGATAAATGGACCTGTAGTAAACCTGCAAGAATTTTATGATGCTTTTGGTATAAAACCTACAGATAAAATGTACAGGGATGAAAAGTTGAGGGTGAGTATTTGGTAATTGGTCTTTTGAATTAAGTTGTATGAGAATTACTTTAACTATAGCATTTGTATTAATTCAGTTGTTGTGTTTTTCACAACAAAAAGATTCTTTAAACAACAATGTAGCTTTTACAGCTAAGTTTAATGTTAATGAAAATGCAGGCAAAGGCAACGTATATTATTTGAATAATTATGTTGTACATATTAATTGGAAGAAAGCACAAATGCTTAATGGAAAAACAATAAAAATATCTGGAGATGTAACTTTAATAAAAGGCTTACCAAATGATGGAATTATAAGACAAGGCAGTGCGAATGATACAAAGCATATTTTAAAGCCTAAGATAAAAATTATTGAAGAGTAGTCACAATTAAAAAAGCCTTGAAGTTTTAAAACTTCAAGGCTTTTTTAATTTAGTTTATTATTAAATTACAACAACCCATTTTCCATCATATACTCTGCAATTTGCACAGCATTTGTTGCTGCACCTTTACGCAGGTTATCGCTTACAACCCACATGTTTAAAGTGTTTGACTGTGTTTCATCTCTACGCAACCTGCCCACAAAAACTTCATCACGCTCGTGTGCATTCATTGGCATTGGGTAAATAAAATTGGCAATATCATCTTCTACAATAATGCCTTTGCTTGCTGCCAAAAGTTGTTTCACTTCGTTCAGGTCAAAATCATTTTCAAACTCTACATTCACGCTTTCACTGTGTCCACCCATTACAGGAATACGAACAGTTGTAGCTGTAACTTTTATAGAATCATCACCCATAATTTTACAGGTTTCTTTCACCATTTTCATTTCTTCCTTAGTATAGCCATTCTCTGTAAACACGTCTATTTGTGGTATTACGTTCAGGTCAATTCTGTATTTATAAGCCATATCTCCATTAACATTATTCCTTTCATTCATTAATTGGTCAACAGCTTTTTTGCCAGTGCCAGTAACACTTTGATATGTGCTTACCACAACCCTTTTTATTTTATATTTTTTATGCAAAGGCTGCAATGCAACAACCATCTGTATTGTAGAACAATTAGGATTTGCAATAATGAAATCATCTTTAGTTAAAACATTTGCATTCACTTCTGGTACAACCAACTTTTTTGTTACATCCATTCTCCATGCACTGCTGTTGTCAATTACTTTAATGCCAGCTTCCGCAAACTTTGGTGCCCATTCTTTTGAAGTATCTCCACCTGCTGAAAATATTGCTACTGCTGGCTTTGCAGCAATTCCATCCTGCATACTTACTACTTTATACAGCTTGCCTTTAAACTCAACTTCTTTACCTACACTACGTTCACTTGCCACAGGTATTAATTCTGTTACAGGAAAATTTCTTTCTGTTAAAACCTGCAACATTTTGCTGCCTACCAAACCTGTTGCACCTACTACTGCTACTTTCATTATTGTTGACCCTCCTATCCCTAAAGGGAAATTTTTATGTGATGAATTAATGAGGCAAATATATACGTGAAGAATACTTTATTGAATGTTACATAGCACAAAATTAACAAACGATTTCGAGTAATTAACTAATGTCAAGTTTTAATGTTTCCTTTAGCAGCCTTACCATTGGATAAAGAGAAGCAATGTACTCATACCTTTCCCTTGAATTAGTAAACCTTGGTGCTTCAATTTCTATTGCATCACTTTCATCAACCTCAAACTGCACCTGAATTGCAGGGTTATTGAATGTAGTTTTAATAAGGTTTAAAAATTCAGATTTTTCTTGCTCAATGGTTTTAATAGCTGTTAAAGTAGGGCAGCTCATTTTAAAATTTATTTCATCAACCACTTCTACAAAAGCGAGCTTAAAATTGTTTACAGTTGTTAGTTTGCCTTGTCGTGTGTTAAGTGTATTAATGAATTCAGCAATTACATTTCTAAGCCTGTTAATCTCTAAAATATCCGCCTCTTTTATTTCTTCAACAATATATTTATTACCTGCTTTCTGTTTTAAAATATCAAGCAACTTAGCACCGCTGTTTATCGTTTGTGGTTTATCGTTTGTGACTGTTTGGAGTTTGGGGTTTGGAGTTGAAGTGCTAAATTGTTGAAGTGTTCTATTATCAAATTGCGGTTCTTCCACTTTTGAACTTTGAACCTTAACATCACTTTCAATTTTTAAAACTGCACCCTGCGAAACTATTTTTTGTTCCCCTTTAGGGGTTAGGGGTTGACCTATTGATTTTATTGGCTTGTAGCTAATGACTACACCATTATCAATTCGCTTTTTTTTTACAAGCTGTCCATTATCTACACTTAAATCAATTGCTTGTTGCAAAAAATTTAATTTGATTAATGCAAACTCGATATGCAGTTTTTTATTGCGAGCCATTTTATAACCCAACTCTGCATCATTTAAAATATTTAATGCAGCTACCAAAAAACTTGCATTGGTTGTAGTGGCAGTGGCAAAATATTTTTCCTGCATACCTTCCACCACATCCAGTAACTGTGCAGCTTTGGGGTCTTTGCACACCAATATATTCCTTAAAAATTCTGCAAAGCCATTCAGTACAGTGTCACCTTCAAAACCCTTGCTATTAATTTCATTATACAACAATAATGCACTTGCTAAATCTTGTTGCTGCAAAGAAGTAAGCAACTTAAAATAATAATCGTGGTCAAGTATGTTAAGATTATCAATTGTGTTTTGATAGTTTACTTCTCCATTGGTAAAGCTTACTATTTTGTCTAAAATACTTAAAGCATCACGCATGCAACCTTCACTTTTTTGTGCAATTATTTGCAGCGATGCCTTGTCTGCTTTAATATGTTCTTTATCTACAATTTCTTGTAAATGTTGTGCAGTATCGTTGTTGGTTATTCTTTTAAAATCGAATATCTGGCAACGAGATAAAATGGTTGGAAGTATCTTATGCTTTTCGGTTGTTGCCAAAATAAAAATGGCGTAAGATGGTGGCTCTTCAAGGGTTTTAAGAAAAGCATTGAATGCACTTGTACTTAACATGTGCACCTCATCCACTATATAAATTTTATATTTTCCTGCCTGTGGTGCAAAGCGAACCTGCTCTACTAAATTCCTGATATCATCAACACTATTATTGCTGGCAGCATCAAGTTCATGAATATTTAAGCTGGCCCCATCATTAAAACTTTTGCAACTGCTGCAAGTATCACAAGCTTCACCATCTGGCTGCAGGTTAAGGCAGTTAATGGTTTTAGCCAAAATTCTTGCACAGGTTGTTTTGCCTACTCCACGTGGGCCACAAAATAAAAAAGCATGTGCTAACTGGTTATTCTTTATAGCATTTTTTAGAGTGGTAGTAATATGAGATTGACCAATAACAGTATCAAATGTTTGGGGACGGTACTTACGAGCAGAAACAATAAACTTATCCATACAAGTTGCAAGATAAGGGCAAAAGATATTTTTGAATTACGATTTTTGAATTACGATTTATTTGTGTAAAACTTTCTTTCAATTTTCTCTTTCATCAATCTTTTTTACAATAAACCCCACTTTCCTCAACAGGATATTTCTTATCCAAATCAACATTATTAAAACTTTTTCTATTGCCCCAGCTAAATATTTTTTCAAAAAAAGGCAACAGCTTATTGCTTTTTATTTTACTTAAAAAATATACTTCATGCTCCTTTTCCTTCATTCCCATTTCATACAATATTTCATCGTGTTTTGTTATGCCTAAACTATTAAAATATTGTTTCATTATAAAGTATTCGCACACATTGCCACTCTCTAAACTTCCTGCAAAATAAAATGGCATAAACCAGCCAATAACGAAACAGCTTGCACTTATGGTTTTGCCAATAACAGCAAACTTTATTTCGTACCATTTGTTAATGGCAATATCATATTGCTGCATAATATGCAACACTTCTTTTCTATGGTTCCATTCATCAATTTCTATCTGGCGTATAAGTTTTTTTTCTTCCAAATCCTTTACAGATGCAGCATGTCCCTGATACGCATAAGATGCAGCTTTCTCTGCACTATATGCTTTTTGCAAAGATTTTATTAAGGCTTTATGTTGTAATTTCATTTTGTAATAACTATTTAAACCAACCACTATACATTACATAGTTATTAGCAATTCTATTAATTTCACCATTTATTAATTCCTGTGAAATATCCTTTACTTTTTTTGCTGGTACACCTGCATAAATACTTCCTGCCTCAACAATTGTATTTTCTAAAACCACAGCACCAGCAGCTATTATACTATTGCTGTTTACCACACAACCATCCATTACAATAGCACCCATTCCTATTAAAACATTATCGTGCAAAATGCAGCCATGCACCAATGCATTATGACCAATAGAAACATTGTTGCCAATTGTTGTTGCATGTTTTTGATAAGTGCAATGTATAACTGCACCATCCTGCACATTTACTTTATCGCCCATTGCAATGCTGTTTACATCGCCACGCACCACAGCATTAAACCAAAAACTACAGTTGCTGCCAGTAGTTACATTGCCCACTATTGTTGCATTTGGGGCTATAAAATTATCTTTGCCAAACTTTGGCGAAACATTGTTTACAGGTAAAATAACAGGCATAAATTTTTATTTATACAAATGTAAAGAGTGCATTATTAACAGAACACAGATATACACAGATGTTACAGATTTTTGTGCTGATACTTTACAAATATTGAAATGGAATAAATTAATTGCAAAATTTTTAAGCACCAAATAATCTGTGTTTATCCGTAAAATCTGTGTTATCTGTGTTCTAAATTCCTTTGTTTTGCCAAAGCCAAAATTTTATGGCAACTAATATTGAAATCTTCAAATTTCAAATTTTCAAAAATGATTTATAAATCTCACCTTGACAAAGACAAAAAATTAAGGCCATTATTATTGGAAAATGACTTTGAATTGGAGTTACAAAAGAATATTCCACTAAAGCTAATGAGAAGCATATTGGGGCAACAGCTAAGCATAAAAGTAGCACAGGTTATTTACAATAGATTTCTTGCTTTGTATAACAACAAAGAACCAAAACCACAACAAGTAATTGACACGCCAAATGAAGTGCTGCGTGGCATTGGCTTAAGCAATGCTAAAGTGCAGTATGTAAAAAACGTTGCTGCATTTTGCATTGAACATAAAATAAATGATAAGAAACTATCAGCACTTAACGATGAAGAAATTATTGAATTGCTTGTAGCCATTAAAGGTGTTGGCAAATGGACAGTTGAAATGCTACTGATGTTTGCATTGGGCAGAGAAGATGTTTTTAGTGTTGATGATTTAGGCATACAGCAAGCCATGACAAGATTGTATAACCTTGATGCAACTGATAAAAAAGCAATGAAATTGCAGATGCTTGAAATATCAACTAAATGGAAACCTTACAGAACCTATGCTTGCCTGCATTTGTGGGGTTGGAAAGACAATACTCCAAAGTAAGATTTTACTTCCAGCCACCACCCAAAGCCTTATAAATATTGGTAACAGCTATCAATTGATTTTTCTTGGCTTCAATCAATTCAAGCTTTGCAGAAAGAGCATCACGTTGCACAGTTAATACTTCTAAATAATTGGCACGAGCATATTGAAATAAATCTTTTGCTATTGAAATAGATTGTGTAAGCGTTTGTGCTTCTTTGGTTTTGGTTTCGTAAAATTTTGTCAGGTTACTAATATTACTCATTTCATTATACACTTCTACATAACTGTTTAAAACAGTTTTTTGATAATCGTACAAAGCACTTAACTGACCTGCATTGGCATTGGCAAACTCGGCTTTAATAGCATTTCTGTTTATTAGTGGTGCAACCAATTCTCCAGCAAAATTAAAAGCCAAATTTTCAAAGGTTGGCAATACATATTTAGGCTTATAACCATTAAAACCCAACATTCCTGTAATACCAACACTTGGCAAAAATTCTGCTCTGGCAATATGCACATCTAGTTTTGCAATTTGCAATTCTAATTCGGCTTGCTTAATGTCTGGTCGGTTTTGCAACAGTTGAGAAGGAATACCTGTTTGCACCATTTTGGGAATGGTATTTACAAAAGTATTTTTATCTCTTGCAATGGGTTGTGGAAACCTGCCTAACAAATAGTTTATTTTATTTTCTGATAAAGCAATTTTTTGCAACACATCAAATTGCTGGCTTTGTGAATTATATACCAAAGCTTCAAACTGTTTAACAGCAAGCTCTGTAGCAGCAGCATTTTCTTTTTGAATTTTTAAAACTTCCAATTGTTTTTTCTGAAGTTCTATAGCTTCTTTAATTACATCAAGTTGACTATCTAATGCCAATAACTCATAATAACTATTTGCAATTTCTGCAACAAGATTAGTAGCAATAAAATTTTTGCCTTCAATGCTTTTTAAATATTTAAGAACAGCTTGCTTCTTTGCATTGTGAAATTTATTCCACACATCAATTTCCCAGCCTGCCTTAAAACCTAAAAATATATCGCCAATTGGTTCTGGCACTTCTACATCATCAATAATTTTTGTTGAAGCATTACCTGCACCAGTAGCTGTATAACGTCCTGCTTTATCAAGCCCTAAACCTGCAACAGCACTGCCTTTGGGCAATAAATCAGCGTGTTTAATTCTTATGGTATTTTTTGCAATTTCAATGTCTTGAGCATTGCTTAATAACTCAAAATTATTTTTAAGAGCAGTATCAATTAGTGTTGCTAAATACGGGTCATTAAAAAAGTCTTTCCATTTAATTGTAGCAGCATTTGCACTGTCTGTTGATTGGTTAAATGCAGTTGGTACTGCTTGCTTATTTTGCACTTCAATAACATTAGGTGCTTTACAAGCAGCTGCAAAAACTATTGCTATAAAAATTAATTTTTTCATATTTATTTTTTCACGCAACGAAACAAAGATTGCAACGAACGCCACGTTTTTTTACTTTTATATAATTCACACAAACCTTTGCTAACGTGGTTTTCGTTGCATCGTTGCGTGAAAACTATTATTCAATTTCTTCTGTTAATGGATTTTCTTCTTCGTTTTCTACTAATGGATGTTTCTCACTGATTTTTGCAAAGAAGTAATACAAGCCGGGCACTACTAACACGCCAAACACAGTTCCAAAAATCATCCCACCTGCAGCAGCAGTACCAATAGTTCTGTTACCAATAGCACCAGGACCTGTGGCAAAAACAAGTGGAATTAATCCTGCAACAAATGCAAATGATGTCATTAAAATTGGGCGTAGCCTTGCACTTGCACCATCAACAGCAGCTTGAAAAGCAGACGTGCCTGTGCTATGTCTTTGGGCTGCAAACTCTACAATTAATACAGCGTTCTTACCCAAAATCCCTATCAGCATTACCATTGCAATTTGTGCATAGATATTGTTTTCAAGTCCCATTACTTTTAATAAAAAGAATGCCCCAAAAATGCCCACAGGCAATGATAATAATATTGGTAAAGGCAACACGAAGCTTTCGTATTGTGCCGATAGAACTAAATACACAAACACTAATGAAATAAGGAAAATATAAATGGCTTGATTACCCTGACGAGATTCATCTAACGAAATACCACTCCACTCAAAACCAAAACCTTTTGGCAAAGTTTTATCAGCAACTTCTGTTACTGTATTCATTGCTGTGCCACTGCTGTAGCCTTTTGCTGGCCCACCATTTACTTCTGATGAATTGAATAAATTATGCCTTGTGATTTCACTTAAGCCAAACACTTTTTCAAAACGCATAAAAGCACTGTAAGGAACCATTTCACCTTTTTCGTTTTTGGTGTATAGTTTTAAAATGTCTTCTGGTGTTACTCTATATTGTGGTAAGGCTTGCACCATTACTTTATACTGCCTGTCATACTTAATAAAATTAGTTTCGTAGTTACTCCCAATAAGCGTAGAAAGATTATCTAATGCATTGCCAATAGTTACTCCTTTTGCTTCTGCTTTATCATTATCAACGACTAATAAATATTGTGGAAAACTGGCACTATAAAAAGTAAATACATTGCTTAATTCTTTACGTTTACTTAATGCAGAAACAAAATCTTTTGTTACTGTTTCCATTAATTTATAATCGCCCGTACCAACTTTATCAACCACACGCAACTCAAAGCCACCAGCAGCTCCATAGCCTGGCACAGCAGGTGGTGGAAAGAATTCTATGTTAGCACCTTTTATGTTTTTTGCTTTTTCTTCAAGCTCTTTCAACACTTCTTGCAATGAACGTTTTCGCTCACTCCAATCTTTTAAATTAATCAAACAACTACCACTATTAGCACCAGTTCCTTCACTTAAAATTTCGTAGCCAGCCATTGAAGAAACAGATTTAATTTCTGGAATAGTTGCAGCTACTTTTTGTAACTCATTTGCCACTTCATCTGTACGCTCTAACGTAGAGCCTGGTGGCGTAAGAATGATAGCATAAAACAAGCCTTGGTCTTCATTTGGAATAAAACCAGAAGGTACAGAATTGCTAATGCCCCAAGTGCCAATGCAAAAACCAATTAACACCACAAATGTTATTACACGCCTGTGAACAATAATGCTTACGAGCTTTTTGTATCTATCATTCAACCTGCTAAACCAGTTATTGAATGCAGTTAAAAATTTGTTTAAAATATTTTTACTCTTTGGTTTGCCGTGAGTATTCTTTAAAATCATTGCACACAATGCAGGTGTAAATGTTAAAGCCACAATTCCTGAAAGTATAATGGCAGTAGCCATTGTAACGGAAAACTGTCTATAAAAAATTCCAACAGGGCCACTCATAAACGCAACAGGAATAAATACTGCAGCCATTACCAATGTAATAGCTACAATGGCTCCACTAATTTCTTTCATTGCAAGTTTTGTTGCTTCTAATGGACTGCAATGATGTTGTTCCATTTGTGCGTGAACAGCTTCTACCACAACAATTGCATCATCTACCACAATACCAATTGCCAACACCAATGCAAAGAGTGTGATAAGGTTTAGCGTAATACCAAATAATTGCATAAAGAAAAATGCCCCCACTAAAGACACAGGCACTGCCAATGCTGGAATTAATGTAGAACGCCAATCGGCAAGGAAAAGAAATACCACTAGTGAAACTAATAAAAAAGCTTCTACCAAAGTGTGTAATACTTTTTCAATGGAAGCATCTAAGAAAGTAGAAACATCATATCCAATTTGGTAATCCATTCCTTTGGGGAATGAAGATTTTTTAATCTCTTCTAACTTTTCTTTTATCTTTTTAATCACTTCACTTGCATTGCTACCATACGATTGCTTGATAACAATTGCAGCACTTGGCTTGCCATTTAACTTGGAATATAAATCGTAATAGGCATTGCCAAACTCAACAGTAGCAACATCTTTAAGGCGTAGCATTTGTGTGCCATCACTTTTGATGATGATGTTTTCGTAGTCTTCTTTTTTAGTGAAACGACCACTGTATTTTAATACATATTCAAAAGCCTGCGATTGCTTGCCACTGGCTTCACCCAAACGCCCTGGCGATGCTTCTAAACTTTGTTCACCTAAAGCTTTCATTACTTCGTCTGCTGAAATTTTATAAGCAAACATTCTGTCTGGCTTTAACCAAACACGCATACTATATTCTCTATCGCCCAACACATCTGCAAAACCAACACCATCCACTTTCTTGATTTCAGAAAGCATATTAATATCGGCAAAATTGTATAAGAAGTTTACATCAAGGCTTGGGTCATTGCTGTATACATTTACATACATCAACATATTACTTTCTTCACGAGTAATCTTTACACCTTCACGCACTACAATGGGTGGCAATTTGTTTACCACAGCAGCAACTCTGTTTTGCACTTGCACACTTGCAATGTTGGGGTCTGTGCCTAATTCAAACACAACCTGAATGCTGCAAGCACCATCATTACCAGCATCACTATCCATATATTTTAAACCAGGAATGCCATTTAATGCACGTTCTAATGGAATTACTACACTCTTAATCATCAACTCACCATTGGCACCAGGATACTCGGCATTGATATTTACTTTTGGTGGCGATATAGATGGGAACTGCGTTACAGGCAATTTGATTAATGCCAGCACGCCTAAAAAAACTATGATTAATGAAACGACTATTGAGAGAACTGGTCGTTGTATGAATTTACTGAACATCTGTAATTGTGATTGTATTGATTAAAATGATGACGCTGAAAACCTATTGTAATGATTGAATAATTTTATGATTGGATATTACAGCCAAGTGTAGGTATAATCAGTGTTTTCATTCAAATCATTTCAATCAGCGATTTATTGTTTTATTAATTGTAGATTGCTAATTACTGTTTTTGGTTCTATAAAAGTTGCTTCTACTTTTTCATCTTCTTTAGCAGTTTGCAAGCCATCTAATAGTATTTTATCTGTTGCTTCTAATCCTTTATCTATGATGTACAGGTTAGATAGTTTTTGTTTGATAATGATGTTGCGAGACTTTAGTTTATTGTCTTTGTCCAACACATATACATAAATTTTATCCTGCAATTCGTAAGTACATTTTTGTGGAATAATTAACGCATTTTTTAAAGGAAGCGTTAAACGAACTTTACCAGTTTCGCCGTGCTTTAACAAAGCATCAGGGTTAGGGAATTTTGCACGAAAAGCGATGTTGCCAGTTTCGTTGTCAAACTCTCCTTCTATGGTTTCCACTTCTCCTTTATACTTGTGTATATCGCCATTGGCGAGTATTAAACTTACTTTCTGATGTTCATCGTTTTTGTTGTTTTTAAAATCTAAATATTCGGTTTCAGATAAATTAAAATAAGCGAATACATTTTTATTATTGCTTAATGTTGTAAGCAATCCACCTTCATCAATAAGGCTACCTTGTTTAAATTTTATTCTGTCAATAATACCATCATAAGGTGCTTTTATTTTTGTAAACGATAAATCCAGTTCGGCTTTTGAAACTTCGGCTTTTTGCAAGTCAAGCTTGGCTTGTGCTACAGCCAATTCTTGTTTTGAAATAATATTTTTATCAGCCAAATTTTTTGTGTTTGCCAATTCAATTTCAGCAGCTTTCATTTCGGCTTTTTGTTTTAGCAATTCGGCTTCATACATTTTTGGCATAATGCTAAACAACACTTGCCCTGCACTTACATAACGTCCTTCATCTACATTTATACTTTCTAAATAGCCTTTGACCTGAGCCCTTATTTCTATGTTTTGTATAGATTGTATTTGAGCAATATAATCCTTTGTAACAGTTGTGTCCATTACAATAGGGCTGGTAACTGTGTACTTACCTTCTTCTGTTTTTTCTTCTTTTTTTTCTTTACAAGAAAATAAACCCACAATAGCTATAAGGCTAAGTATTAAAATTTTTTTATACATTCTGGTTAAAATTATTTTTGTGAAACTTAGTTATTGAATACTTATTATGATTAGGTTGTTTAAAATTATTTCAACCACAGAGGTAACAAAGCATTACATAGAGAAAACAGAGATATATCATAAATGCTCAGTTATCTCTGTGTGTTTTTTAACTCAGTGACTACTGTAGTAAAATCTCTAATTCGTTTACTTTAAACATATAAATTTTAAACAACTTCGATATTAAAATACACTAAACAATGCAATAATGAAAGCCACTTACATGACACTGTAAGCATTAAGCAAGCATTAAAATAAAATTGAAAAAGTGTGGCTGTTAAAGCCCATTTTTATGCCTTTGGAGGCGGAGGAGTGATGTCGTAAACTATATTTTCCAGATGTGCATCTTTAGCTGAAGCATACTGGCTTTTTGTTACTTGTTCTTTTAATACAAAACAAGTGGTTGCAGGCGTGTGTTTGTATAAAACATATTGCTGTATTTTAAACAAAGAAGAATGCGAGTTTTTGTGATGATTGTGACTGCCATGCTGATGGTGTTCAGGAAAAAAATTAACCTTGTTTAATATTATTTCAGCAATGTATTCATTCACAGAATTAATAACGTTCTGGTCATTTGTAATAGCATGAAAATCCTGAGCAAATAAGCCTGTGTTTAGTATTTGTAGTGAAACTACCAATACAATAATTTTTTTAATATGTTGCAATAATTTTTTCATGCGAAACCCTGCAAAAGTAGCCTTTTGAACTCTTTGCCTAATAATCTTAATAATTTTTTAAGACTATATTAAACTTATGTTTACTTGCACTTGAACAGCTCTAAAATAAAAAAGCTCTATTAATAATAGAGCTTTAAAGAATAGTATTTAACGTCAACTAAAAGTTAATATTAAAATTATAATCAACACCTTTAAGTGTTTCGCCTAATGTTAATTCCTTTGAAATTATAACTACTTTTTTATCGCTTGAAATAGCCGCAGTTTTATTGTCAATAGAAGTTAATGGCTTAGGTAGATTAATGGTCAATTTCATATTCATTTTCATCATACCAAGCAACTCCTTTGGTATATCATCTATAACGTCATTCTTTTTGTCTGCATTGTTATTTACTTTTGCTTTACAGCTAATGCTGTTATCTGTTAAAACATATGACAAACTTCCTATTGGCAACTCATCTTTTTCTCTTTGATCAATTGGCGGTGCATCTTTCATTTTCGACATTATTCTATCAATAACATCAAACATATTTACGCCACCATTTTGGCTATGCATTACATTTTGCAATGTGGCAAATTCATTTTTACTGGCAAATGGAAACTTCATTTCTACAAATGCTACAGCATTTTCTTCATCTACTTTTATATGGCATATCCCTTTTCCATACACTTTCTTTTCTTCTGCACTTAGCTCAGATGCAGTATCTACAATACTTTTATAAGAAAAAGACGAGTCCATTTTTTCTTTTTTCTTCTTCGATGACTGGCCTCCACCACCTATCATATCTTGCATTATTTTAATGCCCTTTGCCATATCCATTTTTACTTCATAGGTACCACTTCCATCATTGTTTAAAGTAATGTTTTCAAAAATATCAAGGCAACTGGTTAAGCTTAATGTTGCAAAACCAAGCAAGACTAATAACAATTTTTTCATAAATAAGTTTTATGCTAAATAAAACGAAAACTCATCTAATTATATCGCTTAATTTTTTTGCTGTTCCATAAATCGCGATAACTTACAGTTATTCCAAACTGAGTAAAATTTTCTTTAATTAACCCCACATTGGTAGTGCCTTTGCTGCCAATTTCTAAATAACCTTGTAGATAAATATTTGAAGCTGGAATGTTTCTGTTTATTCTGAACAACTCAACACCAGCACCTAATGTAAAAGCAAATTCTTTAATTTTTTCGCCATAAATATTTAAGTAGCTGTTGTTGCTATAGTAGCCAACCTGATAAAAATGCTCTTTCTTTTTATCTGCTGCATTTGGATAATAATGATAATGCAATCCACCGCCAAACCTGTTGCTGTTTTGCAGGCTATAGTTTAAACCACCTATCTTCAGGCTACTCCAATCCTGGTGAGTGTAATCAAAAACAAAAGTATAGTTGGTTTTAAAATTTACTGCTAAACCAGTTGTAAACATTGCTGGCAGCGATGTGTAATTTTTTATTTGCTCTTCAGTATTCTTTAAAACAGTAGTTCCATCTGTAATTTTCAATCTGTAGTTAGCACTCATATTTGTTTGCAAAGAACCAGTTGCAGCAATAGCAAAATTCCAATTTTTATTAATAGTGTCTTTATAAATCACCCCCCCTTTAAACATTATTTTAGAAACAAAAATGCTTTTTTCTTTAGATAAAACACTATCAGTAATAGCACTATAAACAATTTCCTTATCATTAAAATTACCAAATAACAGTGATGTTTGCACACCCATGCTCAATTTATTGGAAAGTAAATAACTATTAGAAAGATATAACAAACTGGTGCTGCCACTTCCTTCATAATTTGCAGGTATTGTTTCATTACTTCCTTGCACTCTTCTTAAACCAGTAAAAGAATAACTTGCATTGCTATAAGGCAATAAACCAAAGCTTAAACCCCACCTAGGCTTAGGTTTTATGGTAAACGTCAACTTTTTAAACTGAACATCGCTGCTTTGATTGGCTGTAGAATTTTTTATTGCATCACCACTATAATTTACGTTTTTATACCTTGTAGCTACATCTACATAAAAAGTATTTTGAAAATAATAAATATTGTTTAAAAAAGAAAGTGATGCAGGATTTGATAACAAAACACTTTTATCATTTACTAATGCAACACCTGCATGTCCAAGACCAGATGTTCTATCAAAGTAGCTTTTTTCAATATCGCCAATACCTATTAAAGAATATGGCGATGCCGTGTTTTGGGCAAAATTTTGTACGCAACAAAAACCAAGTATTAATGCTAAATAAATTTTCTTCATTTTTCTTTAAATATTATTTTACCGTTGCGTAATAAATTTGTAATTGAATGTTGCCAAGCAAATTGCTTTTATCTCCAATAATCACACGTGCAAACTGGTCTTCAAAATTTGGAGATGGAGGAGATAATAGTAGACCTTCTCCGGGTGTTGGAGTTGTTAATAAAATATTTCTTACATATTGTGTAAGATCATATTGATATTGTGTTTTCTCATTTGCCAAATTATCTATTTGCAAAAAGCCCAGTTGCACAGCTAGTGAACCACTTGATGTTATGTATGCCAAATCGTTGCCTATAGTATTGTTAATATCTGTTTGAGACAACCTTAAAGTTGGTGGCAAGGAATGCACTGTATTGTAAGTACCTTTAACGGGTTTTACAATTAACGTAGCTTTCAAAAGTTTTGCAAAATTGGCAAGCTTAGGAATATCTCTTAAAGAAGGAAAACTAATTTTAACCAAACTACCAGTTGTTGATTGTGTATATGCCTGATGATTTGTTGCAGATGATGGCAACTCTCTGTTACTTGAACTAATTGATGATAAATACCCAGTATGATTAATACTTATATTATTAAACTGATGTGTTCTATTTGCTAAGCTAAAATCTACATGTTTATTAGTAGCACTTGGAAATCCATCCTGCCTGTAGTACAATCTCATTACAACATCATCGCTACAATTAACAACCATTGCAGTTGTAGCATCTGTAGATAATTGAAAACCTCTAAAATAATTTAAAAAAGTTGTATTGCTTTTTATTGGATTATTATTTACACTTTTTAGCATATTTAATAAATCATTACCCAAATTAAATGGCAATTTTATACTTATAGTTTGATTACTAAGTGGAGTAACTAAACCTGTGAAACTGCCTAATATTCCTGGCTTTGCCGTAAATTTTGAAATATTGTAAAAAGCATATTTATTTTCAGGGAATACGATGGAATCCTGTAACTCTTTTACAATTACAGTTACTGGTTTTGTAGTATCACCATAGTAAATACTATTGGTTTTAAGTATTAAGCTTATAGAATCAAAAATGGTGTTTTGATAAATATCTGCCCACACAGGAGGTGCAACTTCAAAATAAGATTGTGTTTTAATTTGTCCAAATAATGGGTCATTATAACCACCAAGCATGATATTGCCACGTGCAGATGTAACAAATGAATCCTGATATACAGTAGAAATATTGGCACTAAAGCTATCAACCCTGAAGACCTGCATTTCATTGTCAGTAACAAACTCCTCCCCAAATTGTATATCAGCTTTTTTGCAACTGCTTACCTGCATTACTACAACAAGCAAAACAAAAAGGCAAAAAATAAATCTATTTTTTTTATTCATAACTAATAAAATCAAACAATAACAGCAGCAAGCCACTGCTTAAATAAGGTGGCAAATATATAGAGTAGCAAAGTGTTTGCGTTTGCGTTTTGTTTTTTATGAAACTTTTAACATCTTATTTGTAGCACTCTACTATTTTTGCTGTCTTTATTTGCAGAACCTTAATAACAAGGTTTTACATTAACTAAAAAAATAAAGTAAAAACAAAAAACAATGAAGCATTTTAAAAATTTGGTATTGGTTGCAACAAGTATTGTGTTAATTGGTGTTGCCTGCACAAAAGATACAACACCAACAACATCTTTGGTTGGTAATTGGGTAAAACGTAGTGCATTTGATGGTAACGGACGTGCCGGTGCTGCCTGCTTTGTAATTAACAATATAGCTTATGTTGGCACTGGATATGATGGTACAACAAGATATGATGACTTGTGGGCTTTTGATGCTGCTGCAAATAATGGTAAAGGAGCCTGGAGCCAAAAGGCTTATATGACAGGTTCAATTAAAAGAAATAGTGCTGCTGCTTTTGCAATTGGTACAAATGGCTACATTGTAGGTGGTGCTTGTGATGCAAACATTTCTGGTGCTCCTGCATATAATGGAAAATTAAATGATACCTGGAAGTATGATGCTACACTTAATACTTGGTCTTCAGGTTCAATTGCATCTTTGCCAGACCCAAATGCTACAGTTGGTAGTGGTGCACGTTATGGTGCTGTAGGTTTTGCAATTAATGGCAAAGGCTATGTAAGCTGTGGCTATACTGGTTCTCATACAAAAGATATGTATGAATTTGATGGTACAGGTTGGACAACAAAAACTTCAATGCCATCAACAGATAAAAGAACAGGTGCTGCAGTAATGGTATATGGCAACAAAGCATATATTGTAAGTGGTACAAACAATGGTGTTGCAGTAAATGAAATGTGGGTTTTTGACCCTACAGGTGCTGGCAGTTGGGAACAAAAAAGAAATATTACTAATACAAGTAGCGAAGATTTTGATGATAGTTACAGCAGTATTGTAAGAAGTAATGCTGTTGCTTTTGTTATTGGCGATAACGGTTATTTAACTACTGGTATTAATGGTGCTTATACAAGCAATACTTGGGAGTATGATTTTGTTAAAGATACATGGACAGAAAGAACAAAATTTGAACGTGCTGAACGTAGCGATGCAGTTGGATTTACAATTAATGGAAGAGGTTTTGTTGCATTAGGAAAAAACTCAACTTACTACTACGATAATGTAGAAGAATTTTTACCTACAGCTACTTATGATGCAAATGATTAAAAAATACTGGGCATATATTTTATTGGCTTTTTCAATTGTTCTATTAATATATAAAAAAGGAATTGAAAAAGCCAATTCTGTTTATAGTGTAAAAACTTTTAAAACCAATACTGGCTGGGGTTATGATGTTCTTGTAAAAGATACTGTTTTTATTCATCAGGAAAATATTCCAGGAATTAGTGGCAATAATGGTTTTGCAACAAAAGAAGATGCAGAAAAAGTAGGAAACCTTGTTGCTCATAAAATGCAAATTACACACACAGACTTGCCACAAATAACCATTCAGGAATTAGATAGTTTAAAAATTACAAAATAAAATTTTATTGAAAACTGCCTTACTTTTTTTAAGGCAGTTTTTTTATTACACCAACTAATATTAAATCCTCATAAACTCTGTGTAAAATCTCTATCAACTTTATGGCAAAATAAAAACACAGCCATATCCATGTTATCTGTGAGAGAATAAATATAATTACACAAAAGGCAAATCATCACAACTCAAATCAGTTACTTTTGATTTGAACATTATAAAAAGTGAAACTTAAAGACTCGTTTTTACTGGCCTATACAACTGTTAAAAGTAATAGATTAAGAACAGGTATAACTGTTGCTATTATTGCATTTGGCATTATGGCACTTATTGGCATTTTTACTGCAATAGAAGCCATGAACCAAAGTATTAAAGAAAGCTTTTCATCAATGGGTGCAAATGCTTTTAGCATAAGATATAAAGAACGCAAAGGTCACATTGGCCCACATAATGACGCTGAAACTGCTGTTAGCAAAAAAGGACTTGCACAAAAAAAATCTAACCTAAACAAGTACATTACCAAACTTGAGGCTGAGGCTTTTAAAACTAATTTTATATACCCTGCTAAAACTAGCATTTATGTTTCAGCAACCTATAATGCCGATTGTCATTTTGAAAATAAAAAAACAAATCCAATTTGCAGTGTGTGGGGTGGAGATGAAAACTATTTAGAGGTGAATGGATACCAGATTATTAATGGCAGAAACATAAATAATTTAGATGTTGAAAGCGGAAGAAATGTGTGTGTAATTGGTAGTGATATTGCTTCAAAATTATTTGGAGAACATGCTGAAAATGCTATTGATAGAATTATAAAAGTAAATGGAACGCCGTATAGGGTTATTGGTACTTTAAAAAGCAAAGGTGCTACTGTAAACAGGGCAGATGACATTGTTTTTACATCTTATAACAATGCCAGAAAATATAGCACTGTTAATAAATCTTTTTTAATTGGTGTAATGGTTAATAACGTTGTAAACCTTGATGCTGCTACACAAGAAGCCACAAGTACATTTAGATCTATAAGAAAACTTGAGCCAATAGAAGCCGAAAATTTTGCTATAGAAAAGAGTGACAAGTTTGCCGAAATGTTTATAGGCTTTATAAGTGGCATTGCATTTTTAGCAGCAGCTATTGGAGTTATTACTTTGCTTGGCAGTGCTATTGCTTTAATGAATATAATGCTTGTAGCAGTAAGTGAACGAACAAGAGAGGTGGGATTAATAAAAGCATTGGGTGGCACAAGAAGTGATATTAAAAATCAGTTTTTATTTGAGAGCATTATCATTAGTTTAATGGGTGCAGTTGTAGGAATTATTTTAGGCATTTTATTGGGTAATATTGTTTCTATACTTTTAAAAACAGGGTTTGTGGTGCCTTGGTTTTGGGTAATAATTGGCATTATTGCATGCACACTTGTTGGCTTGTTAGCTGGTGTTTATCCTGCTCGTAAAGCTGCAAAACTTGACCCAATTGTGGCTTTGAGGTATGACTAAACAATTTACGATGTATGATTTTAGATTTACGATTTATAAGAACGTATTTGCATAAAAATAAACATCAATAAGTAAGTCAGAAAATAAACCCTATTAAAAAATCGTAAATCGTCATTCATAAATCGTAAATAAACTATGGCTTTTGATGCAGTTATAGCACAACATTCAGTTAAGCAACATTTACAAGATATGGTTAAGCAAAACAGGCTAAGTCATGCTTTAATATTTGTTGGAAAAGAAGGAAGTGGTGCATTGCCATTAGCTATTGAATTTGCAAAGCATGTTGTGTGCCAGCCAAAGGAAGCACCCATTGTAGAAGATTTGTTTGGTGGCTTAAGTGCAATGCCAGTAAGCATTTCAGAAGATGAGCAACATGCTGCACTACAACGTGCAGAACAACTTATTCATCCTGATTTACATTTTAGTTTTCCTGTTATTACAAAAAAAACTGGCGAAAAACCAACCAGTGCCGACTTTATAAAAGAGTTCAGAGAATTTATAAAAATTTATCCCTATGGCAATGTGTATGATTGGTTGCAACATATTGGGGCAGAGAATAAGCAAGGAAATATTACTGCTGAAGAATGTAATGATATTATAAAAAAATTAAGTCTTAAATCTTACGAAAGTGAGTACAAGGTTTTGATTTTATGGATGCCTGAATATTTGGGAAAAGAAGGCAATAAATTATTGAAATTAATTGAAGAACCTCCACCAAATACTTTATTCATTTTGGTTGCCGAAAGTGAGGAAAATATTTTACCAACTATATTAAGTCGCTGCCAGTTGGTTAAAATTCCAATGCTTAGTATTAATGATGTGCAGCAAGCATTAATAGAACGCTGTAATGTAGATGCAGCAACTGCCAGACAGGTTGCAAGTATTTGTGAAGGCAATTACAGGGAAGCCTTACAACTACTGCAGCACAACGAAGAAGATTGGCAAAGCTTGCTAAAAAACTGGTTGAATTATGTTGTAAAAAAAATGCTGTCCGAGCAGGTAAAATGGATTGATGAAATGAGCAAACTTGGACGCGAAAAACAAAAGCAGTTTCTACGATATTTTAACCATTTATTAGAACAAAGCATCAGAATCAAAGTGCTGGGTGCAGACAATATAATATTGCCTGATAGCGAAAAGGATTTTGCCATTCGTTTAAATAAAATAGCAAGCGTAAGCCAACAGGAAGCTATTGTTGAAGAGCTTGACAAGGCAATGTATTACATAGAAAGAAATGCAAATGGTAAAATGTTGTTTCAGGCATTAAGCATAAAGCTTCACCATATTATTCAAAATAAAATTTTGGTAGAAGTATAATATCAATAAAAGTAAGCCCATTCAACACTTACTTTCAATCAATTCTACTATTAAAATTATTACAGTAAAAAATATTTTTTCATTATTTGCAATTCATTTAAAATATTTTTTTCTGTTCCCCTACATTTGCACTTGGCAGGTCTTACACGACCAGCTCCTGCTGAAACTCCCCAGGGTAGGAATACAGCAAGGACAAGTGGTTGAGCGGTGCGATGTGAGTAGCCTGCCTTTTTTTACCCCTTACCCCTAAAGGGGATTACAAAACTTAGGGATTTTTTAACTACAAATTTGCCCCTTCAGGGGTTGGGGTTTATGAAATTTTTTATCGATACAGCAAATCTTGCTCAAATAAAAGAAGCCAATGAATTAGGTATTTTAGATGGCGTTACAACCAATCCATCTTTAATGGCTAAAGAAGGTATTAAAGGCGAGGAAGCAATAATGAACCACTATAAAACCATTTGCGAAATTGTTGATGGTGATATTAGTGCAGAAGTGCTTTCTACAACTTTTAACGAAATGGTAGAAGAAGGGAAAAAATTAGCTGCTATACATCCAAACATTGTAGTAAAAATACCAATGATTAAAGATGGCATTAAAGCTATAAAATGGTTTAGCGATAATGGCATTAAAACAAATTGCACATTAATTTTTAGTGCAGGCCAGGCAATATTGGCTGCTAAAGCTGGTGCTACTTATATATCTCCTTTTTTGGGTAGAATAGATGATAGTGGTTGGGATGGTGTGCAATTAATTGAAGAGATTGCAGAAATATATTCTATTCAAGGTTTTGAGAGTGAAATTTTAGCTGCATCTATAAGAAATCCAAATCATATTATTCGTTGTGCTGCTGCTGGTGCAGATGTTTGCACTTGCCCATTAGATAGTATTCTTGGATTATTAAAACATCCATTAACTGATATTGGTTTAGCTAAGTTTATTGAGGATAGTAAGAAAATGTAAACGCTGATGAACGCTGATTTGAAATGATTTTTTGATTATTGTAATTACTCACGTTAAACTCACAAAAAACTTTCGACTAACTTACGTTAAGCATCAACTCAATTGTTTTTGAAAAGTGATTGATAAAATTATAAGAGAGAGTATAGTACACAAACTTGCTCTCTTTTTTTGTGCTTACAAATCCTGCACGCCTTAATACAGCCAAATGCTGAGATGCAACAGCCTGTTGTATTTTCAGTGTTTCATAAATTTCTGTTACAGTAGTTTTTTGCTTTTCATCAATCAATTTTAAAATATCTAAACGTAATGTATGATTGATAGCACGAAGTATATACAATGCTTTTTTATTTTTAATAATATCCAGTTCAATAGCATTATGTAGCAGCATTGTATTCATATTGCAGCAATATCTTTTTCTAAAAACAATATTAAATGTTTAATCTCAAATATTGCATATACTTATCTTCGCAGCCAAAATTTTTAAAATGAGTAACAGAACGTTTACAATGGTAAAGCCAGATGCTGCAAGCAAAGGACATACTGGTGCAATTATTAATGATATTATTGCTGGTGGCTTTAAAATTAAAGCAATGAAATGGTTAAAACTTACTAAAGAGCAAGCAGGTGAATTTTATGCAATACATAGTGAAAGGCCTTTCTATGGCGAGCTTTGTGATTTTATGAGCAGTGGACCAATAGTAGCTGCAATTTTAGAAAAAGAAAATGCTGTTGCAGATTTTAGAAAATTAATTGGGGCTACCAATCCTGCACAAGCAGAAGAAGGAACTATCAGGAAAAAATATGCTGCTTCAATTGGAGAAAATGCAGTACACGGAAGCGATAGTGATGAAAATGCTATTATTGAAGGTGATTTCTTTTTTAGCAAGTTAGAAAGGTTTTAGTTTTAAAATTGGGAATATTTTTTTTCAAAGGCAGCTTGAATATCAAGCTGCCTTTGTATTTTAAGAATTAATCTTTGCTTTAAATTTTTATAGTAAATCGTTAAAACGATTAATGTGCATAGAGTTTTATAGCCCACGACTTAAGTCGTGGGTTAAAAATTTTTCAAACCCACTATTTTCGCAGCTATGAGTAGCAATACAAGTTATCCAAAAGAAAAAATCAATATTCTTTTTTTAGAGAATATCAGTGATAAGGCAGTTAATCATTTTAAGCAAAATGGTTATACCAACGTTAAAAAAATTACTGGAGCTTTAAGCGAAGAAGAATTAATAAAAGAGTTACAGCATGTGCATTTACTTGGCATTCGTAGCAAAACACAAATTACAAAAAAGGTGCTGGAGGCTGCAACCAAACTGCAAGCTATTGGTTGTTTTTGTATTGGCGTAAATCAGGTTGATATTAAAGCTGCAACAAAAAAGGGAGTTGTGGTTTTTAATGCTCCATATAGCAATACACGCAGTGTTGCAGAGTTGGTTATTGGTTTATTTATTGTTTTAATAAGAAGGATTATTGACAAGAATAATGCAGCACACAAAGGCATTTGGCTTAAAGAAGCTAAAGGTAGTTTTGAATTGCGTGGCAAAACTTTGGGCATTATTGGTTATGGAAATATTGGAAGCCAGGTAAGTGTTTTAGCAGAAAATTTGGGGATGAAGGTTTTGTTTTATGATGTTGAAACCAAGCTTCCATTGGGTAATGCAGTAGCTGCAAAAAATATTAAGGAAGTTGTGAGCAAAGCAGATATTACTACATTACATATTCCTGAAAATGCAAGCACAAAAAATATTATTAATGCAAATGTTTTAAAGCAATTTAAAAAAGATAGCATTTTAATAAACTATGCACGTGGTGGAGTCGTTGATTTAGAAGCATTGGCAAAAGCCTTGCAAACAGGGCATTTGAGCGGTGCTGCAGTTGATGTGTTTCCTTGGGAGCCAGAAAAAAATGGAGATAAATTTACTACGCCATTGCAAGGTTTAAGCAATGTAATTTTAACGCCACATATTGGCGGAAGCACAGAAGAAGCCCAAGAGAATATTGGTGATGATGTAAGCAATAAACTATATAATTATTTAGAGAAGGGTATAACAAATGGCTCTCACACTGTGCCTGCAATCAGTTTACCTACACACGCCAACTCTCATAGAATTTTACATATACATAAAAACGTTCCAGGTGTATTGGGAGAAATAAATAGCAGCTTATCTAAAAACAAAATAAATATTGTTGGTCAGTATTTAAGTACAAATGATGACATTGGTTATGTTGTGCTTGATGTTGATAAAAAGCTTTCCAGCAAAGCATTTGAGCTACTGAAAGATGTAAAGGAAACTATTAAGGTTAGAATACTTTATTGATTTACGATGTGCGATTTTAGATTTACGATTTAATTTAAAATATGACAAAAGATGAGCTTAAAAACAGAACAAAGCAATATGCCTTATCTGTTGCAAGATTGGTTTTAAAGTTGCCATATAATATTGTAAATAAAAATTATAGCGACCAATGTAATAGAGCTGCATCTTCTGTGGCAGCTAATTACAGAGCAGCTTTGAGAGCAAAATCAAATGCTGACTTTATCAATAAATTTAAAATAGTTGAAGAAGAATTAGACTAATCGATTTTCTTTTTAGAAATGACAGAAGAGTTAAATCCAGTATATAAAAATGAAATAGCAATTTTGTGTAAAGAAGGAAATGAATTGCTATCAATAATTGTGGCAAGCTTAAACACTTTGAGAAAAAAGACAATTCAAAGCAAATCGTAAATCGTAGTTCCTAAATCGTAAATAAAAATTATAATGTTAAAAAACACACTTATAAAAGCAACTGAAGCTGCTGCAAAAATTATTAAAGAAAACTTTGATACATCTTTTACAATTTCTAATAAAGAAGGTATTAATAACCTTGTTACAGAAGTTGACCATAAAAGTGAAGAAGCCATAATCAACATAATAAAAAATGACTTTCCTGATCATTTTATTTTAAGTGAAGAAGCTGGTGCCATTGTGCAGGATAGTGAATATAAATGGATAATTGACCCTATTGATGGTACTGTAAATTATGCTAATGGAATTCCTATATGCTGCGTCAGCATTGGCATTGAGAAAGATGGCAAGATGATAATGGGAGCAGTTTACAATCCATTTATCAATGAATTCTTTTTAGCAGAGCGTGGCTGTGGTGCAACGCTTAATGATAGAAAAATAAGTGTAACCACAAAAACAGAAGTTATTAAAAGCTGCTTAGTTACTGGTTTTCCTTATACTTATGTAAATGATGAAAATGGACCATTGCAGGTGTTTGAAAAATTCATTAAAAAAGGAATTCCTGTACGCAGATTAGGAAGTGCAGCAATTGATTTATGTTGGGTGGCTGCTGGCAGATTCGATGGTTTTTATGAGCACCAACTTAGTGCCTGGGACAGTGCTGCAGGTTTTATAATTGTTGAGGAAGCAGGAGGAAAAGTAACCAATTTAAAAGGTGAAACATATAATCCATATCAGCCAGGATTGATTGCTACCAATGGTTTGATACATGATGAGATTGTAAGAATTGTAAATGGAGGACAAATTTAAATTTATGGAAAGAACAGAAATAAGTAGTTTAGGAGAGTTTGGTTTAATAGAGCATTTAACCAAAAATTTTGAAATAAAAAATGCTTCAACAATTGTAGCAGTTGGAGATGATGCTGCTATAATTGACCACTTTGGCAAGCAAACTGTAGTTACAACAGATTTGTTAATTGAAGGAATTCACTTCGATTTAATGTACACACCACTAAAGCATTTAGGTTATAAAAGTGTTGTAGTAAATGTTAGTGATATTTATGCAATGAATGCAATGCCAACGCAGATTACAATGAGCATTGCATTAAGTAATAAAATAAGCCTTGAAGCTATAGATGAATTTTATGAAGGTGTATTTGCAGCTTGCGAAAAATATGGTGTTGATTTAGTTGGTGGCGACACTACATCTTCTCAAAAAGGTTTTATAATAAGTGTTACTGCTATTGGAGAAGTAGCCCCTGATAAATTTGTAAAACGTAGTACAGCACAAAAAGGAGACCTGATTTGTGTAAGTGGTTTTCTTGGAGGAGCCTTTCTGGGCTTGACTTTGATGGAAAGGGAAAAAAGAATTTATCTTGAAAATCCACAAATACAACCAGACCTTGAAGGTGAAAATTATATTGTAGGAAGATTGTTAAAGCCAGAGGCAAGAAAAGATATTATAGAATTTTTTGCAACCAATGAAATTGTACCTACAAGTATGATGGACATTAGTGATGGCTTGAGCAGTGAAGTGTTGCATATATGCAAGCAAAGCAATTTGGGTTGCAGAATTTATGAAGAAAAATTACCCATTCATCCTGATGCAAGGCAAGCTGCATTTAAGTTTGGGCTTGATGCAACTGTGTGTGCATTAAGTGGAGGAGAGGATTATGAATTGATTTTTACTGTTAAGCAAGAGGATTATGATAAAATAATTTTGAGTGAAGAAATAAGTGTTGTTGGCTATATTGCAGATATTGAAGAAGGTAGCAAAATTATTACCAAGTCTGGCGGCACTCACAACATTGAAGCTCAAGGCTGGAAAGCGTTTTAAAGAAATCTATTTTATTGGTACAACTAATCTTAGACCAATTGGGAAACTTACGCCCCAGTAAGTTTTATTGGTTCTAACATCTCCATAAAAAGGTGCAGAAACAGTTAAAATTTCATCAGGATTGTTTATATTTTTTCTACCAATAAATCTAATACCAATACCAAAATAAGGCTCCAACAAAACTTTATTTTTAAGTAACGCAACCCGCTGCCCATACTTTATATTAAAGCCAAACACATCTTTAGACAAAGTATAGTCATCTTTTTTATAATAGGCTGGCACTCCCCCACTTTGTATGTTTTGTCCAATCCACCTGCTTTGATTGGTATACAGTTTCTTCCAGAAAAAATCACATTCAAAAAACTCATCTCGTTTTTCATTTTTATAAACCTTAAAGCAAGGCTTTATAATAAATCCACTATGCTCATCTTTTGTATCAAATGGTGCTGGCACATTCAAAATATAAGAATAATCAATAGCGATAGAATGCCTGCCGTTTAAGTTATATTCCAATCCAATTGTAGCGTTGGGATGAACAGGGTCTATTAACGATGCAAACATTGTTCTTAGAGCAAGTCTTGGAATTTTATTATTTTGAGAAAATAAACTGATATTTATAAAGAACAAAATGATAAGCAAAAAGATGATGTTTTTCATTACTTGATTGTTGTAATTTTTACAGGATTATTTCTATTGGTAATATCATAGATTGTAATGCCATTAGCAGTCCAGCAAATCAATTCATCATCATAAGGTATTACATCCAAACATTTCTCATCTGGAAGTGTTGTAATTAGTTTAGGTAAAAAACCATTGTTTATATCAAACACCTGCATACCAGTGGCAGTATCACATACATATAAGCTATTGCCCCAATAACCTAATCCCATAGGCTCTTTCATTGTTAATGTATATGTTTCAATGGGATTAGTTATAGATCTTATATCAATCACAGAAAGCACACTACGTCCACCACCACATATAGAAGAGCTACGCAGTGTTGCATAAGCCACACTGTCTTTTGCAACTACCGGATCGCAACGTCTAAAAACTTGTTGGCTGGTAGCTGTGCTTATTAAAGTAGGATTAGCAGGATTTACTATTGAATAAATGTAAACCACACTTGTGCTTCCAATAAATAACTTGTCTTTAAATGGGTAAATAGTTTCAATACCCAAACCCAGATTAACTACATTTTTATAAACAGGATTGCCTGCACTGGAGATATCAAAAATACGCAAACCTGTATTTTCAACAGTGTATAAATAATTCCCTGCAATAGCAAATTTTGCTAGGCTTCCGCCAGTGCCTGTTGTTACATAAACTGTATTCCCTTGGTCATTTTTTGTGCAAGAAAAAAACAAAAGAATAATTGTAGTGTAAAGAAATATTTTTTTCATAATGCTTAATTTATCTGTAACAGGTTCTGTTAATTGTTGTTTGTTTTTTCCATCCAATTAAAATGCCTTTGGTTGTATCAACACATTCAAAATAAACATCCTGCTCATCAGGATAATTTTGAACACCTTGATTTGGAAACACTCCATTTATTTTATTTACAACTTTTGGATTAGTTGGATTATGCAAATCGAATACTACCAAATCTGCAAGGTTATTGGCGTATAAAAAACTATCTTTTATAGAAATTTCATAATTGTAAGGTATATTTATAAAGCCTGTTTTTACTGGGTTCAGCTTATTTGTATTGTCAATTATATGTACACCTGCACCTAAATCATTCTGAAAAATATAATTGCCATAGGCATAAATTTTTCCTGGATTTGCAGTGGGTTTTGAACTTTGAAAAGCTATCTGTGCAATGTCTGTTTTACTTGCATAAATTGGCACATATCCATAGCCTTTATTATCTTTATCTATCCAATTCAACCTTCTATTGCAAGCAATAATCGCAAGCAACACTATGATTATATAAACTATTTTTTTCATAAACAATTTTTATCAAAGTTGTTCGAAATCATGTCTTTAATGGTCATAAAATTGTCATTTTTATGTCATAGTTTTGTAAAATATATTATTAAAATTGGCTGATTGTTTGATTAACCTAATCTTTACTTATAACATTATTTTTAAATGAAACAAGGTTCAATAGGCGTGTTTGATAGTGGTTATGGTGGTTTAACTGTTTTAAAAGAAATAGTAAAAAAACTACCACAATATAACTATGTTTATCTTGGTGATAATGCACGTGCACCCTATGGCAACAGAAGTTTTGAAACAGTATATCATTATACACAAGAATGTGTTGAATGGTTTTTTAACCAAGGTTGTCACTTAGTAATATTGGCTTGCAACACTGCGTCTGCAAAGGCTTTGCGAACTATACAACAAAAATTTATTGCAAACCAACATCCAAATAAAAGAGTGCTTGGTGTTATAAGACCAACTACTGAAGTAATTGGCAACTACACACAAAGCAATCATATTGGTGTGCTTGCAACCAATGGAACCATAGCTTCAAATTCTTATTTAATCGAAATAGAAAAATTTTTTCCAGATGTTATTGTGCATCAGCAAGCCTGCCCTATGTGGGTGCCATTAATTGAAAATAATGAACATAACAGTAAGGGTGCAGATTTTTTTGTAAAAGAATATATTGATGCTTTAGATAATCAAAGCCCAAATATTGATACTATACTTTTGGCTTGTACCCATTACCCTTTGTTAATAGATAAAATAAAAGAATACACACCTGTTGGGACAAAAATTGTTACACAAGGAGAGATAGTTGCAGACAGTCTTGAAAAATATTTGCAAAAACATAAAGAAATAGAAAGCCTTTGCAGCAAAGGTTTTGAGCGACATTTTTATACAACCGATTCTGTAGATGACTTTAATAGACATGCCACACTTTTTTATGAAGAAAAAATAAAGAGTGAGTATTGTAATTTAAACCCACATATTACGTAACTACATATATCTAACAAATCAAACAATCTAACAATGAAGAAAATAACATTCCTAACACTGCTTTTGTTTATGCTTAGCTGCAACACTAAGCAGGAAACAAAAAATGATGTACAACAAAACAACACAGGCAACGCCTCAAAACAAGACACAGCAACAAATCCATCAAAATCGCAGGATGTAATTGTGCCAGACTTTACAGCAAACGATATTGATGGCAAACCAGTAACATTGTCTAATTTTTATAAAAATAAGAAAGTGGTGCTGATAGATTTTTGGGCAAGCTGGTGTGGACCTTGCAGGGAAGAAAATCCCAATGTTGTGGCAGCATATCAAAAATACCACGACAAAGGATTTGATATAATTGGAGTAAGCCTTGACAGAACTAAAGATGCTTGGCTTGGAGCAATTAAAGAAGATAAATTAGAATGGACACAAGTAAGTGAATTAAAGTATTGGAACAGTGAAATTGTACATCAATATGGCATCAACTCTATCCCTACTAATTTTTTAATTGATGGTAATGGAAAGCTTATTGCTGCTGAGTTGCGTGGCATTGAGTTGGATATGAAACTGAAAGAAATTTTGAAATAGAGTTAAAATATATCAGGCTATGCAAATAGAAGAGGCTGTTACAAATGTAACAGCCTCTTTTGTAAACTACCTATGAAAACAAACTAACTAAACTACTTCTTACTTAATTTTTTTCTTTGTTGCAACTTCTCTAATTGCTCTTGCGTAAGGATTGTTTTTAAATATTCCTTTTGAGATATTTTCAGGTTTTTAATCTGCTCTTTCTTTTCTTCTTGTGTTAACCTATTGTTGCCTTTGATGGTTGCAACCTGTTGCTCAACATCTGCCCTCTTTGCTTTTAATTTTTCTTCCTGCTCTTGCGTTAACTGCAACTTTGTTTTCATTTTATTAAACTGTGCTGCCATCCTTGATTTTCTTTCTTGCTGCAATTTTACTTTTTCCGCAGCCAATTGACTTTTTTGCTCTGTCGTTAGCGTAGCTTCAAAAGCAGCCTTTCTTTCTTGCTTTAGGCTGTTTAACTTTTGTTTGTATTCGCCCAAAGTCATGTTATTATTGGCTTTCAGGTCTTTTTCCTTTCGCCTGTAATTGGCATTTAGGCTTTTTATTTGGGCTTGCTGTTCTTGCGTTAAGTTTAGCTTCTTTACCTGCTCTTTCCTTTGCTCTTTCTCATTTGTCTTATTATGTTTTTGCCTTGCTTGTGCATTAGTTTGTGTTAATGTTAACACAACCAAACTAAATAGAATAATGTACTTTTTCATAATTATACTTTTTAAATTGTTATGTATAAGAGATAAAATATGAAAGGAAAAGTTTAAGACCATTTTCTAAAAATTTTGTTAAAAGAAATACTATACATTGATGTCAAAAAAAAACTCCTTTTACAAAAAGTAAAAGGAGTTAAACAAAACAAGTATAAACAAACTACTTTTTTTAGTCTGGTCTGTTGCCGTCTAAAAAGGAATTCTTTGTAGATAGTACAACTTCATTATTTGTATTTTTATCTACTGTAACACGGCTGTAATAACTTTCAACAGTGGTTAAGGCATTGCCATGCAATTCCATTTTTTGTCTTATATAAGCTGGCACATTATCAAACTCATTTGCAGAGTCTGTTGAATTAATATTGAAAGACAGGTTTCTTAATTTTTGAATTCTTTCAATTGCCCTTTTCCTTTGCTGTTCTTCTTCACTTAAATCTTCTACCTCAAAGCTTGCAATAGGTTGTGGCGTTTCTTCTCTGGCTATTACTTCAAAAGCCAACTCTTTTGTTTCTTCTTCTTCTGCAGCCTGAAACACAGGTTCAGCAGTGGTTTCCTTAATATGCCATTCAAAAACATTTTCAGGTTTTTGTTCTTCAGTTACTTCATCAATTTTATTTTCAACAACATTATTGCTTGAATAAATATTTGAAGGTTTATTCATTAAGCTTGCAGGAATAGAAGGCGTTTCTACAACACGCATCACATTAACACTTTCTTCAACAGTAGCAACTACAGATGGTATTTCTTCTTGCGAAACAACCTCAATTGTAGTTTCTTCAGCCATTACTTCTGTTCCAAAATATGGCGTTACAAAATTTTCCTGATTGCTCAATTCCAGCTCAAAAATTTCTGTTTCCTTAACATCCAATAAATCCTCTTTCAATGCATCAAAATCAGTAACAGAATAACTGTTAATATTCAATGGCTCATAACCAACAATATGTTCTTCAACTTGCTCAACAAGTTGTGGTTCATACAAATTTTTATCTTCAAAAAGAATTGATGTTTGTTGCATAGCAACTGGTGGTTGTTCTGCTACAACTTTTTTCTCTTCAACAACATTATTTGTAGTTGCACTATCAAGTGTTAAAACAATTTTTTCTGGTGCTGGTTTGCTTTTGGCAATTGCTTCTTTGCTAAATGGATCTTTGTGATGAAACCCAGTAGCAATAATAGTTACACCAATTTTTTTGTCTAATGAATTATCAATACCCATACCTAAAATCACGTCTGTATTTTCTCCTGTTTGGCTACGCAAAAATTCATTAATCAAATCTATTTCATCCATAGTACATTCATAATCCCCCTCCGCACTATTAATGTTTATTAAAATCCATTTTGCACCTTTAATTTCATTGTCATTCAACAATGGAGAACTCAATGCTTCTTCAATTGCAACCTGAGCCCTGTCTTCTCCCTCAACAGCAGCACTGCCAAGTATAGCAACACCACCATTTTTCATTACTGTGCACACATCTGCAAAGTCAACTATAATATGGCCTTTACTGTTTATAATATCAGTAATACATTTACTTGCAGTAGCCAACACATCATCAGCCTTACTAAATGCTTCCTTCATTTTTAAGTTGCCATATTGCATACGCAACTTATCATTATTAATTACAAGCAATGTATCTACGTGTGGTTTCAATGCTTCAATACCTTCTTTGGCTTGTTGCATTCTTCTTGGTCCTTCAAATGCAAAAGGTGTTGTAACTATACCTACAGTTAGGATACCAAGCTCTTTACAAATCTGTGCAACTATTGGTGCTCCTCCAGTTCCTGTGCCTCCACCCATACCAGCAGTTATAAAAGCCATTCTTGTATTTACTTCTAAAATACTTTTTATTTCCTGTAAGCTTTCTTCAGTTGCAATCTTTCCAACTTCAGGATTAGCACCAGCACCCAAACCATGTGTTGATGCAGGTCCTAGTTGAATTTTATTTAAAACTGGAGATTGCTCAATTGCCTTAGCATCGGTATTACACACAACAAAATCTACACCCTCAATATTTTGAGAATACATATAATTTACAGCGTTGCTGCCGCCACCACCAATGCCAAATACTTTGATAATTGATGATTTTTGTTTTGGTAAATCAAAATGGATCATAGTTTTTCAATTAAAAATTAAAAATTGAAAATTAAAAATTTGTAAGCAGATTTAATACCTAATTACTAATTCCTAATTCCTCAGTACATTATATTGCTTTATCTTCTTCCTCTTTAAACAATTCAATAAGCGTGTGTTTCATCTTATCAAAAATGCTCATTTTATTTTTTCTTTTTGCAACATCAACAACTTCAGTGGTAGCAATGGTTTCAGCTACTGGTGGTGCTTCTGCTGTTACTGCTTCTTTAAACTCTTTAGGAACAATTACTTTTTTATATTGCTCTGTAAATTCCTTGTATTGTTTTTCGTAATCGTTATATCCTTTTAATATTAAACCTAAGCAAGTGCTATACATAGGTTTCTTTAATTCATCAATATGGTTAGGTGCAAGGTGTTCTGTTGGCAAGCCAATACGTGCATTTAAACCTGTTGCATATTCTGTTAACTGAATTAAGTGTTTAAGCTGTGAGCCCCCACCAGTAAGGATTACACCACCATTAAGGTTTTTATTGTCTAAACCTACAACCTTTAAATTATACACAACAAAGTCAAGTATTTCCTGCATTCTTGCTTGTATAATCTGGCTTAAGTTTTTAACACTAATTTCTTTTGCAGCCATACCACGCAAACCTGGAATAGTTATATAAGCATTTGCATTTGCTTGGTCTGCCAAGGCACTACCAAACTGAACTTTCATTGCTTCTGCCTGTGTTTTTAAAACACCTAAGCCTTGCTTAATATCATTTGTAATATTTTCTCCTCCAAAAGGAATTACAGCAGTATGCTTTAATATGCCATCATGAAACACAGCAATATCGCTGGTTCCACCACCAATATCCAAAATCACCACACCAGCCTCAAGGTCAATATCACTCATTACGGCACCAGCACTTGCAAGTGGTTGTAGCACCAAATCTTTTGTGGTTAACCCACTTTTATTTACTGCCCTGTTTATATTTCTTATTGCATTTTTATCACCAGTAATAATGTGAAAATTCGCACCAACTTTTACTCCATTATATCCAACTGGGTCTTTAATATTTAAAATATTGTCTACCTGAAAATCCTGTGGAATCACATCAATAATCTGGTCGCCTGCCGGTATAAATGTTTTGCGTTGGTTCTCAATCAGCACATCAATTTCGCTTGCCTGAATTTCAATTTCAGCATCTTGCCTCACAATATCTCCACGTGTTTGCAAGCTTTTGATATGATGGCCAGCAATACCAATATACACTTCACTTATTTCTAAATCTGGATTGCTTTTATAGCAATTTATCAAAGCTTCGTTAATAGCTTTAACAGTAAGTTCAATATTCAATACCTGACCATGTTGCACACCATTGCTGTTAGCTCTTCCAAAGCCAAGAATCTCTAATTTTCCATGCTCATTTTTTCTTCCTGCAATTGCAGCAATTTTGGTTGTACCAATGTCTAATCCTACAATAATGGGTGCTTCAATGTTGTTCATACTTTAGTCTTTGTTTATTTCAATAATGCGTTTTACAATAAAAACACATACCATTAATTAAGTGATAACGATTTTTTTTATCTTTTATTTCATCAAATCGAATGTTTTATTTTTGTTGTCCAGGCTGTACTACTACTATGTTGCAATAGTGGCGTTGGCACCATTCAACTTTTACAATTCTATTTGTCATTTTGGTCTATCTTCCTATACTATCATTTATTAAAGTACTATCCCTCAAAAGCAGTGCTGTACTATCTTGCATTAAATTTCTTACTGATGTTCCTCGCCTTGTTGCAACTATCTGATTTTTAAATCTTACATCCACTGTTTCATAAGCATCTATTCCATTTTGCAACCAGGCTTTTGTATAAAAAGTATAAAGCCTTTCAAATTTTTCTTTCAAACTTTCTGCATTGCCAAGTAGTATTATGTGATTACCAATAGTTGGCACCAATTCAAATTTGCCTGTATTGGTAATATTCACTTGTGCTATCTGTGCGTTCCAAAAGCTGTCGGCATAAATAAAATTGCTGATTGCCTTTACATCTTTCAACACTAAACTATCTACACGAGCCAATACTTCATTACTGCTTGGAAAGTCAGTAACAACAAGCACTCTAGCACTTGCATTATTCTTTATTGGCAGCCTCACAGCATTTTCATCTAAATAATGTGAAACGCCATCTACACAAAACAACCTTGCAATAGGCTGTCGCTGCTTTATATCAACATGCAGTGTTGCATTGTTATCAAAATACAGTTCGGCATTCTTTATCCATACATTTTTTTGTAAGGCATTTTCCAGGTTGGCAATGTCAATGCTGTTCACTTTCTTTTCCTTTATATCTCCATTGCTGTTAATAATTTCGTTTACCTCTTTTTGTGTTACAAAAAATATTTGATTACTCGCAGTAATATCAATTTTACTACCAGCACATAAACCATTTTTCCTTTTTTGAGATGCAGCTACAAACAGCACTAAAACACTTAGTGCAGCAAACAGCCAAAGCCCAAGAATGATTTTATTTTTTAATTCAACTTTCAAGTATTTTTTATTATGACTATTGACTTAATGATTCTTTGACTTTATTAACCAATACATCAATATCGCCTGCACCTGCCATTACTATTAGCTTTGGTTTATTTTGACTAACATAGTCAAGCATATTTTCTTTACTTAACACTTGCTTATTTTCCAAATTCATTCTATGCAAAATCATTTCACTGTTAACATCCTCAATTGGCAATTCTCTTGCAGGATAAATAGGCAACAAAATCACTTCATCAGCCATATCTAGACTTTCGGCAAACCCATTTGCAAAATCCCTTGTTCTTGTATATAAATGTGGTTGAAAAATAAGTGTCAGTTTTTCATTTGGATAAATGCTACGAACACCTGTTATCAGGGCTTTCAACTCATCTGGATGATGAGCATAATCATCAACTAAAACATGTTCATCATTTTTTACAATGTATTCAAACCTTCTTTTAACACCTTTAAAGTTTGCCAATGCAACTTTTATTTTATCATCATCAATTTTTAAATATTTGGCTACACCTATTGCTGCCAAAGCGTTTTCAATATTGTGCAAGCCACCCATATTCAATACAACATCTTTAATTGTCCAATAATCATTAACAACATCAAAATGATACGACCCATTAATGACTTGCAAATTTTTGACATGAATATTGGCGTTGCTATCGCTCACACTATATGTACACAAATCAGGCGTGGTAAATTTTTCTCTTATATGCAAACCGTGTTTTAAAATTAAACAACCACCATCCTTTATTTTTTGAGAGAATTCTACAAAGGCATTTTCAACTTCTTCGGCAGTTCCATAAATATCTAAATGGTCAGCATCAACAGCAGTTATTATAGCAATATTTGGCGATAATTTTAAAAAACTTCTGTCATATTCATCTGCCTCCACAACAACATTATTTTCTTTACTACTCCAAAAATTGGTATTATAGTTAGCAGCAATGCCACCTAAAAAAGCATTGCATCCAAAACCTGTATCTCTTAGCAAATGCCCAATAATAGTGCTAGTTGTAGTTTTGCCATGTGTGCCTGCTACGCAAATGTTGAAAGAGTTTTCTGTAATGATTTTTAAGACATCGCTACGCTTATAAACTTTATAATTATTACTAATGTAGTAATTTAATTCAGTATGTTCTTTTGGAATAGCAGGTGTGTAAACAACAAAATCAACTTGTTTTGGAATAAGCTCTACATTATCTTCATAATGAGTTTCAACACCTTCTTGTTGAAGCTGTTTTGTTAATGTTGTTTCTGTTTTATCATAGCCCGAAACCCTTACGCCTTGTGAATTGTAGTAACGAGCAATAGCACTCATTCCAATGCCACCAATACCAATAAAATATATGTTGTTTGGTTTTGTCATTTATAATTCAACATTTAAAATAATTTCTTTAGCAATTACCTCATCTGCATTAACTATAGCAAATTTTGCTATTGCATCTTGCATGGTTTGTTGTGCAGCTTTATTATTTGTTAATGCAATAGTGGTATTTACTAAATCCATTTTTGCATTTTCATCTTTTATTAAAATAGCAGCATTTTTATTTACCAAACTTTGTGCATTCGCTGTTTGATGATCTTCTGCAGCAAAGGGAAAAGGCACAAACACAACAGGTTTTTTAACAACACATAACTCAGCAACACTCATTGCACCACTCCTGCTAATTACAACATCAGCAGCAGTGTAAGCCATTTCCATTTTTTCAATAAAAGCATTTACCCAAATTCCTTTTTTATCTTTTGCAATAGCAATAAACTGTTCAGCAGTTGTTTTACCAGTTTGCCAAATCAGTTGAATATCATTGCTTATAAAATCGCTCAAATCTTTTGCTATGGCTTCATTGATTGATTTTGCACCCAAGCTTCCACCAACTACTAACACTGTTTTTTTATTGTTATCCAAATTAAAAAAATGAATTGCATCTTCCCTACTCACATTACCCTCAACAATAGTTTTTCTTACAGGATTACCTGTTACAACTATTTTACTTTTAGGAAAAAACTTTTCCATTCCATCACTTGCAACAAAAATTTTTGTTGCATTTTTGCTAAGCATTATATTGCTTTTACCAGCAAACGAATTGCTTTCGTGTATAAAAGTTTTTATGCCTTTTGATTGACAGTATTTCAACACTGGAAAACTTGAATAACCACCAACACCAATAGCAGCAGTGGGTTTAAACTCGTTTACTATTTTTCTTACCTGCCAAAAACTTTTAATCAATTTAAATGGCAATGAAACATTTTTTAATAAAGAGTTTCTGTTAAACCCAGCAATATCAAGCCCTTTAATGCTGTAGCCAGCTTGTGGCACTTTCTCCATTTCCATTTTTCCTTTTGCACCTACAAATAAAATTTGTGCATCAGGTTGCATTTTTTTTATAGCATTGGCAATAGCTATTGCAGGAAAAATATGACCACCCGTGCCACCACCAGCAATTAAAAATCGCAATGAAGAATTTGATATGTTATTATTATTATTCAAAAAATAGTATGAAATTTATTGGGTTGCTATAGCAGTTGTATTTTGTTCTTTTCCCTCAAGCTGCTCTACATTTCTTGCAACACTTAAAATAATTCCAATGCTTACACAAGTAAATAAATATGAGCTGCCACCCATGCTAACCAAAGGAAGCGTAACGCCTGTAACTGGCACTATACCTACACTTACAGCCATATTTGCCAACGCTTGTATCACTAAAGTAAAACTTAATCCCAATGCCAGAAAAGCACCAAAGGCATAAGGAAATTTTCTATAAATACGAATACACCGATATAAAAAAAGTAAATAAATAAATAAGATAAACGCTGCACCCAACAAGCCATACTCTTCAATAATTATTGCATAAATAAAATCATTATATGCTTGTGGCAAATAATTACTGGCTGTGCTATTACCAGGACCAACACCAAATAAAACACTTCCGTTTGCAATGGCAATATTGGCTTGCTGTCGTTGGTAAGGCGTATTATCTTGCGAAGCATAAACAAAATCCTGGACACGCTTAACCCAGGTTCCAAAACGCCCAAATGACTTTATTTTTTCAGCAACTGCAGGTTTATCTGTATCTGCCTGGTTGCCATTATAAGTTACCACTGCAACACCAATTATTAATGCAATTGGTATTAACGCAACTAATATTGTTAATAGTATATGCTTAAAATTCACCCTTCCAATATACATTATTAGTAATGCTGTAAGCCCTGTTAGCAAAGCGTTTGAAAGGTTTGCAGGCATAATGCAAACGCAAATAACAGCAACAGGAATAATGGCAGGTAAGTATCCTTTTTTAAAGTCTTTGATTACTTCCTGCTTTTTGCTTAGTACCCTTGCCAAGAACATAAACAAGGCTAAACGAGCAAAGTCGCTGGTTTGAATAGTAAGTTTGATAATTGGTATTTGTAACCACCTGCTACCTTCATTAATTTTTGCACCAAAAAGTAAAGTATAAATTAATAAAGGTGGGGCTATGATGATTAAATACTTTGATAACCTCGAAAAAAAAGAATAATTAACCTGGTGTACAAAATATATTGCAAGTAAACCTACAATTGAAAATGCAAGTTGCTTAAACAAGAAGAATTCGGTGTTGCCATGATATTTTTTATAAGCTAAAGAACCTGTTGCACTATATACTACAAGAATAGATATAAGTGATAAAAGGATGACAATCCCCCAAATGAATTTATCTCCTTTGGCTCTTGCCAAAAGTGCATTACCACTGTCTTTCAACTGTGGCAATTCGCTAAACATTATATCTGAGGTACGTTTAAACATTCAAAATTTTATGGATACAATCTTCTCCATTATTTGTATAACAGAGTTTATATGAACAAATGAAACTGTTACTACAATTCCAACACAGCCTGCTTGAATTGCCTGCCTCTGTCTTCATAGTTTTTGAACAAATCAAAACTTGCACAAGCAGGACTCAACAAAACAGTATCTCCTTTTGCAGCCAATTTAAAACAAGCATTCACACATTTAGTTGCACTATCCGTTTCAACAATTTTTGGAACAAGCTTTTTAAATGCTTCTTTAATTTTGGTATTATCTATACCAAGGCAAACAATGGCTTTAACCTTGTCTTTAACAAGCTCTGCAATTAAAGAATAATCATTGCCTTTGTCAGTGCCACCAAGCACAAGAACAGTAGGCTTTGTCATGCTTTCTAATGCATACCATGTGCTGTTGATATTAGTTGCCTTGCTGTCATTGATAAACTCAACACCACGAACACTGGCAACATGTTCCATTCGATGTTCAAGTCCTGCATAATCAGAAATTGCTTCACGAATTTTTTCTTTGCGAATACCAATGGTAGTCGCTGCAATGCTTGCTGCCATAGTGTTTTGCTGGTTGTGTTTACCTTTCAATGCAAAGTCGTAAATACTCATCGAAACTCTTTCTTCTTGAATTCTAAGCATCATTGTGTCGCCTTTAATGTGTCCTCCTTTTTTTAAATCTTTGTTCATAGAGAATGGTAATTGTTGTGAATTAATGGGGTTTGTTAGTAAGTATTTTTGAATCACTTCATCATCGGCATTGTAAATAAAAAAATCACTTTGCGTTTGATATTTTGCGATTTGGAATTTTGATTTTATATAATTTTCAAACTTGTAATCGTATCTGTCTAAATGGTCCTCTGTTATGTTTAATAACACAGCAACATCTGGCCTGAAAGTTTGTATATCATCCAACTGAAAAGAGCTAATCTCTGCAACATAGTATTCACAAGGCTTTTCAGCAATTTGCCTTGCTATACTATAACCAATGTTTCCTACCAAAGCACAATCAAACCCTGCTGTTTTGCAGATATAGTACATTAAACTTGTTGTGGTGCTTTTTCCATTTGTACCAGTAATACCAATTATTTTACTGTTTCCTTTATAACGATAAGCCAGCTCAAACTCACTGATAACAGGTATTCCAGCAGTCCTTATCTTTTTCATCATTTCATTTTTTTCAGGAATGCCTGGGCTTTTCATCACTTCATCAGCATTTAAAATTTTTGCTTCAGTATGCCCACCTTCTTCGAATGAAATATTGTTATCTGTTAGTTCTTTTTTATAATGTTCTTTAATTGTTCCAGCGTCACTTACAAACACATCATAACCCTTTTGCTTTGCAAGCAATGCAGAGCCAATACCGCTTTCGCCACTTCCAAGGATGCAAAGCCCCCCCACCCCCCGAAGGGGGGATTTTGTAACAGCTTGATTATTTTTTATACTCTCCATTTTGCACAATATTTTTTATTCCTCCTTTGGGGGTTAGGGGGCTTTTATCTAATTTTCAAAGTCATAATACTTGCTACAACCAGCAGCACTGTTATAATCCAGAACCTTAATGAAATTTTATTTTCGTGAAAACCTTTCTTTTGATAGTGATGATGCAATGGGCTCATCAGGAATATTCTTCTTCCTTCTCCATATTTCTTTTTCGTGTATTTGAAATATGACACTTGTAAAATCACACTTAAATTTTCTACTAAGAATATTCCACAAAAAATTGGTATTAATAATTCTTTATGAACGATAATAGCAAGAGATGCAATGATTCCACCTAAAGCAAGGCTGCCTGTATCTCCCATAAAGACTTGTGCAGGATAAGCATTGTACCAAAGAAAACCAATGCAAGCACCAACAAATGCACCAACAAAAATTGATAACTCTCCAAGATTTGGTATGTACATTATGTTTAGATAATCTGCAAAAACATAGTTACCACTAACATACACAAATATGCCCAAACCCGCACCAATAATGGCACTCACGCCTGCAGCTAATCCATCTAAACCATCAGTTAAATTAGCACCATTGCTTACTGCTGTTATAATTAATGTAACAATAACTACATACAACAACCAGGTAAATTTTTCTGCACCCGGACCCATCCAACTTATCAATTTGCTGTAATTAAATTCGTGCCCTTTAACAAATGGAATGGTTGTGATTGGCGTTTTGACTTTTACATAATAACGTTCTTTGCCATCAATCACTCTTTTAATTACATTGCTATCTTTTGCAAGCTTTTCGCCTTGTTGCAAAAAAGCTGTAGTGCCAATTTGTGCTGTTTGTATTTCCCTTTCAACAGTAACAGCATTGCTGAAATAAAGTGTGGTTCCTATAATAATGCCTAAACCAATTTGCCCAAAAATTTTAAACTTACCTGCCAATCCATCACTATCTTTTTTCTTATATGCTTCGCCTTTTGCTTGTGCTAATTTCTTTGAACGAATTTTTAAGTAATCATCTATAAACCCAATAACACCAAGCCATACAGTGCATAGCACCATCAATCTTATATAAACTTTGTCAAGGTTTGCAAACAATAATGTTGGTATTAAAATGCTTAACAAAATAATCAACCCACCCATTGTTGGTGTGCCTTTTTTTTGCATTTGTCCTTCAAGACCAAGGTCTCTAACACTTTCGCCAATCTGCTTTTTTTGTAAGTACACAATTATCCTTTTGCCATAAACTGTTGCAATTACTAAAGACAATAAAATTGCCATTGCAATACGAAACGTTTGATACTGAAACAAGCCAGCACCAGGAACATTATATTGTTTGTCAAGCCAGGTAAATAAGTGATATAACATTTTATAATTATTAATTATTAATTGTTAATTATTAGTTACGATAAGTAATAAATAATCTTTAATTAGTAATCAGTTTTTAATAATTCGTTTAAAATTTCTTTATCATCAAAAGGATGTTTAACACCTTTTATATCTTGATACTTTTCGTGCCCCTTGCCTGCTACAAGTATGATGTCTTCTGCATTTGACATCATCACAGCAGTTTTAATAGCTTCCCTTCTATCAACTATTGAAATATATTTTCTCTTTGCACTGCTGCTCAATCCTTGCTGCATATCTTCTAATATTTGAGCAGGTTCTTCTGTTCTTGGATTGTCACTTGTAAGAATAACTTTGTCGCTAAAATCACAAGCAACTTGTGCCATTATGGGGCGTTTGGTTTTATCTCTATCACCACCACAACCAACAACAGTTATAACTTGTTCGTGCCCCTTTCTTAGTTTTTTAATTGTTGCCAAAACGTTTTCCAAAGCATCTGGCGTGTGAGCATAATCAACAATACCAACAACCAGGTTATTACCAATGATGTAATCAAACCTTCCCTCTGCACCTGTAACCAAACTCAATGCTGTCAATACTTTCGCTTTGTCTTCATTTAAAGAAATTGCAGCAGCATAAACAGCCAAAAGGTTATAAGCATTAAACTCACCAATCAATCTAAAATGAACTTCAACATCATTTACTAACATTTGCAAACCAGTTAAAGCATTATCTAAAATTTTACCTTTAATAGTTGCAGGACTTTTTAAAGCATAATAAATTTTTTGTGCCTTTGTATTCTGCAACATCACTTCACCACGCTTATCATCTGCATTGCTTATTGCAAAAGCATTTGCTGGCAAGTCGTCAAAAAATTTCTTCTTAACCTTTATGTATTCATCAAAAGTTTTATGGTAATCCAAATGGTCGTGAGTAATATTGCTGAACACACCAACTGCAAATTGCAAAGCAGTAATTCTATGCTGGTGAATGGCGTGACTGCTGCATTCCATAAAAACGTGTGTGCATTTTTCATCAACCATTTTTTTCAACAAAGCATTTAAACTAACTGCATCTGGCGTTGTATGTGTCGATGGAATAATGTCATTTGCAATTTGATTTTGCACTGTTGAAATCAATCCACATTTATAGCCAAGCTGTGTAAACAATTTAAACAAAACCGTTGCTATTGTTGTCTTTCCATTAGTTCCTGTAACGCCAACCAACTTAACTTTTGTTGAAGGTTCATCATAAAACTGATGAGCCATAATTGCCACAGTTTCGTGCGTATTGCTCACTTGCAGGTAAGTAATATTTTCAATGAGCTGCTTTGGCATTTCTTCACAAACAATAACACCAGCACCTAATTCAATTGCTTTTGCAATGAAAGAATGACCATCAACTTTTTCGCCTTTAATAGCTACAAATACAAAATCTTTTTTTACTGCTCTGCTGTCAATTGCAATACCAGCAACAGTTTTATCTGTTGTGCCTTGCACTTGCTTGAGATGCACTTTGTATAATATGTTTTGTAGTTGTGTCAACTAGTTCAGATTAATATTTACAGTTTGTCCAAAAGCTATTTTTGTTCCTTCACTTATTGATTGACTATTTACTTTTCCTTTACCATTAGCAGTAACTTTTAAGCCTAAATTTTCACATAGGCAAACTGCATCTTTCATATTCATTCCAGTTAATAAGGGCATTGTTTGTTTCAACGTTTTTTTTGCTGAAATGCTTAACTGTTTTGTGTTTCCTACAACAGTTACCCATTCATCTGCTAAGCCAACATTCTCGTTATACTTTGTTCCAACTTTATTCAGTACATATTTTATATCATCTCTAAAACCACTATATTTTATACTAGAGCTATCTGCTTTTATAAATTGATTTTGGATAGCAGCATTTTTAACATAGGTTGTATAAAGCCTGTCTGCAATTTCTTTAAACACTGGTGCAGCCACTTGCCCACCATAGTACTGAGCTTGGTTTGCAGTATTTTTTATTACAACTGCAATGGTGTATTGAGGATTATCAGCAGGAAAATATCCAATAAATGAAGATTGATAAACACCTTCCTCATTTCTGTCAACATTATATCCAATATGGTTTGTACCAGTTTTGCCTGCTACTTTATAATCGCAATCTTTAAACACTTCTCTCGCACTACCAATACTACCACTACACACTCCTTTTAAACAAGTTTGAGCCGCTACAATAGTTTCATCGCTGCATATTTTTGAGTTAAGTACAGTAGGCTGAATTTCTTTTACAGTAATACCATTATCCTGAATTGCACTTACCAGATACGGCCTCATCATTTTGCCATTATTAGCAACTGCATTATACAATGTAATACTTTGCAAAGGAGAAATACTGATTGCATAACCATATGAAACGCTTGCCAAGTCTGTATTGTAAGCCCTTATGCTTTTTGATGAAGGAAAAGCTAATCTTGTATCTTCAATTAAATCAATACCAGTTAAACTGTCTAACCTTAACGTTCGTAGCTTATCAAAAAATAGTTTTGGGTTTTGTTTATAGTTTGCCCAAAATATTTTTGACATGCCAACATTGCTACTGCTTTCAAAACACTCCTGAACACTTAATACGCCTTTGCTTGGTGTGTGTGCATCACTAATTTTTCTTGTGGGTGAAATTTGCCATTCACCATTACCAACTTCAACAGGAGTATTAAGGTTTACCTTTTTATCATCTAAAAAAGTGAGCAATGATGCCAGCTTCAGTGTACTGCCTGGCTCAGATGCAAACAATGCATAATTGTTATCTTCATAATAAGCATCGTAAGTACTGTTTGCACCTAAATTAGCCAATGCTTTTATTTTACCTGTCTTAGTTTCCATTACAATTGCACAACCCATTTGAGCTTTTTTATCAAGCATCATTTTTTTAAGAGCATTCTCTGTAATTTCTTGTGTAAGCACATCGATTGTTGTAATGATGTCTTTTCCGTTTTGCGTTTCAGTTTCAATTGCATCTTCAACAGGAACAGCCACTCCACCTGCAATATACCTTACAGTTCTTGTTCCACTTGTTCCCTTTAAAATGCTATCATATTTTAGCTCTAACCCAACTTTTCCAATAGCTCTATCCAAACCTATTGTTCTATATGCAAGCATGCCATAAGGATTAAGTCTTTTGTTTTTTACTTCTGCTATAAACCCACTTGCATTTCGTCCCAAACGCACAATTGGAAAGGTTTTCAACATTTTAAAATCAACATACGTAGCATCTTTATGCAATAAAAAATATCTATTTTTTTGCTTGTACTCCCTTGCCAGAATTTTGCTGTATTCAACCTGTGAATAGTCTTTAAAAAGATTGCTTAAACAATAACTAAGGGAGTCAAGGTTATCATAAAACTTCTTTCCTTTTTTATCCCTTAAACCATCTGCACCAAAGTCAATATATATGTCAAAAAACGGAATACTAGTGCTAAGCATTTTTCCATCTTCACTATAAATTGTACCACGTTCAGCTGCTATTTCTTCAGTTTTAATATGCAAGCTGTCATTTAAGCTACGCCAATATTTTCCATGCTTTTGCTGAATAACTGCTGCACTGGCTAATATATATAAGCCTACTATTACAATTAATATTAAGCTTATATAAGCACGGGATAATATGTCGCTTTTTATATCCAATTAAAATTCTTGTATCTTTATTTTGAATTTATAGTTAAACGTTTTGGCACTTCGTTACTTATGTTCAAACCCATTGGCTGCACTACTTTCAACACTTCATTAACCTCGCTGTTTTTCATCACCTCGCTTTTTACAGTTTTAAATTCATACTGCAAATCCTTTAATTCATTTTGTGTTTTATTAATTGCACGCAAGGTTTTATCTGTCCAGTGTCCATAAGCTATATAGACAACAGCCAACATGGCCAGATATAAAAAGAAAAAAAGGTTGTTGTTAATCCATTTTGTTTGAAACAGATTAGCCACACCTTTTACAGAAGATGTTTTCTTTTCTTGCTCGTTAGTAATTGGGGCAGTTGTTTCAGTCACGGATTAATTTGTATTTACCACAGAGACATAGGGTTCACGAAATCTGTGTTATTATTTATATTTTAAATGATCACATCTACAATCTCTCTACCACTCTCAACTTTGCACTTCTGCTTCTTGTATTTCTCTTCAATTCTTCTGCACCTGCTTCAATTGGCTTTTTGTTAACCAATGTAAAAATTTTCTCAGGCACTTCAGTAGAAAAGGGATTTGCATCAATTTCTTCTTCAAACTTTCCTGCTTTAAAAAAATTTTTTACCAATCTATCTTCACCACTGTGAAACGTAATGATAGCAGCCCTTCCACCAATTTTTAAAACATTTGGCAATTGCAACAACATTTCTTTTAACACCCCCACTTCATCATTTACTTGCATTCGTAATGCCTGAAATACCTGTGCTAAATACTTATTTGGGTTGCCTTTAACCAAAGAGCTAATAAAGCTTTTAAACTGTTCAATTGTTTCTAAACCTGCATTGCTTCGATTGGCTACAATGTGCTGTGCTAAAGACTTTGCGTTTGTAACCTGCCCATACTCCTGAAACATTAATTGCAGTTGCTGTGCTGTATAAGTTTCAACAATTTGCTTTGCAGTCAGTGTTTCATTCACATTCATTCGCATATCCAATGGACCGTCAAACCTTGTACTAAAGCCTCTACTTCCTTCATCAAACTGATGGCTGCTAACACCTAAGTCTGCAAGCACACCATCAACTTTATCTATTTTATGCAATCTCAAAAACTTTTGCATATATCTAAAATTGTGTGGTACAAAAACAAAGCGTTCATCATCAATCACATTTTTTTTTGCATCTTCATCCTGGTCAAAAGCAAATAATTTTCCGTCACTATTTAATTGCTCTAAAATTCCTTTGCTATGCCCACCACCACCAAATGTGCAATCAACGTAAACCCCATTGGGCTTGATGTTTAGGGCTTCAATACATTCATTATAAAGAACTGGTATATGATACATTTTATTTACAGTTAAATGATTTACGATGTATGATTTATGTTGCCACCATTCATAACTCATAAATCCATAATTAAAATTTAATCATTAAAATTTATTTTATATTCATCCAGTATAGCTTTCGCATTCTCACTAAGCGTTGCATCACTTGTGCTATCAAACATGTCATTGTATTTATTTTTATCCCAAATTTCAAAACGAGACAAAACACCAAAAACGACTATATCTTTCTTAATGCTTGCATAATCAAGTAACGATTGAGGTACATTTAATTTTCCTGCAGCGTCCAAATTCACTTCTGTTGCTCCTCGTAAAAAATTTCTCTTAAAAACCACAACTCTTGGGTCAAGGTCGTTTAAACTACTAATTTTGTTAAGTATATTATCCCAGGTAGATTTTGGATATAACGTGAGGCAATTGCCTGCACCACGAGAAATAGTAAAACTGTTCTCAGATTCTGGTAGTTGTTTCTTCACAGCAGCAGGCATCAAAAAGCGACCCTTTGAGTCCATTGTTGATTCATATTCGCCCTGAAATTTTGCCATTGTGAAAAAAGAAATATGTTTTTAACACATATTGACACAAAATAATAACTAATTACACAAACTGACAACTAGTTTTTTTGTGTATAAGAATATAAAATGTGGATTACTGTGTTAATTGTTGTGGAAAAGCAATCAAATGTGTTGCTATTGTTGAGTTTTAGTAATTCACAATATTTAAATCTATGTTGATAAATAACAAAAAATATGGTGTCAAAAAGTGTCAATGAATGTGCTATTTTATGGTTTAAAATTGAAAAAACAAAAAAAAATGAACTTTTGAACTGACTTTATAGGCAAAAAAGTAGTTATGTTTATTAAATAATCCTGCAAATTATTCATCCATATTTGCTGGCAGAAAATCGCTGATAAGGCAGAACTTTTCTTTGAATTCTGTGTATTCAGCCAGAAATTAAATAAATTATTTTATTCGTTTAATTTTTTAGAATTACTAATTCTTTGCCACTATTAATGAATTGAAATTTACAATAAATGACCCCCAGAGAAATAACTATTTCAGACTATACATATAATTTACCTGAAGAAAAAATTGCTAAATACCCACTGGAAAAGAGAGATGAAAGCAAGCTTTTGACATATAAAAATGGAGCTATAGAAACCAATATTTATAAGCACCTTGCAAAGGAAATTCCTGAAAACAGTCTGTTAATTTTTAACAATACAAAAGTTGTTGAAGCGAGATTATTATTTACAAAAAACACAGGTGCATCCATTGAAATTTTTTGCCTTGAGCCTGCTGATGCATATGCAGATATTACAACAGCAATGCTGCAACACAAAAGGGTTTTATGGAAATGCCTTGTGGGTGGTGCAAAAAAGTGGAAGGAAGAATTACTGACTTTGACCATTAAAAATAATAACACTGATTTTACACTTGAAGCAAGAAAAATTGAAAAATGCAATGACTATTTTTTAATTGAATTTAATTGGAATGTAGAGCAGTTAAGCTTTGCAGAGGTTTTGCATTTGACAGGACAAATTCCTTTGCCACCATATCTTAACAGGGATGTTGAAGAAACTGATAAACAATCTTATCAAACTGTATATGCAAAACATGATGGCAGCGTGGCTGCTCCAACAGCTGGATTACATTTTACTGAAGAAATTTTTGAAACTTTAAAGCAAAAAAATATTGCAACAAACTATGTGACACTACATGTTGGTGCAGGCACTTTTAAACCTGTAAAAGCTGCATCAATGCTGCAACACGAAATGCACAGCGAGTTTATTGAAATTGAAATTGACACCATAAAAAGCATCTTGCAAAACTTAAATAACAACATTATTGCAGTAGGTACAACAAGCTTAAGAACCATTGAAAGCCTTTATTGGATAGGTGTACAATTTAGCTATAATTTTGAAGAAGAGCAGGCCGAAATAATAGAAATTCATCAATGGGATTGCTACGAACTACCACAAAATATTGATGCAAAAAAAGCAATAGAAAGTGTTATTAACTGGATGCAAAAAAAGCAGATAAAAAAACTTATTGCCAAAACACAAATACTAATTGCACCTGGATACAAATTACGAATTGCCAAAGGGTTAATTACTAACTTCCATCAGCCAAATTCAACACTGCTATTACTTGTAGCTGCAATTATTGGTGATGATTGGAAAAAAGTTTATAACTATGCTTTAAACAACAACTTTAGGTTTTTAAGCTATGGTGATGGTAGTTTATTATGGAAAAAATAGAACCTTGTTACAATAATCTATATAACAATTGCACCCTCGTATCTTGCCAAATATCATCAGGTGAAATTTTAGTATCATTATCTTTAAACCCCACATCTACCTTTTTAAAACATTCTTGCACAAGTTCGCTGCATATATAGTTTCTGTTATTTTCTCTTCGTGTAATTTTAAACAAAATACGAATTACAATTCTTATAATTTCCCAATTATCATAAGGTTTTGTTAATTCATCCATTCCAAAGCTAATAGCTTTATATAAATCTTGTTTTGTAATTTCTGGCTCAACCCTTGCAACTATTATTTTGCCTTTGTAAGGTTTGTTTTTGCCATGATAATCTTTCAAATATTTACTAAGTGGTGCAAGCCTTACGCCATATAGCTTTTCGCTTTCAAGAACCAACATTCTATCAAGTTTGTCATCTCTATAAATGATACCTACATGACTCCAAACACTTTTTGTAAAGCGTTGTATTAGCTTGCTAAAAAAATAATTACCACTGCAAAAAATCAAATCGCCTGTTCTAAGTTCATCTCTTATTATTTTATATTTACGTGGGGGTATTTGCTCTAACTGGCTAAGCAATAACGAATTTGCCATTAAATTTTATTTGTATTAGTGAGTACGATTAAAGCACAAAAATAAAGGCTGCTTTATTCAAAAAGCAGCCTTTGTAAAAAGATTATTTAAATCAACTATTGCTTTATAATTGTTTTACTTGTTTTATTTCCTTCTGCATCTAAGAAAGTAACAATGTAATTGCCTTTGTTTAATTTACTAAGGTCAATACTTGTTTGAGTGCTTCCAGCTTTAGCTTCAATACTCATTAACGATTTACCTTCAAATGAAGCAATACTAATACTTCCAGCAATTGCAGTTTTTGGATAAGAAACTATCAAATTGCTTTGAGCAGGATTAGGGAATACTTCTAACTTAATTGATTTTTTAGGAGTTACAGCAACAATATTGCTATAAGTGCTGCTACCATTTTTACTTACAAATTTCACTCTGTAATATGTAGTTGCAGTTAATACATTATTATCATTAAATTCATAGTTATTAGAGCCATTTGCTACAATATTACCAACAGTTTTAAACTCTTTACTATTCAAACTTTTTTCAACAACATAATTCACAACATCATCGTCGCCATTTACAGTCCAGAATACTTTTGCAGTTCCATTATCATTTTTAGCTACATTAAAGCTTAATAAACGAATAGGCAAAGCAGCAGGTACTATTTGAACACCCCTATAAGCAGTATTTGTAGGTTGTGCAGATACTGGCGTTGCCGTTGCAACTGGTGCAACGTTATAGCCTGTAGCATCAATAAATGTATTTAAGTGTGTTGCAGTACTTTTTATTCCAAAAAGTGTAACAACAGTGCCAGCAGTTACCCCAGTTAAACCTCTGTATAATCCTGCAGCATCCATTGTTCCAATTGAATCCCAGTTTCCAGTACCAGAATTTAAGCAATACTTTCGAACTCCTGCAGGAGCAACGTCACTAGCAACATACATTGTATTTAAGCCTGATGGTCCACCAGGCAAACTTGTCATATATACACTATTAGCAGTTAAAGCAGTAGAAACACCTGGAAAAGCAGTCATAGCATTTCCAGAGGTTGTTGGAAAGCCTGTTATTTTACCTACACGCACAGCCCCAGAGCCAGTACCAACAATCAAATCTCCTCCAAAAGGTTGAATTGTTCTACAGTTAGTAATAGTTGTACTTACAATTGTTGACGTATCGTTTCCATCACCAGTACACATATAAGGTAAATATCTTACCCCAGTATTGTTTCCTAATAACCAAAATCCAGTTCCATCATTTGATGCAACACATCTTGCATTACCTTTTGATTTTGCTGTATCCATTAAAGTTTTTGTATCCCAGGTTCCGTCCATTGCAATTCTGCATATTACCCTTTTAACACCAGCTACACCGCTTATTGTAGCAATACCAGTATCAGAATTATAACCACCGAAAACAAAATATGCACCATTAGCAGAAAGCGTTAGGTTAGCATCATTAGACGAAGATCCTTGAGCACAGATTTTATAGTTGCCACCTGACTCCATGCCAGTTGTATAAGGTAATTGTATTGTTTGAACAACAGTTCCTGTTACTGTCATTTCAACAATGTTAATAAGCTGAGATTGATTGGACAAAGATTGTCCCCCACTACCAACTCTTGTAACAACTAAATTTCCAGGTGTAAAAGGCACCTGGCTTTGTGCTAAGAAAGGTAATCCAATTAAGAAAAGATACGTAAAGATTTTTTTCATAAAGTAATTTTTTTAGTAAATACAAATGTATAACATTGTTACAATTTGCGATTACATAATTCCCATTTTTATTTTGTTAATTAATGATAATTATTTGACAACCCTTTCAAAAGTTTTCATTTCATTATTCTTCCAGTTGGCATCATATTTTACAAACCAACTAAGCCATATACTTCTGCTTAAACGCATAAACACTGGCTGCAATAATATTAAACCCAAAATAGTTGTACCCATGCACCAAAAAATACTATCATCATTAAAACTTAATTTAAACAATACTGCCCATGCCACAAACATACTTACACAAAAAGCAACAGTAAGGGCATAACTAACATAGCTTGTGCCATAGTAAAACCCTACTTCAATTTCTGTTGGTTGCTTACACACAGGACATTCTTCGTTCATATCTACAATATGCTTTAAATCATAAGGATTTTTGCTTTTGAACAAATAACCTTGCCTGCACCTTGGGCATTTATTGGTTAATACACTTACTAAATAGTTTGAAGTTTTATTGTCTTGCATAAAATGCAAAGATGAGATTTTAAAAAATAAAAATCATGAATTTAATCATGTTTCAATTTCATTTACTATTATTTGTAAGCACTTTTTTTGCAATTTTTACATAGAAGGTAGGTTTGTTTTAGGTTCTAAATTATTTCCATTTATTTTTACTGCCTCACATTTATAATATGAACAAAATAACCGCATCAATAACATGTGTTGGAGGCTATGTGCCTGAAACAAAACTTACCAATTTTGATTTGGAAAAAATGGTAGATACTAATGATGAGTGGATAAGAACAAGAACTGGCATTAGTGAAAGAAGAATTTTAAAAGAGCCAGGAAAAGCTACTAGCGATTTAGCAACAAAGGCAATTGAAGAAATTTTAAAAAAGAAAAACTTACAAGCTACCGATATTGATTGCATTATTTGTGCAACTGTAACGCCAGATATGGTTTTTCCTGCAACAGCCAATTTAATTGGAGATAAAATTGGTGCTACTAATGCTTTTGGGTTTGACATTGGTGCTGCATGCAGTGGTTTTTTATTTGCTTTAACAACTGGCACAAGTTTTATAGAAAGTGGCCGATACAATAAAGTTATAGTTGTAGGTGCCGATAAAATGAGTGCTATTATTGACTACACAGACAGAAACACATGTGTGCTTTTTGGTGATGGTGCAGGTGCAGTTTTGCTTGAGCCTAGCAAAGATGATTGTGGCATTAAAGATTCGCTATTAAGAAGCGATGGCAGTGGTGCAAAATTTTTACACATGAAGGCAGGCGGCAGTTTAAAACCCTCAACAGTAGAAACTGTAATGGCTAAAGAACACTATGCTTATCAGGAAGGACAAAGTGTTTTTAAATTTGCAGTAAAGGGAATGGCAGATGTGAGTGCAGATTTACTTGAAAAAAATAATTTAACTGGAGATGATATTGCCTGGCTAGTACCACATCAGGCAAACCTGAGAATTATAGATGCAACTGCAAACAGAATGGGTTTACCAAAAGAAAAGGTGATGATTAATATTCATAAATATGGCAATACCACTGCAGCAACAATTCCTTTGTGCTTATGGGAGTGGGAAAGCCAATTAAAAAAAGACGATAATATTGTACTTGCTGCATTTGGTGGCGGCTTTACATGGGGTGCAACATTAATAAAGTGGGCTTATTAAATTATTAATTTTTAATTATTAATTATTAATTATTTGTCAAACACACAATTAGTAATCAATAATTAATAATCATAAAGTAAATGAAAATACTGGTTACTGGTGGGATGGGTTATATAGGTTCTCACACAATTGTAGATTTAATAAATAATGGTTTTGATGTTGTAAGTGCCGATAATTTTTGTCGCTCTACAACATCGATGCAGCAAAGCATTGAAGAAATAGCAGGTAAAAAAATAATCAATTATAACATTGATTTAACAAACTTAGAGACTACAAAAAATATATTTAAAAATAATAGCGACATACAGGGCATTATACATTTTGCTGCATATAAAGCTGTTGGTGAGTCTGTCGAAAATCCTCAGCTATATTACCACAACAACTTATTTTCTCTAATCAATATTTTAGAATGTGTAAAAACATTTAAAGTTCCATACTTTGTGTTTTCATCTTCGTGCACAGTATATGGAAACCCAGATACAGCATGTGTTATAGAAGAAACGCCTTTAAAACCTGCAGCATCACCTTATGGTGCAACCAAGCAAATGGGCGAAAAAATTATTGAAGATTTTATTGCTTCGCAAAAAAATAACAAAGCCGTTTTATTGCGTTACTTCAATCCTGTGGGTGCACACCCATCTGCAAAAATTGGTGAGTTGCCCATTGGCAGACCGATGAATTTGGTGCCTGCCATTACGCAAACTGCCATTGGTAAACTGCATCAACTTACTGTTCATGGTAATGATTACAACACAAAAGATGGAAGTTGCGTGAGAGACTATATTCATGTATGCGATATAGCAAATGCACACACACTTGCATTACAATATTTAATTGCCAACAAGAATAATAACAACTGCGAAGTCTTTAATCTTGGAACAGGAAATGGTGTTACAGTTTTGGAAGTAATAAAGGCATTTGAAGAAGTTACACAGCAAAAGTTGAACTATACAATTGGTGCTAAACGCAGTGGCGATGTAGAAGCTATTTATGCAAACAATAATTTAGCGAGAGAAGTTTTGGGCTGGAATCCACAATACAATATTAATGACATGATGCAAACTGCATGGGCATGGGAGCAAGCAATTGCCAAAAAGTAGTTTCATTTTATAATCTGAAATTTACTGCTACAGTTAGCCTGTCGTCTGTCTTTCTTAAATCAGGTCGCCAATTGTTTACAGGAGTCGTTATCCAACCATCAGGCGATGTTGTGCCACCACTCCCTGCAAAGTATGGAACATTTGAATTTCTGTGAGCATACTCAAATCTGAAAGTTACATAATCATTTGGCATAATATCGAACGTTACTGTGTGTTGCAGCAAAACCAGATTTTGCTTTGGGTCGCTGTTTATGGCATCTGTAAAATCGTTTGGTGCAACCGGAGATGGTGAATATGCGAGATACAAACCTGGGTTTTTTGCAACATCGCTCCTAACACTTAATGCCAGTTTGTTTTTATTAAACCACAAACGATTTGTAAGCGATGTGCCAAGCATAAAATGTTGTGATGCTTTAATACCATCGCCACTTTCAAAACCATAATGATTGTTTAATGAAAATGCTGCTTGCGAAATCCCTTTACTGTTATGGCTTTTATAGTACCTTGCCACAATGCTATTATCATGATGAAAGCGATTAACATTTGTTCTGCTATCCTTACCATAATAAAAATTTGCAACTAATTGCAGGTTTTCATTTGGTCTTAAATAATTAGAATTGCCAATGCCAATGCCTTTATTCCAGCTATTGTAAGACTGCCAGCCATTTAATAACCACAATTCAGTTCTATATTTTTTTGATGGAAACATTTGCAACCTTGCTCCAGAAAAATAAAATGGTGTAAAGTCACAAGCCATTGAACGTTGATAACACCAGTTCTCTTGTGTTACATAACTTTCTAATCCTATATAACTCATAAAAATTCCCATTTCCACATTTATGCCATACCATTTGTTAAAGTGATAACCAGCAGCAGCTTCACGAATTAATTTTAAATTTGAGACGCTTGTATTTCTACCTCTGTTAACAGTTGCATCTTGCTCTTGAACAATATTTACCATATTACCTGTTTGCAACCAAAGCCTTCCAATAATATTTTTATAATTTGTTTCAATACCAATACTGGCAAGGTTTAGCGTAAACTCATTGCTTCTGCCAATTGTAGATGAAATGGTGTGAGTATTATCAATAGGATTACTAAAGTCATAATTAAAATATGTATCTAAATAAGCAACACCAGTTAAAATTGTTTCCTTAGTTTCTTTGTCTATAAAAATCAGTGGAAAATTTTTCTGACGATTTTGCCCATTTATCCAACTTAAGTCCATTCCATCAAAAGGAATTTTTGGAGTAGAATCTTTTTGTGAAAAACAAACAAGATTTGTAAAAACAAGAAGTATGGAAAATAATTTTTTCATGTGGGCAAATGTAAAAGCAACCTTAGTGATGCTATAAAATTATTTTTTACAAAAGCAAAATGCCGCCTCTTGCGAGAACGGCATTTGCATAAACCAAAACCAACTATTTTAATAATGGTAAATGTTGAATTATAAATTTTTAATTATAAAACCCATTCAACATTCATCATTTATAATTCAACATTATTTCCTCTGTTGTCCCATCCAAACTTTTTTGCCTTGCAATGCTTTTACTAAATACATAACACCAGCAAATATGAAAAAGAATGGTCCTAAGAAACCTAACAATGCAATGAATTTTGTACCATAAAAACGTGTCATTGGTCGGCGTAATCTTTCACTTAAAATATACATTCCTGGCACCATTAATAGTGTTAAAAAGAATGAGAAGATTAAGCCATAGATAATTGTCCAGCTTAAAGGTCCCCAGAACACAACACTATCACCACCTAAGAAAAAGTGTGGATTTAATTCGCTAAACATTGCAGCAAAATCTATGTTTAAACCTACTGCTAATGGGAACAAGCCAAGCATTGTAGCCAACGCAGTAAGCATTACAGGAATGATACGAATTTTACCAGCTTGTATAGCAGCTTCGCGAGTTTTCATTCCTCTGCCACGCAACTCATCTGTAAACTCAATTAATAAAATACCATTTTTAATTACAATACCTGCAAGCCCCACAATACCTACACCAAGCATAATGAATGCCATTGTTTTGCCAGTAATGGCATAGCCAATAAATACACCAATGATTGAGAAGAAAATCTCTGTCATTACAATAAATGGCTTGCTTATACCTTTAAACTGCAATACAAGAATCAGGAAGATAATAAGCATTGCACCAATCATTGCATTACGTAAGAAGGTCATTGTTTCTGCTTGTTGCTCACCTTCACCACCTTGCTTAAATGTAACATCAGCAGGTATTTTTACAAGCGTTTTAAATTTCTCAATATGCTTTGCTAACTCAACATTTACAGGACCTGTAAGCGATGGATCTAGCACGTTTGATTGTAACTGAATAGTACGTTTTAAATTTTTACGTTTAACACCGCCACTGGTATTTGTATAGTCAACTGTTGCAACAGCATTTAAAGGCACCTGCTTAATTTGCATAGTAGCAAAGTCTCTGAATGTGATACGCATATTCATCAAATCTGTAATGTTGTTACGTTGCAAGTCGTTATAGCGAATTTGAATTTTATATTCATCTTCACCATCTTTCAATTTGCTAGCCTCTTTACCAAACACAGCATTACGAATTTCCATACCTATTTGTGAAGAGAACAAACCTTCTTTCATAGCTTTTTCTCTATCAACATTAATGGTGATTTCAGGATTCACCAAGTCAACATCTGCTTTCAAATTTTCAATACCATAAATCCTATTGGTATCATAATAATTTAAAAACTGAGTAGATATTTTAGCAATGGCATCAAAGTCATCGCCAGCAATTTCAAGATTTACTGGTGGGTCTGTTGGTGGGCCACCACTTTCTTTTTCAACAGTCACTTCTGCACCAGCAATTAAGCCTTTTGTTTCTTCACGAATTTTATCTAAGAAAGGCTGTGTAAGCTTTCCATCTCTGTGTTCTGTTTCAATAAAGCTTACTTGTATTCTACCTAAATTACTTTGTGTGCTTCTGTTATTATCTCTAGGATTATTGGCACTTATAGCAACATTGGCAATTATACTTTCTACAATACCGCCTTTTGCTGGTAACTCTTTGTCTAATACTTTATATACTTTTCCTTCCAAAATTTTCGTTACACTATCTGTTGTAGCAGTGTTGGTACCAATTGGCATTTTAAGATACACATAAATAAAATTAGGGTCACCACTTGGGAAAAATGTTTTAGGATTATTGCGAACCATTATACCAAAAATTGAAACAATAAACAACCCAAACAAGCTTGCAAAAAACCAGGCTGGGCGTGAGCCTACAAGAATCCAACGCAATAATTTTTCGTAACGATTCATTAAACCAGGCAATACTTTTTCCTGAAAGAAATGAATAATGCCACGCAAAACATATAGGTTAAGTATTGCCATCAAATCCATAAAAATTAAGAAGTTTCCGAAGCCGTGCCACTTAGCTAAATTGAATAAAATACCAAAAGCTAAGAACGTCCAGAACCACCATTTTTTAAATATTTCTTTCTTTGGTTTTTCATACTCTCTTCCTTCTGGTTTCATAAAATCAACTGCAAAAACAGGGTTGATGATGAAGGCAACAATTAATGATGCACCTAATGTTAATATTAACATTGTAGGTAGATAAATCATAAACTTACCTATCAACCCTTTCCACATCAACAAAGGAAAAAATGGTGCAATGGTTGTTAAAGTACCTGCTAATACTGGAATGAAAACCTCGCCAGCAGCTTCTTTGGCTGCCTGGTTTATTTTTGTTTTTCCATTGTTATAAATACGATGCGTGTTTTCAATTACCACAATGGCATCATCTACAATAATACCTAAACCAAATAGTAATGCGAAGAGTACAATAAAGTTTAGTGTTACTGATGTACCAATAATTCCATCTGCCACAGGCAAAAACATAAATGCAACAAACACGCTTAAAGGCACACTTAATGCAACAAAGAATGCATTGGTAACACCCATAAAAAACATCAATACCAACAACACTAAAATAAAACCAATAATAATAGTGTTTACAAGGTCTTTAAACGATGCAGCAGTTTTAACACTTAAGTCGCCGGTATAAACAATTTTTAATTTATCTTTTGGTGGAAGTATGTTGCTGGCTTGCATTTCATCAACAATCTTTTTAATTTTTCCGGCACCATCAATCAAATTTTCGCCAGCACGTTTTACTATGTTTAGTGTTACAACATTCTTTCCATCCAATCGTGCGTAGCTTTCTGTTTGTTTTACTGTATCTGTAATTTGTGCAATATCTTTTAAATACATTGCACCACCAGTAAGGTTTTTCACAATGATATTTTGCATATCATAAGCTGTAACAAACTGACCTTTTACACGAATATTCCTTTTCATATCACCTACATCAACCAAGCCACCACTCACATTTCTGTTTTCATAATTAATGGCATTTGCAATATCATTAAACGAAAGTTTTGCAGCCTGCATTTTAAATGGATCAACATTAATCTGAATCTCACGCTCAGGTGCACCCACAATATCTGCACGATTTATTTCTGTTAGCTCTTCAAACCTGTCTTGCAATTTTTCAGCATAACGCTTCAAAGTCATACCATCATAATCACCACTAATATTTACATACATAATAGGCATTTCGCTAAAAGCAAATTCCATTACGTTTGGTGTTGTAGTTAAATCATTGGGCAAATCTGTTGCAGCTTTATCAACTGCATCTTTAACTTTTTGTTTAGCAACATCTGTTTTAACATCAGTATCAAACTCAACAACAATAGCACTAAAATCTTGCTGGCTTGTTGATTGAATTTTTTTAACCTTAGCACCAGTAATGCCTTTCAATTGCTTTTCAATAGGGCGTGTTACAAGGTTTTCAATGTCTTTTGCAGAGTTTCCTACATATACAGTTTGCACATAAATTGTTGGCACAACAATATCTGGAAACTGCTCTTTAGGCATTGTGTTGAATTTATACATTCCAAATAATGACACCAAGATGGTCATTATATACACAGCCGTTCTATTATCAACAGCCCACGAGGTGGGTTTAAACTGCTTGAACGCTGATTGCAATGATTTTAATGATTTCATTGAATTATTTTTTAAGCTACGTATGTGTAGCGTGATTGTTATCTATATATTTATTATTACTAAATCTTTTAAACTCTAAACTGTCTTTTCCAAAATTTATGAGTAGCCCAACAGGCATATTAAATGCTTGCAAATAATTTATGATTTGATTGTAGTGAGATGATTCAAATTGAGAAAGTGCTTTTAATTCTATTAAAACCTTATCGCCAATAATAAAATCAACCCTGCGTTTTCCAATATGAATTCCTTCGTAATAAACACTCCATTCTTTTTCTCTTTGAAAAGCAATACCACTTCTTTGAAGTTCAATTTCCAACGCCCTTTGATAGATATATTCAGGAAAACCTTTACCAATGGCTCGGTGAACTTTCATTGAAAAGCCAATTACTTTTTCAGTTAAATCAGAGTGTAGATATTCAGGCTTAATCATAATAAAACTTTAATCATCACATAATCATTCAAATCATTTTAATCAATCTTTAAAGCTTGTCCTTCATAAATGTTTTGGAAGCCTTCAGTAATTAATTTATCACCAGCAGCAAGCCCATTTTTAACTTCAATCAATTGACCATTTAACTCACCTACTGTAATTTGTTTTTTTCTTGCAAAAGTTTTAGTGCCTTCTTGCACTGCTACATAAACATATTTGCCTTTATCATCAGTTTGTACAGTATTTACAGGTATTGCAATAGCATTGGCAACACTATAATCTTCAATTTTTACTTGTGCGTTTTGATTTGGACGTAACAAACCGTCATAAGGCAATTTAGCCTCAGCTGTAAAGCTTCTGTTATTGGCATTAATGGTTTTGCTTAAAAAAGATAGGTTGGCGTTATATGTTTTATTTACATCAGCTAAAACAACAATAAGTTTAGAACCAGACTTAACACGAGATGCATAATTTTCTGGAACTTCTGTAACAACTTTTAATGAAGAAGTATTTACAATTTTTATTTGTGGTAATCCACCAATAAAGCCAGCAAATATTTCACCAACTTTTACATTTAAATCATCAACAACACCATCAACATCAGCATATACGCTGGTTGCAGACATTTGCTCTTGACCTGTTTTTACATTTTCATTACCAGTTGCTAATTGTTTTTCTAAAGTCTCAACTTGTGTTTTAGCACTTAGTACTTGCACTTCAGTTCCTATACCTTGTTTCCACAAATTATTTTGACGATTGTATAAATCTTTCGCTAAAGCCAATTGTGTTTTTATAGTTTCTAGACTTTGTTTAGCAGCAACAATTTGTTGTTTGATTAATGCATCATCTAATTTTAAAAGCAATTGCCCTTTGCTTACTTGTTGTCCTTTTGTTATAAAAATTTGCTTTACTTGTCCACCACCCATTCTAGGCGATATGTAAGAAATATTATCAGCATCAACTCTGCCTTGTAAATCTATATAATGCTTAAAGTCAGCAGTGGCAATAGTTGTAACACCTATTAGTTTTGATACATCTTCTTTTTTTGTTGTATCTAGTTTTGCAATTTCTGCTTCTAAATTTTTAACTTCTGTTTTTAATTTTTCTAGCTTAGCTTTCTTTTCTTCTAAAGTTCCTTTATTGCCACAAGCTACAAGCAATGTAACCATAGCAGTAAGTGTTAGTATTTTTTTCATTTTATTATTTTGATTAATTATTACTGATTATTATTTATTGCCACAAAGGCACAACTTTAACTCTTAACTTTTAATTATAAACTTTTAATTAATTATAACTTCCCAATTGCTTTTAAGTAATCTACTTTAGCAATTATTGCATCGTACAATGCAGATATATAGTTGGTTTGAGCTGTTTTCAACTCTGTTTGTGCTGTATTAATTTCAGTATTTGAACCTGTACCTGCTTCAAATTTTTTCTTAGTTTGTTCATACACTTTTTCTGCTAATTGCATATTGCGTTTTTGATTGTCAATAGTTACAATTGCATTAGTGAATTTTAGTTTTGCTTGTTCAGTTTCTGCATCAATATTGTTTTTTAAATTATCAATACTGTTGTTAACTTGTTGCAATTCCAATTTCGATTGTTTTATCTTAGCATCTCGTGAAAAGCCTGTAAATATTGGCACTGAGATATTTAAACCAACATAAGAAGTAGTGTACCAATCGCCTTTTTCAAAGAAAGTATATTTATTTCTTAATGCTTGTTTTTGATAAGATGCATTGGTAGAAATAGTTGGCAAATAGCTTAATTTATAACGCTTTACTTGATACTCACTTAAGCTTTTTATACTTTGCCAGTATTGATAATCTTTTCTATCAGCATAAGTAGCACTATCAACCAAAGCAAAAGATTTTATTTCGGTATCACTAATTTTATCAGTCAAAACAAGACTATCTTTTACTTGCATTCCTATTAAAGTTTTTAAAGCAATGTAACCAACAGCAATGCCATTATTCACCTTTTCTTTTTCTGTTTTAAGATTAATCAAATTCACGTCAAGTTTATCTACATCAAGCTTTTCAACAAATCCATTTTTGTACATTTCATTTACATCGTGATGCAGTTTATCAAGCCTAGCAATGTTGGCATCAAGCAACTCTACTTGTGATTTTGCTACTACTAGTTGGTAGTAAATTTTATAAACATTTACTTTTATAGCTTCTTCAGTAACTTCAGCTTCGTGTTGTTTCCATTCCATTGAAGCTTTACGTGCCTGCAAGCCTACAAACACTTGCCCATCAAACAAAAGTTGTTGCAGCGATACACTTGCAGTTGTATTATACTTTGTGCCAAACTGCACTGGAATATAAGTTCCTTTTGGCTGACCAGTAATTTCACCAGGAATTAAAGTTGTAGGAATATCAATAAAATAAGTAGTTCCAACACTTGATGAAATATTTGGATAAGCAGCAGCAGTAATACCTCTGTTAGTTTGTTCTTGCAGTTTAATATTTAACAATGCATTTTTAACTTGTGCATTATTTTTTTTGGCAAACTCTACAGCTTGTTGCACAGTAAAATTGTTAATGTTTTTTGTTTGAGCAGTTGCTGCAAAACTCAACAGTAGCAGCAAGTACAGCATTTGTTTTGGTCTTTTTTTAACTTCCATAATTCTATTGTTTAAATTTTTGTTGTTTATATTTCTCTATTAGTTTGTATCCTTTGGTATTTACTAAACCGTGCAAAAACAGTTCAAAAATTTCCTTTACAACTTTTGTAAGTTGAAATTTATTTGATGGAAAAACATCCTGATCGAACATTAGCCAAATTGTTGCCACTCTAAATCTTGCAACAATTTCAACATCAAGATCTTCTCTGTATAAGCCTTCTGCAATACCACGTTTAAGATTGGCCACAATCATTTGTAAAATATCCTGGTGCAAATGCTTTTCAAACTTTTCAAATGTTTTAAAATGAAACTTTTTCAAATCCATAATAATTATAGGATTCAGATTTCTAAAATCCTCATCAATATTTAGCATCAATTGAAACAATTCATCAACAGCATCTTTAGCATCTGTCGAGCATTGGCAACACTCTTTATGATTTTTTTCAAACTCTGTCATCATCACTGCATCTACCAATGCATCTTTATCTTCATAAAATTGATAAATAGTTTTTTTGCTAATACCTAAGTTATTGGCAATTTCATCAAGTGTTACAGCACGTATTCCATAACGCCTAAACAACTCATCTGCTTTTAATAGTATTCTATCTTTTGTTTCCATTTTTAAATTGGGTGCGAAACTATGGGAACTTTTAACATTACCAAAGTTTCCATAGTATTTTTTTTGATGAACGGTAAAAAAATTTAGTTGTTTATATTAAACATACTCTTCGTTTATTTGCTATTAATTAAAAAGAGGAGGACATAACTATGAGTTATAAAGCGTATGGAAAAAAATTGTTACAATATTTTTTGCAAGGCTTGGTAGTATTAGCTCCTATTGCTATAACAGGTTACGCAATATTTAGTTTATTTACATGGGTTGATGGTATTTTGCCTAACATAAAAATTCCTGGATTGGGCTTTGTGATTGTTATTGGTTTAGTTCTTTTTGTGGGTTGGCTATCTTCTATTTTTATGGTGGGTAAATTGGTTGATGTATTTGATAAAGTGCTTGAAAAAACACCTGGCATTAAATTTATTTATAGTAGTGTTAAAGATTTTTTTGAGGCTTTTGCTGGCGATAAAAAGAAATTTGATAAACCTGTTTTAGTGTGTGTTGATGATAATGATATTTGGAGAATTGGTTTTATAACACTTGAAAGTGCCGAAGAATTTGACATGAAAGAGTATGTTGTGGTATACGTGCCATTAAGCTATGCTATAAGTGGTGTTACTTATATAGTTCCTCCACATAGAATTAAACCACTTAAAAATTTATCTGCTTCTGATGCAATGAAATTTGCTGTAAGTGGTGGTGTGGTTAATGTAGAAGATTAAACGAGTTATTACAAAAATGAAGAAACATAATTTTAATTCAGGCCCATCAGTATTGCCACAAGAAGTATTGCAACAAGCATCACAAGCAATAATTGATTTTAATGGCATTGGTTTATCTATTTTAGAAATAGGGCATAGAAGCACATGGTTTGTAGATGTGATTGAGGAAGCAAAAAAACTTGTAAAGCAATTAATGAATATTAGTGATGAGTATGAAGTATTGTTTTTGCAGGGTGGTGCTACCACACAATTTATGCAGGTGCCAATGAACCTGCTTGATGAAAAAGCAACAGCAAGTTATTGTGATGATGGTGTGTGGGGAAATAAGGCTGCAAAGGAAGCTGCATTATTTGGAAATGCTTACACAGCTTCGTCTTCAAAAGATAGAAACTATACCTACATTAATAAAAATTTTGAACTGCCTGATAACTCAAGCTACCTGCACATAACAACAAACAATACTGTTGAAGGTACACAATGGCATAGTTTTCCCAACACAACAGTGCCTTTAGTTGCAGACATGAGTAGCGATATTTTTAGCAGAGAACTAGACTTTAAAAAGTTTGACCTGATTTATGCAGGTGCCCAAAAAAATATGGGTGCAGCAGGCGTTAACCTTGTTGTTGTTAAAAAAGATTTGCTTGGAAAAGTTACCAGAAAAATTCCTACAATACTTGATTACAGAAACCATATTGAAGCTAATAGCTTATTGAATACACCACCAGTTTTTGCCATATACGTTGCTATGCTTACACTTCGTTGGATTGTGAAAGAAGGTGGCTTGAGAGAAATGGAAAAACGCAGTATAGAAAAAGCTAATTTATTATACGACACAATAGAAGCCTTGCCTATATTTGATTGCCCAATTGTAAATGAAGACAGAAGCAATATGAATGCTGTTTTTTTTATAAGGGATGAAAATATTCAAAATGAATTTTTGGATTTGTGCAAGGAAAATGGAATGATTGGCGTGAAAGGATACAGAACAGTTGGTGGTATAAGAGTGAGTATGTACAATGCTTTGGAACTCGATAGTGTAAAAGCTATTTGCAATTTGATGAAAGAATTTGCAAGTAAGAAAGGATAAAGGGTTTCGCTAAGAGATAAGAAGTGAAAGGGATAAAGAGTGTTTTATAAATTGTTGGTGTTGATAATAAAAAAGACAAAAGAGTTTGGTAAAGGAAAGTATAAAAAGAGAGAACAGGCTTGCACCAAATTGCTGAATAGAATTAAATTGTTGAACTTAACCCTGATTGAAGTGGAAAGCCTTTGTGAGGAACGAACAAAGCTTGTAACGAAAAGCAGGAAACTGAAGTTGAATTGAAAAGTGAACGTTGACGTTTCAAAAAAATAAAAATAGTTTGTTAATATTTTACACCCCTTATGAGTAACATAAAACCATTTAAAGCACTTCGCCCACAGGCACAGTTTGCAAAGCAGGTTGCCAGTCGCCCTTATGATGTGCTTAACAGTGCAGAGGCTAAAGTTGAGGTTCAGGGCAATCCATACTCGTTTTTGCACATTACAAAAAGTGAAGTGAGCCTGCCTGATAATATTGATATTCACACGCAGCAGGTTTATGAAAAAGCCAAGGAAAACCTTGATGCTTTTATTAGCAGGGATGTGTTGTTTAATGAAAATAAAGACTGCTACTACATTTACCAGTTGATGATGAATGGCAAGGTGCAAACAGGTTTGGTGTGTGCAAGCAGTGTTGATGATTACGAAAAAGACGTGATTAAAAAACACGAATTTACGCGTCCTGAAAAAGAGCTGGACAGGATAAACCACATTAAAACCACAGGTGCACAAACAGGCAATGTGTTTTTGGCTTACAGGAATATTGATGAGCTGGACACACTGATTGAGAACTGGAAATTTACCAAAACTGCTGTATATAATTTTATTGCAGATGATGGTGTGATACATAAAATATGGGTGGTGAATGATGATGAAACCATTGCTGCCATTACCAATTTTTTTGCACAGCAAGTGCCTAACACTTACATTGCAGATGGGCATCACAGGGCTGCAAGTGCAGCAAAAGTGAGGCAGGCAATGGGTGCAAATAAAACCCAGGCAAGCAATTATTTTTTAACCACTTTGTTTCCTGCAAACCAATTGCACATTATGGATTACAACAGGGTTGTTAAGGATTTGAATGGATTGAGTGCTGATGATTTTGTGGCAAAACTTTCGGATAAATTTATTTTAAGGAAATTAGATAAAGGCTTTAAACCTATACAGCCACACACTTTTGGCTTATATGTTGGTGGAAGTTGGTATAAGCTTACAGCACGTGAAAATACTTTTAGCAAAGACCCAATTGGTGTGCTTGATGTGAGCATTTTACAGAATAATGTGTTTGCACCATTGTTGAATATTCAAGACCAACGCACAGACAAAAGAGTTGATTTTGTTGGTGGCATTCGTGGTATTGAAGAGCTTGAAAGAAGGGTGGATAGTGGTGAAATGGCTGCTGCATTCAGCTTGCACCCTGTGAGTATGGATCAGCTTTTTGACATTGCAGACAGTGGAAATGTGATGCCTCCAAAAAGTACCTGGTTTGAACCTAAATTGAGGGATGGTTTGTTAACTCATTTGATATAGTTGCACCACATGGGCACATAGAAACATAGATAATTTGCTTCGCAAATTTTTATAGTTGTTGTCCGGGCTTTAGTAATTCTATGTAGCTTTAGTGGCGTTGGCACCATTCAACATTTGCAATTCAATTGAACAAAATTTAAACCCTGCGTTCCTTGTGTCTCTGTGGTTAATCAAAATATTATGAAACAATTTTTATTTTTTACCTTTCTGCTTTTTACTTTAAATTTTGCTACAGCCCAGCCACAGCAAGACTTACACGCTACTGCAAAAAGTTTAATGAAAGAAGGTGATTATGAAAATGCAACATTGGTTTTATATAAATTATTGCTAAACGAGCCTGAAAATATTGCTGCTAAAAAAGATTATGCTTTTGCCAATTACTATAAAAAAGATTACAAAAAAAGTGTTGAGATAACAAAGGAATTAATTAGCGACACTACCACTGACGATCAATTATACCAATTGCTTGCTCTCAATTGTAAAGCCTTGTCTCAAACAAAGGAATATGATAAATTGAATAGGGAAGCATTGGCAAAATTTCCTACAAATGGATTTTTTTATAACGAAATTGGTGAGCAGTTTTTTACACAAAATAAACCCGACAGTGCAATAAAATATTGGGAAAAAGGTATTGAACTTGCACCCAATTTTTCAAGCAATTACTATAATGCAGCAATGTATTATGTACGTTACAACCAACCATTTTGGACAATTACTTATGGCGAAATTTTTGTAAACCTGGAAAGCTACACAACAAAAACTGTAGAAGTAAAGGAAGCAATAATTGATGCTTATAAAAAAATATTATACCAATCTAACATAGCAACAAACAGCAAAAATAAATTTGAAAAGAAAGTTATAGAAACAATTGGCAATACCAATGAAATACTTACAGTTACTGCACTTACAGCTATTAGAACAAAATTTATTTTGCAATGGTTCTATGAAAAAAGCAATACAAAATTTCCCTTTAAATTATTTGAACATCAAAAGTATTTAATACAGGAAGGAATGTTTGACGCCTATAACCAATGGTTATTTGGCGTTATTATTAATCCTGTGCAATATAAAATATGGGCAGATGCACATAAAGATGAAACAATTGTCTTTAAACAGTTTCAGGAAGGCAGGGTATTTAAATTAACAACAGGCGAGTACTACAAATAAATTTCTTCTCAAGCCCCCAATCCACACTACTTTTGTGCAACTATGCACACAAAAATTTTTGCTTCAATTATTACTATTGGCGACGAACTTTTAATTGGACAAGTTATTGACACCAACAGTGCTTTTATTGCACAAGAGCTAAACAAAATTGGCATTAGCATTAAACACAGGCTGGCAGTTGGCGATAATGAAACTGATATTTTAAATGCATTAGATAGTGAAAGTAAAAATGCTGAAATAGTTATTATAACTGGTGGTTTGGGCCCTACAGCAGATGATATTACAAAGCCTTTGCTATGCAAATATTTTGGTGGCAAAATGATTGTTGACGAAGCAACCTTGCTGCACGTTAAACATTTATTTGAAACAGTTTTAAAACGCCCCATGATTGAGCGAAATGCAAAGCAGGCAGAAGTTCCAGATGTGTGTACTGTTTTAAAAAACGAAGTAGGCACAGCACCAGGAATGATGTTTGAAAAAGACAATGTTTTATTTTTTGCTTTGCCAGGCGTACCGCACGAAATGAAATGGATAACCCAAAACCATATCATTTCTATTTTACAAAAAAAATACAGCAACTACTTTATTGAACATAGAACAGCATTAACTGCTGGAGTTGGTGAAAGTTTTTTAGCAGAAAAATTAATTGATTTTGAAAATAATTTGCCACAAAATATTTCATTAGCATACTTGCCAAATTATGGAATGGTAAGGTTGAGGTTAACTGGCAGCGATAATAATAAAGAGGCATTAAACAATACTATCAATAATCAATTTACTCAATTAAAATCTATTATAAACGATGTGATGATTTGTGCTGAGGATTTACCACTTGAAATAATAGTTGGTAATCTTTTAAAGCAAAATAATAAAACTGTTGCAACTGCTGAAAGCTGCACTGGTGGCTACATTGCCCATTTAGTAACTAGTGTTTCTGGCTCATCTTCTTACTTTGAAGGTAGTGCTGTAAGCTACTCATATTATGCCAAAGAAGTTTTGGTAAATGTTGACAAAAAAATATTGGAAACCTATGGTGCAGTAAGTGAACAAGTGGTTACCATAATGGCAAAAAATATTTTACAAAAACTAAATACTGATTACGCTATTGCAGTAAGTGGTATTATGGGGCCTGGTGGTGCAACAAATGACAAGCCTGTAGGCAGTGTATGGATTGCTATTGCATCATCATCTAAAATTATTACAAGGCTATTTCATTTCAAATTTGACAGGAAAAAGAACATTGAATTAACTGCAGCCAATGCACTTCTTTTGCTACGTGAATTAATTGTGGATAAACAATAACGGCATCGTATGTGTTGTGAATTATTTTTGACGCATTAACTTGTTATAAACCATATACTCGAATTGCTGCTTTGTATTTTATATTACATTCACTGATTACTTGTTACTATTGGTCTTAACAAGGATATATGGATAGGTTTTGTAAGTATCATTTTTAAAATTAAAAAAATTAATATGGCAGTTTCTGAATTAGTTATGCCCAAAATGGGCGAGAGTATTATGGAAGCAACTATTTTACGTTGGCACAAAAAAGTAGGTGACTTTGTTAAAATGGATGAAACACTTTTAGACATTGCTACAGATAAAGTTGATAGTGAAGTTCCAAGTACAGCTCAAGGCGTTATTACAGAATTGTTGTATAAGGAAAATGATGTGGTACCAGTTGGAGCTGTACTTTGTAAAATAGAAACAGAAGTTCATGCAGCCGTTCAAGCACCTGCTGCTCCTGTATTTGAACCTGCTCCAGTTGTTGAACACTTTGCTGAGCCTATTGCATATAGTGCTCCAGAACCAGTGTATCAAGAGCCAGCATTTTCTGAACCTGTAAAAGAATTTATTCCATTTGTACCACCAAGCAACGAACCAGTTGTTATTAGTAACAACCGTTTCTTTTCTCCATTGGTATTAAATATTGCCAATAGCGAAGGTTTGAGTTTAAGTGAACTTGAAAGAATTCCAGGAACTGGTGCTGATGGCAGAGTATCGAAAAAAGATGTATTGCAATATATTGCAGATAAACGTGCTGGTAAAGTGCCTGTGTTTAATCCAACACCTGCTACACAACCTCAACAATATTACACAGCACCAACAACGCCCGTGTTTCCTGTATCTGTACCCCAACAAGAACAAGCCCCAATTGAAAACACGCTTTCTGTGCCATTTGAAGAAAACAAAACAGAAGAAGTTGTACATCACAAGCAAGACATTGGATTTTATCCAGTTCAAAATGCAGCTGAAGATGCAAAACCTATTGAGGAATTTATTCCACCTGCATTTGAAAATGTAGAACCATTTAAAGCTGAAGAATTGATAGCAAGTGAAAATGTTGTTGAAGAAAAACCTGTTGAAACAAATAATGTTGAAGCTGCACCTGTAGTTGAAGAAACACCAGTACCTGTTGCTGCACCTTCTGCATCTAAAGTTGTCGCAGAACCTGCCTTTGATCCTTCAAAGTATAAAAATGCTGAGATTGTGGAAATGGACAGGATGCGTAAATTAATTGCCAAGCACATGGTTGACAGCAAGGCAACAAGTCCACACGTTACAAGCTTTACAGAAGCTGATGTAACTAACATGGTAACATGGCGTAATCAAATTAAAGGAGAGTTTGAAAAAAGAGAAGGAATGAAAATTACATTCACTCCAATGTTTATTGAATGTATTTTAAAAGTAATGAAACATTATCCAATCATTAACAGCAGTGTTGTTGGCGATAAGATAATAATGAAAAAGGATTTTAATATTGGAATGGCAACAGCATTGCCAAGTGGCAATTTAATTGTACCTGTTATTAAAAATGCTGCTGATATGAATTTTATTAATTTAACACGCAGTGTAAATACTTTGGCAGATAATGCACGTCAGGGAAAACTTAGCCCAGATGATGTAATGGATGGTACATTTACATTTACCAATGTTGGTACATTTGGTAGTTTAATGGGTACTCCTATTATTAATCAACCACAAGTTGCTATTATGGCTGTTGGTGAAATTAAAAAACGCCCTGTTGTTGTAGAAACTGATAAAGGAGATTTTATTGGTATTAGACACATGATGTATTTGTCTTTAAGTTACGACCACAGAATTATTGATGGTAGCATTGGTGCAAGTTTCTTAAGCGATGTTGCTAAAGAACTTGAAGCTTGGGATGTAAATCGCCAATTAAAATATGTAGTTAAAGAATGGTATGTTGAATAAGATTGTTTATACCAGAAAATAGTTAAAAGCCTAAGTAAAATAATAATACTTAGGCTTTTTTAATTTGGCATTAAATGGCCAATATTTTAAAATTAGATCTCTTTCATATTAGCTACCTATAAAAATCGTTGTAAGTTATTGCAATGATTGTTATTGTTGAGTTTTATATAAATACAAACTTTAATTAAAGGGTCTATTATTCCAAATATTATAGCGTCAATGCTAATGAAAAATCAATGAAACAACTTCACTCCTTGCAGTGACTTGTAAGCATCAAAAAAAGTTAACACAAAAAAGGGCTTGCCAATAATTGACAAGCCCTACCAAATAAACAATATAAAAATATTACAACTTAATCTTTAAAACCAGTTTTTTAATTGGTCCTTCACCAATCATTGGTGCATGCACATCTTCTGGATAAAAAATGGCAAACTGTTTATCGGTTAAGCCAAAATATGTATCTGGTGCATCATCATAAAACACAACATCTTTTTCTGCATTATATTCACCTCTTTGTGAAATGCAGCTTGGACGTGGTTTCCAGCCAATTGTTTCGTTGCCTTTTATACAAAGCTGTATATCTATGTGCTTGTCGTGGCACTCAAATTTTGCAATAGATTCAGCAGCAGTCATTCCATTTTTATTCGAAACAATTGCCCTGATATTGTCACCATCAACCTCAAATTTTCCATCTTCCAATGTGTCAAAATTTAATGAGTTGATGTACTCAAATGCCTTTGCAAAAAGAGGATGTAACGAAACATATCTTGAAGCTGAACTTAAACTATCTACAATCATATTTTTTTGTTTATTTCACGCAAAGCTGCAAAGAAGCTAAGACGCAAAGTGTTTTAAATAAATCGTACATCATAAATCTACAATCGCAAATTAACGTTGAACTCTACCACTACCATCACCTTTCATTAAGTCTTTAACATCACTTAATGTTGCGTGGTTTAAATCGCCTGGAATAGTGTGTTTAATAGCACTTGCAGCAACACCAAATTCAGCAGCTTCAGCCATTGGCATTCCTGTTACAAGCCCATAAATCAATCCACTTGCAAAGCTATCTCCACTACCCACTCTATCAACAATTCTTACACTGTACTCTTTTGTGTGGTGGAAGTTTGTACCATCATAAACCAAAGCACTCCAGCCATTATCGCTTGCACTGTGACTTTCACGTAAGCTTGATGCAATAAACTTAAAGCCAAACTTAGCTTTCATCTGAGCAAAAATATCTTTAAAACCATCAAGGTTTAATTCACCTTTTGTAACATCAGTGTTAGCAGCTTTAAAGCCAAGGCATAAATCAGCATCTTCTTCGTTACCAATACACACATCAACATATTCGCAAAGCTTAGTCATTACTTCACGAGCTTTTTCTTTTGTCCATAATTTTTTTCTGAAGTTAAGGTCAATACTTGTAGTAATACCTTTTGCACGTGCCGCTTTTAATGCTTCTAAAGTTAAAGCAGCAGCTTTATCGCTCAATGCAGGTGTAATACCTGTTGTATGAAACCAAGACGCTCCATCAAATATTTTATCCCAGTCAAATTCACTTGCATCAACTTCTGCAATAGAAGCTCCTGCCCTATCATAAATAACTTGTGATGCACGCATTGAAGCACCAGTTTCAAGAAAATAAATTCCTAACCTGTCTCCACCACGAGCCACAAACTGTGTATCTACTCCATATCTTCTTAAATGGTTAATGGCACTTTGACCAATAGCATTGTTTGGAACTTTAGAAACAAATGTACCATTAAGGCCATAGTTGCACAAAGCTGCAGAAACATTGGCTTCTCCGCCACCATAAGTAACATCAAAGCTGTCTGACTGAACAAAACGTAAATGACCTGGGGTTGAAAGGCGAAGCATAATTTCGCCAAGTGTAACTACTTTTTTAGACATAGCTAATCGTAATTTGGGTTTATTGAAAAATAATTTTGAATAGCAAAAGTATATACTATGCTTTGCTGGCTTTTTAAAAAAGCGTAAACGATTTCAATGAGATTTTCAGCGTAATAAGCGTTAGCATATTACCTATTCATCTTTCTTTCTAAACGACCCTTTTTGCAATAATTTTTTGGCTTTATAATCTTCAAAATCCCTTTGTACAAAATAGCCAAATTCTATATCATTAAGCGTAAGTAAGAAGTTATAATCTGGCCTGTATTTATTCATAAAGCTATCCAGCTCGGGCTGTTGTAGCTTTGTTAGTTTCCTTACAAAGTTTTTATTGAACCTATAGTCAATATATTTATCCTGCTCTTGCTGTAGCAATCGTTTTTGCAGCATTTCTATACTGCGATTATGCTTAAACCTGAACATATTGATGAAAGCCTGCAAGTCAATGCCAACAGATACTGCACCTGGCATATAACTGTTCCTGTTGCTCAATAAACTGATGCCAGGTTTTTTATAATTGAATATTTTGGCGTATTCCTGCCTGTTCGTTAAAGAGTCTAATTTATAATTTTTATTCCTTATTCTTACCTCAGGCAAATCTGCAGTTTTTACATGAATCATTACATCAAAGGCTTCGGTATTTTTTATAGTATCAACAGGAAACTTATTGGTGCTTTTACCAAGCATACTAAACCAAATGGAATCTGACTGGCGAACAGTAATTGAATATTGACCCAGACTATCTGTTACAGTTCCCCTGCCTGAATTTGTAATGACAGATACAGCCTCAATTGGGTTGCGTGCACTAATGTCATATACTGTTCCACTAATGGTGATATAGCTTTGCTTTTTGGGCTGTGCCAGTAAAGTTGCAGGCAATAACAAAAATAAAATATGGAGTATTTTTTTAGGCAATAGAATGTAATTGAAGTGCGATATTAAACTTGCAAATTGTTGCTACCAAATATTGCAAAAATTTTAACTTTTTATTAGGTTACTTTTTGTTTTAACTTTGAATTAAGAGTAAGTGTTTAAATGAACCAACCAAGTAAAATATTATTCATTGTCTTAATTTTTTGCAGCACAAATTTAAGTGCACAGAAAAAAGGGGTAAACGATACTATAAAAACATTTGCTTACATAACTGCAAATGGCGATACCATTTCTTATGCCGTTTTGGAACGTATTGAACTGAGCACAACAAGAAAGCTTACTGCCCAGCAAAGGCAACAAAAGCAAGAATGGACAAGATTGAGGAATGCTGTATATGTAACCTTTCCCTATGCCAAGGCTGCTTCTAAAGTTATGAATGAAATAAATGCAAAACTGGTTGGTGTAACAGATAAAAAAGAACGTAAACGCATTATTAAAGCAAGGGAAAAGGAACTGAGGAAAGAATTTGCCGACAGGCTTACAAATTTATCTATATACCAGGGCAAGGTATTGATGAAACTGATTTACAGGGAAACAGGAAACAACTGCTACGAAATAATACAAGAATATAAAGGAGGCTTTACTGCTGCATTTTACCAGACAGTCGCAGTAATTGTGGGTACCAACCTTAAACAAAACTACGATGCTAATGGTGCAGACAAAAGCCTTGAAGTAATTGTAAAAGATATTGAAAAAATGTATGGCTACCGAAGCTAATTTTCTTTTATAGTTTATTTATAACTTACACAAAAAAAGGTTCACTAATAGATAAAGGATGAATGAGATAAAAAGAAAAAATTTGGTTGGGTTTTTCCCCTTTACTTCTTATCTCTTATCGAAAAAAATACAACATGCTTTTCAGGTGGCTTTTCTCCATTTTACTCTTCCTTTCTATACATTAATCCATCCTGGTTGGCATAGCTTATAAGCTGTAGCTTTTCATCATATAATCCAAATAGCTTAAAGCCTTTCAGTCTGTAATAATCGTTGTAGTAGTATGCAGGTATTGCTGTAAACTTAGGCTCAATAGTATTGCTCATTTCCAAACCAGCAATTTCTTTATTCCACCTCAGTTGTGTTATACCATATTTACCATCATTCTTTAAAATGATATAGTTGTTTGTTTGTGGATGCATTGTTTGCATATTATTGTCAGCAATAAAATCATATTTTACAGGGATTATAATATTGCCTTTTGTATTCAACAACCCACACTTACCATTTTGATAAGTCACCAGTTTTTCTGATGTATTTTTAACCATGCTATTCTTTAAAGGCTTTCCATAATAAGAAGTGTAAGTTTTTTTAAAGTTCAGTTCTATCTTGTTATACCCCCAGCTATACTCTTTCATTTGCCCTTCAATAGAATCATATATCAATGGCACATTTACATCGCCATTGGCAAATAAAACACCACACTTAAACTTACCACCCTCCTTTACATAAGCTAGGTAATTTGTACCAAAATAAAATAACGAATCGTAAATATTGCCTCTAAGCTCTCCTTCTATAACTAAGCCATACTTATTGTTTTTTTTATAGATAACAGGTTGGTTATACTGTGTGGTTGTTCCTCCAACAGAAAAATAAAATGTTTCATTTGCTGTGTTCAGATATGTTTTTTTATCAGTATCGGTAACATAAAAAAGCGAATCCTTTACAGCCCTGTAAAAGGGTTTAAATGGAGGTTTTTTAAATTCAGGAGGATTGGCAATATAACCTTTTTCTTCGGGCACTGCCACATCATTCATTCCATAAGAATCCCTTGCAATATCAACCACTTCTACAACATCTTCACTGCCCCTGTTTCCTTTTTTACTTTCTGTGTTGCTTTCCTGGTTTATCAACTTAAACTTGCCGGTGCTGTAATCAATTACTGTAGTAAACATATAATTATTGCTGTCAATATAATCAACTGCAATTGCCCTGCTTCTTTCTGCAACCCTTGCCTTCCTTAGCTTGTTCACATCCTTCAATAACCATTGTGATATATCCTGCTTCTCTGTATCAAACACAAAAAGGCTAAAGCGTTTGCCAAAATTTTCGCTGCTGAACAGCAATAGCTTTTTAACCTTGTTGTTGCCTGCATTAAGGTATATGGTATCTACCATCTCCAGCCTCCTGAAATTTTCGGGATATACATTTTTACCAATAACAGTAAACAAAGATGTAAATCTGTCCCTGCCCTTAAAGGTTCTAAATTGCTCTTTGGTTAAATGGTTATAACGTGTTTCACACATTGCCATAATACATTTATCAGCATAAATCCTGTAGCTTGTATAAGGTTGGCTGCCTATTATTTCCCTGCCTTTATAAATTAACCCTGTTTGCTTAACCTCATCATTTTTACGCAAAAAATAATTGTAAGGCGTTGTTTCTAATGTATCGTTAAGCACAATTTTATTCTCTGTTTTAAAGTACTCATCAGCAAGCCATATAACATTGTCATATTTGGGTTGCAGCTTTACCTTGCCATACTGGTTACATAGTCCATACTGGTTACCTGCTTTGTATGGAATTAAAATGTCCTGAGCAGATGCCACACAACCTGTAACTATAAATGCAATTAGTAAAATATAATATTTCATTGTTATTCTTTATGAGTGTATAAACTTCAGGTTTCTTTTTATACCTGCAAACTTGGTGCGTTTAATGGGACTGTTTTTAAAAATGATTTTAAACTGTTCTTCAGTTAGCTCTTCCCAATCTTTTGTATTAAAGTTTAATACCTGTGGCAGTGGCTCAAACTCTTTTTCTGAATGGCTTGCAGCAAATCTATTCCAAGGGCAAACGTCCTGACAAACATCGCAACCAAACATCCAATTATCAAATTTGCCCTGCATATTATTGGGTATTAAAGCATCCTTCAGTTCAATAGTAAAATAAGAAATACACTTACTGCCATCAACCACTTTATTAGGTAAAATGGCATCTGTGGGGCAAGTGTCAATACACTTGGTGCAGGTGCCACAAAAGTCCTTTGCAAAAGCATTGTCATAGTCCAGCTCCACATCAACAATAAGCGTGGCAATAAAAAAGAAACTACCATTTTGTTTGGTAATTACATTTCCATTTTTACCCACCCAGCCCAAACCACTCTTTACTGCCCAGGTTCTTTCTAAAACTGGTGCAGAGTCAACAAATCCACGACCATTAAAATCGCCTATTTGTTTTTTGAGTATGTCATAAAATTCGTTGAGTTGTTTTTTTATTACTTCGTGATAATCTTTACCGTAGGCATATTTAGAAATTTTGGGTTGTCCAACTTCCGTTTCTCGTTTATCGTCTATCGTTCTATCATCATTATAATAATTCTTCAAAACAGTTATCACGCTTTTGGCATTGGGTACCAGTAATTGGGGGTTTGTTCTAAGGTCAAAATAATTTTCCATATAGCTCATGCTGCCATTAAAACCTTTATGCAGCCATTGTTCCAATCGCCTTGCATCCTCATTCAAAAACCCGGCTTTGGCAATGCCACAATAAGAAAAGCCAAGCTGCTGTGCCGTATGTTTTATAAATTGAGAATGAGATAGCATTAAGCAAAGATGAAAGAAATTAGCCACTAAGACGCAAAGGCACAAATAAAATTGCTTAGTGCATGATGCCTTAGTGGCAATAAAACTCAATCACTTATTTTCGCCACGTTCACACAGCAATGAAAGAGAAATTACAGCAGCTTAAAACACAGCTTACAGGCGAATTATTTTTGGACGATACCATGCGTATTTTGTATGCAACTGATGCCAGTGCATATAGGGAAATGCCATTGGCTGTGTGCATTCCACAAACAAAAGATGATTTAAAGACACTGATAAAATTTGCTGCTGCAAATAATACTTCACTCATTCCACGAACTGCTGGAACTTCTTTGGCTGGGCAGGTTGTAGGCAATGGAATTATTGTTGATGTTTCAAAATATTTCAATAAAATTTTAGAATTAAATACAAAAGAAAATTATGTTATTGTTGAGCCAGGAGTTGTAAGAGATGAATTGAATTTGTTTTTAAAGCCACATCATCTTTTTTATGGACCAGAAACATCAACTGCCAACAGGGCTATGATTGGTGGAATGGTGGGTAATAATAGTTGTGGCAGCAATAGTGTGAAATATGGCAGTGCAAGAGAGCATTTGCTGGAAGTTGAATGTTTGCTGAGTGATGGTACAGAAACCGTTTTTAAAGCCTTATCACTTGATGAATTTCATAATAAATGCGAAGGCAATTCTCTTGAAAATAATATTTACAAAACAATAAGAAGTATTTTAAGTGATTATAATAACCAGCAAGAGATAACAACACATTTTCCCAAGGCAAGCATTGAAAGAAGGAACACTGGTTATGCATTGGATATGTTGATGAACACTTCACCTTTTATTGCTGGCAAGGAAGACTTTAACTTTTGCAAACTGATTGCTGGCAGTGAGGGAACGCTTTGTTTTATCACTAAAATAAAATTGAACCTAGTTCCTATTCCACCAAAAAATATTGGCTTGTTGTGTGTGCACTTTAATAGTATTGATGAAGCACTTCGTGCAAATATTATTGCTATGAAATACAAGCCCAGTGCCAGTGAATTGATTGACCATTATATTTTAGAATGCACCAAAGAAAATGCAGAGCAAAGTAAAAACAGGTTCTTTGTAAAGGGCGACCCACAGGCAATTCTTGTTATTGAAATTGCAAAAGATACAAAAGAAGAAGTGGAACAAATTGCCAAGCAAATAGAAGCTGAAATGCTTGCTCATAATTATGGCTATCATTTTCCTTTATTGTTTAATGAAGACAGTAAAAAGATATGGACTTTGCGTAAAGCAGGCTTGGGTTTGTTAAGCAATTTACCTGGTGATGAAAAGGCTGTTGCTGTAATTGAAGACACAGCAGTTGATGTAAATGATTTGCCCAATTACATAAAAGAGTTCAACGAAATTTTAGCAAGACATAATATGAACGCTGTGCATTATGCACATGCTGGCAGTGGCGAGTTGCATTTACGACCCATCATTAATTTAAAAACAGAAGAAGGCAACAGGCAGTTCAGGATAATTGCAGAAGAGATTGCAACGCTTGTAAAAAAATATAATGGCAGCTTAAGTGGTGAACATGGTGATGGAAGGTTGCGTGGTGAATTTATTGAGCAAATGGTTGGTGCAAAAAATTATCAGTTGTTCAGGCAAATCAAAACAACGTTTGACCCACACAATATTTTTAATCCCAACAAAATTGTTGATACACCAAGTATGAACACAATGTTGCGATACACGCCAAACCAGCAAACACCAACGTTTAATACTATTTTCAGGTATTATAACCAGGATGTATTGCAACACGCTGAACAATGCAATGGCAGTGGTGATTGCAGGAAATCTCATTTGAGTGGTGGCACAATGTGCCCAAGCTATATGGCAACAAAAAATGAGAAAGATACCACAAGGGCAAGGGCAAATATTCTAAGGGAATTTTTAACGAACAGTAAAAGTGTAAACAGGTTTAACCATAAAGAAATTTATGATGTGATGGACTTATGCCTTAGTTGTAAAGCCTGCAAAAGTGAATGTCCATCAAACGTAGATGTGGCAAAGCTTAAAGCAGAATTCCTGCAACAATATTATGATGAAAATGGCGTGCCTTTTAGAAGCAGGTTGATTGCAAACTTTTCCAGATCTGCAAAGCTGGGAAGCATATTTCCTGCTGCATATAACCTTGTTGTTACTGCACCTGTAATAAGTAGTGTAGTAAAGAAAGTGAGTGGGTTTGCAGTGAAACGAAGTATGCCAAAATTGTATAAGACTACTCTTGAAAGCTGGTATAAGAAGTCTTTAGGAAAAAGTCTTTTGTCTTTAGCTGAAAACAATGCTCAAGGATCAAAGACTAAAGACCAAATAAAGACTGTGTATTTGTTCAACGATGAATTTACGAATTATAACGACACAGAAATAGGAATAACAGCAATTAAACTTTTAGAAAAATTAGGTTACAATGTTATTATTCCAAAGCATATTGAAAGTGGCAGAGCCTGGCTGAGCAAGGGTTTGATAAGAAAAGCAAAGAACATAGCCAATATAAATATTGCCTTACTGAAAGATATAATTAATGAAGAAAATGTTTTGATAGGTATTGAACCAAGTGCTATACTTACATTCAGGGATGAATATATTGACCTTGCAACTGATGAACATTTTGAAGCTGCAAAAAGCCTTGCAAAAAATGTTTTCTTGATTGATGAGTTTATTGCCAATGAAATAAAAAAAGGAAATATTTCTCAAGAACAATTTACTTCAAACCCTTTACACATTAAGCTTCACGGGCATTGCCAGCAAAAATCTTTAAGCAGTGCAAACTATTCAAAAACCATTTTATCACTGCCAAAAAATTATAGTGTTGATATTATTCCAAGTGGTTGTTGTGGTATGGCAGGCAGCTTTGGTTATGAAAAGGAACATTATGATTTATCAATGCAAATAGGAGAGTTGGTATTGTTCCCAACTGTAAGGCAACAGCCTGAAACCATTGCCATTGCTGCACCTGGCACCAGTTGCAGGCATCAGATAAAGGATGGAACAAAAAGATTAGCAAAACATCCTATTGAGATTTTGTATGAGGCTTTGGTGTAATTTATTACTTTAAATTACTATCCATATAAATAGTAAAATAAAACCAACGAATAACATAGAACCTAAAATAATATTAACATAAGATAGTATTCCAATCCATCTATATACGTCTTCATTTTTAAAGCAACTAAAATCTATTTTTTTCTTTACAATTTTCAATATTATCAAAGACAGTATTGCAAATAGAAGTGTGATAAAATAAATTACTATAAGAAGAATTGATTCAGTAAAATTGAATATTAAAGAATCAATAAAATATAAACCTAACATTATGTATGGCAAGGCTATTAATAATAAAGGAATCTTTAAATAGTTACTTAATTTCATTGTAACATAAAAGAAGGTTTTGATTATTTAAAACAACTGTAAAAACATCCAAACAAAAGGTGTTGCCAAAAGCAAAGAATCAAACCTGTCTAAAAAACCACCATGGCCAGGCATAAAATTTCCACTATCTTTCACATTGGCAAGTCGTTTCAGTTTGCTTTCCAATAAATCGCCTAAAGTACCAATAACTGCACCTATGGCTGAAATGCCTACTACAATATAAATATTGTTTTTGCTAACAAAAAAGTAGCAAACAGCAGTAACTGTAACAATAGCCAATATAGCACCACCAATTGTGCCTTCCCAGGTTTTTTTTGGAGAAATTTTAGTCAAAGAATTTTTGCCAATTAAAGAGCCCACTAAATAAGCCATTGTATCATTTATCCAAATGGAAGCAATAAGTATGGCTGGTGTTACATAACCAAAATCAAGGAATAAAAAATTGCCTTTAAATATAATACCTTCATTCCTTAAACTTATCATCAAACCCCAACTAATAGAGATATACACCAAGCCAAAAAAAGAATGAGCGACAACTTTAGCATTATCTTTTTTACTTAAAACAATTTCCTTTCCTGGCAAAATCACAGCAACAAATACAAGCAACCATTTTCCAATTTCTGATAATGGAATACTAAATGGTTGTATTCTTGTGTCAATGTTCCAAAGCATAAACCCAAAGCCACCAAGCATTACAGCATATTTATGAAAAGTTGAAATATTCTTGTAAGCAGGGTCTATTAATCCAATCATTTTTTGATATTCTATCCAACAACCAAAATGAATAATAGAAAATAAAATAAAAAAACTCCAGTAATTGTATAGCAAGCCAAACAGCATTACTGCAACAAAAATTACTGCTGTTAATGCTCTTATTTTTAGTGTTTGTAAGTTTAAAGCCACCTCGTTAGTTTATAGTTAAAAATTAATAGTTGAATTGCTAAATTGGTTTAATGTAGTATTATTTTTCTCACAAACTCTTTTATACACTATCAATAAACCAATCATCATTACCAAAGCAATTGCACCAAGCCATAAAGGGAAAGTGTCATTCATTGTCTTGGCAGCATCTTGTCCATTTTTTAAAGCAAAATACATTGCAGTAATGGCAATTCCATTATTAATAAAGTGCATTAAAATATTTAGCCATAAACTTTTGCCATAATAAAACAAATAGCCCAAAACTGCACCCAGCATCATTCTTGGCAAAAACCCATACCAGCTAAAATGAATAATACTAAACCAGAATGCTGTAAAAAATATAGCAAAGTGTGGTTCTTTAAACCAATTTACAAACAATTTTTGGATAGCTCCCCTAAACAATAGCTCTTCAAAAATAGCAGGCAACACAGCAACCAAAATCATTGAAACTAAATAGTCGCCAATTGTTTTCATATTACTAAAAATCATTATTTGCTTGGCATAATCGGCTTCCATTTTATCAAATTTCAATTTCAATTTGTGAGATATTGGAATCATCTGATTCAACTCACCTAATGCACCACTTAATATTAATCCAACAAATGCAATGGCAACAACCAAACCTACTTGGGTAAAATTTATTTTATGGTTTAATCCCAAATATTGTATTGGCTGTTTATTTACAATTCGTGCAAATGCAAATGCTGGAATTGCCATTAATACCAAAGTGCCTAAAACCTGCATTAGCATTACTTTACTTACGTTTGCAGGATTGGTCATTACATCCATCAGCTTATCTGCATTGCCACTCATTAGGGTTTTAAAATCTGTCATGGTAAGAAAGATTATCAATTGCACAAATGCAGCAACAATCGCCCCACCTATAATTAAGCCTAATAATATTCCCAATTGCCCCCAATAACTTATAGGCTTGGGTTTGGTAAAATCATCATTTAAAAAATCTGGTTGTATGTTTGCATCCATTTTATAACAAATTTTAAAGATGGTAAAAATAGGGAACATAGCATTACCTGAATTTCCTTTGTTGCTTGCACCAATGGAAGACGTTAGTGATCCTCCATTCAGGGCTGTGTGCAAAGACAATGGTGCAGACCTTATGTACACTGAGTTTATAAGCAGTGAAGGATTGATTCGTGATGCTATCAAGAGCAGGAAGAAGCTGGATATTTATGATTACGAAAAGCCAATTGGCATCCAGATTTTTGGTGGTGATGAGGAAGCTATGGCAATGAGTGCAAAAATTGTTGATGCAGTGCAACCAGATTTATTGGATATAAATTTTGGATGTCCTGTAAAAAAAGTTGTGGCTCGTGGTGCTGGTGCTGGTGTGTTAAAAGATATTGATTTGATGGTGCGTTTAACAGAAGCTTGTGTTAGAAGCACAAACCTTCCTGTAACTGTTAAAACAAGATTGGGCTGGGATGATAGCACCAAAAACATTGAAGAAGTTGCAGAAAGATTGCAAGATGTTGGCATTAAAGCATTGGCAATTCATGGAAGAACCAGAAGCCAGATGTATAAAGGAGAAGCTGATTGGACACTGATTGATAAAGTAAAAAACAATCCAAGAATCAAAATTCCAATTTTTGGAAATGGTGATATTAATAGTCCACAAAAAGCAGCAGATTTTAAAAAGCGTTTTAATGTTGATGGAATGATGATTGGCCGTGCTGCTATTGGTTATCCATGGATTTTCAGGGAAATAAAACATTACTTAAAAACTGGTGAAGTGCTTGCTGCACCTACAATACAAGAGAGAGTAGCTGTGTGTAAAAAGCATTTAAGGTTAAGCCTTGAATGGAAAGGACATACAGTTGGCATTAATGAAATGAAAACACATTATACCAATTATTTAAAAGGCTTGCCAAATATTAAAGAGTACAGAACAAAACTTGTTACCACAAATGATTTAGATATTGTTTATAGTGTTTTAGATGAAGTTGAAAAGGTATATGCAGGTTATGAATTTGAATTAAAATATGATGAGCTGAGAAATTATCACCAAACTTGTCCAATGTAAAAAATTTCTGGATACATGAATAGTTTATTCGTGTATCCAGAACTATAACTCCTTATCCAATTTCTCCAAAACAATTTTTGCCATTTTATAAAATGCTTCATTGCTATAGCCTGCAATATGTGGTGTGATGATTACATTTTTTTGTTGCAATAAAAAATTAAGTTGCTGCTTTTCTTGCTGCGTATAGGTTTCAAGCTTTTCGTTTTCTAAAACATCAAGTGCTACAGCTTTTACTTTTTTATTGTTAATCGCATTTATTAAAGCATTTGTATCAACAATATCTCCACGACTTGCATTCAAAAAATAAGGTTGGTTTTGTAGTGAGTTAAAGAAGTTATCATCGGCATAATGTTTTGTAATTTCAGTTAATGGCAAATGCAAACTGATAACATCTGCATACCTGCAAATTTGTTCAACATTTGCTTCTTTTATATAGCTATTTGCAAATCCAAATTTATTAATATCATTTACCAAAACTGTTACATTAAATGAGGCAAGCAATTTTGCAAATGCACTTCCTGTATGTCCAAAGCCAATGATACCAATGGTTTTGCCAAACAATTCTTCTCCCCTATTTTCATCTCTTATAAAATTTCCATGCTTTAAATCATTACTGCTTTTATTAATATTGTTCATTAAACTAAGCAATAAACCAAGGCTATGTTCTGCCACTGCATTACAATTTCCTTCAGGGCTACTAACACATTTTATATTTTTGCTTATAGCATAATCAACATCAATATGTTCCATACCACTACCCAATCTTCCAATAAATTCTAAGTTAATGGCAGCATCAATAATTTGCTTGTCAATTACAATGCTTGTAGTAGTTATCAATCCTGTGTAAGTGTTGATTTCATTGAGCAATTGGGCATAATTTATTTTTGGTTGATGATTTACTTCATAACCTTTTAATGTTAATTGCTCAATTAAATATGGATGGCATTTAGCAGTAATAATTACTTTTTTCATAATGATTTCACGCAAAGAAACAAAGATGACAAAGACACAAAAAAGAATAATGAATAATCATAAAATCATTTCAATCATTCTGGCAATTCTTATTATTTCATTTTAAAACTAAGGTCAGCAAAATCTTGAATACTCAACTGTTCTGCACGTTTGGTAAAAATTTCATCTTGCAAAACATCAGCTTCAAACAAAGGCTTTAATGGATTACGCAACATTTTTCTTCTTTGATTAAAAGCAGTTTTTACAAGCATGGTAAACTTTCTTTCGTCTGCAAAAACAACAGGCTGTTCTTTTCTTGTTAATCGTATTACACCACTCATAACTTTTGGTGGAGGATTAAAGCATGTTGGTGCCACATCAAACAAATATTCAACATCGTAAAATGCCTGAATCAACACACTAATGATTCCATAAGTTTTGCTACCATAGTTTGCTGCAACTCTTTCTGCCACTTCTTTCTGGAACATTCCAATTACAACAGGCACTTGTTGTTTCCAATCTAAAACCTTAAATAAAATTTGTGTAGAAATATTGTAAGGGAAATTGCCAACCACTGTAAACTCATTTTCAAAAGGCGGTGTTGTTTGCAAAAAATCTTGGTGAATAATTGTGCTTTGCAAAGCAGGGAAAGTGTGCTTTAAATATTTCACTTTTTCATCGTCAAGCTCAACTGCTTTAAAGTTTATATTTTCAAATTCAAGTAAATGTTTTGTTAAGGCCCCAGCTCCTGGCCCAACCTCAACAAGATTTTCAAAAGTTGATTGTTGCAAAGCAGCAACTATTTGCTTACAAATATTTTCATCTTTTAAAAAATGTTGCCCTAAACTTTTTTTGAGTGTGTATTGCATTGCAGCAAAGATATTGGCATTACCAACTTTTTAGTTGTTGCCAGTAAAATCTATAGCCAGGTGTTATTAAATTATCAGTAGTATCAACCTTATACCATGGAGATAGAGATTTATCATTTGGGTTAATAACTATGTGCATGCTTTGAGAAGGCATAAAGCTTTGTGCCAATAAAAATATTTTTTCATTGGTAGATTTATTAACTGCACAATCCACTACAATCATTGCGTGGCCTGGGCTTCCACCTTTTACAAACACGTCACCAATAGTTAAGTCATTTGCATTTTGTTTTGCATAAAGCATATCTTCAAGGTTATAAGTACCGCAATTTATAAATACCTGCTGCATAAATATTGAATATCCTTTCTCATAAGTTTCAACTTCGGTATGCTTTAAAAACTCCTGAAAATTATAAGTTTGACGATTGTTCTTAAATTCAATTTTATCATATTCTTTCCTCTTAAAAAAATACTCAGCCCTTAATCTCATTATAGCATCAGCACATTGCTGTAAATCCTTATTTGGCATATCAATATCAAGTACTGCATAATGAGATTGCTGGTCTTCTTTCTTTGTTCCATCATAATAATACACTGTATTATCGTTTTTTAAAGCAAAATGCTGAAGGTAAAATTCAAAGGTGTTACTGTCAGTCATAATTCTTTCAAATCCTTTAGGCATAGGTATTTGGTTAATGGCATTAATAACAATACTATCCCTTCTTTCTACAATATTTTTATTTATTTGTTTAGGATTGCTGTTGCAGGCAAGTGTTATAAATACAACAATAAATAGCAGTAAATGTTTTTGCATATCATTAAAAATGAACTGCTAACATCTGCAATAAAAACAAAATAAAAAGTTAAAAAAATGGCTGCTTAAATAAGCAGCCATTATATAATTTGTATGTCAATTTTAATTGTGTTTTACAACATCTGGGTATATGTAAAAGATTGCATTGGTGTAAGGGGTAATATTACCTGGGGTGGTTAATAAAATACTGTAAAAACCTTTCGCATCAAATGGCACATCTGTTCTTCTGCTGGTTGTTAATGTATCGTTATACATGCTTATTCTATACGTGCCTGCAACTATAGGTTTAAAATAAGTATAACCCGAATATGTTACATGGTCTAAAAAATTTCTGTTTTTCTGGTCAAAGTCATCGCCACCAGGGCTTGAAACCCTCACGTTGATATAGTTATAATAAGCTTCTGTCCTAAAATCTAAAACCCTTATTGCTGCTGAACTTGAGCCTAATGTTTGAGACATATCATCCTTTACTAAGTTATATTTCCACTCATTACCCACCTTATAAAAGAAACAAGAATATTTAGTATTTCTTACCAAATCAAGTGTAGTGCCTAGCAAAACACTTTTATTTGGATATCCTATAGAGATTGTATTGGTGCCTTCTTTTGCCTGTAAATAACTTGATGCATAATACTTAGCAATAGATGTAACTTTTTTTCCATTCAACAAAACATCTTTACTGTTCTGATCAAATACATCATAAAATTTTATACTAGGTGCTGTATCTGAAGTAGGAGTAGTTGTGGTAGTTGTGGTGGTATTGCTATTAAGGGGTGTATACTTTGTACACGCAACAAGAATAGTACTAAACAGCACAACTGCAATAAGGTGATATAAATAATTTCTCTTCATTTTTTTAGTTATGTCTTGTTACATAATAAAATGGAATAGGTATTTGTCCTCTGCTAGAACTTGTGTAACCCACTGCTCCAGAAAACACAGTATATTTTTTTCCAGCATCAAACACATTCTGAAAGCTAAGAACAGCACTGTCTCTATAATAAAAACTAACTGTGCTTAGGCCTGGTGTTATTGAATTAAAGTTATTGAACGATGAATCCAATCTATGATCTAAATATATTCTGTTTGGTGTCCAAAAATTATCTACATAGTTAGTAACCCTGTATTTAATGGGAACTGTAGTAGTGTATGGATCTAACGATACAAATCTTACTTGCGATGTTCCTGATGCTGGCACTGTTTGGTCATTATACAACAATGTTTCAGCAGATGCATACTGTGGACTCTTAAACACAATCCAGCTATAGTAACTGTATGGCCTCAAAAAATAATATCCATATGAATAAGCTGGGTCACTGGTACTGCCACTACCAATTTTATATTTTAGTGTAGATTGCCCTGCATATAGTGAAGTATAACTTCCATCTGTTTTTAAAGATGCAGAGTCATTAATAGTAATATATGCAGAACTTGCACCAGTAAAAATAAATGGTTGTACATAGGCTAATAGGTTGTTGGAAGATGAACCACCACCTGAACTGCCACTTCCTGAACCACTACCACTGCTGCCAGAACCACTGCTGCCACTACCTGAACCACCATAAGGTGGTAAAGGATCAGGCCCACTGCCACTGCTTCCACCACTACTACTACCAGACGTAGTGGTTGTAGTGGTTGTGGTTGATTTGTAATTAGGATTATATTTTGTGCATGCTATCAAAAACAACATCAAACACAGCCCTATTGCAAAGCCCTGACTAATTTGAAATTTTTTACTTGAATATTTTTTCATAAACACCCTTTTATTATTACTAAAGTACACACACTATTACAAACATGCGTACAAGCATTTTTTTTGGGTATGGATATTAAACTGCCTAAAAAATCGGTACATTCTTCTTTAACTTACTATGAACGGCTATTACTAAAAAAATATTGTGTTGAGGCACAGTTAATTATTTTTTTAGAGGTAATTTCAACACGAAGAGTTGTAAAATACATACGCACTACCTAAAAACATTCTTTAATTCCTTCATCAAAAGCTAAAGGATTAAAATCTAAATCTTGTTTGGCTTTATCAATATTTAAAATGCTTCGCTTGGCACGTTTTACTAATTCGTTAAAGTTATTTTCTGTCACAGGCTCTATTAATCCTTCATTTAAACCCAAGTGCAGAGCAGTTTTAACAGCCATCTCATATGGTGTAATAATTTGCGAACCTCCTAAATTGTATATACCTGTTTTTTTATTTACTATAATAGTCTCAATGGCTTTGCAAATATCATCTATAAAAACTGGGGTTCTGAACTGGTCGTTTACAACTTTAATATGAACATTGTTTTGCAAACTATTTTGCACCCATTGCACAAAGGTTTTTCTTGCTCCTAATAAAGCTTTTCCATACATAAATACTGGGCGAATGATGGTATAATTATCTGTAGTTTGCTTTACAATTTGCTCTGCTAATATTTTACTTTCAGCATAAAAATTTGGTGGGTTAGTATCATCTTCTTCTTTATGATTATTGCCTTCACCAAAAATAAAATCGGTGCTTGTGAAAATAAAATGAGCATTATACCGGATTGAATTTTCAGTTAAATATTTTGTTGCATCAACATTTGTTTTTAAACAAAGCTGTTTGTTGTTTTCACAATCATCAGGCTTACTCATTGCTGCACAATGTACAACTACATTGGGTTTAATAGCATCAATTATTTTTTTCACTTCAGTTTCATTTGTTATGTCACAGCAAAAATTTGTCACTTCTAATATCTCATCATTTATAAATTCGTTTTTTGTAATACTAAAAAGTTCTTGATTTTTATTTTGAAAAAAATGTAAAAGATGGCGTGCCAAAAAACCATTAGCACCTGTAATTAAAATTTTCATTTAACAATATTAGCAGAAGTGTAATGTTTAAGATGATAATCAGTAAGATTTTAAATAATATTGCACAGTGCAGTTTAAGAAAATTTAATTTTCAAACCCCTATATTTGCTATGTGTACTCTTTACACATTTGTTATTTATGAGCAATAAAAAAGTTACTAGAATTGGAGTAATGACAAGTGGTGGCGATTCGCCAGGAATGAATGCTGCAATACGTTCTGTGGTAAGAACAGGCATCTACAATGGTCTTGAAGTTTTTGGTATTGTGCGTGGTTATACAGGTTTAATTGAAAACGATATTTACCAAATGGATTCGCGTAGTGTTGCCAATATTATTCAACGTGGTGGTACTATTTTAAAAACTGCTCGCAGCAAGGCTTTTACTACAACTGAAGGCAGAAAAATTGCTTATGAAAATTTAAAAAAACATGGCATTGATGGTTTGGTAATAATTGGTGGCGATGGCAGTTTTAAAGGGGCTCAAACTTTCAGCAACGAGTATGATATTCCTTGCATTGGTTTACCAGGAACTATTGATAAAGATATTGCTGGAACCGATGTTACCATTGGTTTTGATACAGCTGTTAATACTGCAGTTGAAGCAATAGATAAAATTCGTGATACAATGGATGCACACGACAGGTTATTTATTGTAGAGGTAATGGGAAGGGATGCTGGCTATATTGCATTACACAGTGGTATTGCAACTGGTGCAGAAAACATTTTAATACCTGAAACAAAAACTGATATTGACGATTTAATAGCATCTTTAACAGAAAAGGAAAAGAGAAGGAAACTGGTGAATCTTGTTGTAGTGGCTGAGGGTGGTGAGTATGGAGATGCAAATAAATTGGATGCTATTATAAAAGAAAGAATTCCTACAGCAGATACTCGTGTGTGTATTTTAGGTCATATACAACGTGGAGGTTCGCCAACATGCGAAGACAGATTAATTGCAAGCCACATGGGTTACTATGCAGTAGAAAGTTTATTAATAGGCAGGCACAATGTAATGGTTGGAGTTATAAATAATAAAATTCACTATACACCATTAGATAAAGCTGTTAAAGAAAAACAAAAGATTGGAGTTGAGTGGATGAAGATTGTAAAAATATTGGCGAGCTAATCCCTACCCTAAAGGGAGTTGAAAATATTAAAAAAATAATGTAAACCCCCTTTAGGGTAGGGGTAAATAATTTTATGACAAACTTAAATAAATACTTACATCAGGATATGGATAAAGGAGCTGGAATTGAACATTCAAATCATAGAACAAAAATTGTTGCAACAGTTGGGCCTGCCTGCGATACGTATGACAAATTGCTTGAACTTGTGAAGGTTGGCGTAAATGTTTTTCGCTTAAACTTTAGCCACGGCACACACGAAGACAAGGCAAAAATTATTGAACACATTCGCAACATAAATACCACAGAACCCTACAACATAGCTATTCTTGGCGATTTGCAAGGTCCTAAACTGCGTGTTGGAGAAATAGAAAACAATGCACTTGATTTACAGGTTGGTGATATATTAACTTTTACCAATACCAAGTGTGTTGGCACAAAAGAAAAAATTTATGTAAGCTATCCAAACCTTGCAGGAGACGTAAAGGTTGGCAACATCATTATGATTGATGATGGAAAAATTGAAGTAAGGGTAGTTGACATTACAAAAGAAAGAGATGTAAAGGTGCAGGTAACACTTGGTGGTATTTTATCGTCAAAAAAAGGAATTAATTTACCCGATACAAAAATTTCGCTACCAGCATTAACCGAAAAAGATTTAATTGATTTAGAATTTATTATTGAGCAAAAGCTTGATTGGGTTGCATTAAGTTTTGTAAGAAGCGTAAAGGATATTGTAATTTTAAGGAATAAATTAGACGAGAAAAAAAGCAAGACAAAAATAATTGCCAAGATTGAGAAACCAGAAGCATTAGTTAATATTAGAGATATTATTTTGGAGAGTGATGCTATTATGATTGCACGTGGAGACCTTGGCGTTGAGTTGCCTGTTGAGCAAGTGCCTTTAATACAAAGAGAGTTAATTAGAAAATGCATTCATCGTGCTAAGCCAGTTATTGTGGCTACGCAAATGATGGAAAGCATGATTGACAGAACAAAGCCAAACCGTAGCGAAATTACTGACGTAGCTAACGCTGTACTTGAAGGTGCAGATGCTGTAATGCTTAGTGGAGAAACTGCTGCTGGCAATCATCCTGCTTTGGTTGTAGAAACTATGTGTAAAATTATACGCCAAGTTGAGCAAACTGAATACAGGTATAATAGAGAAGAAGACTTAAAACCACAATCTCATTCACCATCTTTTTTAAGCGATGCAGTTTGCTACAATGCCTGTAAAATAAGTAAGGATTTAAATGCAAATGCTTTAATAGGCATGACACAAAGTGGTTACACAGCTTTTATGCTAAGTAGTTACAGGCCCGAAAGTCCTATTTATATTTTTACTAAAGAAAGAAGCCTGGTAAATCAATTAAGTTTAAGCTGGGGTGTAAGGGCATTTTTTTACAACGAAGAAGAAAGCCTTGACACAATTGTAACAGACCAGATAAATATTTTAAAGAACAGGGGATTTTTACAAACAGGAGATGTGGTAGTAAATACTGGCAGCACTCCAATTCATTTGCACTTGCCTACTAATGTTATTAAAGTAACAAAGGTTGATGAGTAATCTCATAAACATTTATCATAAAAAAAGAGAGAAAAAGTAAATTTTTTCTCTCTTTTTTTATGCCTCACTAAAAATATAACACATTAATAATCACACTTAAAATATCCTATTTTTGGTTACCCAACTCTTTTAAAACAATTAATACTTGTAAAACGTTTTATGAAAACAGCAAAAATTCAAATTGCATTTGCCGAAGATTTAGAAAGTCATAGAAAGCAAATTATTGAAGCCATAAACCAAACCAAAAATTATCAGTTATTAATAAAGCCATTAGTGGCCGAGACTTAATATTACAACTTAAGCGTACAAAAAAATTACCTACTTTAGTTTTAATGGATATGCAAATGCCTTGCTGCGATGGGCTTTTAGCAACAATTATTTGCAAACGATTATTTCCACAACTAAAAGTTGTTGGGCTTTCATCTCATACAGATGGAATTGTAGTTAGTGAATTTTATGCAGAAGAAGGAGACACTTTTTTATCAAAATTTATTATTACAAAATCTGCACTTTCAACACAGGCATACAAAGACAGTGAAATATTTGAGAAAGCTTTAAATCATATTTTAAATTCGAACGAAAGGTTTGCAGATGTAATGCTTGAAGATGATGGCTCAAAATTTATAAACAGGTTAAGCACCAAACAAATTATTGCAAAAAATCATTTGCATTTAAAGAATACAGAAATAATCTATTTGCAACTAAATGCAGCCGGCTTTAACAGAGAAGAAATTGCTGAATTAATGGACAAAAGCGAAGCTTCAATACAAAAATATTGCGATAAACTTCACCATACTTATAATGTCAAAAATCACTTCGATTTAATAAACATTGCTATCAATAATGGAATTGTAAAATTGGTGCGAATTTATCAACCACCACCAGCCTTAGTATTCGATTAAAAAAATATACTTTTTGTTACTTTTAGCCCCAAACCCTTTACAGTATTGAATTTAAACTTGTCAAAAGAATTATCTTTTTTGATACCTTTCGCCAATTTAAGTTTGTGTTGCAATTGCAAAAAGCTCTAACAAATAATTTAGGTGTACAACATTTTGTTTGTTAGAGTTATTTTAGGTTTCTTGTTTTAAGTGTACAATTAATGCAAGTTTCTTAAAATAAAACAGCCCACCCTTTCTCGCTTAAAAGTTAGGTAGGCTGAAGGATGTAACAGGTGCAAAAATTAATCTTTACCTGCACCGTACAAAAATAAGGTAAGGATTATTAAAGTTGCCCAACAATTACTTGTAAGGCAACAGCAAAAACTATAAAACATTACAGCGTTACCTATGGTTATGTATTGCAAAAGCAACAACCAACAAAATAACACGCTTGTAAAGTTTAATGGCAATGCAAAATGGTATTATTTAATAATCCGTATTTAGCCTATAAGCTAAATGCACAAAACAAATTTGTATGAAAAAGTTATTAATGGGTCTATTAGCCTTAGCATTGTGTTTAAGTTCTTATGCCTTAACGCATAAAACTAGATTCGATGAAAATATTGAATACGAGTCAATGAAAGATTTTTTTAAATCTTGGGATTCAAAAATGAAAGACGAAAAAGATGAAAGTAAAGCATATGAATATGTGAAAATGAAAAATGCTGAAATGATAAAATATCTTATGAAGAAGTATCCAAAAATTCAAGCAGAAAAGTTGGATGCAAATGATTTGGATTTAGTATTTTTTGGTTCTTTAATAATGTTAGCTGAAGAAAATGAATATCAGCCAATTACAGAAGCTAACGCACCACGTTCAACAATTAGGTGTTTAATAGAACTGGTTATTGGGTACATTGGTATTAAAGAGGCATACGATGGAATTATTAAACTTTTTTCTGGCGAATTGACTGCAATGGAAGGATTAGCTTTCTTAAAACCATTTATTAAAACTAAGTTAGGAATTCTTTCTGCAATTTTCTTTGTAGCAGATTTTTTTCAAAATTGCGTTTAAAATTATGTATAAATTAAAAATAATAACACTTATTGTGCTTATCGTTTTATACTCCTTGAAGTTGATTAAATTAGTTTTTAATTTGGAAAATCTTCGTGGAAGTATTTTTAATTTTCCAACAAAAAGAGGTGATTTAATAGGATATTGTTTTGGTTATATAGTATTGTTTATTTCACTTTTGATATTGTTATTGGATGAAGACAAATAGCATACATAGCTTTCACTCTATTCTTTTTTACTTAGCTAATCTTCTCTTTCATCTTCACGATGCTGTGTGTTTTCACCAATATCGAAAAGTAAACATTGTTGGTCAAAGACACAACAATGGCGAAGACCAACAAAGGCTAAAATGTCTATAAAAAACATAAGTTTAATTATTGGGATTATCTATTTTATTGTAGAAATAATAACTCTAAAAATGGCGTTTCACCCAAAGTTTGGAAAAATGGTAGTAAGAATAATGTACATTTTTTTAATATTATTTTTCATATTATTGTTATTACTTGATAAGGGCAATATTTCCAAATAACTTTCTCTATTGGTGGGTGAAACACCCACCAATAATTTTTTCTTTTTCCAAACTAAAGGTTAGTGTTTTCCTGCCTTTGTTGGTGTTTTCCTCACCAACGAATATTTAATCAATCAATTTTCAAAATATGTTAAAACAAATCTTCACATTTTTTTTATTAGGTACACTATCTACATTAACAGCACAAACTTTGCAGCCAACCAATATTCTTAAAACTAAATTATCGCTAGTTAAAAAAGTAACCAATAAAACTACCTCTAGCACAAGCATTGGCGGTATGGATATTAATAATAATATACAATCAAACACAGCTATTGTTATTACTGTAAATCCAGCAAACAACGATAGTGCTGTAGTATCAACTACATTAAAAAAAATTAAAATGTCTGCCGAAGCAATGGGTCAAAAAATGGAGTTCGATTCAGACAATCCTTTAACAAGCACTTATGCAGCAACTGAAGAGTTAAGTAAAATGGCAGGTAGCTCTGTTAAATATTACATTAACAAAAAAGGAATAGTTACAAGCATAGATACTACACAAAAAATTGGCGTATCCCCAAAATTAGATATGATGCAGTTTGGAGGAATGAGTGTTGGCAGTGATTGTAATTTATTTTTAAACATTACTATAGCAATAAATATTGGTGATGTTTGGAAAGACTCATCTTTTGCAAATAATGTAAAAACAGTAAATGAGTATAAGTTAAAAGGTTATGAAAAAGGAATGGCAATTGTAGAATTAAATAGCACCCTTGTAATGGATGGAGAAATTGAACAAATGGGTATGAAAATGAAAACTAACCAACAAGGCACAATGAAAGCTACTTTAATAGTAAACCCTAATACGCTTGTAATAGTAAATAAAAAATCTAGCCTTGTTATGGAAGGCACAATTAGTGTAAAAGGGCAATCTATGCCATCAAAAGTTACAACTGAAACTAGCGAAGAGATAGAATAAAAATGAAAAAAATATTTACCATATTATTCCTCATAACCTTTTCCCTCAAAGGCTTTGCACAATCTAATGATGACAGTACAACCTATAAACTAATTACACAATACACAGCAGCAATTAACTATACAGATGCAGCCATTAATAGCATTGCAGCATTAAATAGTTTAATAAAAAAAGAAAACTATCGCAACAAAATAAGCAGCTTCAACAACCCTACAAGCAGCGATATGGGTTTTAACTTGCAGCTTGAAATTAACACTGCATTAAAGCCTTTGCTTGACAAAGCAAAAAACGTAAACACCAATAAATTTATGGATGTTGTGGGTAGCTTGGTAGGCAATCAAAGCAAAACAGGCATTGCAAAAAACCTTATACCGGCAACAGGCATTTTTTCAACACTCACAAGCCTTGTAGGCAATTTAACTATTACCGAAAAACACATTTCAAAAAGCGACCTTGATAATTTTGTAATAAGCATTGGTAAATACTTTGGGCAATACGAAAAACTCAATCGCATCAATCAGCAATTTGATATTAGCATAGATAAAATAGACCTGCGTTTACAAGAACTACAAACCGATTTAAAGGATTATATTTTAGATTTAACTATTGCTTACAATAGCACTCTACAACGTAGTGCGTTAAAGCAAAAAACCACAGAAGAATTACTATTAAAATATCTCGATAAAGTAGAAATAGAAAAACAAATAAATAACTCAATAAGCAATATTGTATTTCCTGGCGATGCTATAAAAACAGCCAAAGACATTACAAGCACAATACAAAAAATATTTGCCGAGTACCAAAAAATATACACTGCCAATTATAACGACATTAAAAATATTCTTCAAGAAACAAAACAACTTGGCAGTAACATCAACAAACAAACTATTGATAACAGTTTAAGTGAGTTGCAAAACCTATACACCGAAAGCAAAAATGCAGATGCACTCATTTTAAGAATATCAACTCTAACCGAAAGATTGAAAACTTTAGTAGCTACAGAAAAAATAAAGTAATAATCATACTTCACTAGGTTTATATGTGTACGTAAAACAACAAAGGTTGAATAGTAGAGTTACTATTCAACCTTTGTGCACAACATTGTATTAATTATTTATACCAATGCAATATCAAAATTTGATAATTGCACAAATTGGTTTATTCTCTCTTTAATGTCACTTTGTGTAACTTCTCTCAATCTTTCAGTACCAAATTTTTCAACACAAAAGCTTGCCATTGCACTACCAAGTATAATAGCTGTTTTCATATTTTCGAAGCTGATGTCTTTTGTTTTTGCAAGGTGTGCAATAAATCCACCAGCAAAAGTATCACCAGCACCAGTTGGGTCAAACACTTCTTCTAAAGGCAATGCAGGGGCATAAAACACACTATTTTCATGAAATAGTAAAGCCCCATGTTCGCCCTTTTTAATAATAACATATTTAGGCCCCATTGTCATTATTTTTTGTGCTGCACGCACCAAAGAGAAGTCGCCACTCAATTGTCTTGCTTCACTATCATTAACCATCAATACATCAACCATGCTAATGGTTTTCTTTAAATCATCAAGCATTATATCCATCCAAAAATTCATAGTATCCAGTACAATCAATTTTGGTCTTGTTGTCAATTGCTCAATTACGCTGCGTTGCACATTTGGGTCAAGGTTTCCAAGCATCAAAAACTCGCAATCCTGATACGATTCTGGAACAACAGGTTTAAAATCTCCAAGTACATTAAGCTCTGTCACCAGTGTATCCCTGCTATTCATATCCATGTGGTATTTACCACTCCAAAAAAACGACTTTTCATCTTTCTTTATTTGCAGGCCTTCAAAAGAAACTCCACGAGCAGTAAGTTCATCTAATTCGGTTTGAGGAAAGTCGCCACCAACTACGCTTATTTGATTTACTTTACAAAAATTGCTTGCACACCATGCAATATAAGTAGCTGCACCACCAACAATTTTGTCGCTTTTTCCAAATGGGGTTTCAATAGCATCAAAAGCCATAGAACCCACTACAATTAAACTCATAAAATATTTTTAAGGTTGCAAAAGTAGGGATATGATGTATAGATATTTTTACAAAATATAATGCAAAAAAATAGTGTTGCATTTCTGCAACACCATTTTTTTAATCTTTTATTATTCTAAATATTAATAAGCCCAAAGACCTTGTTCGTAATTGAAGATAGCTGACTTAACTTTTTCTCCTTCAAGCAATCTGAATAATGGATCTTTAACATAGTTTTTCAACTCTTGATTTTTTACATTATCCAAACTAGATTTCAGGATATAATAGCTAAACATATGATTTTCCAAATAATCTTCCCAAGTTTGTCTTGCACCTAAGTTTTTAGGGTTATAAACTTCGTATTTAGCTAAATGCTGTCTAATATCTGGGTAATAAATCCAAAACATTGGAACATCACCTAAATTAACACCAGCAGAGTTATAGTAAGGCATAATTGGACAAATACCCAAAATTCTTCTATACAAACGTGAAGCTTCCTTATCAAAGATAACTTCTTCTTTAATTCTAAATTTATAGATAGAATCTGGTTGCACATTTTTTGGACTTACAGAATAGTAAGCTATTTTATCAGGATTATCCAAATCGCTAACTGCTGTTGTATCATTTCCACCAAATACATTTTTCATTACTTCTGCAACAGTCATTGGTGTTGTAAACCTATCATCATCTGCATTAAATGCTATTACATTAGTATCTTTTTTTACTGCATCCAATACAATTGAAACAAATCTTTGATTACCATTATTTTCATCTGCAGCATAACCAAAAGGTTGATTAATTTTTTCGCGAATATCAATTTCAATTGTAAGTTTTTGTCTGTAAACAGCATCATCTTCACGAGTGTAGTCCCAAGCTAATGGAACCCTAGCTTTCTCTAATTGCTTTTCGATAGCATTATCATTACGTTTTGATGATTTTACAGAATCACCTAAACTACCTGAAGCTCCTTTTTTAAATACAAATGGAATTTTAGGATCGTATGCAGCTGCTTTAGGTTTTACTCCACCTGAAGCTGGAGGTTGTGTACCATATCCTGAGGATGCTGCAGCACTGTTTGCAGGTGGTTGACCATATCCTGAAGCAGCTCCACTATTTGTTGCAGGAGTAGAAGGTGCCCCATATCCAGAAGTACTGCTGTTTGTTGCAGGAGTGGAAGGTGCTCCATAACCAGAACTAGTTGATGCAGCTGGCTTTTTAGCCCCACCCTTTTTTTTGCCTTGAGCCAATGCACTATCAGTAAGAACTGTAATACTTAATGCTATAAGCAAATATTTTAAACCATTTATTTTCATAAAAAAATTATTAATACAAATTATAAGCTATAATTGGAAGCTTTCTTACTGTCCCATCAGGACCAACAGCTTTAATTTCATCAACCATTACTGTAGAACCTGGGCAAGATTTATCAACAACAGCTCTAGCTGCTTCTTGAAACGCTTTACCTGTGTTACCTGGTGCAGCTTTTAAACTAGGAAAACAAGATCCACCAATACCAATAACAGTATAACTTTGAATTTCATATTTTACACCTTCGAATATAAAATCTTTCAATTCTGCCACTACACCACCTTGAGCTCTAAATACGTTAGCAGCTACACGCCCTGGTTCAAGATTACCTACTTTTGCTACCGGATCAGGTATTCTTTTTACTCTGAATTTAAAGTCTCCTGCACTTTTTCCATCTACAGATACGTTAACTGTTGCCTCACCTGGTGTAGTAACATTAGCCTCCCATTTACCACCACCTTTATCTGTAAGTGAACCATTATTTATTGAAGCTTTTGTTCTTTCTGCACCAGCACTACCACCACTAATTGTTAATGGATTAGCAACACCAATGTACATTACTTTAACAGCATCAGCACTAACACTTGCTCCTGTAGCTGTACCTACGGTATATTTAACTTCAACGTCTTTGCTTTCTTGTTTACCAGTAGCTTGGTTAAAAAATTCAATATGAACTTTTTTAGAACCAGGACCAGCACCTTGTACAGTACCTTTCCATTCATAAGTTCCATCAGGCAATTGTGTTGTACCTGCTCCATCAACAGAAATTCTTGTTGTGTTTGCTGCTTTACTATAAGCACCTATACCAGCATTAATTTTCAATTCTTCACCAGGCATTAAATAATTAGAATTTGTACCAACTAAAGGGATGTAGTTATCGAATACAATATCAACCTGTCCAACTTTTTTGTGACAAAACTCAATTACCTGAGAAGCACTGTTTCTTACGTCATTTTCAAATTTACTTAAAATAGTTAATGCAGCAACAGTAGGCGTCATGTGAAAATAATGATCACTCCACTCTTTTCCTTCTGGTACTTTTAAGTCAATTGGTAAATTTTTTTCAAATTCAGTTTTAATCTCTGGGTCAATTCCCATCAATTTATTTTTAAAATCTTCCAAGTGTTGCTTAAGCACTGGTCCTTTTCCTTTACCAACACCTCCATGAGTAGCTGCAGCAAACAAACGTGTAGCTGCTTCTAAATCATCTTCTTTAAACATTTCTTCACCTTTTTCATTTTTACCCATTTTTCCAAAACCAGCTTCTTCTTTCAACTCTTTTTTTAATGAGGTAATTTCTGCTACAATTTGGTCCAAAGCCGCCTTAGCTTGATCTGCTTTAGGTTTCCATATTGCTGCTTTTTCCCTTGTTTCAGCTTTATCTAGTTTGCTTTGCAAAGAAGCTAAAACTGTTTTATCTTTTCCTTCAACAATTCCGTTTGCTACTTGCAAACTTTTATCAACCGTTTTGAACGCATTTAAAATTTCAGATGATACGTTTAATGCAAGTAATGCTGTTAACACCAAGTACATTAGGTTAATCATCTTCTGCCTAGGTTCTTTAGGTAATGACATTTCTTTTTATAATTTTTTTGTTACAAATTAGTTTTAGTTCTCTCAATAATAATTATCTGAGATAATTATCTACCTTGCATTGCAGTTAACATGTTTCCATAAACTGAATTCAATTTAGTTAAATTAGTTGCTAAAGCAGCAATCTGATCTTTTGCTTTAACAGCATCTTCAGCAGTATTATTCATTGCAGCACTTGCCTGAGCCAATTTACCATAAAACTGATTCATAGTTTTTAAATGGTTGTTGCTTTCCTGCAATTCTAACTCATAAATTGTATTTAAAGAAGATAAGTTTTTAGTTAAAACCTGAACCTGACCATGAAACTGTTTTGTAGTTTCGCTTGCAGCATTAAATGCATTGAAAGTGCCTGTTGATGCTGTTATTGCAGTAGTAATTCCTGCCATAGCTGCTGTTGCACTTTTAGTACCTGCTGTAAAATCACCAGTAGATTTTACTACATCTCCAATTTCACCCATTTTATCTACAGTAGTGCCTAATTTTTGAAATCCTGAACTTAACTTGCTTAAGTTAGCTGGAGTAATATCAGCTTCGCTTAACATTTTTTCCATAGATTTTAAGGCTGGATTTCCTTTTTCTACATTTTCCATACCTGGAATATGAACTTCATGCTCATCCATGGCAGGATAAATAATGTAAAGAATACCATAACATAAGAATAACACAGCTTCTGTAGTAAGACCAATCTTCAACATAATGTCTGCAATAGGTGAGTGCAATATTTTTTGTAGTGCTCCATAAATTACAACTGCTGCTGCAATAGATACGAAGATGTCCATAAACTTATTAACCTTTGGTGGGATTTTAGCTGCCATAACTTTTTGTTTTTAGTTTTGTGTTTTTGTTTATTTGATGAAAATTAACACCCGATTAATTTTGAGTGCAAGTTATATTTTTATTTCTTAATGAAATGTTAAAGATTTTTAGATTCTCTTATTATTTTGTTAAATTATCTTGAGCGTGGTGCTAAGTCAATAACACATCTGAATCCTATATATGATTTTGCTGAATCCTGATACTCGAATGCACGAGTACTTACTTGTAAATAGAAGGCAATATCTTTCCAACTGCCACCACGTATTGTTTTACGTTTCATGTATGGAGGATCACTATCTTTAGCATCATATCTCAAGTCTGGACTCATTTCATTGAAGAAATTATATGAGCCTTCGTTATAATAGGTATTTGTCCACTCAGCAACATTACCACTCATATTATATAATCCAAAATCATTAGGCCAATAGGCATCTGCACGTACTGTGTAGAAACCACCATCTTCAGCATAGTTACCACGGCCAGGTTTAAAATTAGCTAACAAGCAACCTTTTTTATTACGTGGATAATAGTTACCCCAAGGATACATACTGTTTGTACGACTGCCTCTTGCTGCATACTCCCACTCTGCCTCGCTTGGTAAACGATAGTTACTTTCTATAGCAAGCTTTCTTTTAAATAACATTTTATCTTGAACAACTGTTCTCCAATGACAAAATGCTTTAGCTTGTTTCCAAGTTACACCAACAACTGGATAATTTCCAAAAGATGGGTGTGCATAATATCTTTTTGTCATTGGCTCATTGTAAGCATAAGAGAAATCTCTCATCCATACCAATGTATCAGGATATACTGGAACTTTTTCGCGAGAAATAAATTTTGTTCTGGCAATACCTTTGTTCTCTCTTTTTGCAGCTTCAGATAAAATATAATCCTGATAGCTATATAATATTTTGTCAGGGTCTAATTCAATTCTACCATACAACCTGTTATCTGGTGCTAAAACTAATTTCTCACCTAATTTTTCCAATTGTTTAGAATCATATTTTAGTTGTATTCTTTTAGCCCAATCAACAGCCTGATTAGAATCACCAGCAATACCTGGACCTCCTTTCTTTACAAAGTTCAATTCTTTCAAAGCCAATGAGTCTCTAACCCAAGTTACGAATGAACGATATTTATTGTTTGTAATTTCAGTTCTATCCATCCAAAAACCTGGAATAGAAACCTGACGGTTACGTTGGTTTAAATTGTAGTTAACGTCCTCATCGCTTGGTCCCATATGAAAGGTTCCTGGTGGAATATATGCCATTCCAAACGGTGCACCCATACTTTTAAGTGTGCTTGGAGCTGTACCATGAACTTGTCCATCGGCATCATACATATCCTTCATTTGCTGCTTCCCTTTATTGGAACAAGAAGTGAAAATAACCGCAGTTGACATTACAAAAAACACATAAAAAACATTCTTCATCATTTGTATCTATATTAAATGGTGACGACAAAAATAGGGACATATGAGGCAAACCACCAAATATGTACTATTATCCTTCAAAAAAAATTGGTAAAATTAAAACTATAGTAAATCAGTTAAATTGTTTGAAATAGCGGTCGTTTTTCTACTAATTCGGGTGCAATATATAGCAATTAAATGTTATAAAAAACTAAAAAATTTTGAAGGTCAGAAAATGGTTGCAAACAAGCTTGGTTTTGGCACAAATAAATAGCCAGATTTTCATCAGTATTTTTATCGAAACATACAGGCAAAACACTGTTGCTATAGCCTTGATTGAATACAATAATTTTATTGGGCTGATATGCTTGCAAAATATCGATTATAACTGCATTTGCCTGCTTGCCACATACTACAATTTCCTTAACAGTTTTAATATGATTTTGCAGTGCCATTAACCATACACCAAACGATGTTGGATAATTGATTATTGCCTGCTGTAAATTAGCAATCATTGCAAGAAATCGTTTGCGTATTTTTTCATCGTTAAACACAAAAGAAAGATGCTGCATGCAGTTGCACAAAACAGCATTGGCACTTGGTGTTGCACCATCATAAACCTCTACTTTTTTTGCAATAATATTTTTTTGTTTTGCTGATGTATAGTAAAAAAATATTTCATTCTCATCGCTAAATTTTTTAACTGTAATGTCCAATATTTCTTTTGCCTTTACTAAATAGTTTTGTTCACCAGTTATTTCATGTAAATGAATTAATGCCCAAATAAGGTATGCATAATCATCTAAAAAAGCCTCGTTGTAAGCAACATTATTTTTATAGCAATGGTATAATTGCCCATCAACAATCATATTACCTAAAATAAAGTTAATATTGTTAACAGCAATAGTTCTATAATGCTCATAGCCTGTAGCAGCAAAAGCTTTGCAGTATGCAATGCTCATAAGGCAATTCCAGTTGCATAATATTTTATCGTCAAGCAAAGGGCGAATTCTTCTATTTCTTTCGATTAATAGAATTTTTTGCCATTCTTTTATTTTAGATTTTAATTTTTCAATCTCAATATTTTTTTCAAAGGCAGTTTCTTCAATAGTTTTATTAAGCCACAAAATATTTGTATGCTCCCAATTTCCTTTTGTTTCTACCTGAAAAATTTCACAAAAAAGTACAGCATCACCTTTCAATACTTCTTCAATTTCTTGTTTGCTCCAAGTGTAATATTTTCCCTCCACACCTTCGCTGTCTGCATCTAAAGCACTATAAAAAGCAAATTCATTGCTCATCATTTCTCTTTCAATAAAATCTAAAGTTTGCTGTATGGTTTCTTTATATAAATCATTCTTTGTTATTTGATATGCTTCGCTTAAAACGCCAATCAATAAAGCATTATCATAAAGCATTTTTTCAAAGTGTGGGGCAAACCATTTTTCATCTGTACTATACCTTGCAAAGCCACCACCAACTTGGTCATATATTCCACCCAAAATCATTTTATCTAAACTTAGCAATGCCTGTTGCAAAGCGTTTTCATCTTTTGTAAAATGATAATGACGTAATAAATATTGAATAGAAAATGTTTGAGGAAATTTTGGTGCATTGCCAAATCCACCCCAAATTGTATCTGCATTTTTCAAAATATTTTTTGCAATAATGTCAAGGGTTTCATCGCTAAAGGCATTGTTTTCCTCTCCTCTTTTTTTAGTAAATGAATTGCTGTTATTTATATAGTCAGTAAGTTTTTCAGCTTGCTCTTCTATTTCATCTTTTCTTTCATTAAATGCATTACTTACTGCAAGCAAAGTATCCTGCCAACTCATTCTGCCATGTGCTGCAACAGGAGGAAAATAAGTACCTCCATAAAATGGTTTTAATTGTGGCGTAAGAAAAACATTTAAAGGCCAGCCACCACTGCCAGTCATAGCTTGCAAGGCATCCATATAAATATGGTCAAGGTCAGGTCTTTCTTCTCTATCAATTTTTATATTAATAAAATGTTCATTCATTAATGCAGCTGTTTTTTCATCTTCAAAACTTTCATGTTCCATTACATGGCACCAATGGCAACTGCTGTAGCCAATGCTTACTAAAATTGGCTTGTTTTCTTGCTGAGCTTTATATATTATTTCATCGCTCCACATAAACCAGTTTACAGGATTGTGTGCATGCTGCAATAGATATGGAGATTGAGAGTTAATAAGTTGATTAGTATGCATGAGATTTTATTTGGACGTTTAATTTTAATATTTATTCACACATATTGTAAAACAAGAATAACTTACTTTACTTTACGCTTTGTTATAGCAAATTTTATGATGCAAATGTGCATATTTATATTTTGCCATTATATGCAACCTTTTTGATTTTATTACCTTAAAAATAAAAGTTATGAAAACATTACTACTGATTTCGCTTGCGTTGGTTTTTCCTTTTTATTCAATATCGCAAGAGCAAACCTACACTTTTGATGATGGCACAAAAGTTACTGCTGAAGTAATAAACAATAATCCTGACAATGCAAGAAAACTGGCTATTATACCTTTGGGATTGTACAATATTGAAGGTGGGCAAATGATTGCAGCAAGCTTTTACAGCCCAACAAAATTTTATGCAAGTGCAATGGTTGGCCCTAATAGCTTTATGGTAGAAGGAAATTATTTTTTCATTAATCAATTAAAGGACTGCCCTATTAAACAATCAGTAAAAGACGTTTATTCTGGCAGAAATTCAATAACAAGTTATGTGATAAAAGTACCAGCAGAAAAAAGAATTTCATATGGCATTCACACAGGTATAAGTAATACATCATATACCTACAACTCGCTTGAAGTAACACCTAATTACAACTACAGTACAATGGGTGCTGTAATAGGTATTACAAGAATTGGAGTAAAGCAAGCTCATTGGAAGATTGAAAAGAAAAAAGAATTAAAAGGAAGTTCGTTAGTTAGATTAAATGCCGATGCTGTTTTCTATTTCAATCAAAAAAAGGTAAATGAAAATGAGCCACTAAGTATTACGCCAAATACTTTTGGTTACAGGCTTTACTACGATGGGCAATTTACATTATGGGGAGGAAAATTTAGCTTTAAATACATGTTGGGTTTAAAACACGATTCGTATACAAAAAAATTTGCTGAACTTTTTGCTGGCTTAGGTGCAGGCTTTAGTTTTTTATAAACTTAAGTTATTTAAAATTATTATTTTAACCGGAGAGGTAACAAAGCATTTCACAGAGAAAACAGAGATATGTTATAAATGCTCAGTTATTGCTGTGTTTCTTTAACGCAGTAACCACTGTAGCAAAATCTTTAATTCGTTCATTTTAAAACATTATAAATTTTAAACAAATTAATTGCATAACCCTACACATAGTTTACATTGATTTTATTTCTAAAATATATAAACTTAGTTTTTCGCTTTGTGCTTCAATTTCCTTGTTATACTTAAAACCCAATTTTTGCAAAAGCTTTATCGAGTTTATGTTTGAAGGTATGGTTGTAGCTAAAATAGTTGAATGTTTTCCATCGGCTACAAGGCTTTGCAGCACTGCATTTGCAGCTTCAAAAGCATAACCATTTTTTGCATATTGTGGTAAAAATGCAAAGCCAATATCGTGATGTGGCAAGTAATGACGTTTAATAAAAGTTATAATGCCAATTGGAGTTTTTGAGTCTAAAATTGAAACAACCCAGTATCTAATATTCGTATTATTTAAAATATTTTGAATATATGTTTCAGCATCTTTTGCATTGTTTACATTTCTACTACCAATAAATTGTAGCCAGCCATCTGTATTAACCAATTCGAATATAAACGCTGCATTGCTTATTGACAATGGTTGTAGCAACAGTCTTTTTGTTTCCATAGCTCAAAAAATAAAAAGAGGCTGCAAGCAGCCTCTTAAAAAAAATTTAACTTCCTAATTTATGAAACAATTCTTTTATCTGGTAATCCCAAAGTTGAGACGCATCTTTTATTTCGCCTTTTTCGGCAAAATCGCTAATTACCAAAATAGTTTGGTTTGATATTTCTGTTTTTGTAATTCTAAACTCAAAGTATTCTCCTTTATCAGAATGCAACCAATGATATTTTATAAAATGAGCTTCTTCTTCATCTATAATTTTGGCTCTTTCTGGAGTGCCATTGCCCCAAGTAAAATTCATTATGCCTTCCCATTCATCTACTTTATCTGCAAACCATTCTTGCAAGCCCACTGGCGAACTTAAAAAATTCCACAAAATTGTAGGTGAACAACGTACCGGATATTCTAATGTATATAATTGTTTTTTACTCATCTTCTAAACCTTTCTTCGTTTTTTATTGCTGCAATAATAGTCATAAAAAAATACAGACAAAATCTTTTTTGATATATAAAATATTTAAAAATGACTATATAATTTAAAAATATTTTATTTAGCAGCTGTAAATCTTTCTGAAATTTTATTCCAGTTAATTACATTCCATATAGCAGCTAAATAATCTGGGCGTTTATTTTGATATTTTAAATAGTAAGCATGCTCCCAAACATCAACACCCAAAATTGGTGCTCCCTTTACTTCTGCAACATCCATTAAAGGATTATCCTGGTTTGGTGTAGATGAAATTTCTAATTTACCATCTTTAACAATTAACCAAACCCAACCGCTGCCAAAACGAGTTGTACCACCAGTTGCAAACTTTGTTTTAAACTCATCAAAGCTTCCAAAAGCAGCATCAATAGCAGCAGCTAAATCTCCAGTTGGTGAGCCACCAGCATTTGGTGCAAGGCTTTCCCAAAAGAAAGTGTGATTCCAATGTCCACCACCATTGTTGCGAACAGCAGGAGAAATTGAACCAGCAGCAGCTACTAATTCTTCCAACGATTTTCCTTCATTGGCAGTGCCAGCAATGGCTTTATTTAAATTATCTACATAAGCCTGATGATGCTTGCCATGATGTATTTGCATGGTTAATGTATCAATATGTGGCTCAAGTGCTTCGTGAGCGTAAGGTAGGGGTGATAATGTGAATGACATAGTTGTAATTGTAAATTGTTAATTATAAATTGTAATTCTATTTTGCTTTAGATGTTTTAATTGAAGATGTAATAAGTTTAATAAGTTCTAGTGCATCTTCGTTTATACTTTCATATTGTTTTTTTGTTAAAAATTTTGTTGCAAACAATAATTCCAACCAATACAAAGTTTCATTAATTTCTTTTTGTGCAATGGAAAGTTTATGGATAAAATCTGCTTTACTTTCACTATGTTCTGCATCTCTCATCATTGCTCCAACTGAGGTACCACTTCGCAAAAGTTGCTTAGAAAGAACAAATTCTTTTTTATTTTCGTTTAGAAATTTATAAAGATTAACTATTCTTATCGCAAATGCGAGGCTTTTATCTTTCAAAAAATTATTTGCCATAATTTACAATTGACAATTAATCATTTACAATTTCCTTACACTGCAAAACTCTCCCCACAACCACAACTTCTGCTTGCATTTGGATTGCTGAAATAAAAACCTTTTCCATTTAAGCCATCACTAAAATCAAGTTCTGTATTAACCAGGTAAAGAAAGCTTTTTAAATCACAGACAACCTTTATTCCATTGTCTTCAAAAACCTGATCCATTGGTTTTATTTCGTTGTCAAAGTCAAGCTTGTAGCTTAAGCCACTGCAACCACCACCAACAACACCAACTCTTAAAAAATAACTTGGGTCATTGGCAATACCTGCTTCTTCCATAAGCTTTATTGCTTTGGCTTTTGCTTTATCCGAAACGTAAATTGAATTAGCCTCTCCACCCCCCCCAAAGGTGGGGCTTTTGGTAGCTGGCTCAATATTTTTTACACTCTCCATAATCTTCGTTTTAATTCCCCCTTTGGGGGATTAAGGGGGCTTTAATGCACCCCTTTCTCTTCAAATACCAACTGCTCTAAGCCATTCTTTACACGATAGTCGTTAATGGCAGCTTTGATAGCATCTTCTGCTAAAACTGAACAGTGAATTTTTACTGGTGGAAGGTTTAATTCTTCAACAATATCCATATTATCAATAGCAACAGCCTGGTCAACAGTTTTGCCTTTTAACCATTCTGTAGCTAAACTCGAAGACGCAATGGCACTGCCACATCCAAAGGTTTTGAATTTAGCATCTTTAATAATTCCTGTTGCATCATCAACTTCAATCTGAAGCCTCATAACGTCTCCACATTCTGGTGCACCAACTAAACCAGTACCAACACTTTTGCTTGCTTTATCAAGCGTTCCTACGTTTTTTGGATTGCTGTAGTGATCAATAACTTTATCTGAATATGCCATATCTTTTTATTTTAAATTTTGAATGATGAATTTTGAATGAAAGAAAAGTAAAAGTTGTAAATAATTCAACATTTAAAATTCATCATTCTAAATAATTGTTAATGGTGTGCCCATTCAATACTGTTCAAATCAATTCCTTCTTTGTACATTTCCCACAAAGGACTCATTTCTCTTAACTTTAAAACAGTATTTGTTATTTGTTCTATTGTATAATCAATTTGTTCTTCAGTTGTAAATCTGCTTAAGCCAAAACGCAGCGAACTATGTGCCAAATCATCGCCCAAACCCAATGCTTTTAAAACATAACTTGGCTCAAGAGAAGCACTAGTACAAGCACTACCTGAACTTAAAGCAATATTTTTATTAAAGCCCATCAATAAGCCTTCGCCTTCAACATGCTTAAAAGAAATATTTGCAACGTGTGGTAAACGATGGTCTTTATTACCATTTACATAACTCTCCTCAATTTGGCATAAAGCATTTTCTAATTTATCTCTTAGTACAGAAGTATGAGCAGCATCTTTATCCATTTCTAACCTGCACAATTCGCAAGCTTTACCAAAGCCCACAATACCTGGTACATTTAAAGTTCCACTTCTCATTCCACGTTCGTGGCCACCACCATCCATTTGTGCTGTAACCTTTACACGTGGATTTTTACGACGAACATATAAAGCACCAATTCCTTTTGGACCATACATTTTATGACCAGTAAAAGTCATTAAATCAATGCCATCAGCAATTACATTTACTGGAATTTTACCAACAGCTTGTGTAGCATCGCTAAAAAAAAGAATACCATTTTTCTTTGCCAATGCAGCAATTTCTTTAATAGGCTGAATCACTCCAACCTCATTATTTGCATACATTATAGAAATTAAAATAGTAGTTGGTTTTATTGCTGCTTCTAACTCTTTCAAGTCAATTAAACCATCTGCTTTTACTTGCAAATAAGTTACTTCGCCACCAGTTTTTTCAATGTGTTTACAGGTATCTAAAACTGCTTTATGTTCAGTAGTTACTGTAATAATATGATTGCCTTTTGAAGCATACATTTCATACACACCTTTAATAGCAAGGTTATCGCCTTCGGTTGCACCACTAGTAAAAATGATTTCTTTAGCGTCTGCACCAATTAATTGTGCCACTTGTTCACGAGCATAATCAACAGCTTCTTCTGCAGCCCAGCCAAATGGATGGTTACGACTTGCTGCATTACCAAAATTTTCGGTAAAATAAGGAATCATTGTTTCTAAAACCCTTGGATCCATTGGGGTTGTAGCGTTATTGTCTAAATAGACAGGAAGTTTTAACATATATTTTTCTTTTGCTTACTAACTAATGCAAATGTAAGCCTACGATAGTCAACAGCAATATTTTGAGAAAATGAAAATTTGATTTTTTCTATTATCGAAATGCAGGAACGCTGATTAAAGGATTAAAATGATTATCTGATTTAAATCCTTTACTACTTCAGCCAACCATTTTCTTTATACCATTTTATTGCACTTTGCAATCCTTCGTTTAGTTTATATTTTGGTATGTAGCCAAGTTGCTTTATTTCATTGGCATCAACACTCCAGTTTTTTGCTTTAAATTCTTTCAATCTTTCTCTGTTAAGTAAAGGTGTTTGCTTACGCAAATGACCAACGCCTTCGCTTATAAGTGCAAAAAAATGGGCTATAAATGCAGGTATTACCAACGTTAAAGTTTTTTTATCTAAATGTTTTTTTACCAAATTATTAAACTCTTTCGAAGTATAATTTTCCAAATCACTAACAATAAAATTTTGGTTAAAAGCACTTGATTCCATTGCAATAAAAATAGCATCAACCAAATCTTGAACATACACAAAACTTAACTTTTGTTTTGTATTGTTAATGTACATTTCTATACCCTGAGATATTGATTTTAATAAAAAGAAAAAATCTTTATCTCTTGGGCCATACACAGCAGTTGGGTTTACAATTACAAAAGGAAAATTGGTTTTGCTACGCAAATAATCTTCAGCCTGCATCTTGCTTTTGCCATATTCTGTTAATGGCTTTTGTGCTTGATTTTTTGTAATAGGCTCATCAGTTTCGCCACAACCAAAAGCTGCAAGGCTGCTTACCAAAACAAATTTTTGTGGAATAAGGCTGTTGCGTTCAAGTGCTTCAACAAGGTTTTTTGTACTTTCAAAATTGCCATTATAAAAATCAACTTTATTAATAGATTTTGTAACGCCTGCTGCGTGAATAATGTAATCTATTTTGCCAAACTGAGACTTAAATTTTTGCAAAGCCTTATCTAAACTTTCATTGCTGTTGAAATCAAATTCAATAAAGTTAATTGATGAATTTTGCAGATACTGCTTATTACTATTTTTTCTAATAACAGCAAAGGTTTCATAGTTTTTTTCAATAGCTTTTTCTATTAAACAACTACCTATAAAACCACTTGCTCCAGTAATTAAAATATTTTTTTTATTGTTCAATTTTTTTATTTTTTTATTACTTCTTTCTCTCAAAACACCAATTCCTAATTACTAATTCCTAATTGCTTTATATAGCATCTTCTACGTTTGTGTTGCTCTCTGTCAAAAGCATCAAACATAGATATTACATTTTTGTTATCCTCAAGTTCAATATTAGATTCTACATATCTAACACCATCTTTTATGTAATCGTCTAACAACCTAGACATTAATAAAGCTGTTACTCCCTTGCCCTGATATTCTTTTTTTACAGCAACAAGGTACAAGTCAACCATATCATTTTTCTTTAATGCTTTTAGCAAATGAATAAAGCCAAAAGGAAACAAACTGCCATTACTTTTTTGCAAAGCTTTTGAAAGTGACGGCATGGTAATTCCAAAAGAAACAAGTTGGTTATTTTCATCTACAACCAACGGCAAATAATTGTGTTTTACAAACCCAAAGTATTGCTTGGTATAAACCTCCATTTGTTTTTTAGTTAAAGGAACTACCCCATATAATTCAGAATATGTATCGTTTATTAATTCAAAAATTTGAGTGGCATAAGGCAAAATATCTTTTGACTTTTTGGTTTCAACAAATTTTAGTTTGTACCTGCGTTGCACCACTTCTGCAAGCTTAGACATTTTAGCTAATTGAGGTGGCAATACCTGTGGTATAAAAATTTTATACTCCACCCAATCTGTATCTTTAGCATAACCTAGCTTTTCCATAAACTTTGAGTAATATGGATGGTTGTAAATAGTTGCCAAAGTACCCAATTGATCAAAGCCTTCAATCAACATTCCTTCATGGTCAAGGTCTGTAAAACCAAGTGGGCCGTGCACAGCAGTTAAGCCTAATTGCTGTGCCCAACCTTCAACCTGCTCAATTAATTTTTTTGCAATTTCAATATCTTCCTCAAAATCTATCCAGCCAAAACGCAAATATTTATTACCCCATTTTTCAATGTAGGCTTTATTGTGAATTGCAGCTACACGACCAACAACTTTATTGCCCTTAAATGCAAGCCAGTAACGTGCGTCGCAATAATCGAATGCAGGGTTTTTTGTTTTATCCAAAGTAGCTTTTTCATCAAACTTTAAAGGTGGAACAAAGTATGGATTGCCTTTATATAAAGTGTAAGGAAATTCAATAAAAGCATTGAAATCTTTTTTGTTATTTACTTCTTTAATTGTTATTTCCATAGTGCTTATCTTTAAATAGTGTTGGCAAATGTATAGTAGTAGTGATTAATAAAATAAGTATAGAATATACTTACAAAAAAGCCTGTCAAGTTATTTGACAGGCTTCAGTTTTAAAATATTCTCCCTTAGGATAAAAATCTTATTTTATTCAAATTTTAAATCTAAACCTAAACCTCTTAACTCGTGTACTAATACATTAAACGATTCTGGCACACCAGCTTTAGGAATATTATCGCCTTTTACAATAGCTTCATAAGTTTTTGCACGACCAATA
>CAYZDJ010000007.1:0-101064 GCA_964477265.1 uncultured Chitinophagaceae bacterium
CTCGAACTGGCCACCCCGACCTTGGCAAGGTCGTGCTCTACCAAATGAGCTACTTCCGCGTTAAAGAACTTTTTGTTTTGGGAGTGCAAATATAGAGGTCTAATTTTTACTGCCAAATATTTTATAAAAAATTATTTATATTCTGGGGTATATTTTGTGCTACCTTGCACTTCAACATCAGGTTTGCCTTTATATACAACGTTATGCAATTTAAAACTTGCACCTACTAAAAAAGCAACTATCGCAAATACAGATAGATAAAAAACAAAACGAGAAGAGTTTACCCAGTTTTTAGTAAAATCCTTGCTTACAGTTTCTTCGTGATGATGTGACATATAAAAATATTTCGTTGCAAAAATAGGGTTGCAACTGTATTAATTTGTTTATAGGATAAAATAATTTTTATAAATATTTTTCCTCATTTATAAAATCGTTTTACCACTCAAAGCATTGCTGACAGCAGCATCCATTGCACGTTCGGCAAATGGCCTTGTTATTTCATTTAACTCTTCAATTTTAGCATGAATCAAATTCTTATCATTCATAGTTAAAGAAAGCTGCAATGCCTGCATAGCTTGTGCTGTATTCAATAACTCATCTTTAGAAATAATACCAGTATTTTTTTGTAAAAACTTTTCAGTAACATCAAGTATTTGCTCTGCTTCTGTTTGTGCTTCTACCAAGGCTCTTGTTTCAATATCTTGTTTGGCATTTGTAATGCTATCCATCAGCATTTTTTCTACATCGCTGTCACTAATTCCATACTGTGGCTTTACCTCAACACTTTGCTCTACACCACTACGCAATTCTTTTGCACTTACAGTTAAAATACCATCTGCATTAATTAAAAAACCTACCTCAACTTTTGGCATTCCTGCTGGCATTCCTGGTATTCCTGTTAAATTAAATTCAGCCAGTTTTCTATTATCTTTTACCAAATCCCTTTCACCTTGATAGACACTAATTCTCATGCTGCTTTGACCATCTTTTTGCGTGGTATATTGGCGAGATGCTTTATTGGGAATTTTAGAATTTCGCGGAATTAAAACATCCATTAAACCACCAGCAGTTTCAATACCCAGGCTCAATGGTGTTATATCAAGTAATAAAAAATCTTTATTGTTTCCTGCTAAAATATCTGCCTGCACAGCAGCACCTAAAGCAACAACCTCATCAGGATTTATTGTATCATTAACTTGTTGCTTAAAATAATTACTTACAGCTTTTTTTACAGCAGGAACCCTTGTACTGCCTCCAACCATTACTATAGTTTCAATTTCGTGTAATGCAACGCCAGCATCACTTACAGCTTGTTTGCAACATTCAATAGTTGTATCAATCAAGTTACTAATCAACTCTTCAAACTTATTTTTTGTTATATATAAATTAATGGAATTTACAGTTTCAAAGTATGTTTCATTATTACTTAAACAATGTTTTGCTTCCTCTGCTTTAAGCCTTAAAGTTTGGGCAAATGACTTATCATTTTGCAAAAATTTTTTATCAATTTTATTTTCTACAATCCAGTAATCAACAATTGCTTTATCAAAATCATCGCCACCCAAATAAGTATTGCCATTGGTGCTTAATACTTCAAAAATTCCATTGGTTATTTTTAAAATAGAAATATCAAAAGTGCCTCCACCTAAATCATATACTGCAATTGTTTTTTCTTCACTGGCATTTATACCTAAGCCATAAGCTAAGCTTGCGGCTGTTGGCTCATTTACAATTCGCAAAACATCAAGCCCTGCAAGCTTTCCAGCATCACGTGTAGCTTGCCTTTGTGCATCATTAAAATATGCAGGCACAGTAATTACTGCTTTATTAACAGGAGTCTTTAAAATATGTTCAGCCCTGTTTTTTAACTCTTTTAAAATAAATGCAGACAAATCAATAGGTGAATAAAACTTGTCGTTAACCTGAACTTTAACTAAGCTTTCAGCATTGTCATCTATAACTTTATATGTAAAAAAATCTGCGTTTTGCTTTATGTCATTATAGCTTTTGCCCATTAATCTTTTTGCAGAAAAAATTGTATTGGCTGGATTTATTTCCAAATGCCTTTGTGCTTCCTCGCCTACTATCACGTTATTATTTTCATCGAAATAAATTATGCTTGGCACAATGCTGTTTGCATTATGCTCTTTTAAGCAAATGGGTTGCCTGGTATCTGGATGAACAATTGCAATTAAGCTATTAGTTGTGCCTAAATCAATGCCAACAATCATTTCAGCCTGCTGCAAACTGCCTGTTGCTATATTTATAGAAATTTTTGCCATAATATTTTTTGCAAATTAAGGCAATGACTTTTGCCTTGCATTACGATTTTAAAAAAACAAAAGCCATCTTTTAATAAGATGGCTTTTTGTTGTAAACTCTTCACTCTATCAAAATGAGAGCTCTATCTACTTTTCCTTATCTTCTTTTTGTACGTGATGGGAACTGGTTACCAGATTTATTTTTTATACTTGTTCCTTCTGGTGCTCCCACATGATCCATTGCACATCTGAAACCAATAGTGCTGCTTGATTGATCTTCTTCTAAATACCTTCTTGTACCAGGACTTAACCAATATGCTTGATCTGACCAACTACCACCTTTATAAACCCTTGATTTATCAGATACCAATGTAGTAATTCCGTAACCATAATTAGCTCCACTTAAACTATCCCCATCTAAAAAGTTAACTGCGTAAGCATGTTGATAATTCCTTCTGTTTTTTAATAATGAATCATTTTGGCGTACCATCATAATTCTACCCAAGCTATCTCTTAAGTTACCCTGCCCCTTACTCATATCAACAACTTTAAAGTCATTACCACGAATACCAGCAATATCGCTAAGGTCAGTTCTTATATTTCTAAATACGTCAAATACCCACTCGTTTACATTACCAGCCATATTATATAAACCAAATCCATTAGGTGCATAATCATTTACATCAGTAGTGTATGAACCATTATCATTCAATCCACCAGCAACACCCATGTAGTCACCGGCTCCTCTTTTAAAATTTGCCAAAAAAGCACCTTGATTAGCACCACGATTGGTATATCTTAAGTTATCAAAACCATCATTTTTCCAAGGATACATTTGTTTATTTGCATGCACCTCTTCACCACGTTTCTTTTGATTTGCTTTCTTTTGTGGATTTTGGTTAATGAAACCATAAGCAGCATATTCCCACTCAGTTTCTGTTGGTAAACGATATACACCAAACAAAATACCATCTTCGAATTTAACTACTTTACGAGGTTTACCCTGAGCATCTTTTAAAGGACTTTTACCACCAGAAACTTTTTTACCTGGCTTAGCATTATACTCACCCATTAAATATGCTTTATAGTTGAAGTTATCTTGTCCTCCACCTTTCATTGATTTTGAAATTTGTGTTTTTTCATCCAAGAAACCTTCTTTCATTAATTCCAATTCATTTACACGATCTGTTCTCCACTCGCAAAAACGTTCTGCCTGTTTCCAGCTAATACCAACAACAGGATAGTAATTAAATGTTGGATGGCGGAAATAGTATTCTACATAAGGCTCGTTATACGATAACTCGCTTCTCCATACCAAACTATCTGGTAATAGTGGATTAGTAATAGTTGGTTGGTCAGGAAAAACATTTTCGTGCCAATATAAAAACTCACGATAATGCACATTTGCAATCTCAGTTCTGTCAATAAAGAAAGAGTTTACAGTCATACGCTTTGGAACGTTATTCCAATCCTGCATCACGTCTTCTTGTTGTTGTCCCATCATAAACGTACCACCTTGAACAAACACCAAACCTGGTGCAGTTTTAACATCTTTAGGTTTAGGCACATTAAAGTTACCTTGCGTTTTATCATTGTACTTCCAACCAGTAGTGCTTGACTCGCCCTTTTTGGTTGTTCCATTCGATTTTTTACTGCACGAAACCATCACTCCAGAAAGTGCAAGTAATAAAAAACAATTCTTTACAGCTGTTTGCATTTGCATAATTGCAATTAAATTTAATTTAGTAATAAAAAAGTTGGGTAAAAATATATTCTCAAACTTATTTATTGATGATATTTAGAAAATGTGAATTTCTTTTTTACCGCTCAAAGATATACTCTGCAAATGTTATAAAAAACTAAAATTTTCAAAACATCAACTTTTTTTTGAAATCGTTACCAAAAACACCTTCATAATTTTAAGTTTTGCAAGCCGTGCAAAATAAAAAAAGGTGTGCATTATGCACACCTGTGAAACAAAGATTATAATGTATAAAATACTTGTGCTAAAATAACATTAGCCTTAAGTATGAACAATTAATTTATAACAGTAACCTGTACTGCATTAATACCTTTTTTGCCACGCTCAGTTTCGTAACTTACTCTATCTTTTTCCTTGATATTATCAATTAAACCTGTTGAATGTACAAACACATCTTCGCCACCATTTATTGGTGTAATGAATCCAAATCCTTTTGTCTCATTAAAAAACTTTACTGTTCCTTCTTGCATTTTTAAATATTTGTTAAGGCTGCAAGGTAGCTGTATTTATTTGTAATGGCCTGTTTAATTTAATAAACAAGGTAATTAGCAATCTCACATCAACAAAATTTATTAGCTATACTTAATACTTAATTCGACTTTTTGAAAGCAAAAATTTATTAAAACATTAAGTTTTATTTTACTGTTCAATGTTTTCTATCTGCACTAATTGCACTACCCTACATTTGCAGCCTTAATTTATTTTGAAGTATGAAGTTGGACAAAAATACCATCATTGGTTTTACCCTTTTAGCCATTTTATTTTTTACATATTTCTGGTATGCTAACACACAAGCTGAAGCATCAAGAAAATACCAGGAAAGGCAGGATTTTATAAAAGACTCCACAGCAAAAGCCAATGCTGCCAAACAACCAAAAATGGATAGTGCAACAGCCAAGCTTGTAGCTGCACAAAAAGACTCAGCAGAAAAAGCAACCCAGGCTGGAACATTGACTAATGCTGCATTTGGAACAGAGCAAACTACCACAATTGAAAATGAATTAATAAAGGTAACCTTTACTAATAAAGGTGGGAGAATTAAAAACGTAACATTAAAAAACTATAAAGCCTATGATGACAAGCAAGTAGTTTTAGGAAATGATGCTGACAAGTTAGGCTATGAAATTAATACTGGCAAAGGTTTTAGTGCACTTACCAACGATTTGTTTTTTACTGCATCAACTGTTATAAACAATAATGATGGCAGCAAGTCAATCAATTTTTCTTTAAGCGATTCTACACAAAAAACAGTTGTACACCATTTTACTGTTAAGCCAAATAGCTATATGATTGATTGGGATGTAAATATTCCATCTGTATCGACTTTAAAAAACAACCAACTAAACTTAGCATGGAACAGCCACACTACACAAAAAGAAAAAAGTGCCAGCTATGAACGTGCACAAATGAGTAATATTTGTTTTTACGAGGATAATGAGTTTGATTATATAAGCAGTAAAACACAACACACATTTGAAAAGCCAACAAACTGGATGAGTGTTGTGCAACAGTTTTTTAACACTACAATCATTGCAAAAAATAACTTCAACAGTGGTAAGGTAAACTGGAGCAGAGAGACTGTTGACACTTCAACAAAACTGGCAAATATTGATGCATCGTTTGAAATAAAACCTGCTGGAAGTGCTGCTAACATTGCATTACAAATGTATTATGGCCCTAATGATTATGGCATTTTAAAAAGCCAGTCTCCGCCAGAAATGGCAAGAATTATAAACCTTGGCAGGGATTTTTATTCTTTTGTACGTCCTATAAATGCCTATATTATTATTCCAATTTTTAGCTTGTTATCAAAATTTGGTGTTGGCTATGGCATTGTAATTTTATTGCTGACCATTTTCATTCGTTTGGTAACTGCACCATTAATGTATGGCAGTTATGTAAGCAGTGCAAAGATGAAAATTTTAAGGCCTGAGCTTGATGAACTGAAGAAGAAATATGGTAGCGACCAACAGGGTTTTGCCATGGCTCAAATGAAATTTAACAAGGAAGCTGGTGTTAATATGTTTGGTGGTTGCTTGCCTGCATTGCTGCAAATACCTATATTCTTTGCATTGTACAGTTTCTTTAATTCAAACATTGCTGTGCGTGGTCAATCATTTTTATGGAGTAAGGACTTATCAGTTTTTGATTCAATCGCAAGCTGGAACACATCTATACTTGGCATGAATCATTTGAGTTTGTTTACTATTACAGCGGTTCTTACAAGCTTTGCAATATCTGTGTATAGCATGAGCAGTGCTCCTACACAAGACAATCCAATGATGAAGTATATGCCATATATATTTCCATTTATAATGTTCTTTGTGTTTAACAATTTGCCAAGTGCATTAACATGGTATTACACTGTTTCAAACACCATTACATTATTGTTACAAGTTGTTATACAAAAATTTGTAATAAACCACGATAAGCTGGTTGCAGATATTGAACAACGAAGAAAAAATCCTAAAGTAAAAACAAAAAGCAAGTGGCAGGAGCGTTATGAACAAATGGTAGAAGCTCAAAAGAAAGTACAGGACATGAAAGCTAAAAATGAGGCTGCAAGAAAGAAATAGTTTTTTATAAAAAATGCCAGGTTTCTAAAGCCTGGCATTTTTTATTGCCTCATTCTATTATTACATTTTAAAACATATGCTATAATTAAAATAGTTGTTTTATTTAGATTACTCATATTTTAAAAAATATATTCTACAACCTTCTTACTTTGCAAAAACTAATTTAAAATTATTTTATTATGCCACTAGATAAATATGGAATTGCCCAACGTATTGCTAAAGAATTAAAAGATGGAATGTATGTAAATTTAGGTATTGGTATCCCTACACTTGTTGCCAACTACATACCTGATGGCATGACTGTGATTTTACAAAGCGAGAATGGAATTTTAGGAATGGGCCCCTATCCTACTGAAGAAAACATTGATGCTGATTTAATAAATGCAGGAAAGGAAACTGTTACTTTAATTAAAGGTGCTGCATTGTTTGATAGTGCTGAAAGTTTTGGAATGATACGTGCAGGTAAAATTGATTTAACCGTTTTGGGTGCAATGGAAGTAAGTGATACAGGAGACATTGCCAATTGGAAAATTCCAGGTAAAATGGTGAAAGGAATGGGTGGTGCAATGGATTTGGTGGCAAGTGCTAAAAACATTATTGTAGCTATGATGCACACCAATCCTAAAGGTGAAAGTAAATTATTGCCAAGTTGCACGTTACCGCTTACAGGTGTAAAATGCGTTAAAAAAATTGTTACAGAACTGGCAGTGTTAGACGTTACTGAAAATGGATTTGTTTTAATTGAAACCGCACCTGGCGTAACTATTGAAGAAGTGAAAGCAAAGACTGCTGGGCGATTGACTGTTGCCGATAATGTAGTGTTGAATTAATATTGAAAAAGATTTTACATAAAGTAAAGCCTCGAATAATATTCGAGGCTTTACTTTATAGGTTGTCATCAATTATTTTAATGCATTATTACACCCAAGTTGGTTGCCTTTTTAACAACATTATAGAACAATAAAATATTGTCATAAATTTAAAAAATTCATGATAATATTTTTGTTAAAAGTTGGGATGTATTTTTACCCTCTGAAATATCTTGGATTTGTTGTAGGGCAACCGCCTCTACGTGAAGAACAAGATGAAATTACTGTTGAGATTAATACTATAATAAACAATATTGCTGCTAATTTTTTCATTTTAAATATTTTTATAATATAAAGATACCATTTTTAGTTAAAACGCTGCCTGAAGAAAAAAAATTGTGACTATTTTAATTTTTATCTACTATTTTAAATTTTCACTTGTAAAACTTAATGGTAATAAATGAGACGCTTTCTCTATAACAAAAACCTTGCCTTCTATCCCACTCAATATTAACCTTATTGGATTTTTCCATCTGCCTTCATATTCTAAAAGGCTTTGCCTGCACATTCCACATGGGCTTATAGGTCTATCGCTATTTGCATTTGTATTGTAATTATGATAACTGATAGCCATAGTTTCCACAGCAACTTCAGGAAACAAAGCACTGGCACTAGATAGCAAAGATCTTTCTGCACAAATGCTTACAGGGTAACTTGCATTTTCCTGATTAGTACCTGTAACAACTTTTCCATTTTTTAAAATAGCAGCTGCACCCACAAAAAAATGTGAGTAAGGTGCATAGGCAGTTTCTGCAGTTTTTCTTGCTTTTGCTAAAAGTTTTGCATCTGCTTCTGGCAAGTCATTTATAGAATCGTAAACTTCAAATTCAAATTTGTAATTATTTTTTTTCATTCAACAGTTTTACTTGTTATATCACTTACTAAAAAAGTGGGTAGTAAAATTAAGGTAAGATGATGATTACATGTAAGTTTATTTCAATTAAAATACTTTGATAAAAAAACCCATTCTAAAACTAGAATGGGTTTTTAAAATTAAGAAATTAAAGATTAGTTTGTTTTAACAAATCCAACTATATTGGACTTATTACCACTAAGGTCAGAAATACTAAGCAAATAACTTCCAGCTGCTAAAGTATTAACACTTAATGATAATGTATTATCGCCAATACTTACAGCCTTATTTTGACGGTTCATTAATTTACCACTCAAGTCTGTAATTGTAACTGTAATATTACCAGATTTTGGTGCTGCTACAACCATATTAATTACATCTTTTGTAGGATTAGGGAAAACATTACCAATTGTAATATTGCTAACTTTTAATCCTTTAATTAAAACAACATTACTATAAGCAATATTACCATCTTTAGAAATTTGTTTTAACCTGTAGTAGCCATCGCTATAAATTGTATTGTTATCAGTAAACTTATAAGTTAATGTTCCAGGATTTGTTCCAGTTCCTTTTGCATTAATAAATGTAATAGCTTCAAAAGTTCTACTATCACTGCTGCGTTGTAATTCATATCCTTTAACAGAAATTTCATTTACAACTACCCAGTTAAACTGATTTACGTTTCCTGCTTTTTCGCCACTCAATTTCATAGATGTAGATGGTAGTAAATTATCATCTCCACCTGCAACAGTAAATTCACTAAATCCTGCAAGACCAGTTCTTACTACAACAGGACTAGTAACTGTTCCTGTATTTGTACCAGCAGTACCATCTAAAGTCCAGTTAGTAGCATTAGAAGGACGCTTAACAACACGTAGTGATGATAATGTTTGAGCATTAGAAATATTAGCATCAGTAATGCTTACAGTATAGTTACCACCAGTAATTGTATCGTTATCTATTCTCCAGAAACCAGCACTTACATTTTTAAGAGTTACTGCACCGTCGGTTAGTGGCATGCCACCTAACCCAGGTGCAGCAGCTATATATTCAGCAGTTAAGGTTCCACCTTTTGTTGGTGCAGTTGTAAACTCAACCCTTGCATTTTTAGCTGTGGTACCTTTACCAACAGGTAAATCACCTGTTGCTGCTGTATTGGTTGCATTGGCAAACCATCTTGTAAATTTACCAGTAAAGAAGCCATCAGTGTAGCTTAAAGTTCCAAGAGATGCTGTACTAACACCTAATACAAAAGGAACAGTATTATTAATAATACCTGCTCTCATTTGTAACGTTCCTGTACCAGAAATAGTTCCTGTTTGTGATGCTAATAAAGTTCCTAAAGAATTAATGGTTATACCAGAGCTGTTATTATTATTGAATACAATACCAAAAAACTGAGCACGTGCAATAACGCTTGCAGCTGTTGTAGCAACAGTTGTAAATGTAGCTCCAGTACCCGCTCCTCCAGTAGCTGCATTTGCAGTAGTTGTTGGTGCAACTGAATAATTACCGGTATTTAACACAACTGCATTTGATATTACACCACCAGCACCAATAGCAGAAACATAAATTGTCATTGGTGTAATTGAGGTTCCGCCAGTTAATGTTAAAATATCACCTACAGAGTAGCCTGTACCACCAGATGCTATGTTTGCAGTTGGAATAGTATTTCTGTAAACACCAGTGCCAATGATACTTTGAGCATTTGAAACTACACCTGCGGTTCCAGCAAGGAATGTTTGGAAGTTAAGCACATTGTTTGATGCAAAAACACCATTGTTTACTAAATTTCCAGCAATATATGTTTGGAATGCATTTCTAAATTCGCTATTAGCATTTATAGTTAAATTACCATTAATACCAATGTTTGCTTGTGGAGATGTAAACCTGTTACCAACTGCATTACCACCATTTACTGTCAAATTCATAAGTGATAATCTTCCACCGCCTGTTGATAAATTTACAAAGAAACCATTTGAGCCAATACTAGCTGTATGTGTAGATGAAGGATTACCCATTACCAACGTATTGCTACCAGTAGTAAGGTTAATAGCCATTGTACCTCTGTAAGCAAATGCTGCACCATTTGTATTACTGCTTGTTCTATGTGGGTCAACAATTGTAATTGTACCGCCCGTTAAATTAATTGAACCTGTAGTAAAGCTACTTGCAAAAGTTCCAAATCCTAGAATATCTGTTCCTGATTGAACACTTCCTATATTGGTTCCATCATTACCATCAACATTCAAATTACCACCACTCATAATAAAGCTAGAGCCACTATTAAATAATAAATAACCATTGTGATTAATAGTTGCATTTGATATATTTAATGTACCGCCACTTGCTATGTTAAATGCTTTGTTACCACCATTTGCAGGTCCAATATTTAATACCCCACCATTACCTATTAAACTACCACCATTGCCAATGCCTAATGAGTTACAGAAATATGGAGCTGGTTGAGCACCACCATTTAACGTAACTGCAAATCCTGTAATGTTTACAGTATCTGTTGATACAGGAACAATGCCATCATTCCATGTTGAACCATCGCCCCAGAAACCGCTTGCTACAGCCACTTTTGCTGGACTGTTTATCTGGAATGAACCTAAATTAGTTGAGTCATTTGCTGTATTTCCGTCTCCTGTAATTATAGCGTAACCTTTAATACTCCATAATCCCAATGTAGTGAAAACTGCATTAGTTGTTACTGTGTCATTTACAGTAGCGTTGATAGCCAATGAACCAGTATTAAATACTTTTGAATAATTAAATGGAACTCCATTAGCATCTGCTCCTTTAGCACCAACAGTAACTGGTGTAGTTGCAAAATTTAAAACAGAACCTCCAACATTTTTAATTGTGATAATTACATTGCCTGTAGAAGTTGCTCCAATTGAGCCAACAGGTGCAACAATAGCTGTTGCTGAAACATCAATAGGCAATAACGATGATACTGAAATATTATCAATACCAATATCGCTTGAAGCTACACCATCGCTGAAACCTTTAAAACGAATAACTGTAGTTGCAGATGTTGAAGAAAAATCCAACCTTTTATTTGACCAATTTATTCTATTGCCTACTGTGTCAATTCTTGTAAATGTAACCCCACCATCAGTTGATAATAAAATTGATAAAGAATCTGATCCATCAACATTATTATAGTCAAATGACAAACGTTTAAGTGAAGCCCCACCACTACAATTTAAATATAAATCTAAATTACTTGAAGCACTTGTTGCCATGTATGAAGTATGCAACCTCGCAGATTTTGTTCCTACAGAACCACTTGGTGAATAAACCCCACCTCCAGTATTGGTCCAGTTTGCAGAAGCACCATCATCGTTTCTTCTCCAACTGCTATCACCAGTAAATGGTGTATTTCTCCAATAGTTTGTAGGGATAGTGTTTGAGCCACTTGCACCACAACCATCTACCCATGTGTTTTCAAAGCTTTCTGTAAATGGTAAAGATGCATAATCTGCTGTGTTAAGAGCAACAAGTATTTTACTTGAATATGCAAAGTTGTTACCGTTGGTACAAGTTATTTTTCTTCTAAAATACCTGCTTTCATTATTTAAACTTGTTGTATATGTTAAAGTACTGTCTTTACCAGAAACTTTTTGCCATCCGTGCGTGCCTGTAGAATCTTCCCAAGAATATTTGAAACCAAGGACACCAATAGCTGTGCTACTACCTGTTGTAGATAATGTGAAGTTTAAACCCTTACAGATATTAGTAGCTGTTGAGTTTGATGTGCCACCCACAGGTGTACCTGAACAAGGTGTACCTGCAACAACCCTGATAATATGGTCTTCAGTTTCGCCACTTGCAAACTGGTCACAAGCAGTAGTAAAGTTTCCATTTCTTATTCTTATACGCATTAAAGTTAAACCTGGAGTTGCAGTTAAAGGTGCTACAAATGTTGCAGTACCTCTTTTAGTAGCTGTAATATTTACAATTTCTGTAGTTTCAAATGTTCCACTTTGATTCCAATCTATCCATGCAGCAGCCTGAATAGGTATACCACTGTTACTTAACACTAGTTCATAGCTTTCGCCTTGCACAAACTGTGGTGCAATTGTAGTATCATCAAAAAGGATATATCCACCTGGTGCTACGCCAATGTGTTCATGAGAGTATATTGAAGAGCTATTATAGTTTATTGTAACGGTATCTATTGAAGGTAAAGTTCCAGTATGTAATGTTAAACCTGTATTAGGACCACAATAGCACTGAAATTGTGATTTTAAACCAACACAAACTGCTGTAGAAAATACTTCTGTACCATTGTTACATTTCATGCCGCGTTTAAAGCAAGTATTTGCATTTATACTTGGCACAGTATAAGTAAGGGTTGTTGCTCCTGTAATTGGTGTGTATGCACCACCACTTACAGATTGATACCATTGGTAAGTTATTCCTATTACACCAACAGTAGCATTTTGAACGCTTAAGTCAAATTGAGTATTCTTACATGCTGAATCCACACTACTCATTGCATCACCAGGTGTTGGCACACCACTACAAGTTACCCCAGGAGTTATAGATATTACATAATCTTCTGTTTCTCCACTTTGATTGATAGAACAAGCATCGGTAATTTTAGCTGCCCTTATCCTTGTACGCATTTGTGTTATACCAGTCATTGCAGTTGCAGGAATAGTAATATCAACAGTAGAAGCAGTACCAGCAATTACTAAATCCTGTCTTTCACTAGCTTCAAAACTGCCACTATGGTTATAATCAATCCAAACAGAAGCCTGAGTTGGAGCAGCAGACTGTGTAAATGTTAGCGTGTAAACACTTGCCTGTTGCAAATGAGGCATACAGTTGGTGTCATTATAAACTGTATATCCTAAATAAATTCCTGATGCAGTATTATTAACATTAGTACCACAACTTGAGAAATTCCAACTATATGATCCTGCATCAGTAAATGAAACATCATTTATCCATGGAGATGTTGCACCTTGTAAAGTAATTCCTGTATTAGGCCCACAATAACATTCAATTATTGATTTAATATATACTGTTACCGGTGTTGAATAAACGAAAGCACCACCATTAGCACAAGTAGTTTTTCTTCTAAAGCACATATCAGTGGTATCATTAGGTTGAGTATATGTTTTACTTGTAGCACCAGTAATATCTATCCAAGAACCTGTGCATTTTTTTTGATATTGCCATTGATATGAGAATCCTGTAAATCCAACAGCACCGTTCTCTACGCTTAATACAAATGGATTTAAAGGACATGTTGAATCAACAGAACTTTTTGTAGTACCTGCTAAAGGCGAACCAGCACATGGCGTACCAGCAATAATTTTAATTAAATAATCTTCTACTTCACCTGTGGTTACACTTGCACAAGCACTACCAAATGGTAATACATTGGTAGCACCAGCAATTCTAAAACGAACCATAGTTAAACCCAATGTAGCATTGGTAGGAACGTCAATACTTACATCTGCAGTTGGATTGCCAGTAGTAAACTTAATTACTGTATACTCAGACGAATCAAATACATTATTATGGTTCCAATCTATCCACATTGCACCACTACCAACAGTGCCAGCTGTACCAATGGAAGCAGTATATTCTACTCCTTGCTTCAATTGCAATTGAGCTGTATCACCAGTAACCAATTGGTAACATTTGCTTGGTGCAGTATTAGATGGTGTATGCTGGTTATTATAGTTAATTGCAGGTGGCCCAACTATAGTAACTGAATTAATTTCAGGTGTAAGTGTTGCAGCAGTTGTTGTATATAAAGTTGTACCTATTAATGGATTACAATAACATTCATAGAATGGATTAACAAAAATCATTTTTTTTGCCGAATACACAGTAGCTCCACCATTGGCACACACAGCCTTTCTTCGGAAATAAGTTTTTATATTTATTCCTCCTGCCACTTTATATGAAAAAGTTGTTGCTCCTGTTATATTATTCCATTGACCTGCTGTTGCAGAACTTGAATCTTGCCATTGATAAGAAAGTCCAGTACCATTAAATCCATTGGTAACAGATAAAATAAATGGTGAATATGGACATACACTATCTTTATTACTTATGCTAATTCCTGCGTTTGGTGTGCCACTACAAGCAACAGCAGTTGACCATGCAAAAATTATATCAGGGCGTGTCATTGTATCGCCTGTTTGTGTTAAGGTATTTGTACCACAAAGATTATTTTGGTTATCTGCCCTGAATGTATGGTTTGCATTATACCCCAATCCACTTGTCCAAGGACAAATAATATTATCTGTCCAATAGGTTGCATTTGTTGTAAGTGATGCACCATTACAAACTTCCACAATAATATTAGATGTTCCATCCCAAAAGAATGGTGTAGTAAAAATAAATTCATTAATACCAACAACTGGTGTATAATCAACTGGGCCATAAACTGTACTAGCAATTGGCTCCCACGATTTTGTTGATAAAGCACTATTGGTTGTGGTACCTATAGAAATTGTATATTGCTCAATATCTGTTAAGGGATTACCAGTAGTAGGTGCAGTAATGCTTGTTACATTAAATTTAATAGAGCTAATAATACCAGCAGTCATACCTGCAGCTTGCAATTCACTAGCTGGATATAGATACTGTGCTCTACTTCCTTCATAAAAATCCTGAATAGGGCAAGGATAAGTAGTACCAGTGTTAGCACCTGTACCTTGACCAACAGATATATCTGTTTGTGCATTTACAGATAAAGCAAAAATCAATAAAACCAAAAAAGAGTAGATCTTCTTCATAAAGTACATTTGTTTTTGTTAAGAGGGGCAAATATAATGTTAAAAATTTGTTATATAAATTTTTTACAACCACAAAAAAGCAGAAAAATAAAAAAAATAAAAAACAGTACTTAAATAGCCAAACTAGTCAATCCATTTAATAAAATATACAGTTTGCGAATTAGAGTATAAAACAAGCAGTTAACATCAAATGTTAATTTTTTTTATAATAGCATACATGGCATCGTTTTCGTTTAAATGACTTCAAACTTTTTTTTACAATTTACTTTTGTTTTTAAATTACAAACTATGTATAAATTATTACTTGCCATTATTTCTTTTGTTAGTACACAAAATAGCATTGCTCAAAAGAAAACAGCTGAAGCATATTTTGCTAAGCTACCCTTTGAAATGAAAAAACCTACTTTGCCATCATTTAGCAATAAAGATTATTATGTTACAAACTTTGGTGGGCTTGCAGATGGTAAAACCCTTAGTACAACTGCATTTGCCAATGCAATAAACGAGTGCAGCAAAAATGGAGGAGGACGTGTTGTTGTATCAAAAGGAATATGGATAACCGGCCCTATTGAACTTAAAAGCAATGTGAATTTACATCTGGAAAAGGATGCAAAAATTCAATTTACAACCGACCATACACAATACCCAATAATAAAAAGTGGCAGCACCAGCACAAGCTACACAACAGCGTCTCCTATTTATGCCTATGATGCTGAAAATATTGCCATTACTGGTTTTGGAGTTATTGATGGAGCTGGTGAAAGCTGGAGACCAGTTAAGAAAAATAAAGTAAGTGATAGTTACTGGAAACAATTAAATCAAAGTGGCACATTAAGTAATGATGGAAAAATTTGGTGGCCAAGTAGAGAAGCGATGCTTGGAGAAGATTTTATAAAAAATTTGAAAAAAGACAACCCTAATGCAACTGCAAATGACTATTTACCTGCACGAGATTTTTTAAGACCTTATATGCTGTATTTAGTTAACTGCAAAAATGTTTTAGTGCAAGGTATTCGCTTGCAAAACTCTCCAAAGTTTGTTTTTTATCCAAGCAAGTGTACCAACTTAACTATTGATGGTGCTGATGTATATAACGATTGGTGGGCACAGAATGGTGATGGAATTGATATTAGTGCCTGCAAAAATGTTTTAATTTACAATACCACATTAAGCGTGGGCGATGATGGAATATGCATGAAAAGCAGTGGCAAAAACAATGGTGCAGATGATGCCAATTTGCAAAACATTGTTATTGCAGAATGCACTGTTTACAGGGCTCATGGTGGTTTTGTAATTGGCAGCAATACCGATGGCGGAATGAAAAATATTTATGTATCAAACTGCAAATTCATTGGTAGCGATATTGGTATAAGAGTTAAAAGCAATGCAGGGCGTGGTGGCAAAGTACAAAATATTTATTGCGATAATATTGAAATGAAAGATATTAAAAACGAAGCAATAAGTTTTGATACTTATTATGAAGATGTGGTGGCAGGAAAAGAAAAAGGTGACGTTGTAACAAAAACAAAAGACAAGATACCAGAGTTTACCAACTTTTATTTAAGCAACATAAACTGCACAAATGCTGCAACAGCCGTTTACATGAATGGCTTAGCCGAAATGCCAGTACATTTTATATATTTTGACAATGTAAACATTACTGCCAACAGAGGTTTTGTGGCAAACTATGCCAGCGATATTGATTGCAGTAAACTTACAATTAATACAACCGGCACTGCATACAAACTTGAAAATACTACCAACATGAAATGTGGAAATTAATGACTCGCAGATAACACAAAGTACGCAGAAAGCTTCTGCAATTTTAGCGTATTCTGCAAGAGATACATATAACCTTGGCGAGTTGCTTACATGGCATTAATAATACTAATAGTTTTATCAATCATTTCGTTGTTAATATCTAAATGAACAACAATCCTTACCTGGGTTGGAGAAATGGGGAACATTAAAATGTTCTCCATTTTCATTTTATCAATAAAATTTTTAGGTGTCATTTCATTTTTTACAGAGAAGATTACAATGTTTGTTTCTACGGGTAAAATAACATCCACAAAACTTTTTTGCTGCAAAGCTGCTTTTATTTTTTGTGCATTAGCATGGTCTTCTTCTATCCTATTAATATGATGCTTTAATGCATACAATCCAGCAGCAGCAAGGTATCCAGCCTGCCTCATACCACCACCAAAAACCTTTCTTATACGTCTTGCTTTTTTAATAAAATCTTTATTGCCTATAATTAAACTACCAACTGGTGTGCCCAATCCTTTGCTTAAGCAAATAGAAATACTGTCAAACGTTTCACCATATTGTTTTGTAGTTTCTTGTTTTGCCACTATTGCATTAAACAACCTTGCTCCATCTAAATGCAACTTTAAATTATGTTGCTTACACACTTCTTTAATAGCAAGTATTTCATTAAAATCATAACAGCTACCACCACCTCTGTTGCTTGTGTTTTCAAGGCTCACAAGACTTGTGTATGCTTTGTGCACATCATCTTTATTATTGATGCAATGTTCAACTTCTTTGGCAGTTATTAAACCTCTGTAACCATCAATTACATTTACACTGCAACCACTGTTAAATGCAATGCCCCCACCCTCGTATTGAAATATATGGCTTGTTCTGTCACATATCACTTCATCGCCTGGCTGTGTGTGGCACTTAATGGCAATTTGGTTTGTCATGGTACCACTTGGACAAAACAAGCTTGCCTCCATACCAAACATAGACGCAGCAAAGTTTTCAAGCTCATTAATAGTTGAATCTTCGCTAAAAACATCATCGCCAACTTTAGCTTTAAACATTGCGTCAAGCATAGCTGATGTTGGCTTAGTTACTGTATCACTTCTAAAATCTATGGTCATTGAATTATTTATTTAATAGTATAAAATTTCCAGTACAAATGTATAATCACAATGGTTTATTTACACAAATTGAATAACTAAAAAGCCCACAAGCTTTTGCTGCTTGTGGGCTTTACATATTTTATGAAAAATTATTTTGCTTTTACTAAATATCCATAGTAATATAACAAAGTTTCTTTCAGTTTTCCTGTTTCATCATAGTACTTGCAATCACCATTTTTATCACCCAAATAAAAATTTTCTTCACTTTTTAATTTGCCATTATTATAAAATATTTTACGAACTCCATTAAGCCTGTTGTTCAAATAAACACTTTCTTCTGCAAGATTACCATTAGTAAAAAATTCTTTTCTAACGCCATTGTCCATTCCATAATTACGAGTTGTAGAAACATATACAGTACCATTTGTAAAGTAATAAGTGCGTTTGCCATTGGCATAGCTTAACTCAAATTCAACCTCAATAGATGGCTTGCCATTTTTAAAGAAAGCTGCTACTTTACCACTACCATTTTTTAGTGGAATTTGTGGAACCAACTTGCCATCTGCACCTTCATAACTGTAGCCCATTAAATTACCTTTTTTGTAGTAGTACACGCAAGCTAAATTATTATTATCTGCATACACCCTATACTCACCATCGTATTCCCCATTTTTATAATTAGCTTCAACATCTTTTGTTCCATCCTCATTCCAATAAGGTTCCAAACCTTCTTCTTCACCATTAACATAGTTTACCTGATAATGAGGTTTACCATTATCAAAATAGCTTTTATACACACCGTTTAACTTTCCATTTTTATAAAAACCTTCTTCGCTAATTTTTCCATTTCTGTAAAACTCTTTATATACACTATCAGGATTGTCGTTTTTATAAAACTCCTGAATGCTGGTTTCGCCTGTGCCATAATAGGCATTGTAAGGGCCGTTTTTGAAAAAGTTTTTATAGTTTATTTTTACAGTAGGGTTGCCATTAAAGTGCTTCCAGGTGCTGCTACCATTGCCTTGTGGAATATTCATATATGCAATTTCTTTGCCTGCAGTATCGTATTGAGTCATTTCCTTTAACCAATCATACTCCAAGTACTGGCTTGATTCTAATTTTCCATTTGGATGAAAATATTCAGTAAAGCCATATTGTTTATCATTTAAATAATAAACCTTGGCAGTAACATTACCAAGCATGTTGTATTCAAAATGAGTGCCTTGCCTTTTACCTTCTTTGTACCAGCCTTCGCTTGATAAAGTTCCATTTATATACCATTCTTTATAATATCCATCTGCTTCATCATCTTTATAAATACACTCGTTTTTTTTGTTACCATTTAAAAAATAAGCAGTCCTTAATCCTTCAAGCAAGCCATTTTTATATACCATTTCTGTGCTCTTTTTTCCATTGGCATAATAGTAAATAAATGCACCTTCCTTTAACCCTTCTTTGGTAAAATAACCTTCGCTGGTTTTATTGCCCAATGCATCGTAAAACGTAATGTTTGCAGCACCTCTGCGTGTAGTTGTGTTTGCAATTTCATTGCCCTTTTTATCTAAAAATTTAATCTCACGCAACCTGTCTTTTTCAAAAACAGTTTCGCAATACAGTATGCCATCGTCATCAAAATCTTCTACCTTGCCATCTAATTTTCCTTTCTTAAAATTCTTTTTTGTAGAAACTTTACCATTGTCGTAGTAGTCTATAATTTCACCTTCAAGTTGTCCATCTACATAAATACTTGCTTGGTATAGTTTGCCATTTTTATGATATGATTTCCAGTTGCCATCTCTTTTATCTTTTACAAAATTTCCTTCTTCGTTTACCGAACCATTATCAAAATAACTTTTATAAGCACCATTTAAAATACCAGCTTCGTATGTTGCAGAAGATTCAACTGCACCATTATCATGGTACTTCTTTAACACACCATCAATTTTTTTATTAGTAATTCTGCCACTTGCAGTTGGCACAGCATATTTGTTATAGTAAGTAAAATTACCATCAGCTTCGCCATCAGCATAGTTAGATTCTTCTCTAAGCAACCCATTATAAAACCAGCTTGTATATGCACCAGATTCTTTATCATCTTTATAAAAAGATTTGCTGCTTGGCGTTCCATTATCAAACCAGCTTTCATAGCTGCCTTGTAATTTGCCATCAGTATAAGTTACTTTTTCCTTAAGCGTTCCATCATCATAATAAAATTCCCAAGGTCCTGTTTTATCACCCTCATCATTAAATTTTCCTTTAGAACGCAAGGCACCATTATCATGATAGAACTCGCCTGCACCAACCAAATGAGCTTTGCCTTTTTTATCAGTTTCAATAGTTCCTTTACCTATAACCTTGCCATCATCAACAATATATCTTTCTTTTACATCATCTCTTTTGGTAAAATTCAATGTTTCAGTTTCCCTTATATTATTTAAATATGTCACCACAACTTTCGACATTTTATCAATGTCTTTTGAATTGTGCTTGTTGTAGGATTGCACTTTTTCGATACTTAAATTACTGAACATATAAAACACAAAAGGCTCAAATAAATCTTCCTTATAAAGTTTTTGATATAGTGGTGCATAAAACTGATTGAAAAAGCCTGCATCGTTGGCAGTATATTCAACTTTTTCCATTAACACCTGTACTTGCCTTGTAATGGCATCTTCCAATTTTATTTTTAACTTATAACCTCTGTCCAATGCAATTTTACTTGTAATAATTTCTTGTATAGCATCAAAATCGTTTAGCTTACCAGCTTTGTAGTTTTTAAGGTTTTCAATAATATCTTTATTTACTTCGCTTATTGAATTAAGGTTTTGAACAGAACGCAATGAATTTGCATTGGCAGGATTTACCACTAAATTACCCATAAAAGCCATCATAGCATTTACAAGATTGCCTTGTGCCAGTTGCAATTTACCCAATTGATAATGAGACGAAGCATGATAAGGATTTATAAGCAACGCTTTGGCGTAGCACTCTTCAGCTTCTTTATATTTTTTTTGACCTGCATATAAAAGACCTTTATTGTGCCATGCAAAATAATTATAAGGTGCAGTTTTAATAAGTTTATCATACAATGCCAATGCTTCTTCTTTTTGCCCTAATTCGCTCAAGGCATTTGCCAGTAAATTATTCCAGCGATATGAACGGTTAGGAAAACGCTTTAATCCAATCTCTGCACAGTTTTTACTCATGATGTAGTTACTGTCTGCATAATAAGCTCTTGCTAATTCATTCAATGCATCGCTGTAGTTTGTATCGCTTGCAGGTATTGTATTAAATATTTCAATAGCTTCTTTAAATTTAGATTCATTATATTTTTTATAGCCATCTAAAATTGCTGTGCCACTATTAACCAAAGGATTTTTTTGCTGTGCAAATAATGCAGTTGATAACGTAATAAACGATAAAAGAAAAAGGTGTTTTTTCATGTTAAAATTATTTTTGTGAAAATATGAGTTGAAATGAAATAACAAAATAAAATTGTTGTTAAATGTTGATAAATAGCCCATTAAAATTAAATGGATGAAATATTTTTTTAACTGGTAAAATAATTACATAAAAAATATTGATATTTATGCACATTGTTTATTACAACTTAAAAAACTGACAATCATAGCTCTAGCCTTTAATGTTAAAATAGTGTGCATATACACAAAATTCCTTGCTTAAAATTCAGGGGTTTTGGCCAAAAAAATTAGGGGTTTTGGCTAGGGGTTTTTGCAGGATATTAACACAAAACCCCTTAATTACAACTGTGCCTATTTTTGAATAACAAAACCACCATAGGTTAGCAGTAGCAAATCCTTAAAACTAAGTTTAATTCTACACCCTATAAAACAACCTGCACAATTGCAGCTACTTATACTTATAAGCCTTGTGGTTATAAGCATTAAATTACATTATTGCTTTGCTACATTTTCGCCGCACAATACTTTAAAACAATTACTTTTAAAAAGTGAACATCCACCCTCGTGATGCTTTAAAATAATTATTATAAAAACTTAAATAAGTTTAGAATGAAAAAAATATTTATTTCTATTGTTTTCTGCATCTACAAAATATTTGTTGCCCTTACTATCGATAGCAATATCAGTAGGCATACTTACTTTTGCATCGTAAGCGGGTCCATTATTCCCCGAATAACCGCTAACACCTGTACCTGCTATGGTGTTAATGATACCTGTTTGATAAAATGAGCCGATTTTTAACGCTTGCGTGTAGGCAAAAAATACTAAGTGCAACAACAATAGTGTTACAATTATTGTTGGTTTATTTACTTTAAAATTTGTTTGCATATTTCTTGATTTAATTAATAATAATTTTTTTGGTTGTGATTGAGCCTTTTGAATGTATTACTACATAATAAGTTCCTTTGGGATAATTTGCCACATTTATTATAGTAAACTGGTTTTGTGGTTTAAGCCTTGTTAGTAATATACCACTATTGTTTACAATTTCTATTGCATCAACATTGTTGCAAGTTACTTTTATGTAGCTTGTAGCTGGGTTTGGATAAACTGAAATCGCGTTGATTGTTGACTGATGATTGCTGATGACTACCCTTACCTCACTATATGTTTTTTTACCATCGTTATCAATTGCAACAATTCGGTAGTAAAGGGTTAGTGGTAAATGGCTAGTGGCTAATGGGTCTGTAAAACTGTATTGGTTACTGCTTTTATTCTTGGCTTTTACTTTGCCTATAAATACAAAATCTTTTGCATTTGTACTCCTTTCAACATTATAGTGGCTAACGTTTATTTCATTGGTGGTTGTCCAGCTATTTTCGACAGATTTATCGTTCCTTGAAATGACTGAATAAGATGTAAATTTTAGTGGCAATGGGTCGGGTGCAAGTTTTACCACCCACCAGTCGGTATCTCCATAGTTAGCTGTTAAGTCAATATCAGATGAGAGTGATTTTCCAATAAAACAATATCCATCATCATTTGTTGTAGTTATAGCCGTACCGTTATCAAAACTTGACCCTCCATAACAATTTTTCCATAAAATATTACCAACGGTATCAAAAGAAACTATCCAAACATCGGCTAAACCATTGAGGCCATTTACATCGCCATCCGATGAAGTTGTAGAACCAATAATTATATAACCAGACTTATTAAAATTGTATTGAATAGACATTCCTTCCTCGCCACCACTGCCACCATAGCATTTTTTCCAAATTACATTACCACTACTATCTAATTTAAGTACCCAAATATCTGTACTGCCATGGTTGCCTGTAACATCGCCATTGGTTGACCAAGTTGTTCCTGATACTACACAGCCACCGTCGGTAGTTGCTAAAACACAAGTTAAATCATCGGAATTAGTACCTCCAAAATTTTTTTGCCAAATAATGTTTCCACTTGCGTTAATTTTCACTAACCAGTAATCGCCTTTGCCATTATTATTGGTAACATCAACAGATGCAGAATTTGATGTACCAGCAATGTATATGTCACCATTTGCTGTTTCTGCTAATGCTTTAGCAGCATCAGCAGCATAGCCCCCATAACTTTTAGCCCACATTTTATTACCTAAGCTATCGAGTTTAACTACCCAGTAATCTGCTTCCAAATAAGGAAACATAAACCTGTGGTCGGTGACATCTCCATCCATGGAAAGTGAAAAACCTGCTATTAAAAAACCTTTATCCTTTGTTTGAATAATTGATGATGCCAACTCATCGTCAGTACCCCCAAAACATTTTTTCCAAACTATATTACCTACGCTATCTATTTTAAATACAAAGTAATCAACAGTTGCCGATGTTGTGCCAGAAGGATGGTAACCAGTACCCACAATATCTCCATCGCTGCTATTGGTGTAGCCAGCTACAACATAACCACCATCTTGTGTTGCCACAATACTTGTTGCATCTTCATTGTAAGTTCCTCCATAAGTCTTTTTCCACTGTACATTATTAGCAGCATCAAACTTTATAATCCAGCAGTCTCCTAATCCATGATAGCCAACTACATCACTATCACCAGAAAAAGTATATCCTGCCACAATATAACCTCCATCTTTAGTAGATTTTATATCGTGTGTAAAGTCGGTAGTACTACCCCCATAATTCTTCTGCCATTGAATGGCTGGTGTCTGGCTTTGTGCCTTTATTGCAGTTATTATTAATAATATTATGAGTAGTAAAAGATATTGCAGATTGCGTTGCATAAAACAAACTTTAAGTAATGGTTTAAAAATAGTAATACATCAAAAATAAGTATTTTACTAGCTAAGGTGGGTGGTTGCTTTTGTAATAATTACCCCTAACCCCTAAAGTAGGATTTTACAACAGGAAGAATGATTTTGGCAACTGTAAAAAATGGTGGTTGAAACTGTTTTAAGCTATGTGGTTTTCATTATATAGCTTATGGTGTTTGTTTTTTTGGTGTTAAAAATGGTTATAAGGCTATTGATTATTGTTTTTTGTCTGTCAGTATTTGGTTTTCATTATGTTGGTTTAAATATAAAAGTTAAGTTTTTATATTACCAAATTTATTTTTAAGAAGTCTGCAATTATTTAAACCCATAATAAACTACATCCTCTTAAATCGCTATTGTCAAGCCTGCCATAAATTTTAAAGCTGCCATCTTCAAAAACCTCACCTACATCGTCAGTAGCAATAAAGCTGCAACTATATATATTGGCAAGGTCAATAACATTTATCACCCCTCTCCCATTTTGTTTAATGTTCAATGGGTCTTCTTCATCTCGCACAACAACTTTCATCCATGGTGGGCAGGTGTGTATTTGGTTATTAGAGCAATATGCCTGAGACAATAGTTCTGTCATACCATACTCACTATGAATTTCATTCACTCCCAAACGTTGCTTCAATATTGTATGTATTTCGTCTTTGGTCATTTCCTTTTTCCTGCCTTTCATACCACCAGTTTCCATAATGATTATGTGCTGCAAATCCATTTTATATGTTTCTGCAAAGTCAAGCAGGGCAAAGGTTACACCTATTACAATTGTTTTTTGTTTACGTTGTTCAAGTGTAAGTAAAGTGTCGTGCAGTTTATCAAACTCGTTCAGGTAAAAACCACTTTCGGCACAGGCAGATTGCTTTATCAACTCATCTGCCATAAATACTAAAGATGAATTGTTACGTTCTAGGTAAGATGGGAGCAAGCCAATAATGCACCAATCTTTTATGTTGCCATAAGCCAATTCAAAAGCCTTTATAAAACTGGTTTTATATATTTCTACGTCTTTAATAAAATGTTTGCTATTGATGGTTTGTGTGGTGCCACTGCTTTCAAATACTTGCTGTGGCTGAAATACAGTTGAAACAACTTTGTGTGTTTTAAAAAAAGAAATAGGAAGGAAAGGAATTACTGTTTCTGATTTCTGATTTCTGATTTCTAATCCCTCATTCCCAATACCTAATTCCCAATTCCCAATTCCCAAATACTCAACCCACTGCCGGTAAACCAAATTATGCTTATATTGAAATGCAAACACTTCATTAGCCACATCATTAAAATTTGATGCTGTAACGTTAAAAATTTTATCAATTAAACTGTGTGTTTGCAAAACCTATTTATATTTGACTAATGAAAAGTAATGCTGCAAAAATATTGGGTGCAATTGCAATTATGGTATTTGTTTTTGGATGTAAGAAGAATGATGGCAAAGGTAAATTTTACCTTAGCTTAAAAGATTTAAGCAACACAAAATATAAAACAAACGAGGTTATCCCTTTTGAGTTTGAGTTTTCGCATCCTGATAATGAAATTCAAAACGATACATTATTTTACTATCGTGTTTTTTATACTTGCCCATATGTAACTAAGGATGCAACATATAAAAATCCATTACCAGAATTTACGGCTACCAAAGATTATATTGGCAATGTTACATTTAATTATGCAGTTACTGGTGCTACACAAGGTCCATGCAATAATGGTACTAATTTCAGGACAGACTCTTGCCACTTTTACTTTTGGCTAAAAAATAAAAATGGTTTAACAACTGATACCATTAAATCTCAAAAAATTATTTTATTGAAACCATAAACTTTTGAAAAAGTTTTTCTTTTTTGGCAATTATTTTTATGGCTTATGTGTTGTGGCTTTAAGTATTGAGGCTGCTTTGCAACAACAAATTCCTGTTGCACCTATAATTTATTACCTGCTTGTTTTTTGTGCAACTGTTTTATTCTATACAAAAGCTTATATAAGCGAAACTATTGGTAGCACTGCAAATGAACGCAGCTTGTGGTATATACACAACAGGAAAACCATCTTTACCACACAAGTGTTTTTTACAGTCTTTGTTGCAGTATTTGGTTTGCTTTTATTGCCAAATATTTTTACCGGAATAAAAAATTTAACTGCATTAAATATTGTATCACTTGCTGCATTTCCTGTTGCAGGTTTGTTATATTATGGCTTTAGTAAAAAGCTTAGCTTAAGAAACACGCATTGGCTAAAACCTTTTATTATTGGTTTTGTGTGGAGTGGCATTGTTACTGCATTCCCATTATTCTATCACCAGTTGCAACTTAACGAAGCATTGCATATAAACGCAGTGAATGTTTTTTTATTTATAAAGAATTTAATGTTTATAGCAGTGCTGTGCATTATGTTCGATTTTAAAGATTATGCAACCGATTATAACCAGCAGCTTAAAACATTTGTAGTAAGCTTTGGGCTAAGGAAAACCATTTTCTATATCCTTATCCCACTTATTATCCTTGGCTTTGCAAGTTTTATAGTAGTTACAAATTACCGTCATTTCTCGTTGCTTAAAATAGTCATCAATGCTATTCCATTTATACTATTAACTATAGTAACTTTTAGCTTAACCAAAAGAAAATCTATTTTTTACTACCTTATTGTCATTGATGGATTAATGCTTGTAAAAGCCTTGTGTGGCATTATTGCAAATAAGTTCTAAAACAAAAAACGCTTCACAAAATGAAGCGTTTTTTTCGAGGTCCCTACCAGATTCGAACTGGTGTAGAAGCTTTTGCAGAGCTTTGCCTAGCCACTCGGCTAAAGGACCTTTTAAGAGAGTGCAAACATAAAGGAAAACAGTTTTATTTTATGCACCCTTTTCAAATAATTTTTGCAACAAGTTTAATAATACAATGCTTTAAATTCTCAACCACTATTTTCGCCACCCAACATTTTAAAGTGCCACAACCATTAGTAGCCATAGTTATTTTGAATTATAATGGAAGAAATTACCTGCAACAATTTCTTCCAAGTGTTTTGGCATCTACCTATCAAAACAAAAAAATAATAGTTGCTGATAATGCTTCAACTGATGATTCGTTAGATGTTTTGAAAAATAGTTTTCCAACAGTTGAGGTAATTGTTAATACACAAAATGATGGATTTGCAGGTGGCTATAACTGGGCTTTGAAAAATATAGAAGCCGACTATTTTATTTTGTTGAATAGCGATGTTGAAGTAACGCCAAATTGGATAGAACCTATAATAGACCTAATGTGTAGCGATGTTACAATTGCTGCCTGCCAACCAAAACTGCTTGCCCATAAGCAAAGAAGTATGTTTGAATATGCAGGTGCAAGTGGTGGCTTTATTGATTATTTGGGTTATCCTTTTAGCAGAGGTAGGGTGTTTGATGTGTTGGAAGAAGATAAACAGCAATACGATAATACAACAGAAATTTTTTGGGCTACAGGTGCTGCAATGTTTGTAAAAGCCAGTGTTTACAATGAGTGTAAAGGATTTGATGAAACTTTTTTTGCACACATGGAAGAAATAGATTTGTGCTGGAGAATGCAATTGTTGGGTTATAAAATTTATGTGTGCCCACAAAGTGTGGTGTATCATGTAGGAGCAGGTACTTTGCCTCGTGGTGGACGAAAAGTGTTTTTAAATTTTAGGAATAACTTATGGATGCTAAGTAAGAATTTGCCTTGGCAAGAAAAGATTTGGAAACTGCCATTTCGCTTTTTACTTGATGCAATAAGTGCATGGAAAGGTTTGTTGCAAGGCGATTCAGCGTTTTTTAAAGCTATTGTTAAAGCACATTTTGAAGTAGTAAAAAGTTGGATTTTATTTAAAAGGAAATCATCTAAAAACAAGAAATCATTTACTATTTTAAGTGGTGTATATGATAAAAGTATAGTGTATAAGCATTTTATAAAAGGTGTAAAAACTTTTGCAGAAATAATAAAAAAATAATGGAAAAAAACTTTATTGATTATATAAGAATTTTTACTCGCAGTGGGCATGGTGGCAAAGGTTGCAAGCACTTTGCACGCACCAAATATAATGCACAGGCAGGGCCAGATGGTGGTGATGGAGGACGTGGTGGGCATATTATTTTAAAAGGCAATTCTCAACTATGGACATTGCTGCATTTGCGTTATTTTAAAAATGTTTTGGCAGAAAATGGTGATGCTGGATTTAAAAATAAAATGACAGGAAGGGATGGTAAGGATATTATTATTGAAGTGCCTTTAGGGACTATTGCAAGAGATGAGGAAACTGGTGAATTGCAAGTTGAAATTTTAGAAGATGGACAGGAAGTAATTTGGTTAAAAGGTGGGCGTGGTGGCTTGGGCAACAGCAACTTTGCAACAGCTACCAACCAGGTTCCTGAATACTCGCAACCAGGTGAACCAGGTGTTGAAGGATGGAAAACACTTGAGCTGAAAGTATTGGCAGACGTGGGTTTGGTAGGTTTTCCTAATGCTGGTAAATCAACATTGCTAAGTACAATAACTGCTGCAAAACCTAAAATTGCCGATTATGCATTTACTACATTAACGCCTCAACTAGGCATGGTTGAGTATAGAGATAATAAAAGTTTTTGCATTGCAGATTTACCAGGCATTATTGAAGGTGCAGCAGAAGGAAAAGGTTTAGGCCATAGGTTTTTAAGGCATATAGAACGTAATAGCGTGTTGCTTTTTGTAATACCAGCCGACAGTAAAAACCATAAGGAAGAGTTTAATATTTTGCATAAGGAGCTTGAAAATTATAATCCTGAAATGCTGCAAAAGGATTTTTTAATAGCAGTAAGCAAAAGCGATATGCTTGATGATGAATTAAAAGCTGCTATCAGTAAAGAATTGCCAGGCAATGTTCCCCATATTTTTATTTCATCAGTTATGAATAAGGGATTGATAGAATTAAAGGATGCCTTGTGGGAAATGCTTAACAGAAAATAATATAACTAATTTGGAGAATATGAATAGCTTGTTACAGAGTTTGTCTTTCTAACAAAACTTTTATACTTACAAGATTTCACCAATCCATTTACATAATATTCAAATTCATTAATATAATTGAGTTTTCGCTTTTTAGCACTATTACCAAAACACCAATATTTACAAATTTTGATAACAACTTTTTCGTCATTAATCATTTTATAATTAAATATTTCTTCGTTGAATGGCAATTTTGTTTTGATATTGTTTAATAAAAATCTGTCGTTTTTAAGCTTCGCATTTAATCTGTATAATATCCGTTTTTTTTCTAAATATTTGTGATCAAATTCGATGAGGGTATAATAAAAATAAGGCTTTCTTTTTTGCTCTTGATAACATATTAAGGAATTGGTTTTTGGCCAATATGAAATAGTTTCATGAAATGTATCATTATCATAAATATGGAAAGTATCAAGTTTGATATAACTTTTTTCTATTTCTGATTTACTTTCTGAATAATTTTTAGTTTGCACTAAATTATATAACTCATCATCAGCAAATAAATCTATTACATTTAATTTAAGTGTATCATTGAAATATTGAAAAACACTATCCTTTGTTGAGATATAAGTAGCACTATCTATATAATAATTATTCGTTTTTGTAGTCAAAATTATTTTGCCAATAAATCCCTTTTTCAATACACTATATTGTTCCATGTTAGGCGGTAGCCCACAGTAAATTATTTGCTGAGCTATATTGCCTTTACTTGCAAGTAAAAACAACATAATTATAAAAAACTTTTTCATAATTAATATTATTCAAAAACTGATTGGAAATACTTTCTATGAATTTACAAATCCCTATAGCCTCTTAAAAAATCTTCAACAAGCATTCTTCTTTTGCCTTCAAGCTGCATATCATTTATACATATATAGCCATTGGTGCAAGCAAATTTTAAATAGCTTTTGCCATCAGTAATGTGGTTGCCAATAGCAATTTTAGTTGCAGTAATTTCTTTAGTACAAGAAAATATTTTCAGCTTTTTGTTTTGCAAAAAAGTAAATGCTGTTGGATAAGGCGATAAACCCCTTACCAAATTATATACCTCATCAACAGTTTTATTAAAATCTACCTGGCAGGTTTCTGTAAAAATTTTAGGTGCATGATGTAAAACGGTTTCTTGTTTCTCGTTACTTGTTTCATCTTGCTGAATTTCTTCAATAGCTTTATTGGCAAGGCTTTCAACTGTTTTTAATAAAAGGTTAGCACCAACTTCTTTCATTATATCATGCAGTTCGCCAGCATTCATTGTTTCAGTAATTTCAATTTTATCTTGCAATAAAATATTGCCTGTATCAATCTCATGTTTAAGTTTAAATGTAGTAACGCCTGTAAATTTTTCTCCATTAATAACAGCCCAGTTTATTGGTGCTGCACCACGATATTGTGGTAGCAAACTACCATGAACATTAATAGTTCCAAGTGGTGGCATATTCCAAACAATTTCTGGCAACATCCTAAACGCAACTACAATTTGCAGGTCTGCATTCAGTGCTTTTAATTCATTTATAAATTCAGGATTTTTTAGCTTTTCGGGCTGCAATACTTTTAAATTATTTTCAACAGCATATTTTTTCACAGCACTTTGCTGTAGCGTCATTCCTCGTCCAGCAGGTTTATCAGGTGCAGTAATTACAGCTACAATATTGCAATTTGCCTCAACCAGCTTTTGCAATGAAGCCACAGCAAAATCAGGCGTTCCAAGAAAAATTATTCGTAAACTTTTATAATCCATGTTAGCAAATGTATGTGGCAAAAATTATCTGTTTCTTTTTACCACAGAGTTAACAGAGATTTTCACAAAGCAAGCAGGGATTACACTATAACTCTGTGTAATACTCATTTACTCTATGGTAAAATAAAAATGTATTTTAACATTTCCTTAAGGTTACATTATTTCATCAATAGTATCAATATATGAAAGCTTTCACCAAAACATTTTTCACAAAATAAATTTTAAAAAAATGAAAACTAAAATTGTTTTAGCTACTGTAATTGTAGCAGTAATTGGTGCAGGCATTTATTTCTATATTAAACAATCTAAATTAATTGAACCACCAATTCCTAAGTTTGATACAAGGCTTGTAGGAAGCTGGAAGATAGATACAGCCTATAATACAAGCGATTCTAGTAAGTTATCAGTTGCAATTTCTTACTTGTTTAAAGACTCAACAACTATACAATTTAATGCTGATAGCACAGTGCAAATTGTATCATTGAAAGAAACTGAAACGCAAAAATATCATTTGAGAAGAGACACATTATTTGTACAAAAAGATTCTACTTATGATGTTTCAACAGTGAAATTTATTAATGATAGTAGTGTTGCCATTACTGCAAACGATAGTACAGTTGTAGTGTATAAAAAGATAAAGTAAGTTAAGCAAGTGTAATTTAAAATAGTCGCCAATGTTGGCGACTATTTTTAGTGAATAATATATTAGACTCAATTTGTATTGATGATTTGTATATTAGCTAATGACTTATTTACCTTAAAAGAGATTTCAATTTTATACTGATGTTTAACTTTATTTGCAAGTAATAAATTAATAACATGCAACCTGTTAACCTTCGTTCATTTGCACAAAAAGTTGGTAGAAATAAAACAGCCTTTAAAAAATATTTAGGCAAGATTGAGAAAAAAGCCCCCAAAAAATTATACAATACTTTAGTTGAAATTGATAAAGAAGTTTGGCAGGAAATTGATTGTTTAAGTTGTGCTAATTGTTGTAAAAAAATGACACCGACCTTTACAGCTAAAGATATTACACGTATAGCTAAACACCTTGATATGACTACAACAGAGTTTAAAGATAAGTGGTTATACTATGATGAAAAAGATGGTGATTGGATGAATACAAAACAACCTTGCCAGTTTTTAAATATGCAAACCAACATGTGTAGCATTTATGAAGTGAGACCAGCAGATTGTTCAGGCTTTCCTCACTTTACAAAAAAAACACCAACCCAATATATACATGTTCATCAGCAAAATATTCAATACTGCCCAGCTACATATAGAATGGTTGAAAAGCTAATGGAAAAACTGTAGCATAGCTTGTGTTAGGCTTTTGGCATTTGAGCTTTAGGCTTAACTGCAGGTTTCTTTGGCGGTGTTGTTATATCAGTTGCTTGCTTTTTTTCTTCCTTAGGTTTTGGTGCAGGTTCATCATTACCATAACCACCATTATCGTCATTACTTTTTTTACTTTCAACAGGTATGGTACTTTCTGCACCAATATTTTCTTCAGGTTTAACATTAGGCGTATTATCCATATACTGCTCTACATTACCACCATTATCTTCAATTAAGTCACTTGCACTAAATGATGTGCGATTAATTGCATCGAAATTAATTATGTCACTTGTGTTAACATCAGGTTTTACAAAAGTGGTGGTTGGGTCAATGCCAATAATGTTTGGGTCGTGACTTACCTTTTCATAAAAATAAGCCCATATAGGCATTGCAGCCCTTGCACCTTGCCCATCATAACTGTTTTTTGAAATATGTATAAACTGATCGTCACAACCCACCCAGGCACCTGCAAGCAATTGTGGTGTATAGCCCATAAACCATGCATCAGTATTTTCATTTGTAGTTCCTGTTTTTCCAGCAACGTCACCACTAATGTTATAGCTCAATTTCAAATTTCGTGCAGTACCAATTTCAACAACTCCCTTCATCATGTTAATGATATGATAACTTGTTAAATCACTGATAATCTCCCTACGCATCGGACTAAAATTTTCTAATGTATTTCCATTCCTATCCTCAATACGCATGATAAAGATTGGCTTTACATTAAAGCCTCTTCCTGGCAACATACTATATGCCTGCATCATTTCATATAAAGAAATTTCACAAGCACCTAAAGCAATAGATGGATTGGGGTCAATCTTGGTTTGCAAGCCACATTTTTTATTTAAAAAATCTACAAACATTTTAGCAGACTCATTGCCGGTGTTGTCTAATTGCTTTAAAATATATGCAGTAGCACAGTTTTTAGATTTAGCAAGAGCATCAGCCATCGTCATACTTCCTCCTGTGCAGCTTTTACTTGTAGCTGGCACATCGCCATATTTACCAAAATGTTGTTGCACATCTTGCACAATGCTATTTGGCGTTAAACCACTTTGCTCAATGGCAAGGCTGTATAGCAAAGGTTTCATGGTACTGCCTACTTGCCTTTTAGTGTTAATATTTACGTGGTCATACTTAAAGTTTTTAAAATCAATTCCACCAACCCAAGCCCTTACCTGGCCAGTAATTGGATCCATAGCCATAAAAGCAGCCTGCATCATTTGCTTACAATACATTACAGAATCATAAGGTGTCATCACAGTATCTTTTTCACGTTTGCTATTCCAGGCAAAAATTTTCATTGGTGTTTTCTTATTGAAAGTTTTGCGTGTTTCACTATCGCTTAAACCATCTTTCTTGCTATTGGCCCAGCGTTCACTATGCTTAATAGCTGCCTCTATTACGTTTTCATAACCCTGCCATACACTCTTGTCCTTAATATTTTGCTGCTGATTTAAAATCTTTTGCATATAACTCATATGCTTTGCCACAGCTTCTTCAGCATACAACTGCATTTTAGGGTTAATGGTTGTATAAATCTTTAATCCATCTTTATACAAATTATATTTATCACCATTAACTTTTTTATGTTCATCACACCATTTCTTCAGCTCCTCTCCCATTACAGCCCTGAAGTATGGCCCCAAACCATTGGTTTCATCAAGTTTTTTATAATGACTCAAGTCAACTGGTAAAGCCTTTAATGTATCAGCTTTTTCAGTTGTTATATAACCATTTTTCTTCATCTGGTCAAGCACCAGGTTTCTACGTTCCAAAGCATTTTTAGGAAATTTCTTTGGGTTATATAAATAAGGTGCATTCACCATGCCCACAAGCATTGCAGCTTCTTCAATATTTATTCTATCTGGTTCTTTATTAAAAAAAGTTTTAGCTGCATTCCTTATTCCAAAAACGTGTTCGCTATATTCAACGCTGTTTAAATACAATGCTATAATTTCATCTTTGGTAAAATTCTTTTCAAGCTTTACAGCTATTATGGCTTCTTTAAATTTTTGAATACCACGTTTTAAAAAGTTCCTTGTACTCCAGTTTTCTGTAAATAAATTCTTTGCAGTCTGCATAGTAATGGTACTTGCACCACCATCTCTACCCAAGCCACGCACAGCACGACCAATGGCACGCAAGTCAATGCCACTATGGTTTTTAAAACGTTCATCCTCGGTTGCAATTAATGCATTTACAATATTTGGGTTAATATCTTTAAAATCTACATTTATCCTATCCTCTAAATAATATTTACCCATTAAGCTACCATCCTGTGCATATACTTGTGATGAAAGTGATGCAGAAGGATTTTGTATATCATCAATTGAAGGCATTGCTCCAAAAACACCCCAATTGCACAAAAACAGAAAGAGAATAAAGGAAGCAAATCCTCCTAAAAAAATACGCCAGAAAATTTTAACCGCTCGAGACATTTTTTATTTAATTATGAGTTATAAATTAAGAATTATGAGAGTAAAATCAGTAAAACTATAACTCATAATTTTCAATTTCAATTCTTAAAACTTATCAGGAAAAATTCCCTTTAAAAATTTTTTGTATTCTGTTAAATTATTGTTCACCCTTAATATGTCTAAATTGCTTACTCCTATTAAAGTGTAAGTATATTTAAACGTTGGCAACCAAGGTAAAATTTTAGTAGTTTGTGGTTGCGTTTTAGTAATATAGTTTAGACCATTTATTGCATTAGTTAATGGCCCCAATAATACCAAAGTATAATCTTTATTTAGCTTAGCTAATTTTACTTGTGGTGGATTACCAGAATAACTATCATAGTTGTATTTTGTAAATGATTTTTTTGTTTCTGTTAAAAAAACATCATCCACTTTTTCTAAAAGCAGCACAGCATAATGTGGTTCATTTGGATTATGTACAAATGGTTTTCCAAGCAAACTCATGTCTTTAACATATTCTTCTTCCTTTGGTGGAAGTTTGGCTAAGCTATCTCTTATTGCAGCATTACGTGCAACCAATGCACTGTCATAAACTCCATTGCTATCAAGGCTTGCAAGGTGCTCCTCAATTTGCTTTCTACGTTTCAACACATCAATCATTATCTTAGCTTTTTCTTGCAATTGAGGCTCGGCATTGCCGTTAACAATTAAAGTCAATCTATGAATGGCAATACTATCTTCCCTTTGCTTAATATGATAAACTGCTTCAATAAAACTTAGTTGCGGATTCCAATATTTTTGCCTGTAAATGCTATCTGCAATTGCTTTCTCAGTTCTGGCTTCAGTATATTTTCCTTCTAAAAACATATTGTAAATACCAGCATATTTTTTTGTGGCTTCATCTTTTTCTGAATTAGATGACTTTGTTTTTACAACATTATTTAAACTGCCATTGGCAAATATTAAATCAAGCTTTTCCTTTACTGCATCTGCCTTGCCTTGCTTGTTTGCTTTTTTATAGCAATATGAAAGGTTGAAAAATGTTTGTTCAGCATGTTTATTGTTAGGAAACCTACGCAATAATTCCTCATAAGCATCAATAGCACTTGGGTAATCTTCAAGCTGGTTACTAAATGTTTCGCCATTGCTAAATAAAGCTTCTATAATAATTTCATTGGAAGCTTTCAGTTTTTCATCATCCAATGGAACGCTTGCAAATAAAGACTCTGGCGTAATTTCAGGCTCTTCATTTTCAGCAATACTTTTTCCCTTACTCAATTTATCTTCTGGTGCTTCTTCATCAGGATTACCTGGTGTTAAATCAAATCCATCAACAGGTTGGCTATTTTTTCCTTTATTAATCGAAACTGATTTTGGCTGTTTAGCAATACCTTTTTTCTCGTCACTTGCCTTTTTTTCTACCTCTATTTTTTCTAATGCAGCAGCAGCCCTGTTCCAATTATCTACATTGGGTCTGTTACCCCATTTTGCCTTAAAATCTTTTGTGCCATTATTTTTTAAAGATTGATTGTCAAAATAAAATGTGCCACCTTTACTGCCATCATCTATAGTAAAGCTACTGGTATTTGTTACTGCACTGTTATCTGTTCCAAAATCAAAACTATCGCCACTTTCATCCTTCAATCCTTTAGCTTTTTTATATTGTTTGTATATTTTTTTAAGTGCTGTATTTAGCTCTACTGGCGAAAGTTTTGCCAATGCCTGCAAGCTATCCTGCAACTTAATAGCATCAAGGTTTTCAGATATTATTTTCAATGCAGGTTTTCTTTCATTTATACGCGTTACTCCATTATTGTCAATATCTGCAATAACAACACTATCATAAAAAGAATATGCAGGCTTGTAGTGCTTTAAAATATATTCAGCATCGGCAAGTGCCAAAAAACTTTTGCTTTTTTGTTTAGGATTATCTACACTGCTTTTAACACTCTTTAAAAAATAACTTGATGCAGTTTCAATATCTTTTTCTTGCAAGCTTAACTGGCCAGCAGCATAGTAAATAATATCTTTATATGGCTGATATCTTTCCTTTTTTGCAAGCTTATTAAGTGTTGAAACACTTCCCACACCTGAGCCTGATTTAGTTTTTTTAGTTGTATCCTGCAAACCCATAATCATGTTAAGATGTGCATATATCTCAACAACAGGATTGGTGGAATGCTTGATTGCTTTTTCATAAGCAGGTATTACTTTTTCTTCTAAGCCTGCAAGCTGATACATTTGACCAATAAGAAACTCCCAACGTCCACGTTCTGCTCTTGTATCAGTATTGCTTAAACATTTTTCCAAATATTTTGCACTACTGTCATATTGCTTTGTCTGGTAATAGTTATAGGAAATCATTTCATACAAATCCTTTTTTAACCTTGAAGGAAATGCAGGATCGTTTTGCAGAATTTGTAATAAACCACTCGCCTCACCATTTTTTGTTTCCTCTAAATAATTGCGTACAAGCCACACCAATGCATCGTTTCGCATGATTGGCTTAGTGAAAACCTTACTTAAAAATTTCCTTTTTTTTTCGTTGGTTGCTACTGTAAAAATGCCTTCTTCATTACTCTCGTTGCTACCAATTGGCATATCATATCCATCTTGCTTTGGTGCATATACATAGTTTAAATATTGAAACACATAATAAGCACTGTCAAAGTTTTTGCGAAGCATATAAGCCTTGCCCAACAACATATACATATCATCAACCCAGTCGCTACGCAAATCATGCAGCAAAATACCTGCATTACATTTATGAATAATTGAGTCTATATCTTTATCTTGTGCTGTTGCAGATAAACTGTAGTTATAAAAAGGCAAAAGGTGTGTATAATCATCAACAAAGCTTAGCTTGGCTCTTTCTAAAATTTCAGAAAGCTTTACATTGGCGTTGTAATAGTAATTATAATGAGTTATTGTATTATTGGCAAACCTTTTTAAAGCACCAATTTTTTTGTCTGGTGTTTTTTCACTGTTCAATAATTTTTCCTTGTATTTCTCTGGTTTCTCTTTTTCAAGGTCAATTGAAGTACCAGGCTGAGCATAAGCAACGCCAACATACACAATACTTAACGCCACTGCCATTTTTTTTGCAAAAGATAATTTCATACTTGCTAATAAATAAAATCTAAATAGATAAAAGTAGAATTATATTTACATACTCAAAGTTTTTTAGGTAAAAGGTGGATAACCTTTATTTTTGTTTTTAAAGAATGGCGAATATAACAGAAAATATTACAATAAAAAGGCTTCGTAACAAATATCGCTTGGTTGTAACCAATGATGACACTTTTGAAGAGGTGGTTACGTTTAGACTAAGCAGGGTAAGTTTATATGTTGCACTTAGTTCTACCTTTATTTTATTGGTAGGTTTAACAATATGTTTACTGGTATTTACTCCTTTAAAATATTATATACCAGGTTATGGAAACAAACAGAGTTTAACACAATTACAGCTTTTAAAGGCAAGGACAGACTCTCTTGAGCAAGCCATTAAATTTAATGAACAATATTTTGCAGGACTGGAAAAGGCATTTAAAGGCGACGCTGCACTGATTTTGGACACTAATAAAATAAATGTTGGCAACCAGCCAGAAGACAATTACAAGGAAGAAAAAAAAGCAAGCAGGAAGAAAAACAAAAATGATGATGATGAAGACAAGCCAAGAAGAAGAAGACGCAGAAGGTAAAATCAGAAGCCAATCATCATTATTACAACTTAACAAAAAATGCAATCCACTTCATTATTAAAATATATAACACCATTATTTATAGTTTTTATTTTTATAAACTGCCTGCTGTTTGCCATACATGCAAAGCTTGCTGAATATAATGTTGATGCCAAGGTAGTATTTGGTGCCAATTGCATTTTATTTGTTGTAAGTGTATTGTGCATTGCAATGCATTGCATTGCAATGAAAAGCCCAAATCCTAATGTAATGATAAGAAGTATTATGCTTAGTACACTTATTAAACTTCTGGTATTTGCCATTGCTACTTTTGTTTATGTTTTTATTACAGGAAAAAACAAGAGTGTATATGCAATTATATGCAGCATGGGTTTATATTTTATTTACACTTTTATTGAAGTGAGGATTGCTTTGAAACTGAATAAAAGTAATGGCAATAAATGAGCATCCAATGCAGGCTTTGGCTGCATATTTACCCAACAATAGCTTTGATGATGTGGTGGCTTACATTCATCAATATAAAGTACACCTAACTGTTACCAAACAACGCAAATCCATACTTGGAGATTACAGGCATTCCTTTCAAAATAAAAACCACAGGATAAGTGTAAATGGCAATTTAAACAAGTATGAATTTTTAATTACACTATTGCACGAAATAGCACACCTGCTTACGTTTGAGCAGTTTGGCAACAGGGTGGAATCTCATGGAAAGGAATGGAAAAAAAGTTATTCTTTATTGCTTATTTCATTTTTGCAAAAAAATATTTTTCCGAATGACATTGCTGCTGCATTATATAAAACCATCAACAATCCTGCTGCTACAGCCAATGGCGAAACTGAACTACTAAAAGTATTAAGGCAATACAATACAAACAATAAAGATGGCTATGTAACTATTGCAGATTTACCTACAGGCAACTTATTTGAAACTGAGAAAGGAAGGCTGTTTAAAAAAGGATTGCTACGCAGAAAACGATACGAATGTTTAGAAATAAAAACTGGTAAATTATACTCGTTTAGTGCTATTGCAGAAGTGAAAATAGTTGCTGGTTAACTTTATTAATTTACAATTTTTAATTGAGCCAAACTATCTGCAAACCTTTTGCTATACACACTTGCACCATAAGCATTCATGTGTTGCACATTATAAAAATATTTTTTATCAACCATTGATTCGCTAAAGTCTAAAAAGAAAATATTTTTATTATCTGCCATTGATTGCAATGTTTTTCTAAACTGTGTAAAATCAATAATGGTTTGCCCTTTGGGCATATAAATTGGTGCAATGGCAATAACAACTTTTTTATTATTAGCAACTAAATTGTCAATCGTTTTTTTATAAATATTTACAATCTCACTATCAATATCAACAGGTATTTGTTTAGCATATTTCCAAATGCTGTCCTGGTCAGCTTCCCAGTTTCTATACACTTTTGTTTGTCCTTTAAGGCTATCAATACTTTTTTTATGTGTAAGGTAATTTTTCCAGCCAATAAAGCTTTGCAAGTAATAGTTATTGCTGGCTACAATGTATTTGTAAAAAGGAACATAACGGCATTTGAAAGATAAATCTGGTTGCAGATTGTGCAAACTATTGTAAATATTATCGTTCGAAATACAAGGCAAATACCTTTCAATATTGTTTATTGAATTTGATTTTTTAAATGTAAAAAAAGCTTCGCTTAATACAACAATTTCAGTGGTTTTAGATATTCTATTTAATTCGTCTATCAAGCCTTTATATTGCATAAACCTTGTACCATTTAACGAAAAATTATATACAGATTTATTAGCAGCATTTGCAATTACGTTGCAATCATAACCCATTTCGCCAACAGATGAACTAAAGACAGCAATCTGTGGCAAGTCAATATTATTGCATATCTTATTTGGTTTGGCAAATACATTTGTTGCATTTTTTTTAATACCATAACTAATAAAGCCATCTGCTATTATTAAAACAATAACAAGTATTGCCACAAATTTTATTGATATAACAAATTGCTTTTTCATTATTAAAACTGAAAATAAATAAATTGTTTTGTATCGAACACGCCACAAAATAATATTGCCATTATAACCAAATAATAAAAACTCCATTGCACTGCTTTGGGCATTGCATATAGCTTTAAGAATTTATTTTTCATCACTAAATAATCAAGCAAAAAACATAATGGCACAAGCATTAACGTTAATATAAATTGCCACAATGGTAGCCCTAAAAAAGTGCCTCGTAATCCATGAATATCATTGTTGGTATATAGTTTAAAGTAATTGGCATTAATGTTAAAAACCTTTGCTATCATTTGCTTTGCAATACCAATATTAGCTGCCCTGAAAAATATCCATGCCAATGAAACAAATAAAAATGTTGTTACAATTGATATAAAAGTTGGTAGTTTTATTTTGCCAAAATATTTGCCAGCTATAGTAAAAATAATAAGTGCAAATACATGCAATAAGCCCCACACAATAAACGTATAATTTGCCCCATGCCATAAGCCACTTAAAAGAAAAACGATAAAGAAATTTCTTAATAAAACTATAGTTCCTTTTCTATTGCCACCAAGTGAAATATATACATAATCTCTAAACCATGTTGATAAAGAGATATGCCACCTGCCCCAGAATTCTCCAATATTTTTTGATGTATATGGTTGCCTGAAATTTTGCATTAATTTAAAACCTATTGCACGAGCAATGCCTATTGCTATGTAACTGTATCCTGCAAAGTCGCAATAAATTTGAATGGCAAAAAACAACATTGCAATTACAACTGATAAACCACTCCATTGACCTTTATAGCTATTAAATACAGTATCTACAGGTATTGCAAGCCTGTCAGCAATAAAGCTTTTCATAAACAAGCCAAATAAAACCAACCTTAAACCAGAGTATAAATTACTAAAATCAAATTTCTTTTCTTCATGAAACTGGTGCAGCATATTTTGAGGACGCTCAATAGGACCAGCTACCAACTGAGGAAAAAACATTACATACAAAGCATAAATGCCCAAATGCTTTTCTGGTTGTTGCTTGCCTCTATATACTTCAACAGTATAGCTTATTGCCTGAAAAGTATGAAATGATAAACCTATTGGTAAAATGATATCTAAATGCTGTAACCTTGATTGCAAGAAAGGCAAATGATTTACATTGTCTATAAAAAAATTGAAATATTTATAGAAAAATAAAATACCAAGATTGCCTGCAAGGCTTAACAGCAGCCACTTTCGTTTATGTGCTTGTTGTGCCCTGGCTATTTGCAATGCAGCAAAATAATCTATTATAATTACTGCAAACAGTATTAAAACATATACTGGTATAAAGTACATATAAAACACACAGCTTGCCACCAACAGCAACAACCATCTGTATTGATGTGCCAATAAAAAATACAGTGGAATAACTATAATTGAAAATATAAGAAATTCGAGGGAGTTGAAAAGCATAATAGTTTCGCGGAAACGAAAATATTAAAAAAATAATAAGGTTTGTATAGTTGTTTGTTTAAAGAGAAATTAACTGTATTTAAAAAACTTATCTTTCAATTTCAATATAGGCTTCTCAAAATAATTAAAAGAAAAGTGTGCTAATACAATAGATGCAAGTGTATAAAGAGGTAACTTAATAATCCATGAGTTATACTTTAAAGCATTTAACTTACCCAAGGCTGCAAAATTTATTTTATTCCAAACAGGGTCAAAAATGTATTGTGTTAAATAATCGCCCAATGGGTAATGAAAGATATAAATTCCATAAGAAATAGTGCCTATATAAATTATTTTTGAATTGTTTAAAAAGTTATCAAAGCCTTTAACAGTAAAGCCTTTGTGAGAAGCTTTTAAAACTATAAACAATGAGCATACAGGGCAGATTATATATTGTATATCGCCACCTTTTGATATTAGTAAAGTAGCAACTAAAGTAATAAATACAAGGATTTCAATAATTTTATTTTCCAGTAGTTTATATGGTAATTTACCTTGCTGTATTAAAAATGCACCCATTCCACCCATTACTAAAGAATAGGCTCTTGGAAAAAGCCCTGATACATTATAAGGTTGAATTTTTGGAAAAATATGAAAGCAAAATTGAGCAGCACAAATTAATAAAAGAGTAACAAAAAGTATTTGTAAGGCATTTTTGTTTTGCCTTAACAGTAACATTAAAAGCGGCCAAAATAAATAGAATTGCTCTTCAACACTTAAACTCCAAAAATGTGCAGCACTATTACCAGGTATATTATAAGCAACCCACGCATAGTTATAAGTATAGGTTAAAAAATTAACTATGTATTGTTGAACAGTTGGATGATGCATTATATACAAAACAAAAACTACAGCATAATACAAGGGAAAAATACGTAAGGTTCTACGACCAAGAAATTTTTTATAAGCAGTAAAAAAAGGTTCTTTAGCATTAATCAAAATACCTGTAATTAAAAAGCCACTAATAGTAAAAAATAAATCAACACCATAAAACCCAGCTTCAAAATGTTTGCCTACGGATGTTGCAAAATGCTCAATCAACACTAAAAAAACAGCAATAAACCTTAGACCATCAATTTGTTTTACATGCTTCATCAAGTAAAAATATAAGTATAAAACAAACTGCAAAAAATATTATAGTTTTTGAGAGAGATGACTTCACCATAGTTCATTTTATCTATAACAGCAGATAGCATTTTGTTAAAGCAAATTATTTTTGGCAATAAACAAAATTGTGTAAGGCCTTTAATAAATGAGTTACAACCAATTGCCTTAATATTTTAATGATGAAACAAAAATCCCCTCAATAAATATTGAAGGGATTGAAACTTAGTGATCCGGATTGGATTCGAACCAATGACCCACAGCTTAGAAGGCTGTTGCTCTATCCAGCTGAGCTACCGAACCAGCAATCGTTTTTTTTGATTGGGCTGCAAATAAAGAACTTTTTACTTTATTATACAAACATCATCTTAAAAAAATGATACTTTCCTTTCAATCACTTTATTTTGTTGCCAAATTAACGATACTATAATGAGCCATCATCATCTTGAAATTGGATTAGATACTTTAACTTTTGATACATTAAAAAAATTTATTAAAGAAACAACAAATATTTCAATATCTAATACTGCTAAAGAGAAAATTAATACTTGCAGAAATTATTTGAACAACAAAACAGCTGATAACAAGAAAGCATATTATGGTATTAATACCGGCTTTGGTTATTTGCAAAATGTGCAAATAGATGCTTCTCAAACACAGCAATTGCAATACAATTTATTAATGAGCCATGCTTGTGGAATGGGTGATGAAGTGCCACAAGATGTAGTGAAATTAATGCTTTTGTTAAAAATACAATCGTTGAGTTATGGCAATAGCGGTGTGCAGCAAATTACTGTGCAACGCCTTGCTGATTTATATAACAATAATATTTTACCAGTAGTTTATACACAAGGTTCTCTTGGTGCATCTGGCGACTTAGCACCATTAAGCCATTTGTGTTTGCCATTAATTGGAATGGGGAAAGTAATTGTAGAAAATAAAGTTGAAGAAGCCGAAAATATTTTATCTAAACACAACTTATCCCCTATTCAATTGCAAAGCAAAGAAGGGTTAGCATTGATAAATGGTACACAATTTATGAGTGCTTATGGGATTTATTGCTTAGCAAAAGCAGAAAAATTATTGCAATGGGCAAACATTATTGCAGCAATTAGTTTTGATGGTTTTGATGCAACGCTTGAGCCTTTGAATCCCTTGATACATAACGTTCGTAATCATAAAGGTCAAATAGAAACTGCAGCAACCATTTATAGCTATTTAAAAGATAGTAGCATTGCAACCAATCCAGCTAAACAAGTTCAAGATCCATATTCATTTCGTTGTGTACCACAGGTTCATGGTGCAAGTAAAGACACTTTTAATTATGTGCTAGGTGTATTAATGAATGAAGTTAATGCTGTAACTGATAATCCAAATATTTTTCCTGAGGAAGATATAATTGTAAGTGGTGGTAATTTTCATGGTCAGCCATTGGCATTAGCATTAGATTTTTTATGTATTGCCATGAGCGAAATTGCAAGTATCAGTGAACGCAGAACCTATCAATTAATTAGTGGGCAACGTAGTTTGCCATTGTTTTTGGTTAATAAGCCAGGGCTCAATAGTGGCTTTATGATTCCTCAATATACTGCAGCAAGTATTGTTAGCCAAAACAAGCAACTATGCACACCTGCAAGTATTGATACTATCAGCAGCAGCAACAATCAGGAAGACCATGTGAGCATGGGTGCAAACGCTGCAACAAAATGTTTAAGAGTAATAGAAAATGTAGAAAGAGTTTTGGCTATAGAATTGTTAACTGCTGCACAAGCTATTGACTTTAGAAAACCTGCTACATCATCTCCATTTATTGAAAACATAATAAAAGATTACAGAAAAAAAGTAAGCTTTAATGAACAGGATAGATTGTTGCATACAGATATGCAAGCTAGTATTGAGTTTTTGAGGGAGTATGAAATTGACAAGTAATTTTAATAAATCATTATCTACATTTCTGTTTTCCACAAATTAACTTTTCATTACTTTTTTAACAGCATTAATTATATTTGCTATTCGTTTAAAAAAAATTTTTCAGTAAATGGAAGAATTTCTATTGATCATATTAGCTTATTTAATTGGCTCCATTCCAACTGCTGTTTGGATAAGCAAATATTTTTTTGATATTGATATCAGAGATTATGGTAGTGGCAATGCTGGTGCAACCAACACCTTTAGAGTGCTTGGTAAAAAATGGGGCACAATTGTAATGGTTGTTGATATTTTAAAAGGTGTTATAGCAACATCAATGCACGTTTTAATTACCCATTATGCAACCAACGAATTACACAGAACAAATTTTATGTTGGGCTTAGGTCTGGCTTCAGTAATTGGACATGTGTTTCCTGTTTGGGCAAATTTTAAAGGAGGAAAAGGAGTTGCAACATTATTTGGAATGGCAATAGCAATACAACCAGCAGTTGCAGCTTGCTGCATTGGTGTTTTTTTAATTGTACTATATATTACACGCTTTGTATCTTTAAGTTCAATTATAGCAGGCATTTCATTCATGGTTTTTATATTATTTATCTTTAATGCCAAAGAAGATTTTTACAGGGCATTTTCAATAGTTGTGGCACTTGCAGTAGTGCTTACTCACCAAAAAAACATTAACAGGATATTTAATGGAACAGAAAGTAAAGTTCCTATTTTAAAATACAGAGACAGAAGAAAAATGAGGCGTGGTGTTTAAAATTTTTGGTAGAAAAATACGTTAATAATCCATAAACCCATTCAATGAATTTTTCATCGGCAAATGTTAGAATAGCTATTTTAGATTTATATCAAGGTGTAGAGAACCAAGGCATGCGTTGCATTAGAGATATCATTAAAAAATGGGCTGAGGTTAATGATATTGAAGTGAAGACTATTGAATTTAATGTGAGACAAAAAAATGAAACTCCAGATTTAAGCTTTGATTTATATATTTCGAGTGGTGGACCTGGCAACCCAATGCCAGATGAAGCTAATGCTGTGTGGGAAGAGCATTATTTTAATTGGCTAAAAAATGTTGAAGATTACAATGCCAACATTTTAAATCAAAATAAAAAAAGGATATTCTTTATTTGCCATAGCTTTCAATTGGCTTGTCGCCATTACAACATTGCAACTGTTAGTAAACGCAAATCCACATCTTTTGGCGTGTTTCCAATTCACTTTATAGGCAATGCACATAACGAACAAATTTTTGAAGGGTTGAATAATCCATTTTATGTGGTTGATAGTAGAGATTATCAGGTTGTTGAACCTAACTTTGGTTTAATTGCACAAATGGGTGGAAGCATTTTAGCTATAGAAAAAGACAGACCACATGTGCCACTTGAAAGGGCTGTAATGGCTGTGCGTTTTAATGAATATTTTGTAGGCACACAATTTCATCCTGAAGCTGATGCTGATGGTATGAGCATGTATTTACAACGTGATGATAAAAAGGCGACAGTTATAGAAAATCATGGAGAGGCAAAATGGAAAAGTATGATTGAACAACTGCAAGACAAAGAAAAAATATTATATACATACAGTCATGTATTGCCCAATTTCTTAAACACTGCCATTAACGAAATGGCTTGAAACCTTCAAAAGATTTATAGTAAAATTTAAACTGAATTAAGGTTTTACTGTAGCCACAACCTTTGCTCCTGCTCGCTTTGCTGAAGCCATTACTTTAAAGAAGTTTCCATAAAAAGCTACAGTGTCTGCATTTACAACGACTGAAGGCGTGTCAATAAATTGTTTTGCTTTTGTCACTTCTGCCATTAATGTTGTGTCAAGTAAATTTTCAGCTATTAATGTTTGGTTCACATAAATTTTATTATCCTTATCAACTGATACTACAATGTTTTGCTTTGTTTTAGTATCAGGTTTTCCTTTAGGATTATTAACCTTTACAACATTAGGGTTTGCCAATGTAGAAACAATTAAAAAAAACAATAAAAGAATGAATAAAATATCATTCAAGGCACCAGTATGTAAATCAGGTTTTCCCCTTAATTTTTTTCTAATATTCACTTTTATTAGTTTAAAGTTAATAGTTAATAGTTAAAAGTTATGAGTAGGTGATATTTAAAATTGATTTTAAACAATCCTAAACTATAAACTCATAACTATTCACTTATTTCGTTGGCTCTTGTAATACATCTAAAAATTCAGTACTTGCTTCTTCCATTTTAAAAGCTGTTTTCTCTATTTGTGCACTTAATACATTATGTGCTACATAAGCTATCAAGCCTACAATTAAGCCACTACCGCTAGTTATCATTTTAACATAAATACCACCAGCAATTGTATTTAGTTCAAAGCCACTATTATTAATGTTATAAAACAACTGTATCATACCTATAATGGTTCCTAAAAAACCAAACATAGGTGCAATACCTGCAATTAAAGAAAGCACAGAAAGGTTGCGTTCCATCTTATACATCTCAAGTTTTCCTACATTCTCCATGCTTCTTTCAATAGATTCAATTGGCTTGCCAATCCTCTGTATTCCTTTATCAATCATTCTTGCAACAGGGTTATTAGTATTTTTTGCCAAACTTCTTGCCGCAGCAATATTTCCACTCATAATATTATCCCTTATAATATTCATAAAACTATCATCCATTTTGGCAGCTTTACGAATGGCTATCAATCTTTCAAAAAAGAAAAATAAGGCAAGTGCTAGCAATGCATAAAGAGGATACATAATCCATCCACCTTTTTGCAATAAATCTAGCAACGAAATTTTATCGTTTGTGGCTAGTGTAGCTGGTTGAATTTGCAATAAGTATAATAACATATTTTTTTATTAATTACTGTAACAAATAAACGAAATGTATTTTATAAAGTTGCTTCGTTAAAATAATTTAGGAAAACTTTATGTTTTGCCTTCAATAATTAACAAGCCATAATTCGTAATTCGTAATGCATAATTCATCGTACACAATTACTTTTGCCTACATGAATAAGAAAGGAAAGGTAATGGTAGCAATGAGTGGCGGTATTGACAGTACTGTTACTGCCCTTATGCTTCATCATGAAGGCTATGAAGTATTAGGCATTACAATGAAAACCTGGGACTATGCATCAAGTGGTGGCAATGCTTCAAAAAAAGAAACTGGTTGTTGCAATATTGATAGCTTTAATGATGCACGTCAGGCTGCTGTGCATCATGGTTTTCCTCATTATATTTTAGACATAAGAGACGAGTTTGGAGATTTTGTAATTGAGAATTTTGTTGAGGAATATTTGGCAGGAAGAACACCAAATCCTTGTGTAATGTGCAACACACATATAAAGTGGAAAGCATTGCTGAAACGTGCCAATGCATTGGGTTGCGATTTTATTGCAACTGGTCATTATGCAGAAGTAAGGCAACACACAAATGGCAGGTATGTTATAAGCAAAGGACTTGATGAAACCAAGGATCAAAGCTATGTTTTATGGGGCTTAGACCAGGAATTATTAAGCAGAACCATTATGCCTTTGGGCAAATACAAAAAAACTGAAATAAGGCAAATGGCTCATGATATGGGTTATCCTGAACTGGCTAAAAAAAGTGAGAGTTACGAAATATGTTTTGTGCCAGATAATGATTATCGTGGTTTCTTGAAACGTAGAGTGGATGGGCTTGAAGAGCAAGTTGATGGTGGCTGGTTTGTTGATAAAAATGGGAAAAGATTGGGCAAGCATAAAGGCTATCCTTTTTACACAATTGGTCAACGCAAAGGCTTGGAAATTGCTTTGGGAAAACCAGCTTATGTAACTGCCATTAGCCCAGAAAAAAATACTGTAACACTTGGCGAAGAACAAGACTTGGAACAAACAGAAATGCTTGTAACAAAAATAAACTGGATGAAGTATGATGGCATTACAGATACACAGGAAGCCATTACTAAAATAAGATATAAAGACAAAGGTGCTTTAAGTAACCTGTATAATGATGACGCAGGTTTGCGAATAAAATTCTACGAAAATGTAAAAAGCATTGCACCTGGGCAAAGTGCTGTTTTTTATGAAGGTGATGATGTAATTGGTGGAGGTATTATACAAAAAGGATTGGTTAGTTAGGAATTGGGAATTTGTTAATTAGGAATTAGTTAAAAACATAACTATTAACTGTAAATTATTAACTAAATCGCCCAATCAATAATTTCATTACTCCATTCTTTTTTATAAGGTGCGGTTATACGAATATAATTATCTGTATAGCCTTCCATCATTCCATTTTTTTCAAAATCCTCAAACAATACTTTTCTTGTTTGCCCAGCAAACTGATTGTTAAAGTATTGCTGCTTCATATAACTTAAATTACGCAATGTTTTATTACGTTCATTTCTAATATTTACAGGCACTACGTTTTGCATAGTTGCAGCTAATGTGTTATCTCGTTCGCTATAAGTAAATACATGCAAATAAGAAACATCAATACTATGTAAAAAATTAAACGTTTCTTTAAACAATTCATCTGTTTCACCAGGAAAACCAACTATCACATCAACACCAATAGCACAATGAGGCATTAAAGTTTTAATTAATGCAACCCTTTCTGCATAAAGTTCTCTCACATATCTTCTTCTCATTAATCCTAAAATAGTATTGCTGCCACTTTGCAATGGAATGTGAAAATGAGGCATAAACTTTTTACTATTGGCAACAAATTCAATGATTTCATTAGTTAGTAAATTAGGTTCAATAGATGATATTCTATAACGCTGAATCCCTTCTACCCTATCTAACTCCTTAACCAAATCAAAGAAAGTTTCTTCATAAATTTTATTGCCATTTGCACCACGTCCAAAATCGCCAAGGTTTACACCAGTCAATACAATTTCCTTAACGCCTTTTGCAGCAAGGCTTTCAGCGTTTGCAACAACATTTGCAACAGTATCACTTCTACTTTTTCCACGAGCTTGCGGTATAGTACAAAAACTACAATTGTAGCTGCACCCATCTTGTACTTTTAAAAATGTTCTGGTTCTATCATTTACACTAAACGTAGAAGTAAATCCACTCACTTCCTCAATATCACAGCTACAAATCTTGCCACTATCGTTTTGTGTTAGTTCTCTCAAATGCTTGCCTATATTGAATTTTTCAGCAGCACCCAACACTAAATTCACACCTGGTATTTCAGCAATTTCCTTTGGTTTTAATTGAGCATAACAGCCAGTAATTACCACTAAACTTTCAGGTGCGTTTCTATTAATACGCCTTACCAATTGCCTGCATTCCTTATCTGCATTATCTGTAACGCTACAGGTATTTATTACATACACATCTGCCACTTCTGTAAATTCCTTCTTCTCAAAGCCTTCCCCTTCAAGCATTCTGCTTAATGTTGAGGTTTCTGAGTAGTTTAATTTACAGCCCAAAGTATGAAACGCAACTGACTTTTGTTTTGTCATAAGTTGGCAAAAATAAAAGAAGCTAACCACATAGGCACATAGTATATATAGAATTTATCAATAATTGGTTTAATTTAAGTAAACAAATTTGTCTATGTTTCTATATGCCTATGTGGTGTAACATACATTTGCCACAACAATTTATTATGAACCATATTGAAATAACTATTGCAACAGACAACCAGGATTTACAGGATATAATAGTTGCAACTTTGTCTGAAATAAACTATGAAGGTTTTGAACAAAATGATACAGCAGTAAAGGCATTTATTAAAGAAGATGAATTTAGTGAAATTGAATTAGAGCAATCGCTGCAACCATTTGAGCTTTCATTTACCAAAAACATTATTGCACAACAAAACTGGAATGCTTTGTGGGAAAGCAATTTTGACCCAGTTATAGTAGATGATTTTGTAAGCATTCGTGCCAGCTTTCACCAACCCATTACTACAACACAACACCAGATTATCATTACCCCAAAAATGAGTTTTGGTACTGGTCACCATGCAACAACCTATAGCGTAATGCTGCTAATGAGGGACATTGACTTTACCAATAAAACAGTATTTGACTTTGGTACTGGCACTGGCATCTTAGCCATACTTGCAGAGCAACTTGGTGCAGCAAATATTCTTGCAGTTGACTATGACGACTGGTGTATAGAAAACTCTATTGAAAATTGTGCAAACAATAATTGCAACAAAATAGAGATTGCAAAAGGCGACACTGCCAACGTTTGTAAAACATTTGACATTGTAATTGCCAACATTAATAAAAACATTATACAAGATAACTTTAATGCTTTGCATAATTGCTGCAAACCAGCAACCACAATACTTTTAAGTGGTTTGTTAATTGAAGATGAAGCTGACATTTTGCAACTGGCAGCAACCAAAAACTGGCAGCACATTAAAACATTAACCAAAGGTGCTTGGATAGCTATGCAGTTTAATTTATAGTAATTAGTTAACTATGCAAACGATTTTGCAAAAACTTCAAACCTTAAACTTGAAACCTTAAACCTTAAACCCATATTTTTACATCGCAAAAAAACTAACAGCAAATGATTGTTGGCATTTTAAAAGAACCACAAGGCGAACATCGTGTGTCGCTTTTACCAGAACAGGTTGAAACGCTTACCAAAAAAAATATTCAGGTTATTGTAGAGGATAATGCAGGTACAAGTGCTTATGCAAGTAATGATTTATATAAATCAAAAGGTGCAGTCATTGCCTCTCGTAACGAAGTACTAAGCAAAGCTGATATCCTTCTGTTTATACACACAACTAATATTGATGGTGCAAAAGCAAATGCCATAGTGTTGGGTGCTTATCAACCATTATCTAATATTGATTATATAAAAAACTGGGCAAGTAAAAATGTTACTTGTTTTAGTTTAGATATGATACCTCGTACAACAAGAGCTCAAAGTATGGATGTGTTAAGCAGCCAGGCAAATATTGCAGGTTATAGAGCTGTATTACTTGCTGCATCTATGTTGCCACATTATTTTCCAATGTTTATGACGGCTGCAGGTAGTATTGCTCCTGCAAAGGTTTTAATATTAGGTGCAGGTGTTGCAGGCTTGCAAGCTATAGCTACTGCAAAGCGTTTGGGTGCTGTGATAGAAGTATTTGACACACGCCCTGCTGTTAAAGAAGAAGTAATGAGCCTTGGGGCAAAGTTTGTAGAAGTTGAAGGTGCTGCTGATGCTAGTAAAGCTGGTGGTTATGCTGTTGAGCAAACAGAGGAATATAAGCAAAAGCAAACTGCACGTATTGCAGAGGCTGTAGCTAAAGCAAATGTGGTTATTACCACTGCACAAATTCCTGGAAGACAAGCACCAATATTAATTACAAATGAAGTATTGGCTACAATGAAAGCTGGAAGCGTAATTATAGATTTGGCTGCTGCAACTGGTGGCAACACACCACAAACAAAAAACAATGAAACTGTAGTTACTGCAAATGGTGTAACCATTTTAGGTAATAGTAATTTGCAAAGTGGAATGCCTACTGATGCCAGCAAAATGTATGGTAAAAATGTATTGAACTTTATGCAGTTGATTCTTACAAAAGAAGGAGAAATTAACCTAAATTTTGAAGATGATTTGGTAAAGGGAACCTGCATTACACACAATAAAGAAATTACCAACGAGAGGGTTAAGGCAAGTATTTAGTAGCTGAGATAAAATCTCTGTTACATTATGTTTGAAATAAGCAAGTAGGAATAATCAATAACAAATAATCAATAATAAAAATATGGATTTTATTCATCAACATCAGGAAATGATTTACGTGGTAATCTTAATGATTTTCTGCGGAATAGAAATTATTGAAAAAGTACCAAGTGTGCTGCATACACCTTTAATGAGTGGTGCAAATGCTATACATGGTGTGGTAATTATTGGTGCCATTATAGTAATGGGTAATGCACAACCAGATAATTATTTAGCCTTATTACTTGGCTTTATTGCTGTTATCCTGGGAACTTTAAATGTAGTGGGTGGATTTGTGGTTACAGATAGAATGTTGGAAATGTTTAAGAAAAAAAAGAAATAATTCCCAACCCCTAAAAGGGAGTTTATAAACATATACATTTTTATAATAAATAAATATTGCCTTATCCCCTTCAGGGGTTAGGGGTAAAATAAAACTTATGGAGTTAAATATTCTTACAATATGTTACTTAATAGCTAGTGTAACTTTTATACTTGGTTTAAAAATGTTATCCAATCCTGCTACTGCACGCAAGGGGAATTTAGTGGCAGCTGCTGGTATGAGCATTGCCATATTGGGTACTATATTTTTGTATGAAAATGAAGAAGGTAAAAGGCTAGGTAATTATTTATGGATTTTTGCAGGTTTGGTTATTGGTGCTGTTGTAGGCACAGTAAGTGCAAAAAAAGTTAAGATGACTGCCATGCCTGAAATGGTGAGCTTATTCAATGGAATGGGTGGTGCATGTGCTGCATTAATTGGTATTGTTGAGTTTGACCATTTAGCATTTACAGGACCAGGGTTTCATACTTTGCCAATTGCCGAAGAGTTTAATATGAAATTATCTATCATCTTGGTTGGGTTGGTAATTGGTTTAATTTCATTTGCTGGCAGCATGATTGCATGGGGTAAGTTAAATGGTAAGGTCAAAGACTTTTCATTTAATGGACAACATATTTTCAATATTGCTCTTTTAATAGCAGTTATTGGCTTATCAGTTTTTTTAGTAAAAAGTTTTGATACCAATATCACTTTTATATTTTATGTAATAGCTGTGCTTGCTGCATTGTATGGTATTTTCTTTGTTTTGCCAATAGGCGGTGCAGATATGCCTGTTGTAATATCATTACTTAACTCTTTTACTGGGGTTGCAGCTGCCTGTGCAGGATTTTTATACAATAATAAAGTAATGCTTACTGGGGGTATTTTAGTGGGTGCGGCTGGTACATTATTAACTATGCTAATGTGTAAGGCAATGAACAGAAGCTTAAGTAATGTATTGATTGGTAGCTTTGGTGGCAATAAAAATACTGCTGCTGCAGGTGGTGCTAAGGCACAAGGCAATTACAAGGAAATTTCTTTAAGCGACGCAGCAACTGTAATGGCTTATGCCAATAAAGTAATTATAGTTCCTGGATATGGATTAGCTGTAGCACAGGCACAACACACTTGCCACGAGTTGGAAAAAGTGTTGGAAGAAAAAGGTGTTGAAGTAAAATATGCTATTCATCCTGTGGCTGGTCGTATGCCAGGGCACATGAATGTTTTACTTGCCGAAGCTGATGTGAGCTATGATAAACTGATGGAAATGGAGCAGGCAAATGATGAGTTTAAAACTACAGATGTAGTATTAATATTAGGTGCAAATGATGTGGTAAATCCTGCTGCTAAAAACGACCCAGCCTCTCCTATTTATGGCATGCCAATACTTGAAGTAGAGCAAGCTAAAACTGTGATAGTAAACAAACGTAGCATGAAGCCTGGCTATGCAGGTATTGAAAATGATTTATTCTTCCAGCCAAAAACTTCTATGCTTTTTGGTGATGCTAAAAAAGCTTTACAGGATTTATTGAGTGAGGTGAAGAGTTTGTAATTATTCTTCTTTGATGATTCCATTTAGTTTTAGTGTTTTGATAATGTAGGTCTGTATTATTTCATCAAAACTATTAACAAAACTTTCGCCGATAAATTTTTTCTTATACTCTAATAATTGGGTATTTACAAGTTGCTTGATATTTTGAAATGAAAAATCTTTATTTGACCACCTCCAAGCATTAAAGAAAATTACCCAAAGACCTCTTGAATACTTTTCGGCATTTACCTCTAATTCCCATTCATTTTCATCCTTAAGATAATTAATATTATCTTCTAAGTATTGAATATCAAACTTAGTATTTTCAGATATATCCAAGAAAACACCAAACTTTACTTTAGTTTCTACTTGCAAATCAGCATAGAATATGTACCTGCATAAGTCGTTGGTATCACTCTTGTGTTTTATTGTTATCTCAAAACAAGTATCAAAAAAATATGATGAGTATTCCCAATCTTCGCTAAAAGAGTCATTTAGTTTTATGTTCTCAACAATTGCATCATATACATCGCTCCAAAATTTTTTTATCACCTCTTTCTTAACTATTTCGAATTTTTCCACTAAGTCAACAGTTGTTTCAAAATTTTCTCTTTGTGTTAAATAATCAAATATTTTTTGGTCTAAATTATTCATATTAAAATGTTTTAATTAAATCAATATAATGTTCAAGAATGTTTGTTAATCGTGTAGCTTTTATCTCTTTTTTCGTTTCAAGCAACCAATCTTTAATATCATCAACATAACTAACACAAATAAGTACATTATCGGCAATCAATCGTTTTTTTTCTTCCTCTAAAATGCTTGTCTCTGTTGGTTCTGTAGGATTTGGTGTTAAATAAATTATCAAAATTTGTTCATCAGTAAAATTGTATTCTGTGCCTTTTAAAACATCATTATAATATCTTTCCAATTGTTTTGGCTGGTCTCCTGCATTAATTTTATTTTCAACGATTATAGCAAATCTTTTATTTTCATCAGTTGGCTTATGTATAATTAAAATATCAGGTTGGCTATTATTAAATCTCTGTTCAAGAATACATGATAAATAGTCTGGGTCATAAGATAAAAATAAGTCCATTTTATTTTGAGGTGCAACTTGTTTTATAAATGATTTATAAAACAAATCACCTTGACAATGTGAACCACCAATATCTAAAAGATTTGCAAGAAATGGTGTATGAACTTTGGCTTCATAAAATTCAATTTTTAATACAGAGAAAATATTATATGAGAAAGCATTGTTCTTTTTTTCCTCTTTTATTTCTAATAAAAATGGTTTGAAATTATTAATCAATTTTTCATAATCAACTAATCTTTCATCAACTTGAATAGTTAATAAACCTTTATATCCTTCTAATAAATTAATAAATTGTGCAAGCATTTTTCTTTAGATTAATATTCGTCATCATCATCATCATATCCTTCTATAAAATATTTATTATCGTACTCTTCATAATACTCCTTTTCCAAATCTAAAATTTCTTTTACATCTTCAGTTGCAAGTATAAATTTACTTGACAATTTACTTTGCAAATAATAAATTAAATCATCTTCATTCTCATCACCAATCATTACAACACCCTTTATTTCTAATTTTGAAAGTTTCATATAATCTTTAACACAACAGAAAAACAAAATCAAATCATAGTAATCCATTTTTTCGTCTAACTCTTCGGACATACTTTGAAAAACAAATTCTATAACATTTTCATCAAGTCCTAATGCGTTAAAATCAATTTCTTGCTCCATAAGTAAAATAGAGGGTAAATATAAAAGGATGTTCAATGTAAGTTGATTTCTTCAAAAATTCGTTAAACTAAAATATATAAGCATTGAAAGCAATTTATTCTTTCAACCAAAAAATTTTATGCTCTTGGGCAATACAAAAAATACAGGATTTATAACCTTATTTCTTTACTTTCTTAAATACAATTTGCTCTGATTGTTTCTTTACCATTAGCCCAAAAAACTCTCGCAAAGATTCATAATCTTCAACATCAAAATTGGCTTTGTATAGCTGAAACTTGCACTGCAATTGAATTTGACCATCGTTGTTTATAGCCAGATATTCAAACAATCCTTCATTTTCATTGTATTTAGAACGAATACTTTTAGGCATTTCATCTACAACATATCCCTTTGGAACTTCCATGTTTAAGATATAGGTTTCGCTAATTGCAAAAGGCATCTCTACTTTAAACAATCTTTTTTCTGCCTTAAAAATATTTTCTTTTGTTGCTTCTGAAAGCAATGGATTAAAGTAAATAATATCATCATCTCCAAGCGTAAAATTCATATCATATTTTACAGTAACAGGCAAATTGTAGTTTTTAATATTATCTATTTCAGTGTTTGATATTGTAGGCGAAAAAGTATAATCTTTTGTTATGTCTTTAAAGAAATTGGTTACAGGTGTTTTAATCAGTTTCTTTCTAAGTTGTCTTGATTCATCGTAACCCAAAGTGCTACTAAAAGATGCTTCAATTTTGCCAGAATCATTATTGGCAATAAATATACTTGTGAGCTTGCTTTCAATATTCCTATTGGCTGAAAGGTCTATAAGCAAAGGAATTTGGGCTATAACCCTTCCAAAACCATTATAACATTTTGCTGGCAGCATACCAAACCCATTGTCACTTTCACCAGCATCTAAAAAGTAAGTAGTTGTATCAACTTTCATCCTACATATAAGGTAGTTAAATTCATTTAATATAGCAGAGGCCTCACTAATTTTTCCACTGCCTCTTGTGCTTAAAATTACAGGTTCAGCTATATAGCCTTTCGCAGCTAGCATAGCCGTTAAAAGCAAATTAATATCAGCTATATTTCCCTTTTTATTTTTAAAAGTTTTCATTGGATCATCAGACAAAAAAATACCATCATCATCAATGCAATTAAAATTATCCCTTACATATTGAAAGATAATATTAGCAGCTTCAACACCCTCCTTATTACCAGTTAATGCAGTTACTTCCTTTTCAATCCATGCATTTTTTTCTTTATCTAAAATGGTCCCAAAACTTTCGTCTCTTAAAAGTGATGATGCTGTTTCGTACCACGACCTTATTCTTCTAACAACATTTTCATCACTATATTTTATTGAATGTAACTGAAATTCATACATAGCAATATTGTCTAAAGGGTTGGCAACAAAACTTTGTACTTTGTAAGCAGGAACATTTTTCATTGCCCATAATTTCCACTTTGCATCACCACTGGTTTCATATATCTCTGAACGCCCATATGTAGAACTAACAGGTGCTATAATTGTATAATTTTTATACACAAGTTTACTACTATCAACCTCTAATGATTTGTACACACCTTTATTTACAACAGCATAATTATACATAGGAGGAATGGTTACCTGATACTCACTCCATAAAGTTGGATACTGATCTTGAAAATACCACGACTGCAACTTAGTATCATATGGCGACTTAATAGTATATTGAAATTCTATAATACAATTCTCTTGTAAATCGGGCAGAGTAAATTTGCGTACATATAAGTTTTTACTAACCTTATCTTTTATAATGTCATTTTTAACCAGTTTTGTAGCAACTATTTTTCCATTAACAAGGTTGTATGTAGCAGCTAGCAAATCTTCCAACTTCTCTTCATTGGCAGCAGAAAATTGCCATAGATAAATCTTTAATGTTCCTTCATCAAAGGCTGTGCGTTTTCTTAAAAGTATCTTTTTATGTCTTTTAAAAATCACTGTAAACCTGCCATTATTATTGCCCTCAAATTCAGTGCTGCCAACATCACTCAACACTATTGCTGCTGCATCTTTTTCTATAATATCTGCTATAGGATTAAAGTCTTCTGTTTTAATATTTCCGAATTTTTCGTTGCGTATATTTTGAGCAAAAAATGCATTACTAAAAGACAAAAAAAAGAAAAATGCTAAAAATTTTCTCATATGTAGATTTAATGGTTTGCTAAGATATTGGTTACCAAAACATAAAGAATAAATAAAAAATGTATTAAAAAAAGACCTAATTTAGTGCAGTAAATATAAAAAAGAAAGTATGAGAAAAGCTGATATAGTAACGATTATTGCTGACAAGACAGGCATTCCTAAAGTTGATGTTTTAGTAACGATTGAAACTTTTATTAAAGAAGTAAAGCATCAATTGGCAAACGATGAAAATGTTTATATACGTGGCTTTGGTAGTTTTATAACAAAAAAACGTGCTGCAAAAATTGGCAGAAACATCAAGAAAAATGTTGCAGTCCATATTCCAGAGCATTATATTCCTGCATTTAAACCTGCTAAGGAATTTATGGAAGAAGTGAAAAGAAATTTTAAAGCTACAAATAAGTAATTATTAAATTATTAAGTGTTAAAAGCCTTTAGGTAATTACCTAAAGGCTTTTTTAATGCATCTAACTTGCATTCTTAAAACATTTACCAATTTGGCAAAATACTTTTTGTGATTTTTTTTGTTTGATATGTTTGTAAAAAATTACATATGAAAAAAACATTATTGATTGCAGCTATGTTTGTTGGCATTACTGGTTTTTCGCAAATTAAAATGCCAGCACCAAGCCCAACTCAAACTATTATCCAGGATTTTGGTTTAGGAAAAATTGAAGTAGTTTATAGTAGGCCAAGTATTAAAGGCAGGCAGGTTTTTAAAGAAAACAGTGAACTTGCACCATTTGGAAAAGTATGGAGAACTGGTGCCAATAACGCAACAAAAATTAAAATTAACGACCCTGTTGAAATAGCAGGAAAACCTGTAGATACAGGAACTTACGCTATTTATACTATTCCAAATAAAAACGAATGGACATTAATTATTAATAAAGAATCGAAAAAATGGGGAACACAATACAATGCTGAAGGTGATGTGTTCAGAGTGCAAATTCCTGCTCAAAAATTAAAGGAAGCTGTTGAAGTATTTACTGTGCAATTTGCAAATATTAAAGCCGAAAGTTGTGACTTGCAATTGGCGTGGGCAAATACTGTAATCAATATTCCTATTACATCAAGCGTTAAAGAAAGAATAAGAACACAAGTTGAAAAAGCTTTGAAAGCTGATAGTGTAACACAAACAGCATATTTTCAGGCTGCCAATTTTTATTATGAATATGATAAAGATTATGCAAGTGCTTTAGCTAATATAACTAAAGCAATAAGTGGCAAAACAGATAAATTTTGGATGTGGCTTTTAAAGGCAAAAATTGAAAGAGATATGGGAGACAAAACTGCTGCAAAAGCAAGTGCTGAAGCTTGCAAAAAAAGTGCTGAAGAACAAAAAAATGATGACTATGTAAGATCATCAACTGAATTGATAAGTAAGTTGTAGTTATTATTTTACGTTATTGTAAACCTATAAGGATTTATTGAATTAAAAAAGCGAGTTTCCAAAACTCGCTTTTTTATTTATTATCTTTTTAAAACTCTCTCAAATCTTTTAATATCTGCCAAAGGATTTATTGGTTTTTGATGTACCAAATGTTCTACCAATTCATTGGCAAAATATGGAGCAAGTGAGCAACCTTTTGTTCCCATTCCATTTAAAATGCCAATATTTTTATTATGTGTGGGATGAAAGCCTACAAATGGTCTGCGTTCAATGTTTGCAGGCCTTACAGCACATAAATGGTCAACAACTGCAAAAGGAATTTTTAAAATTTGCTTTAAAGAGTTTTCAATTTTGGTTCTAAAGTTTTGTGTAGGTTTATCATCCTCAAAATTCCATTCATAGCTACTACCCACCCAAAACAAATTGTCTTTCCAAGGCACAATAGTTACACCACATTTATACATATTTTCTTTTGGTAAACCTGGTATATCAACTATCAAAGCTTCTCCTTTATTCAATGCAAAAGGCAACAATGAAAACCATTTGCTTGCAGCACTTTCTATACCATCACAAAAAATAATTTTCTTGGCACTAATATTTTTATACTGAACATTTTCGTTTGTTATAATTACTTCATCAGCATCAAAATTTTCTTCTACTAAATTGTTTGATAGCAATAATCTTTTACGCCAGTTTTTTAGTAAAACATTTAAGTCAATCAGGCAACAATTATTGATTTTCCCTGCACCAAAATAGTTGTTAAAATAAGCATCAAATTCGTGTTCATTTTCAAGTAAGCTTAAATATTCCTGCTCTTGTGGTAGCTTTTCATCAAAAGCAAGTTTCATTTGTGGTGTTGCATGAAAGTCAATAATATCAAGCGTTTTAATAACATAGCAACCCAATTCTTTCCCAATATTTTGATAAGCATCTATTGCAAATGGCAACACTTCTTCAATCATCCAGGTTCTTACAAGCCTTCTACCAGTAATAGGATTTATAACACCACTTGCAACTTTGCTTGCAGTACTTTTCTTTGCGTTATCAATCACCCAAAAACTGCACTTGTTTTGCTGTAAATAATAACTTAAAAAAGTTCCACAAATTCCCTGTCCAATAATTAAATAATCAACTTGCATATTATCGTAAAAATAAATTCAGCCCCACTGCATAAATTTTATGCAATTCTAAAACTTTAACATCTCTTTGGCAATAATATATTTTCTTTTCTGCAAATTTGAAATATGAAAACACTACAACTACTTTTTGCAATATTGATGTTAACTTCAATCAATGCTACTGCCCAAAAAATAGATACAAGCTATAAAAAAGAATGGATATTAATTGATAGCCTGGTTAATAAAGATAATGCTACCAAAACTGCTTTAAACAAGGTTAATGCAGTATATAAAAAAGCAAAGCAACAAGACAAGCAATCGCAGCTTATTAAAGCACTCATTTATAAAATGGAGTTGGGCGAAAAGATTAAGGAAGATAATACACAAGCTAATATTGAACTATTAAAAAAAGAAATTGAAACAAGCCAGAATGCAGCAGCCAAAAGCATTTTGTGGTGTTTATTGGCAAAGCAATACAATACTTATTACAGCAATAATCAATGGCAGATTAATGAAAGAAGTGAGACAACAGAGAAACAAAAGAATGATATAACTGTTTGGAGTAAAGATGATTTTACAAAACAAATTTTTACTTGCTATGCAAAAAGTATTGAGGCAAAAAATGAATTGCAAAAAACTTATTTAGCCGATTTTGATGTATTGATAATTTATGGAACCGAAGTTACATTAAGACCAACATTGTACGATATACTGGCACATGAAGTTTTGGATTATTATAAAAATAATTCAGGAAATTATTATGATGAAGAAAGTACAAAGAAAATTGCAAACACCAAAGCACTGGCTACTGAACAAGAGTTTTTAAATGTGAAATTTGAAAGCAAGGAATTTGATGATGCAAATAATAAAGCACTGCAATTGTTTCAACAGCTAATTAGTTTTCATAAAAAAGATAAAAGCCCCAATGCTACAATTGACGTGGATTTGGAAAGAATTGAATGGGTTTACAGCAAAGCAAACTTTAGCAATAAAGATGAATTGTATTTAAAAGCTTTGGAAACAATTACTACAAATCACTCAAATTTAGCTGCAACACAAGCCTGGTTTTTACAAGCTAAATTTTATAGCAATAAAGCCGATACTTACAAGGCATTTACAAAAACAACAAACAGGTTTGACAATGCAAAAACATTGGAAATTATTAATACAAGATTGAAAATAAATAGCGATAGCTGCGAAGGCAATAAAAATATGAAAGCCTTACGTACATTCATTTTGCGTAAAGCCATTGCTACAAAAACAGAAGCCATAAATGTGCCTGACCAGCCATTTAGAATGTTGGTAAATTTTAGAAATACCCCTACCCTTTTTTACAGAATCATTAAGCTAAAAAATAAAATTGATAATGCAGACGACGAAGATGATTATAGCTACAATGATAAATTTTGGAGCAAGGTTGTAAATAGAAATTATGCAAAACAAGTTGAACAAAAATTGCCATCAATAAATGATTACCAGGAACATTCAACAGAAATAAAAATAGATGCTTTGCCTGCTGGCAGCTATGCTATTTTATCAAGCACAAGCAAAAATTTTGATACCGAAAAAGATAAATTATGCTACCTGCAATTTACTGTTTCTGGTTTAAGCTATATAGAAAACAATGGCGATTTGTTTGTTGTGGACAGAGACAATGGAAATCCCTTAGAAGCAGTAACTGTAAAGGTTTCAAGAAGCAGTTGGAATAGCGAAAAACAAAAATCAGTTTGGTATGAAGTAGGCAAACTTATAACAGATAAAAATGGATTTGCGAGTGTAAAGAAATTGAAGAATAATGACAAGTACAATTTGACTTATACATTTATTAAAAAAGGAGACACGCTTATTAGCACCAATAATAATTATTATGAAAGTGTTAATAGTGCAGATACAAGGACAAATACTGAAACAGAAAAAGACAATGCAGTAATTCATTTTTATACTGATAGAAGCATTTACAGGCCAGGGCAAACTGTGTTTTTTAAGGGCATTGCCACTACAAAAAGCAAAAATGCAATTGATGCAAAACTGTTTTTAAGTATGCCAAAAAACAAAGTATATTTAAGAGATGTAAATGGCAAAAACATTGATACCATTGACATACAGCTTAATGAATATGGTAGCTTCAATGGCAAGTTTATTTTACCATTAAATGCACTTACTGGTAGTTTTAGCCTGATGACAGAAAACAGTAATGGCTACATAAACTTTAATGTGGAAGAATATAAACGACCTAAATTTTTTGTTGATTTTGACAAGCAAAAAAATACATACAAATTAAATGATAGCATAAAAATTACTGGTAATGCCAAAGCTTATGCTGGTAATAATATTGATGGAGCAAAAGTTGCTTATACTGTTACACGCAAAGCAAGATTTGAAAATTACTGGATGTATTGGAGAATGCCACAACCCAATAGTGCGGCAAAACAAATGGCAAATGGAGAAATGAAAACAGATGCACAAGGCAAATTTAATATTACGTTTAAAGCCATGCCAGATGAAGATGTTGATAGAAACACCAACCCTATTTTTGACTATGAAATTACTGCAAGTGTAACAGATATTAATGGCGAAACGAGAGAAAGTTCAACTGCAATTTCTGTTGGTTACAATTCAATAATTTTAAAGATTGATGTGCCAGAAAAAGTTGATGCAACTGATTTTATCAATATTAAATTAAGTGCTACAAACCTTGCTGGTGAAAGCATTGCTGCAAAACTTGATATTAAAATTGTTGCTTTACAAACACCAACAAGATTAATAAGAAACAGGTTTTGGAACAGACCAGACACTTTTGTTTTAACACAAGATGAATACATAAAAAGTTTTCCTTATGATGAATATGATAATGAAACAGACAAGTTGAGTTGGAAAGAAAAAGAAACAATACTAAAAGACACAGTTAGTACATATAACGATTTACGAACTACGATTTACGATTTTAAAAACAAGTTTACAATTACAAATTCCCAATTACTAATTACAATAACTACAAAAGACAATGAGGGTAATAAAATTGAATCAAAAGCATTTGTTGAAGTTACAAATAAAAATAGTTTGCCTTATCCACAGTATCATTCTGCTACAAAAGGTAAAACAAGTGTTAAGGCTGGAGATACTGCAAACATTGGCTTTGCAACAAATGCACAAAATATTTTTGTGTTAAAAGATTTGGTAATAAATAATAACAAACCCAATGAAGAATTTTTAAAAAACAACTATTCTTTTGAGCAAATCAGCAATAATTTTAATTGGAGTAAACAGCTTGAAAACGATGCTACAAAAGGTTTTGGAATGTATTATGCTTTTGTAAAAAACAATAGATTTTACAGTGGTGGCAGCAGTATTGAATTGATAAAACCAAGCAAAAAACTAAACATTACTTATGGCACATTTAGAAATAAAACCTTGCCAGGCAGTAAGGAAACTTATAGCATAAAAGTAAGTGGAGAGACTGGTGAAAAGCTTGCTGCTGAAGTATTAACTGCAATGTACGATGCAAGCCTTGACCAGTTTAGAATGCATAATTGGACTATACCAAATTTTGATGACTATGAAGATTATTGGGCAAACTTTAGTTTCAAAATAAGTGATAAGTCTTCATTTGCAAAATACAGTAATGATGGAATGGATGAATTAGATACTTATGATAAGTACAATAAACTTGGAATGAGCACTAATAATTTAGAATTTTATTTTAATAAATATTACTTAGGCAAATACAGAACATATGCTTGGTCCTTTGGCACTTATGCAATTAAAGATTTATCAGGTAGTTCAATAGGTGTTAGAAGTAATTGGGCTGCAAATGATGCAACATTTAAATATAGTGCATCTCCAGCTAAAATAGAAGTTGCACAGTTTACACCACCAAAAATTATTGGTGAAGAACATAAATTACTAAACCCAACTGTAGATGAGTCTAATAAAAATGAAGCAGTTCAAAAAACACCGAACAATGACCATCAAACTCAAATTCGTAAGAACTTCAACGAAAAAGCATTCTTTTTTCCAAATGTTTATGCAGATAGCAATGGCAACTATACTTTTAGTTTCACCATGCCTGAAGCACTTACAAAATGGAAATGGTTGAGCCTGGCTCATACAAAGAATTTAGAGTTTGGATTAAGTGAAAATACTGTGGTAACTACAAAGCCAATTATGGTGCAACCCAATGCACCACGCTTTTTGCGTGAAGGAGATGTAATGGAATTTACTGCAAAAATTGCCAATACAACAGACAAAGAAATTACTGGTTCGGCAACTTTAGAATTGATTGATGCAATAACTGGCAATAGTGTTGATGGCTTGTTTAACAATGTATTTCCATTGCAATATTTTACTGTAGCTGCCAATCAAAGCAGTGTAGTTAAGTTTCCTATACAAGTGCCTATGAACTTTGCAAAACCTTTAACATACAGAGTTGTAGCAAACACCTCCCCTATTGGGGGAGGCTGGGTGGGGGCTGATGGTGAAGAAAATACTTTGCCTGTGTTAACCAACAAAATTTTCTTAACTGAAAGTTTACCTATTTATGTAAAATCTAATGAGCAAAGTAAAACCATTGATTTAAAACCTTTGTTCAATACTGCAAGCAACAGAAGTGGCGAAACAATTACTGTAGAATATACATCAAATCCTGTTTGGAATGTGGTGCAAGCATTGCCATACTTAATGGAATATCCTTATGAATGTGCTGAGCAAACATTTAACAGGTTCTTTGCAAATGCAATGGCATCAAGCATTATAAACAATAATAAAAATATAAAACGTGCTGTTGAAAAATGGAAAGCAGAAAGTCCTTCCCTTTTGGGGAAGGGTTGGGATGGGGCTTTAAGCAAGCTGCAAAACAACGAAGAATTGAAAGCATTGATATTAACTGAAACGCCTTGGGTACTTGATGCTGAAAGTGAAGTGGAGCAACAAAAACGTTTAGCCTTATTACTTGATTTAGATAAAATGCAAAGCAACATTAACACCACTATTGAAAAATTAAAGAACAAGCAATTAAGCAATGGTGCATTTAGTTGGTTTGATGGTGGCAGGGAAAATGATTATATTACTCAATACATTGCTACAGGCATTGGTAAGTTAAAATTAATAAATGCCCTGAATAAAGCACAGCAAAAACAATTAGATGCAATTGCCACCAAAGCCTTGCTGTATCTAGATAGTAGAATGGAAAGGGATTATAAAAACTATATAGCAAGTTTAAAAAATACAAAAAACAAATCTATCTTTTGGGGTAATAGTTTAGACGTAAATTATTGGTATATGAGAAGTATGTTTACGAATAATAAATTATCTGCAACCTTATTAAATGCACAAAAATTATTTACTGATAATGCAACAAAAAACTGGACAAAGGAAAGTGTGTATATGCAAGGTATGATTGCTATTGCTTTAAACAGGTTAGATAATAAAAATCTGTTGTCGAAAAAAATATTAAACAGCATTAAAGAAAATGCAGTTGAAGACACAGCTAAAGGAACAATGTACTGGAAGCAAAATGAGTATTGCTATTATTGGTATCAAAATAATTTTGAAACACAGGCATTATTAATAGAAGCATTTAATGAGATAGCAAAAGACAATGCAAGCATTGACAAAATGAAAACCTGGTTGATATTGAACAAACAAACCAATCGCTGGAATTCAACAATAGCAACAAGTGCAGCTTGCTATGCTATATTAAACTATGGTAGCAACTGGGTAAATAACCAGCAAACTACTGAAGTAAGGATTGCTGATAAAGTAATTAAAAGCAATGATGCTAATGCCGGTTATTTAAAAGCAAAACTGGATGATATAACTGTAAATAAAATTGTTGAAAGCAGCCAACCTCAAATCATAATCAAACAATCAAACAATCAAACAATCAACAATAGCCCAAGCTATGGTGCTGTGTATTTTCAATACTTTGCAGATGTTAATGATGTAAAATCATCAACTAAAAATGCACCACTAACTTTAGTAAAAAAACTATTTATTGAAAAAAACAATGGCACTAAAAAAGTGTTGGAACCAGTTAATGATAATGAAGAATTAAATATCGGAGATAAGCTGATTATAAGAATAGAACTGCGTTGCGACAGGGAAATGGAGTTTTTACATTTAAAAGATATGAGAGCTGCAAACACAGAGCCTACAAATGTTTTAAGTGGTTATAAATGGCAGGAAGGTTTGGGATATTATGAAAGTACAAGAGATGCCAGCACAAACTTTTTTATAGATAATATGCAACGCGGCACTTATGTTTTTGAATATCCTTTATTCATAACACATAGTGGCAATTACAGTGTAGGACTGGCTTCTATACAATGTATGTATGCACCAGAATTTACAAGCCACAGCAATGGAATAAAGATTAGAGTGAAATAAATTGTATTGTAATTAAATAATAGAAATTGTGATTATTCTTGCCCAGCAACAATAATCACAATTTCTCCTTTAACTTCTTTTTGTTTAAAATATGCTGCAACTTCTTGTAAAGTGCCACGTTTATTTTCTTCAAACATTTTTGAAAGTTCTCTGCTTACACAACACAACCTTTCTGCACCAAAATATTCTATAAAGTTTTCTAATGTTTTTACAAGCCTGTAAGGGCTTTCATAAAAAATCATGGTGCGTTCTTCTGTGGCTAATTGCTTAAGTAACGTTTGCCTTCCTTTTTTTAAAGGTAAAAATCCTTCAAATGTAAAACGATTTGTTGTTAAGCCACTGTTTACCAAAGCTGGCACAAAAGCAGTTGCTCCTGGCAAGCATTCAACTTTAATATTTTGTTTAATACACTCTCTTACTAAAAGAAAAGCAGGATCGCTGATAGCTGGTGTGCCTGCATCTGTAATTAACGCAAAGCTTTTACCAACTTGCATTTGAGACACAAGGTGCTCAACAATTTTATGTTCGTTATGTTGATGATAAGGTGATGTTGGCTTTTGAATATTGTAATGTTGCAATAGCTTAGATGAAGTTCTTGTATCCTCACATAAAATAACATCAACACTATGCAATACTTCAATACTGCGTAGTGTAATATCTTTTAAATTACCAACAGGTGTGGGAACAAGGTAGAGCATTTATAATTTAGTATTTTAAGAAATTTCACGCAAAGCAACAAAGAAGCAAAGACGCAAAGATTTTTGTTTGCACTATTGTTTATCTTTTTTATTAAACATCAAACTCACAACAACATAAATAAGAAACCCAACAGGCACTGCAATCCATTTTAAAAATATTGCAGTTATTAAACTTGTAATTAATATAATTATAAATGGCAGTAATTTTTGAAATGTTACTCCCTTAAATTTTAATGCAAGCATTGGCAATGTAGAAACCATTAAGTAACTTACAACTAAAATAACACCATACCAAAACCATTTATTCATCAATAATTCATATACCCAGGTTGCGTTTGATTGATGATATATTAAGGGAAAAGCAGAAATTAATAAACCAGCAGCTGGTATTGGAACACCTTTAAATCCTGTACTTTGCGTGGTGTCTATATTAAATCTTGCTAAACGATAAGCACCAGCACAAGCAATAATAAATGCTAATGAAAGCCATATTGCATTTATGTTTAACCCATCAATTTCCTGTGCATAACTTAATCGCAAAAACTGATACACAATCATACTTGGTGCAACACCAAAACTTACAACATCTGCTAAGCTATCAAGTTGTTTTCCCATTTCACTTGATGCGTTTAAAAGCCTTGCAACAAATCCATCTAAAAAATCTATAATAGCTGCAATGCCTATAAACATTGAGGCATACACCATTTTCTCTGGTATATCAACTACTTGTTGCATGTTATCATCAACACTTATCATCAAGCCACTTTGCATAATGCAAACAATAGCAAGGCAACCAAAGAATAAGTTTAGTAATGTAAATATGTTTGGTATTTGTTTGATCATTTTTTATTTTTTTCACGCAAAGAAACAAAGTATGCAAAGCTCGCAAAGGCTTTGTTTCTTGGTTGTCTTAGTGTCTTGGTGTGAAATAACTACTTCATCAACCTTTCAATCTCTTCAACAGTAATAGGAATATTCTTCATTAAATCAACACTTCCTGTTTTTGTCAACCACAAATTGTTCTCAATTCTTATTCCCATTTTCTCTTCTTCAATGTAAATACCAGGTTCAACAGTCAAAAGCATTCCAGCTTGTAAAGGACTTGTACGTGTTCCTAAATCATGCACATCAATTCCTAAATGATGGCTGATGCCGTGATACAAATACTTTCTGTAAGCTCTGTTATTTTCATCTTCATTTTTTACATCTGCCTTAGTAAGCAAGCCAATTTTTATAAATTGTTTCGTTGCCTCCTCTCCTACTTTATCAGTGTAATCAACTACACTTATACCAACTTTTAAAATAGATTTTGCATAATTATGTAAATGCAAACAAGCATTATATACTTCTTTCTGGCGTTTAGTAAACTTGCCATTTACTGGAATTGTTCTTGTTAAATCTGCATTATAACCACCATAGCTTGCACCAAAGTCCATCAATATCAAATCACCATCTCTACACTCCTGATTGTTGTTAATGTAGTGCAATATTCTAGCATTATCCCCACTAGCAATAATACTTCCATAAGCTTCGCCAGTTGCACGCTGGCGTAAAAACTGATGCATAATTTCAGCCTCAATTTCATATTCCATTACTCCAGGTTTTATGAACTTAAGTAAATGCCTGAAAGTGTTTTCAGTAATATCACAAGCACGTTGCATTACAACTACTTCTTCTTTGGTTTTAATGCCACGCAAGTCTTTAAATATTTTTGCTGCACGTAAATAATTGTGCAAAGGATAACGAGATTTCATTTCATCAATCAAACGATAATCTCTTGTTCTTACCAAACTTGCTTTTCTGTCATTCTCATTACTATCTAGATAAATATTATCAGCAAGATGAATCAAAGGTTGTAGAAAAGCTTCTAAACTATCAAGCCACACAATTGTTTGAATACCACTGATAGCTTGTGCTTCAGCAGTTCTTAATCTTTTGCCATCCCATTTTTCTTTTAATTCATTTGGACGAACCAACACTAATACTTCTCTATACTTTGCATCAACATTATCAGGAAAAAGAATAATCATAGAATCTTCCTGCTCAATACCTGTTAACCAAAATAAATTGCTGTTGAATTTATATTTGTATAATGCATCTCCATTTGTTGGCACTTCATCATTACTGCCAAATATAGCAATACTATTAGGCTGCATTTGTTTTATAAAACGCTTACGATTGTTGATGAAAATTTGATTATTGAGTTGTTCGTATTTCATATTAAAGTGAATAGTTAAATTAAGTGTTGCAAGATAAGGAACGTAAGTTTTTTATCGAATAGTTTTATTAGAAAGTTTAACTTAACTGTTATAAAACTCTTTCATAGCATCAGCCACAGAATTGTCATTATTATTTTTACTCTTATTCAAATGCTCAATGATATTATTTCTGCTTTCTTCATCCCTGTTTTGGCTTAGCTTAAATACGTGCTGCAATTCTGTAATTTCAATTTCAATACCCACAATAGCTTTCATATTATCGCTCACATATTTTTCATCCATTTTATGCACAAGCGATGGTGAGTCAGGATTATTTTCAAACTTACTGGTAAGTTTGGTTAATAAATTATACAAAAATGTATCATCCATAAATTTAATAATTCCACTAGCATGCACAGCCTGATAATTAATTGTACTACCAACATTTTTTGCCACATAGTTTGAAGCACTAACATAAGCTGGCGTTTTACTAAATATGGCTAATACATTGTTGTTATTTTCAAATGCAGTTGCATGATTTTGTTTACGCATTATATGTGCCTGTAAAAAAAATTTACCATCTCTTTCATCAAACATAACAGGAATGTGCGTTGCTACTGGTTTGCCTTCAACATCAACGCCACAAAGTATTATAAATGGATTTGCCTTCATAAAAGCAATTACATCATCATTACTATTTGCTTTATAATATGGAAGATTGTACATATTAATATTTTGCAGTAAAAATAGTTGCCTAAAAACAAAAGCCACTCAACTATTTGTTAAGTGGCTTTTTAAATAAATAAAGTTGAAACTATTTTTTTGCTGGTGCAGCAGCAGCTTCTTCTTGTTTAAGTTGTCTTGTCATTACTACAGATGCAATAGGAATACGAGGAGAGTTCATAATCTCCATATTATCTGCTTTAATATCTTCAATACGCAAATTGGCATTCAACGCAAGGGTTGTGATATCAACAGTAATGTTTTCTTTTAAATACTTAGGTAAAGTTTTTACTTTAACCGATTTAATTTTAATTACCAATTTACCACCATCTTTTACACCAATAGAGTTACCAGTGTATTTTAATGGTAAAGTAGCAACCACTTTCTTGTCTTCTACAAGCTCTAATAAATCCACGTGAATTAAAGCATCTGTAACTTTGTCAAACTGTAAATCTTTCAAAATACATTTGTAAGTTTTGCCATTCACGTTCACTTCTGCAAGTTGAAAGTCTGGAGTATAAACCAATGGTTTAAACGCTTTAGCACTTGCCGAGAAATTAACTTCAGTTGCACCGCCATAAATTACAGCAGGCACTGCTTCTTGAGAGCGTATTTGGTTGGTGGCTTTTTTACCAAATTCGGTCCTCAATTGTCCTTCAATTGTAACTGTTTTCATTATAAATAAAATTTTGGATTGCAAATGTAGGTGGATTGGCTGTAAGTGTGTTGATTTTTTTAATGCTTTGCAATCCTGTTATGCTAATATAAATAAAAGCCAAATTCATTTTTAACAAAATTTAAAGAAAAATAATGTATACTTTAGTTGTCTTAAACTACTGAATATGCTACACAAAATAGCCAATTGCTGCAAGATACTTTTTACATGTGCTGCTTTTATTTCTTGTTCAAATAATGATAAAGAAAATGAGAAGTTGTTTAAGGAGGTGAATACAAGATTAGAGAACTGCAATGCAGTTTTGGAGAGAAATATACAAGTTTACTTGCTCAAATTTGAACGAGATGCATCTAATCCAATTTCAGAAGAAAAAGTTTCAATTTGGTATCCAAAAGTTAAGAACGTAAAAAAAATATCGTTTGAATTAATTGACTTTATTAATAGTTTAAAAGGTAAAATAAAAGCTAAAGAACAAGTTAAGTTTAGTGAAGAAGATGCAAAGGAACTATATCGAAACTTAGTAAAATATAGAACACAGATACTTACAATCGATAAAATGATTAATAATGAATTTGAAAATTTAATAAATACAATTCTTGAAACCCAAGATTCAGTCAAATTTTCTGAAACACAATTTCAAGAATATATAAACAACTCAAATACATCATCAAAATTGTGTATTTATACAAATAAAATTTTCCAAATACAAGAAGCAATTATTGCATTTTGTTCAAAACAATACTCTACTGAAACTTGTGCTTTTGATAATTTAGTACCAATAATAACGCAAAATTCAAAACATTTTAAGTCCAATGAAATACTTGAAGTTGAAGCAGGTGTTGGTGGATATTCAGGTGATGCAATACGTAATATATCTGTTAACAATAAAGAAATAAAATTACAACCTGATGGAGTTGCTATTTATAAGAAGATAGTACCAGCAAAACCAGGAAAATATAATATTATAGTTAAATTAAATTATTTCAATAAGTTTATTGGAAAACCAGAAACAAAAGAAATTAAAGTTTATTACACAGTTGATGAATAAATATCCAATTTTTAAATAACAAATCTTCACATCTCAAATCTTCTTTTCTTTGCAAACTAAATTTTTAACGATATGAATTTTGGATATTTTAGTTACCCTTTGCCAACAAATGAACCTGTATTAAACTATGCACCAAACAGTGCAGAAAAATTGAGACTAAAAGCTGCTCTAAAAGAATTAAAAACTAAGCAAGAAGATATACCTATGTATATTGGTAATAAAGAAGTGAAAACCAATAAAAAAATTTCTATTCATCCACCACACGAAATTGCACACACACTTGGGCATTTTAGTGCTGGTAATGAAAGCCACGTTAAAGATGCAATTAATGCAGCCCTTGCTGCTAAAGCATCTTGGGAAAATATGAGTTGGGAAAATAGAGCAGCTATCTTTCTAAAAGCAGCAGATTTATTAGCTACAAAATATCGTGGATTAATTAATGCTGCAACTATGCTTGGTCAAAGTAAAAATGCCTATCAGGCAGAGATTGATGCAAGCTGTGAATTAATAGATTTTTTACGTTTTAATGTTCATTTTTTAAGTGAGATTTATAAGCAACAACCAGTAAGTGGTGCAGGTATGCACAACAGAATGGAGTGGCGTGCATTGGAAGGTTTTGTGTTGGCTGTAACGCCTTTTAACTTTACAGCAATTGCTGGTAATTTGCCAACAAGTGCTGCTATGTGTGGCAACACAGTTGTGTGGAAACCTGCAAACACACAAGTGTATAGTGCTAATTTATTAATGAAAATTTTTAAAGAAGCTGGTTTGCCAGATGGCGTTATAAATTTAATTTATGTTGATGGACCAACTGTTGGAAAAATTTGTTTAACACATAAAGACCTTGCTGGTGTTCACTTTACAGGCAGTACAGGTGTGTTTAATAATATGTGGGAAACTATCGGTAAGAATATGAATATGTATAAATCTTATCCAAGAATTGTTGGTGAAACTGGTGGTAAAGATTTTGTAATGATTCATAAAAGTGCTGATGTAGATGTGGCTGTTGCAGCATTGTTGCGTGGTGCATTTGAGTTTCAAGGGCAAAAATGTAGTGCTGCTTCTCGTGCTTATTTACCAAGCAATTTAGCTGCTGCTATTAAAAAGAAATTGGTTGCAGGAGTTGAAAGTATGAAAATGGGAACTACTGAAGACTTTAGGAATTTTGTTAATGCAGTTATTGATGAAAGAAGTTTTGATAAAATAAAATCATACATAGATAAAGCAAAAAAATCGAAAGATGCAAGTATATTGGTTGGTGGCAAATGCGATAAATCAAAAGGATATTTTATTCAACCAACAATTATAGAAACTACCAATCCAAAATACACTACAATGTGTGAAGAAATTTTTGGACCGGTTTTAACTATCTATACTTATCCTGCAAATGAGTTTGAAAAAACATTAGACATTGTAAATACTACAAGTGCTTATGCTTTAACAGGTGCTGTAATTAGCAATGACAGGTATGCTACAGACCTTGCTACTGCTAAGTTACGCCATAGTGCAGGTAATTTTTATATTAATGATAAACCAACTGGTGCAGTTGTTGGTCAACAACCATTTGGTGGTGCACGTGCCAGTGGCACAAATGACAAAGCTGGTAGTATGATTAACTTATATCGTTGGTTAAGTGCAAGAACAATTAAAGAAACTTATGTGCCAGTAACAGATTACAGATATGCGTTTTTAAACGAAGAATAAGTTTAATCTACACATTATTTTACTATTTAAAATCTCCTGGTAATACAAATACTGGGAGATTTTTATTTTAATAATGTATCCTTTTTTATAAAGAAAAGTAAGTGCCTGCCTCTCTCCTACTAAGATTTAAGTAAAAAAAATATATCAATTTTTTAAACTAAACGTAAATTGATTTATCTACCATTAAAATTTAGATGTGAGTTTTTGGGGGACATAATAATATGTAAGTCCTCGACTACAATATCAAATAAAAAAATCCTTAATTTTACTGCTAAATATAAAATATATAGAATATGAAGAAAATTTACTTATGTATTGGTTTGGTGTTTTTATTTAATCTGGCCAAAGCACAATTTCCTGCTCCATATTGTGACGAAACCTATGTAACAAATGTTGAGCCTATTACATCTGTTGTATTTGGCAGTATCAACAATGCTTCTCCTGCTGCTGTTAATACTACAACTCCTCATCAGGATTTTACATCTATTAGCACAACTGTTGCACAGGGCTTGGCTTATAATATTACTGTAAAGGGAAATACAGATGGCAATTACTCAGACTATATCTCGGTATTTGTTGATTGGGATCAAAATGGAGATTTTTCTGGCTCTGACGAAGTGTATAATATTGGCATTATAAAAAATTCAACAGGTCTTGATGCTATAAGTGTATCTGGAAGTATATTGGTTCCTGCATCTGCAACTATTGGTGCTACACGCATGCGTGTAGCAAAGCATTATAATAGTTATCAAAATCCTTGTAATGCTGGCACAAGTGGTCAGTATGGAGAGGCTGAAGACTATACATTAAATGTTATTGCACCAACAAATTGCAGTGGTGCCCCTCCAGTAACTACAGCTTATGGTCCTTCAAGTTTTTGTCAGGATAGTATGATTACAGTTTCTATAAATGTGCCTAGTGCTTCTGTAGGTTTAACTTATCAATGGCAATACACAACTATTGGAGGAACAAACTGGACAGACGTAGCAGGTGCAATTGATGCCACCTCTACTTTTGTACAACTGGCTGGTGGTGTTGATTACAGATGTAAGGTAACTTGTTCATCTCAATCTACATACTCAACTAAATTAACAGTAGCTTCTGAAGATTGTGGACCTCCTGCAAATGATGATCCTTGTGATGCGATAACATTGGTTTTAGATGGTCCATCTGATTGCAAAAACACAGAAAAAGCAACCTCTGTAAATGATCCATCTTTTTCAGCTTGCAGCACACCCAACAATACTGTTTGGTATAAATATACACCATCAGTATCTGGTGTAGTAATAGTAACGTTTACAATTCCTGCTACAACTGGCTCAACATTAAATGGCTGGCTTGGTGTTTACTCTGCATCAGGTAGTTGTCCTGGCGGATTGTCATTTACTAATGAAACTGCAACAGCTTTGGGAGGTTGTAAATCTTTTGGAACAGACACTGTAACAAAAATTTCAGCGAATCTAAATGCAGGTACAGATTATTATTTTATGATAGATGGCGTTTCGGGAGCTATTGGTAAATTTTGTATAGCATTAAAGACAGCACCAGCACCTCCTGCAACTTGTGTTACTAATGTATTGCCAATTGATGCTTCAGTTGATGTTTCAGCACCTAATACACTTTTAAGATGGTCAACAGTTGCTAATGCCACTTCATACGATTTGTATTTTGGCACTACAAATCCTCCTACAACTAAAATCACTACAACAGCACTAGATTCTATATTGGTTACAGGCATGGCATACAGCACAACATATTACTGGTATGTAGTACCAGTAAATTTAGGTGGCAGCCCAACAGGTTGCGATGCTAATACAACTTCATTTACAACTATGGCTACTCCACCACCACCAAATAACGATGATTGTGATAGTGCTGTTAATGTTTTGCCAGGTACAATAATTAATGGCTCTACAATTAGTGCAACACAAACTATGGCTGCTCAAAGTTGTTCTGGCTTTACTGGCACAGCAGATGATGATGTTTGGTTTATGTTTACTGCAACACAAAGTGGCGATGCAGATATTACTTTAGTACCTGTAGGAACAAGTTTTGATGCTGTTGTAGTTGCTTATTCTGGAACCTGTGGAGGCTTAACACAAATTGGTTGTGCTGATACTTCGTTTGGTGGCGGAACTGAAATAGTTCATTTAACTGGTTTAAATGCCGGCGAAACTTATTATTTCAGAGTTTATAGTTATAGCTCAAGTGCAACAGGTCAGGGTACTTTTAAAATATCTGTAACTGGCGATGCTGTATTGCCTGTTTCATTAACCCAATTTATGGGTGAGAAAAAAGGTACAGGTAATTTACTTTTCTGGACTACTGCAACTGAAAATAACAATAAAGGCTTTGAATTACAACGCAGCTACAATGGAAATGATTTTTTAAGCGTAAACTTTATTGCATCAAAAGCAAAAAATGGCAATAGCACTGCTACTTTAAACTACCAGTTTACAGATGCTAAACCTTTTGCTGGCATTACATATTACAGATTAAAACAAATTGATTTGAATGGTAAAGCAACGTTGAGCAATGTAGTGGCAATTAAAGGAGATAAAGTAACCAATTTAACTGTTACTGATGTTTATCCTAATCCTGCAACTAAAGTATTAAATGTTGTTGTTAACTCGCCAGTTGAAGACAGAGTAAACATTATAGTGACTGACATTACAGGTAAAATTGTTAAAACACAAGCTGCACAAGTAAGTATTGGTAACAATAATGCTAAAATGGATGTAAGCAATCTGGCTAACGGAACTTACCTAATGAAAGTAATTTGTACAAATGGTTGCACAAGTGCTACAACTAAATTTGTTAAGCAATAAAAAATTATTTTTATTAAAATATTAGTAAAAACCTCGAAGCAGTAAATGCTTCGAGGTTTTTTTATACATTGCACCATTACATTTGCATAGCTATAAAAAGAAAATTAAATGTTAAAAAAATATTTATTGCTGATACTTGCAGTATCCTTTATTCTACAATCATTTGCCCAGGAAAAAACAGATGGATTTGATATTAATAAAATGTTTGTTGGGGGCAGTGTTGTTTTGGGTTATGGAGGATATAATAATGGCACAAGAACTACGCTTGGTGGTAATCCTGAACTTGGTTATACAATTTTTAAAAATGTAGATGCAGGTTTTTGTGGTAACTATATATATTCTGGCAGCAGTTGGAACGAGGGTGGTTATACTATTAAGCAAAGAGTAACATTATCTGGCTTGGGTGTGTTTGCACGAATACATGTATCTGATGGTTTTTTTCTTCACTTTCAACCAGAATTTAATACCATAAAATATAAAGTATTTAACCAGCAAACTGGTTTTGTATCTTATGATGCTAAAGAAAAATCTTCAAGTTTTTTAGTAGGTGCTGGTTGGGGCACAAGAGAAGTAGGCAATATGAACTTTTTTACATTATTGTTAATCGATTTGCAAAAAGATTTATACTCGCCATACAGAACATCAACTGGCGAAATTTCACCTGTAATTCGTACTGGTGTTAATTTTTATTTTCATAAAAAAAGAAAGAAGTAACTTAGAATGGGCAATAATTATAGTCAGACAAAGGCGTTGCTTGCCATAACAAAAGCAAGCTTTAAGGCTATCTTAAAGCACCCTACTGCCATTGTTTTCAGTATTGGTTTTCCACTAATATTTTTATGGATTTTTGGAAGTTTTGGTGGCGGTGGTCCATCATCTTATAAACTGGCTTTAGCTGCTAATGCAGATACCATAAATAACACTTTGCTTGATAGTATAAAGAAAAATAATTTACTTGAAATAGTGTCTTACAAAGACTCTGCCTTGCAAAGAAAAGATTTGGAAAAAGGAAGAATAGCAGGTGTAATTAATATTGTGCAAATTCGTGTAACAGATAGTTCTTTTAAAAGCCCCCATTATTTAATTCATTTTAATACAACTACTGCAAGTGGACAAGATATTGGTTCTGTGTTACAAATTCTTGAAAACATACAAAATAAATTTGAACGAAAGCTAAACCCCAATTACGTTTCGTTAATTAACATTGTTCCAAAAGTTGAACAAATAAGGGAGTATAAAAGCATTGATTTTGTATTGCCTGGTCAAATAGGTTTTTCTATTTTGTTCTCTACATTGTTTGGTATTGCATTTACCTTTTATAGTTTAAGGGATCAATTGGTATTAAAGCGTTTTTATGCTTCGCCAGTAAACAAATTACACATACTTATTGGTATTGGGTTTAGTAGATTATTGTTTCAATTGATTAACGTTATCGTGCTAATATTGGTTGGCAAATACTGGCTTGGATTTACATTGGCAAATGGTTTTTTTACATTTATTCAAATGCTGATATTAGCCATATTATTACTGCTGATTTTAATGGGTGTAGGTTTAATATTTAGTAGCATTGTAAAGCAAGATTCAACCATACCGTTATTAATAAATTTATTTGCATTGCCTCAAATGCTTTTAGGGGGCACATTTTTTTCTATTGCAGTTTTTCCAAGCTGGATGCAAACCTTGTGTAAAATTTTTCCTTTAACACATTTCAATCTTGCTATTCGTAAAATATCGTTTGAAGGAGCAAGTTTAATAGATTGCTGGCAACACCTTGGTGTGTTTGGCGTTTGGCTTATTGTTGTTTATTTTTTAGTATATAAATTTTTTAAATGGGAGTAATGTCCATTTACGATGTACGATTTTAAATTTACGATTTGTTGTTCATCAATTTTGTTTTTATAAATCGTAATTTGTAATTCTAAAATCGTAATTCAATGCGTGATTTATCCTGGAAAAAACAGTCTTCAAAATATTTAATAAAAGATACATGGGCTACAGTGCGTGAAGACAGTGCATTGCGACCAGATGGAAAAATAATTGAGCCATATTATGTATATGAATTTCCTGATTGGGTTACAGCATTTGCTATAACAGTAGAAGGAAAAGTAATTGTTGAAAGGCAATACAGATATGCACTTGATGCTACACATTTTGAAATGCCAGGTGGTTGTGTTGACAAAGAAGATGCAACGCTTGAAGATGCCATTGCAAGAGAACTTTTAGAAGAAACTGGATATGCTTTTGAGCATTACGAATATTTAGGAAACAGTAGTGCCAACCCAAGCACCAACAGTAATTTAATGCACTTTTTTATTGCAACCGGTGGCAAAAAAATTGCTGAACAAAACTTTGATGAAGGCGAAGACATTGAAGTATATTTTATGAGTATTGATGAAGTAATTGAGCTTGTAAAAACCAACCAAATTATTCAAAGTATGCACCAGGAGCTTATAATGAAAGCCTTGTTGCGATTGGGTAAAATGCAATATGTAATGTAGTTGATAGTAAATAGTTGATAATTGATACTTTTAACTTTTAACTGTTAACTATCAACTTTTAACTGTACTCCCTTATCTTCAACCCCTCTTTAAACTGTTACTATTATGAATATTAAAACACGATTGACCTTACTTAATTTTTTTCAATTTTTTGTGTGGGGTGCATGGCTTATAACTATTGCCAATTATTGGTTTGGCACAAAGGGTTGGAAAGGTGTAGAATTTGGAGCAATATTTTCTACATTGGCTATTTCATCAATCATAATGCCTGCAATTACAGGTATAATTGCAGATAAATGGCTGAATGCTGAAAAACTATATGGCTTACTGCATATCATTTATGGTGCTGTTTTAATATATTATTTTCCTAGTATTAATGACCCTGAAACTTTTCGTTTAGCTATGCTTGCAGCAATGCTTTGCTATATGCCAACAATTTCTTTATCTAATTCTATTTCTTATACTATTTTAAAAAATAACAATTACGATGTTGTAAAAGTTTATCCACCTATCAGGGTTTGGGGTACAATAGGATTTATTGTTGCTATGTGGGTTACAAATCTTTCTGGCAATAAAGCATCTGCAACACAATTTATAATTGCTGGAGCAGTAGCTATTGCATTTGGGTTATATGCGTTTACATTGCCTAAATGTCCACCACAAAAGAGCAATGCCAATGCAAGCATTATTGACCAGCTTGGTTTAAGAGCATTCTCATTGTTTGCAAATTATAAAATGATGTTGTTCTTTTTATTTTCAATGTGCTTAGGTGCAGCCTTGCAATTAACCAATATGTATGGAGATGTCTATTTATCAGAATTTGGAAATATGCCACAATATAAAGAATCATTTGTGGTAAAATATTCCACAATCATCATGTCTATCTCTCAAATTTCCGAGACTATATTTATTGTAACCATTCCATTTTTCTTACGAAAGTTTGGTATTAAAAATGTAATGCTTTTTTCAATGATAGCATGGGTTTTACGCTTTGGTTTATTTGGCTTTGGTAATCCAAGCGATGGATTGTGGATGATAGTTTTAAGTTGCATTGTATATGGAATGGCATTTGATTTTTTCAATATATCCGGCTCATTATTTATTGAAACAAATACAGATGCTTCTATGCGTTCAAGTAGTCAGGGTTTATTTATGATGATGACTAATGGAATTGGAGCATGGATTGGTAGCAAAGCAAGTGGATATATTGTAGATGGCTATACTACAAATGGCATAAGAGACTGGCATAATATATGGCTCATTTTTGCAGCTTATGCATTAGTTGTTGCTATACTTTTTGTGTTGCTATTTAAACACAAGCACAACCCTAACGACCTTGCTGAAATTAAGCATTAACAATACTTTTAATGAAATTATTACAACATAAATACTGGTGGCTTTTATTACTTGCCGGCTTTGGCGTGCTATTATATTTATCTACCAATGTGCACACCAAATTTGATTTAACCAAAGAGAAAAAATTTTCTATAAGCAATGCCACAAAAGACATTTTAAAAAACTTAAACGACAAGGTTGAAATTCAGGTTTTGCTTGATGGCAATTTAAGTAGTGGATATAAAAAATTAAAAATTGCCACACAGGAATTACTTGATGATTATAGAACATTAAGCAATGGTAAACTATCTTACACTGTTTTTAAACCAGACGCTTCGTTGCCAGATTCTGTTAAGGCTATATTGTATGACAGTTTAGAATACATTGGTGCAAGACCAGTAAATTACCAAGCCAATAAAGAAGAAGGTGAAAAGGTTTCGCAAATTATTTTTCCGTATGCCATTATTAAATATGGCGATAATTCAAAAGTTATTAATTTAGAAAGTGGTAAGAGTGGCATGGATGAAGAAAGCAGCCTGAACTATAGCGAAGCATTGCTTGAGTTTAAATTCAGTGATGCCATTAATAAACTTACAACTACCACAAAACCATTCGTGGCCTTTGCTTTGGGCAATGATGAGCCATTGGAAAATGGTACAACAAATGATTTGATTAAAACTATTGCCACAAACAATTTCAGGATTGGTCCACGCAATTTAAATACACAGGTTTTAAATGCAGATAGCGTGCAGGCTTTAATAATTGTAAAGCCAAGCAAGCCATTTACCGAAATTGAAAAAATAAAAATTGACCAATACATAATGCAAGGTGGTAAAGTTATTTGGTGCATTGACAGGCTTTATGCAGAGTATGATAGCTTATTGAGGAATAACCAAACAGACTTTATTGCATTTGATAAAAACCTTGAGTTAGATGATATTTTGTTTCATTATGGCGTGAGGATAAACAGCAATCTGGTGCAAGATTTAAACTCAGCATTTTTGCCAGTAATTGATGATAAGGCTAGTGAGCAGCATAAACAAATAAAAAGGAATTTCTTTTACTATCCTTTGTTATCAGGCTCTTCGCAACATCCACTTTCTAAAAATTTAGATCAATTGCTAAGTATTTTTCCTTCAAGTATCGATACTGTTCAGGCAAAAGGAATTACAAAAACTATTTTGCTTACAACAGATACAAACAGTAGAATTGTTACTACACCAAACTTGGTTAGTTTACAAAATGTAAGGTTAAACAGTGAGCAGGATTATCATACTTTCAATCAAAGCCATTTGCCTGTAGCAGTTTTGTTAGAAGGTAAATTCACATCGCTTTTTACAAACAGGTTAACACAAGCTGGCAAGGATACTGCTGCAACTTATACTGGTATTCCATTTATTGCAAATGCTGCAAAAGCTAGCAAGCAAATTATAGTTAGCGATGCAGATTTAGTTACTAATGCAGTATCAGGAATAAGAGGTGCATTGCCAATGGGTATGTTACAATTTGATGAAACTGAGTACCAGTTTGCCAACAAAGAATTTTTACTAAATTGTCTTGACTACATGGTAGGCAATGCAGCAATAATAGAAACAAGGAATAAAGATTATACACTACGTTTATTAGATAAAACAAAAGTTAAAGCAGAAAAAACATTTTGGCAGGGATTCAATGTAGCATTGCCTTTGATAATTATTCTTATACTTGCCTTGGTAATGCAATGGTTACGAAAAAGAAGATTTGCTGTATAATATTTAGAACACAGATTAAAACTGATGTTACAGATTTTCACAGTTTATACTTTAGGTTATGAATAATTTTTTGCATAAAGACTTAAGTGAGAAAATTTTACGTTGTTTTTATGATGTTTACAACGAATTAGGTTATGGGTTTTTAGAAAAGTTTATCAAAATGCAATGTATTTTGAATTGATTTAAAAAGGGTTTCAAGTAGTTCCTCAACATCCAGTTAAAGTTTATTTTAAAGATAAATTAGTTGGAGAATATTATGCTGATTTGCTTGTTAACAATACAATTATCATAGAGTTAAAAACTACTGACTTTATTGTTTACGATTACGAGGTGCAATTGATAAATTATTTACGAGCTACAAATATTGAAGTTGGTTTATTATTAAACTTTGGCAAGAAACCAGAATTTAGAAGATTAGTTTATACAAATGATAGAAAACAATTACAATAAACTTAATATAAAAAATCTGCGTTCATCTGTTTAATTTTTGTTTATCTGTGTTCAAAAAAAATAAATGAATTCAACTCAAATTACATACATAGTTTTTGGCCTGGTAGTTTTACTGGCATTGGTTTTTGACTTAGGTTTACTAAGTAAAAAAAATAAAACAATAAGCATTAAAACTGCATTATTTCAAACTCTGTTTTGGGTAGCATTGGCTTTGTCTTTTTTTATATTTGTATGGTTACAAAATGGCCATCATACTGCCATAGAATATTTAAGTGCCTACTTAATGGAATGGAGTTTAAGCATTGACAATATTTTTGTTTTTATCATCATATTTTCTGCATTTAAAGTACAGGAAAAACATTATGGACGTGTTTTGCTTGTAGGTATTTTAATGGCAATAGCCTTACGAATTTTGTTTATTACAGTAGGTATTGCAGTTGTAAGTAAAGCCAGTTGGCTGCTTTATGCATTTGGTGCTTTTCTGTTATATACTGGCTATAAAATGTTTTTTGCAAATGAAGAGGATGAATACAATCCTGAGGAAAGCAAGGTCTTTAAATTCATTAATAAATTTTTACCAATAACACTTGAAGATGTTGATGGAAAATATTTCATAAAAAGAAATGGCAAAACAGTATATACTATTTCATTTGTAGTAATAGCAATGCTTGCCTTTACCGATTTGGTTTTTGCACTTGACTCCATACCAGCAGTTTTAGGTATTTCACGAGATAGATTAATAATTTACACATCAAATATTTTTGCTGTGCTGGGTTTACGAAGCTTATTTTTTTTATTGCGTGGTGCTGTTAAAAAATTTCATTATTTGCCCAAGGGCATAGCAATTGTTTTGGTATTTATTGGATTAAAAATGTTGCTTGAACATTTTATAGAACCCTACATTTCTAAGAACACACTTATTTTTATCTCGCTTGCTGTAATTATTATGTGTATTGCAGGTTCTATTGTTTTTTCTATATATCAAAACAAAAAAGAAATTGACAATCAAAACAGTTCCTCTGTTTAAAATTTATTGCAATTAATAACTCATAAGTTATAACTATAACTCATCCCCCTATCTTCGCAACGCAAAAAATTTTTACTATGAATTTACACGAATACCAAGCTAAAGAATTATTAAAAAAATACAATGTTCCTGTGCAGGAAGGCATTGCTGTTGAAACAGTAGAAGCTGCAGTAGAAGCCTATAATACAATTGCAGCACAAACCAATAATAAGTTTGCAGTTGTTAAAGCTCAAATACACGCAGGTGGACGTGGTAAAGGAAAAGTAAATGAAACAGGAATGAATGGTGTAAAAGTTGGTAAAAGTGCTGACGATATTAAAAGTTTTGCTGAAGGTATTTTAGGCGGAACTTTAGTTACTATTCAAACTGGTGCTGCTGGTAAAAAAGTAAACAAAATTTTAGTAGCACAAGATGTTTATTATGATGGACCAAACAAGCAAAAAGAATTTTATTTATCGATTTTATTAGACAGAGCTAAAGGACAAAATGTAATTATGTATTCTACCGAAGGTGGAATGGATATTGAAGAAGTAGCTCATCATACACCAGAAAAAATATTTAAAGAATGGATTCACCCAAGTGGTGGTGTTCAAGGTTTTCAGGCTCGTAAAATAGCATTTAACTTAGGCCTAAGTGGCGATGCTATGAAAAACTGTATGAAGTTTGTAACCAATCTTTATAATGCTTATGTTGGTTTAGATTGTGGAATGCTTGAGATAAATCCTTTGTTTAAAACAAGTGATGAAAAAATTATTGCAGTTGACTGCAAAATGAATATTGATGACAATGCTTTAATGAGAAAGCCTGATATTGCTGCATTGCGTGATGTTACAGAAGAAGATCCAACTGAAGTTGAGGCTGGTGAGTTTAACTTGAATTTTGTAAAATTGGATGGTAATGTTGGTTGTATGGTAAATGGTGCAGGGCTTGCAATGGCTACAATGGATATGATTAAATTGGCTGGCGGTGAGCCTGCAAACTTCCTTGATGTTGGTGGTACTGCAAATGCTACAACAGTTGAAGCTGGTTTTAAAATCATTATGAAAGACCCTAATGTAAAAGCTATTCTTGTTAATATTTTTGGTGGTATTGTACGTTGCGATAGAGTTGCTGCAGGTGTTATTGAAGCTTACAATAAATTAGGCAATATCAACATTCCAATCATTGTTCGTTTGCAAGGTACCAATGCAACAGAAGCTAAGAAATTAATTGATGAAAGTGGCTTGCAGGTTCAATCTGCAATCTTGCTAAGCGAAGCTGCTGATTTAGTTAAAAAAGCAGTTGCATAAATTTTATTTAGCTTTAAACAAATATAAAAAATCTCGAAGTTTTACTTCGAGATTTTTTTTTGTGAATAGCTTTTTGGGTATCACAAATCTATTTTAACATCCATTCATAAAAGGCAGCAAATTCTTTGTGCCAGTATTTTTCGCTATGCTGCCCAAATTCGCTGGTAGTTCTGTACATTTTTATGTTCACTTTATTTGCAAAAATGTCAGCCATTTTATTCATATCATCAATCATTTCCTTGCCTTCTTTATAACCACAATAAAAATAAATTTTAAACATTGATGGGTTTTTATAAGTTGCTGCATTTACAAACAATTCCTTGCAAGTCCAAAACGCTGGTGAAAAAACTCCAACGCCACCAAATGTTTGTGGATATTGCATCATGGCATATAAGCTTATTACTGCACCCATGCTGCTGCCAATAATAAAAGTATTTTCAGCGTTCTTTTTTGTTCTGTATTTACCATCAATAAAAGGTTTTAAGGTATTGGCAATAAAATCAACATATTGCTTACCTTCTGCTTTTATTTTCTTTTTATTACTTTCAAAATCATAAGGTGCATATTCATTTAATCTTTTATCCCCACCATTATCAATACCAACAACAATACACTCCTTGCCATTTGCTTTTTGAATGCTATCTAATATTTCATCAACTCCCCATTCTCCAAAAGGTGCAGTTTGTTCATTAAATAAATTTTGTCCATCCTGCATATACATTACAGGATAAGATTTATTGGATGTAGCATATCCTTTTGGCAAATACAACCAAATCCTTCGCTTTCTGTCAAGTTGTGGCATTACAAAAGCAGTGTCAATAATTTTTACCTGAGGGCTTGCTGTATATGGCTTTGGTTTATCAGGATAATTGTCTTTCCAGCCTTTAATAGTTATTTCTTCTGTAACATCTTTATCTGTTACTTCAATTACTCTATCAGCAATATCACGTCCATCGCCTTCTGTTTCTACTTTTTCAAAACTGCCACGCGTAAATTTAAAGGCATAAGTTCCGGCAGGAATATCTTTAATAACAACAGCTTTACGTCCTGCTGCAAATGGCTTCAATTTATAGTTTGCATCTCGTGGATTCCAGTTGTTAAAATTTCCTGCAATATAAATATCGTCCTGGTTTTTTGTTGCAACACTGGTTACAATTAAACGAATATTATATTGGCAAAAACCAATGCTGGCAAGGATTGTAAATAATGCAACTGAGAATATTTTTTTCATAAACACTATTTTATCTGTTTCTTTTCAATTACAATCTTAGGCAATAAACTCATCACTAACATTATAAAAGCAAATAGCAACAATAAGTATAAACCATATTTTACTTCCGGGCAATCACCTGCCCTACACATTTTGAATAAAATAAAATTCTTGATTGCCCAACTGAAATTTAAAAAGCAAATGAAAATATTAGTACGTTTTGCCCATATTTTATTCAATAAAAAGAAAACTATACTAATGCAACAAAAGAATGCGTGAGGCTTTATTTGTGTTCCAAAAGTAAACTGTTCATTAACAAAACCATTAACGCCATTAAGTACTTTGTGCATTGATGTAATCTCTATCCATGGAAAAAAACAGCTTGTAATTAGTAGCAAAGCAGCAATTATGCCAATGTGTTGCGAGTATTTCATTTAATATTTTTTGCAAATAAAAAAGGTTGTTTGTTACAACAACCTTAATCAAGTATTTTTTATAATTTGTTATACATATCATCGTAATATTTAAACTTGGCTTCAGCAGCATCAAAAGCCTTTACATCTTTACCACGTGCTTTATCCATTCTATAATTAAACAAATTTGTCAGGTTATTAACCGCATTTTTTAAACTTGTTTTTTCAACTTTAGATTTATCAGCCTTGTCTTTCAATAAGGTTACAGTTTTTTCAAACCACTCAATTGAATTGTTAGTAATATCAATCATTTTAACTTCCAACTCAGCATTGGCTTTTTTTATTGGCTCTGTTTGCTCTTTAATTTTAGCATCGGCAGCAGCTTTTTTCTTAGGGTCTTTTTCTACTGTCTTTGTTGCATTTATTTCCTGAAGTTTTTTAACATTATCTCTTTGCATATCATCATAAGCACTATACTCTGTATAATACAACAAGCCCACATTATAAGCCATTAATTCATTGTTGGTAAGTTTATATGCTTTTGCAAATGCTTCCCTTGCTTTACCATGAATCATTAGTTTTCTTGTAATATCCTTGTCAAGCGTTTCTTTTTCTTCTTTGCTATGCTGAGAAAACATACTACCAAAATAAATATAGTCATCACCATTTAAAGTGTTTTTAGCATCTTCTTCGCTATACACTTTAAGTTTTTCATCCAAATTCGAATTCCTGTTCATATACTCCAATTTGTAAGCCTTGTAATCCTCTGTTGGAAAAATTTCTTGTGCAATAGCAAGATATTTATCAAAATTGGCTTTGTCTTTTAAATCAATAAAATCTGTAAGCAACAATTTATACATTTCAGCATCTTCTTTAACAGCATATTTTTTATCTGCTAAGAATGTTAAGTACTTTACAGCTTCAGGAATTTTCTTTGCATTTTGTGCAGAATAGCCTGCATATAAAAAAGGTATTGTATCTAATGCACCACCATTTTGTCTTAAATCTCTTGCCATCATAATTTTTGTCATTTCAACACACCTGTCAAAACCTGCAAAAGCATTTTCATAATCTTTTTCCTTAAAGGCTTTAGCCCCTTTGTTGTAATTATCATTATATAAAATTCCAAGTGGTTTCCAGCTAAATGGAATTTCAGAAAGTAATTTATAATTAGGTTCTAAAGCTTCGTACTTTTTAAAAGCTTCGTAGCTTGTTTGAATACAAGTTGGACAAGAAGCATTTAATTTTTCATCCTGTGCAACAACAGCATCTAAAGTACTTTTCCATAACCAAAACTCAGCACTGTTAGTATATTGTGGATTGGCAATAGCCTGATCAATTAATTGCTTTGCATTCTTGATATCTTTTGTAAGATATTTTTTTTCAACCTCGGTAAACAGCTTATCCTGAGAAAAAAGACTTGCAGTAAACAAAGCAGCAGCAACCGTTAAAGTTATTTTTTTCATCGTTTTTGATTAATTATTATTGATTTGAAATATTGATGATTCAAATTAAAGAATTACATAAATATTATTCGTTTTCTGTTTTAGTTTCATCAGCATTGTCAGCAGCAGTTTCATCGTTACTGCTTTCTATAGCTTTTGATTCATCATTAACAATTCCGCTTTCTTCAGTTATCACAGATTCTTCCTCTTCTTCTTGTTCTTCAATTTTACTGATTGCAGCAATAGAATCCTCCCCTTTTAACTTGATTAAAGTTACACCTTGGGTATTTCTGCCACTTTGCTTAATAGCTGAAATTTTAGTACGAATTGTAATGCCACTTTCACAGGTAATGATTAAATCTTCATTTTCCATTACATCTAAAATGCCTACAAGCTTACCAGTTTTTTCAGTAACATTAATCGTTTTAACTCCTTTGCCACCACGATTTGTAATTCTGTAAACATCTTCTCCATCAGCATCAATTAATGGTGTGCGTTTTCCAAAACCTTTTTCACTTACCACCAAAACAGTTTTGCTTCTGTCATCCCTGTTAATGGTAATCATACCAACTACTTCATCAGTTTTATCATCCACCTCAATACCATAAACACCTATTGCACCACGACCAGTTGAACGAACTTTTTCTTCTGGGAAACGAATGGCACGACCACTTTTAACTGCCATCATAATTTCACAATTACCATCAGTTAAACGAGCAGCCAAAAGTTCATCGCCTTCGCTAATTGTAATAGCATTAATTCCATTTGCCCTTGGACGACTAAAATCTTCTAAATCTGTTTTTTTAATAATGCCTTGTTTGGTACAAAGCACAATGTATTTTCCAGCAATAGCTTCTTTATCCTGTAAATCTCTCACTTCAATAATTGCTTTTACTTTATCATCAGGTGGAATTTGAATAAGGTTTTGAATGGCTCTTCCTTTACCAGCTTTTTCACCATCAGGTATTTCATAAACATTTAACCAAAAGCATCTTCCTTTTTCTGTAAAGAACAACATTGTATCGTGTGTAGATGCTACAAACAAATGTTCAACAAAATCTTCATCGCGTGTTTTAGCACCAATAGCACCTTTGCCACCACGTTTTTGAGCTCTGTAATCGCTGCCAGTTGTGCGTTTTACATAACCTAAATGAGAAATGGTAATTACCACATCTTCTTCTTTAATGAAGTCAAGCATATTGGCTTCATCAGCTAAATATTGAATTTCGCTACGACGAGGTTCACCAAATTTTTGTTTTACTTCAAGTAATTCTGTTTTAATTAAATCAAAACGTAATGGTTCACTTGCCAATAAATCTTTTAATCTGCCAATGGTTATCATCAAACCATTAAACTCTTCAATAATTTTTTCACGCTCCATACCTGTTAAGCGTTGTAAACGAAGCTCCATAATAGCCTGAGCTTGTTTTTCACTTAATCCAATGCCTTGTGTATAGTGCTTTGTAGCTTCTTCATTAAACAATGCTGTTGGCAGATGCCATTTATCTTCAACACTCTTTGCAATCAAACCTTGTTTAGCTTCATCAGGTGTAGCACTACCACGAATGATAGAAATAGCTGCATCTAAATGATCTTTATCTGCAATTACTTTTAAAAATCCTTCTAGTAAATGAGCTCTTTCTTCTGCTTTCTTTAATTCAAATTTTGTTCTTCTGATTACTACGTCCATTCTAAATTCAATAAACTCAGCAATCAAATCTCTTGTATTAAAAATATGAGGGCGGCCTTTGCTGATAGCAACATTGTTGATACCAAAGCTAGTTTGCAACTCTGTGAACTTATACAACATATTGATAACAATATTGGCAACTGCATCACGCTTTAAGTCAACTACAATACGTGTTCCTTCACGTTTGTTGCTCTCATTGTTTACGTGTGCAATACCATCAATTGTTTTATCATTTACTAATTGTCCAATCTTATCAGTCAATCCATCAAGACTAACCTGGTATGGTACTTCTGTAATTACAATTTGTTCGCGTCCGCTTGGTTTGGTATCAATTTGGCATTTACCACGCACCACTACCCTACCACGACCTGTTAACATTCCTTGTTTCACACCTTCCATTCCATAAATAACGCCACCTGTAGGAAAATCTGGTGCTTTAACAAATTGCAACATTTCCTCTGGTGTAATCTCTCTGTTGTCAATGTAAGCAACACATCCATCAATTACCTCACTTAAATTATGAGGCATCATGTTAGTTGCCATACCTACAGCTATACCACTGCTACCATTAATTAATAATTGAGGAATACGCGTTGGTAATACACTTGGCTCTTCAAGGCTGTCATCAAAGTTGGGTTGAAAATCTACAGTATCTTTTTCAATGTCTTCCAACATCGCTTCTGCAAATTTTTGCAAACGAACTTCGGTATAACGCATTGCTGCTGGTGGATCACCATCTTGTGTACCAAAGTTACCTTGTCCATCAACCATTGTATGACGCATTGTAAACTCCTGTGCCATACGCACCAAAGTATCATAAATACTGGCATCGCCATGAGGATGGTATTTACCCATTACCTCACCTACAATTCTTGCACTTTTTTTATAAGGTTTGTTGCTGCCATTGCCTAGCTCATTCATTGAGTATAAAACCCTGCGATGAACTGGTTTGAAACCATCTCTTACATCTGGTAAAGCACGACCAACAATAACTGACATTGAATAGTCGATGTAGGCTGTTTTCATTTGTTCCTCAATAGGAACCTGTATCACACGATCGTTATCACTTGTCTGTTCTGGTAATTGATTATCTTCCATTTAATTTTTTGTTTAAGGTTTGATGTTTAAAGTTTGATGTTGATTTTTTACCAACTTTTAAACTTAAAACATTAAACTTTTTGAACCTTTTTTAGGTTTGCGAAGATAGGTTTTTGAGGGTAAGAAATGACGTGCAAATGTGTTTCAACAAGGTGTAGTTATCCACATTTTATATTAAAAAAATTAAACGAATGGACTAAGGAAAAATGTATGCTAATTATGAAATATTATTGCAAAAAATAAATGACAAACTGCCATAAAAAAAATAGTGGTGCTTAGTTTGTAATAAAAGCGAAGTATTGAATACAAATATTTCATATTTAAAAAAATAAAAAAATGAGTACAAAAAATTTAACCCTGATTGTTATTGGTGTTTTCATCCTTTTTCTTGGTGGCTGTGGCTGCAATAGCTATAATGGTTTGGCTGGTGGCGACCAGGAAGTTAAAAATTCGTGGAGTAATGTAGAAACCAATTATCAACGTAGAACAGATTTGTATAGCAGCATAATTAAAACTATTGAAGGTTCTGCCAATTTTGAAAAAAGCACTTTAAAAGCAGTGTTAGATGCACGTGCTTCTGCCACTCAGGTTAAAGTTGATATTAACGACCCACAAACTTTAGAAAAATATCAAGCTGCACAAGGACAATTGCAAAGCAGTTTTGGAAGATTAATGGCGATTGCTGAAGCTTATCCTGATTTGAAGACAACAAAATCTTTCCAGGATTTTCAGGCACAAATTGAAGGAACAGAAAACAGGATTAATATTGCTCGTCAGGATTATAATGGTGCTGTAAAAAACTTTAATTTAAAAGTTGTAAAATTCCCAAATAATATTTTTGCTGGTATCTTTCATTTCAAAGAAAAACCTTTTTATAAAGCTGATGCTGGAAGTGAAAAAGCACCTGATATTAATTTCAATATTAAATAAGCTACTACCAAACATTCGGAAAGATTAAAGCTTTCCGAATGTTTTGAAAACATATCATCATTTCATCACTTATCATTATTTCAATGTTTAATTGGTTTAAAAAAAAGGCAGAGGATTATTTTACTCCACACGAAAAGCAGGTAATTACAGATGCCATTAGACAAGCTGAAAAATATACCAGTGGTGAGGTTCGTGTATTTGTTGAAAGTAAATGCAGCTATGTTAATGCTATTGACAGGGCTAAAGAATTATTTGACAAATTAGACATGCACAAAACTGCTGAGCGAAATGCTGTGATAGTTTATGTGGCAATTAAAGACAGGCAGCTAGCCATTTTTGCAGATGCAGGTATTCACGAAAAAGTAGGCCAGCAATTCTGGAATGAACAACTAAAGCTGATGCTGCAACATTTTAATAAAGAATATTATGTAGATGGCATTGCTACAGTTGTAAAAGAAATTGGCAAAGCCTTGCAAACTTATTTCCCTTACCAAAAAAATGATGTGAATGAATTGCCTGATGATATCGTTTTTGGTAAATAACTGCAGGTCATTTCATTAATAAAGTCATTATATAATTACACTATCAATTACTTGAAAAAGTTACTCTACATATTGCTTAGTTTTTTGTGCTTGCATGCAACAGCACAAAAAAGTTTACAAAAACCTAATCCTGCTCGTTTGGTTGTTGACAACGCCAATGCATTTGCAAGTCATGACAGACAGGCTCTTGAGGAAAAATTGGTTGCCCTTGATGACAACACAAGCAACCAGATTTGTGTGGTTACTGTACCATCGTTAAATGGCGAAGTTTTGGAAGAAGTTGCCAATAAAACATTCAGGGATTGGGGCATTGGAAATAAAAAAACAAACAATGGCATATTAATTCTTGTTGCTGTTAATGACAGAAAAGTAAGGATAGAAGTAGGTGGTGGTTTGGAAGGTGCAATACCCGATGTTGCTGCAAATGATATTATTAATAATGATATTAAACCTGCCTTCAGGCAAGGCAATTATATAAGTGGCATTAATGCTGCTGTTGACAATTTAAGCAAGGCTGCAAAAGGTGAATATGATGTTAAAAAAAATAAGGAAAGCAACCATAAGATTCATGTTGGTGGTATTATTAAACTTATATTTTTTGTAATACTGATAATAGTATTTTTTGCAAGTGGTAGTGGTGGTGGTAGAGGAGGTAGAAATCGAGGTAGTGGTAGTTGGATGTTGCCTTTATTATTTAGTGGTGGTGGCAATAGCAATTGGGGAGGTGGGGGCAGTAGTGATTTTGGAGGTGGTGGTTTTGGAGGCTTTGGAGGAGGAAGTAGTGGTGGTGGTGGAGCAAGTGGAAGCTGGTAAAAGCTTTAATAAGCAAAATGTCAATACTCTTTTTAAATAGATTTTACGAAAAAATTAAAGCCTCGAATATCATTCGAGGCTTTAATTTTAAATAACCTGTTTAGCTATTTTTTGTATCAACCTAATTTTTGTAATTGTTAATTTATTTGCCAACTAAACCCATGCAAATTGACTCTACAGAACTTTGCGATAACAATTTTATTTATACATTATTTCATAATACTCGTGTGCCATCCTGTTGCTATCAAATTCGTGACGCACATCTTTCATTCCTTCTTTAACAATGCTTCTCCATTTATCTTTATCATCATAATACAAAGGAATAATTTCATTCTCCAAAATTTCATAAGCCTTGTTTAAATCATAATCATCCTGCTCTTGTGTATGCATGTTGGCATAGTCTGCTTTAGGCACAACAAAACTGTTTACACCATGCTTTGCAAATTCTGGTATCCATCCATCATCTGTACTAAAGTTTACAGCACCATTCATACTTGCAGTCATGCCACTTGTGCCACTTGCCTCACGTGGTACACGAGGGTTGTTTAACCACACATCTGCACATTGCTTTAACCTTCGGCTAAGCAATAATTCGTAACCTACCAACACCGATACATTTTTATAATTTTTACTTAAATGCACCAGGTTGTTAAACTGTGTAATTGCTGGATAATCCTGTGGATAAGGCTTTCCTGCCCATATAATTTGAACAGGATATTTTTTATTGTTCAGCATTCTTTCAAAACGTGGCATGTCATAAGTAAGCATGTCTGCACGTTTGTAGCCTGCAAACCTTCTTGCCCAAACTATTGTTAAAACCTCAGGGTCAAATAATTTTCCTGTTTGGTCTGCAACTATTTCAAATGCCCTGCGTTTTAAATACCATTTCCTGTCATCAATACCCCAATCATTTTCACTATCTAAATGTCTGTATAAAGGCTCATCTGCCCAGTAAGTATAGTTTTGTGCATTTGTGATTGAAGTTATCGGGCAAATGCCATCATATTTTCCCCACATTTCCCTGCTTACTTCGCCATGCAATTTACTTACACCATTACTTTTTCGTGCAAAACGCAATGCCACCAGCGAATGGTTAAACTGATCATCGGTTGTGCCAGTTAATTTCCTTACTTCATCCAAACTCATTCCACAGAAGTAACTCATTTTATGGCACAAGTATAAATCGTGTTTTTCGTTGCCTGCTTCTTCTGGCGTATGTGTGGTAAACACAAGCTTTTCCTTTAGCTTGCTTACGCTTTGGTATTTATTTAACAAATAAAATGCAGCACTAATACCATGTGCCTCGTTTAAATGATATACATCTGGATTAAATCCTAATTCATCAATAAGCTTTGCACCACCAACGCCTAATAAAATAAACTGTGCTACTTTGGTAGAAACATTTGCATCATACAACCTATGTGTAATGGTTTGAGAAACGTGGTCATTCTCTGGCAAATCAGTACTTAATAAAAATAAAGGTGCAGTTTTAAAAGTTTCAGGATTTAAGTATAAAGCCTTTACCCAAACAGGGCTGTCGTGTATTAATATCTGAAACTTGATACCTGTTTCTTCTAAAAATGTTGGTGTTTTTTCCATCCATGCAGGAACAAGCGTTTGGTCTTGTGCCCTTGTTTGGTCGTAATATCCATACTTCCACAAAATACCAATACCAATCATATTTTGCTTAAGCTCGTAAGCACTACGCAAATGGCTGCCACTTAAAAAACCCAGGCCACCACTGTATATTTTTAATGGCTGATGAATAGCATACTCCATTGAAAAATACGCAGCCTTTTTACTGTACTGTTCATTTACATTATAAGGGACTGTAAAACTTCTAAAATTCATAGAATTAGTTTTGATTAATTACTGCAATAATAAAAGGAAAAAACAACAATGTAATTCTTACACATTGATTGTGGAGAAGTTGGGTAAACATTCTTACATTTTTAATACTAACAGGTGTTGGTATAATTATGATTTGGAAATGAATAAAAGCAACTAAATTTTATTATCAATAGGAAACATAAGCTAGTCAATGAAACTGCTGGTAACGCAATGAAAACATTAAACAGACCATCTTAAAAACAAAAAGCCCCGAAGCAGTGCTTCAGGGCTTTTGTTTAAATTATTCCTTCACAAATTTTTCAACTCCTCTCCTGTCGTCTGTTGTTATAATTTCTACAAAGTATGTTGCCTTGCTTAAATTACCAACAGGGATTTGGGTTGTACCTGTTGATGAAATTGAAGTTGTGGTATAAACTGTTTTACCATTAATATCAAACACCCTTATTTGTTTTGCATCAGCATTTGTTATTCTTACATTCAATACATTGCTTACAGGGTTTGGATATACGCTAACTATAAATCCTAAAGTTTCTGGTTTAAAGTTTACTGTCCTTACAGCACTGTATTCAAACTTTCCATCTTTATCTACTTGTTTCAATCGGTAATAGTTAATACCAATAAATGGTTTTTCATCTGTAAAGCTGTAATCACTTGCAAAGCCTTTGGCAACAACATTACCAATAGTTACATAAGCCCTGCCATCAATGCTTCTTTGCACTTCAAACAATTTACTGTTTACCTCTGTTTTACTTGCCCATTTTATCAATGTAGTTTTATTTACTTTATCAGCAGTAAAACTGTTTAATACAATTGGCAATGGTGTTATGGTTATATCCATAGAATCTTTAGGGCTGTAGCAAGTAAGACTATTAATTGCAATAACCTGTAACGAACCACTTGTAGCATTATTTGCATAGTCAACTGTTATTTGAGTGGTAAATTGACCCAACACAATGCTTGCACCTGTTCCAGTATAAGACCAAACATATTGTGTTGCATTTGGCGATATGCTACAGTTATACACTACTCCAGTTTGCCCAGCAGTTATAGTATTATTTGCTATAACAATTACAGGTTTTGCAAGGCTTTGTGTAATAGTTAAACTTAAGGTAATAATGCTATCGCAGCCAGCAATATTTGCAATGGTGTCGTTATAAATTCCACTTGAAGTATATTTTTTTCCATTCCACCAAAAACTGTCGCAAGCACTTGTAGCTGTAAACGATGTGGTAGGATGATTGATTGTTAAATGCAAAGTAGCTGTGCTATCGCAATTTGCTACATTGGTACTACTCCAAGTGTAAGTACCACTTGTTGTGTATTTAACTCCATTCCACCATAAACTATCGCAGGCACTTGTAGTTGTTGTTGATGTAGTGCTATTGGTTATTGTTAAATGTAATGTTGCAGTACTATCGCAACTTGCAGCATTTAATGTATAATAAGTATATGTTCCACTAACTGTATATTTAGTTCCATTCCACAACAAGCTATCGCAATTTGTTACAGTCGTAACAGATGTTGTAGTATCACTAATGGTTAATACAAGTGTTGCCACACTATCGCAACCTGATGCGTTTGTACCTTTCCATGTATATGCACCTGCTGCTGAATAATTGCTTCCATTCCAGCTATAAGGCAGCATATTGTTACATACTGTTTTATTGGTAACAGATGTTGTGGTGTCTGCAATGCTTAACACTAAAGTAGCTACGCTATCGCAACCTGCTGCATTTGTACCTTTCCATGTATATGCACCTGCTGCTGAATAATTGTTTCCATTCCAACTATAAGGCAACATATTGTTACAAGCTGTTTTGTTGGTAACAGATGTTGTGGTGTCTGCAATGCTTAACACTAAAGTAGCTATGCTATCGCAGCCTGCGGCATTTGTACCTTTCCATGTATATATACCTGCTGCTGAATAATTGTTTCCATTCCAACTATAAGGCAGCATATTGTTGCATGCAGTTTTATTGGTAACAGATGTTGTGGTGTCAGTTACTGTAAATACCAATGTTGCTATACTATCGCAACCATTGTTGCCCATGCCAACCAATGTGTCATTATAAGAACCGCTTGTGTAGTAATTTTTTCCAGCCCACACATATGGCAACATATTGTTACATGCACTTGCTGTAATTGCAGATGTTGGGTTGGGTTTAACTGTAACTGTTGTTGCAACAGATGACTTACACAAGCCTGCAGTATTACTACCAGTAATAGCAATTGGGCCTGGTTTAGCTGTACCAAAGTTAATGATGCCATTGCCATAGCTACCTGCACCTGTATTTGCCCTTGTTAAAAATTGGTTGCTCAAGAAGCCATTATCTGAACTGTATAAAGCAAATACCCTTAAAGTACCGCCTATGTAACCAATAGCAGATTTTGGAATTGCAAATTCAAAACCCTGCGTTTGAGAATTGTTTACAGGATTTGCACCAATGCTGTAACCTGTTGCAGGTGTAATGTTGCTACCAATATAATTGTTAGGACCACCACCGCTACTTGCTGTACCACTCAATGTAAATAAATCAAAATAGTACTGACTACTAGTAACATCTGTTCCAATACCTAAGCAATAATCTGCTTCAAACCCTGGGTCGAAGCTTGTACCAGAATTAAAGTTTTTAATAGCATCGTTAATACCATTTCTACCATAATTTCCAGTATTATAACCACCAGATTTACTATCAATAAATAACATAATCCTGTTATTATTTTGAACATTACCTGCTATAGCAATGTATATATTATCATTATCTGTTCTTGCATAAATGGCATTTAATTCGTGTCCTGCACCAAAGCTTGGTGATGGGCCAAATGTTGATACAGCAAGTGGCTTGCCCCAGAAGTTTTCGGTAATGTTTCCATCAAATGTTGGTTTAAGGTTAGTGGCTTCAACAGTATAAACAATACCATTATTGGCTGTTGTTAAAACCGGTGAATTATATGCTAACGATGCACCACTTTGCATTACTGAATTGCTCTGGTAGAAAGCATAATTATTAACCCCACTATCTGCACTGCTTGCAGTAAAGTTTACAATATTATTGTTGCAAATACTTACTGCTGGTGCAGGATTTAAACTAACATTTGGTTTAGTTACAGGCAACACGGTTTCCTGATTGCTATAGAATGTACCACAGCCAGCAATAGTGGTTTTAATTACATATTGTGTTGGTGTGGTAATGTTAATGTCTAATGTAGAATCGTGTCCTGCAATCTGCCATGTATCTTCATTATATCCAAGTTTAATCCACTCATAGCTTACACTACCATAGCTTGAGCCAATATTAGTAGATAGTGTGGTAATTACTGTATCGCCACAATAAGCACCTTTACCAATAATATCTACAGAGGCAATATTTGTAAGAATACTTAAATGCAATGTAGCCATACTATCGCAACCAGCAGCATTGGTGCCATGCCATGTATAAGTACCAGATGCACTGTAAGTATTTCCATTCCATGTATAGCTGCCACAAGCACTTGCTGTCTCTGAAGAAGTTGTAGTATCATTTACAGTTAAGTGAAGCATTACTATACTATCACAGCCACCAGAATTGGTTCCCATCCACATATACATTCCAGAAGCATTGTAATTGCTACCATTCCATGAATAAGGCAGCATATTATTACAAACAGTTTTATGAACTGTGCTTGTTGTTGTTGTGTCCAATACATTTAATATTAGCGTGGCAGCACTATCGCAACCTGCTGCATTTGTTAAATGCACAGTATAACTACCTGCTGTATTATAATTATTTCCATTCCATGTAAAAGGTAAGTTATTGTTGCAAACATTAGCAGGTGTTGTAGAAGTATTACTATGCTTGATAACTAAGTTTAAAGTTACTATACTATCACAACCAACATCATTGCTAAGCCATAGCGTGTCTGTTGTATTGCTTGCATAATACCATTTATTTTTAGCAGGCCAATAAAAACTATCGCAAGCACTTGCTGTAAAAATGGAAGATGATGAATTTTTAATGGTTAATTGTAAATTAACTATGTTCAAGCAACCATTAGGCATTGTTGTAGTATCTGCATACAAGCCACTGCTGTAATATGTTTTTCCACCAAATACAAAACTATCACACGCAATCATTGGTGTTGTAACCATTATTGCATTGTTGATTGTAAGGTTTAATGTAACCAAGCTATCGCAACCTGCTGCATTGGTTAAGTGAATTGTATCTGTATTACTGCTTGCATAATACCATTGATTTTTACCACTCCAATAAAAACTATCACATGAAGCAATTATGTAGGTAGAAGATGTAGGAGTATTAATTGTAAGGTTTAACGTAACCAAGCTATCGCAACCTGCTGCATTTGTTAAATGAATTGTATCTGTATTATTGCTTGCATAATACCATTTATTCTTACCACTCCAATAAAAACTATCACAAGTAGCAATTGTGTAGGTTGAAGCTGTAGAAGTATTAATAGTCAAGTTCAGTGTTACAATACTATCGCAGCCAACAGCATTGCTAAGCAATAGTGTGTCTGTTGTATTGCTTGCATAATACCATTTATTTTTAGCAGGCCAATAAAAACTATCGCAAGCACTTGCTGTAAAAATGGAAGATGATGAATTTTTAATGGTTAATTGTAAATTAACTATGTTCAAGCAACCATTAGGCATTGTTGTAGTATCTGCATACAAGCCACTGCTGTAATATGTTTTTCCACCAAATACAAAACTATCACACGCAATCATTGGTGTTGTAACCATTATTGCATTGTTGATTGTAAGGTTTAATGTAACCAAGCTATCGCAACCTGCTGCATTTGTTAAGTGAATTGTATCTGTATTGTTGCTTGCATAGTACCATTGATTTTTACCACTCCAATAAAAACTATCGCAAGAAGCAATTGTGTAGGTTGAAGCTGTAGGCGTATTAATTGTAAGGTTTAATGTAACCAAGCTATCGCAACCTGCTGCATTGGTTAAATGAATTGTATCTGTATTATTGCTTGCATAATACCATTTATTCTTGCCACTCCAATAAAAACTATCACAAGTAGCAATTGTGTAGGTTGAGTTTGTTGGTACTTTAATGATTAAATTCAAAGTAACAATACTGTCACAACCTACTGCATTGCTTAGTTTGATTGTATCTGTGCTATTACTTGCATAATACCATTTATCTTTTGCAGGCCAATAGAAACTATCGCAAGCACTTGCTGTAAAAGCCGATACTGAACTATTGTTTATGGTTAAATGTAAAGTATCTACACTAGCACAACCACTACCATTGTTGTAGCTATAAGTATAATCTCCACTTGTAGTGTAGGCAGTTCCATGCCAAGTATAACTATCACAAGCAGTTTGAGTTTCTGCATTGTGTGTGCTGTTGTTTATAGTTAAATGTAAAGTATCTACACTTGCACAACCACTACCATTATTGTAGCTATAAGTATAATCTCCACTTGTTGTATATGCTGTACCATGCCAAGTATAAGTATCACAAGCTATTTGAGTTTCAGCATTGTGTGTGCTGTTGTTTATAGTTAAATGTAAAGTATCTACACTTGCACAACCACTACCATTATT
>CAYZDJ010000007.1:101164-134983 GCA_964477265.1 uncultured Chitinophagaceae bacterium
AAAGTATCTACACTTGCACAACCACTACCATTATTATAGCTATAAGTATAATCTCCACTTGTTGTGTAGGCTGTACTATGCCATGTATAAGTATCACAAGCAGTTTGTGTTTCTGCATTGTATGTACTTGTGTTTATGGTTAAGTTTAATGTAATTACACTATCGCAACCAGCAACATTAATTAGCTTTACTGTATCTGTAGTATTGCTGCTAGTATATGTCGCATTTTTTGCTGCCCAAAAATAACTATTGCAAGCTGTGTGTGTAAATGTTGAAGCTGTAGGCACACAACCACCAGTAGGTATGCTACCAGTTTGTGCAGGTACATTTGAAGCAGTAACAGTACCATTGCCCAATTGCCCAAAACCATTACTACCCCAAGCCCATACAGTACCATCGGTTTGCGATGCAATGCTGTGAGTTAGACCACCTGCAATAGACAACCAATTAGTTGCTGTACCTATTTGTGTAGGTAGGTTAAGATTAACACCCATATTTCCATCGCCCAATTGCCCACTGCTATTACTACCCCAAGTCCATAATGTACCATCTGCTTTGATGGCAATACTATGGTTGGCACCAACTGCAATTTTAGCCCAATTGGTTGCAGCACCTATTTGTACAGGCGTAATTCTGTTTGTATTAGTTCCATCACCAACCTGCCCACTAGTATTAAAACCCCAAGCCCATAATGTACCATCTGTTTTGATGGCAACTGTATGAAAAGAACCCCCAACTACGTCTAACCAATTAGTTGCAGAACCAATTGGTGTTGGTATGTTTTTGTTGGTGTTTGTTCCATCACCTAACTGTCCACTACCACCAGACCCCCAAGCCCATAATGTACCATCTGTTTTGATGGCTAAACTAAAATTAGCTGCATAACCAACCTTAGCCCAATTAGTAGCTGAACCAATTTGTGTGGGTACACTTTTAGCAACACTTGTTCCATCACCTAATTGACCAAGAGAATTGGCTCCCCAAGCCCATAATGTACCATCTGTTTTTATTGCAAGTGTGTGCCCTGCCCCACAAGAAACTTTACTCCAGTTGGTTGCTGAACCAATTTGTGTGGGTACACTTTTAGAAACACTTGTTCCATCACCCAATTGACCACTAGAATTTAAACCCCAAGTCCATAATGTACCATCTGTTTTTATGGCAACTGTATGTGCCGTACCAGCAGAATAAGATATCCAATTCCCACTACTTAATTGCGTAGGAATATTTTTATCGGTATTGGCTCCATCACCTAATTGTCCATTAAGGTTTTTGCCCCAAGTATAAATATCTTTATTACTATTAATTGAGTAGCTTGAACTACTTGCACAGCCTGTATAAACAGTTATTTGTGCATTAGCATTTTTAATTGCCCCTAATGCTACAAGGCAAATCAGCAATAGTTTAGTAAAAGTTTGTTTCATATAGTTTTAGTTATTGATTAATTAATTTGAAGTGAAAATTTTAATGTTAAAGATGCTGAACAATTACGTTTAATATAACATCTATAAAGAGACTACAGAAAAATATTTTTTCAGTCATAGGGATTTAGACAGTTAGAATTAAGTTTCAAAAATATAGGCAAAAGAGATAGTATTAAAAAAAAATTAAATATGTTTCCGACACAGTAAATGTAAACAAAATTGGAATACACCTGCAAGTAACAGGCAAATGCAAAATTCTTTTTAGCTATTATTTACAATAAAATAAATAACTACAATAATAGCAATAGCTAGCAGTACAGCTATTACAATTTTAGTTGCAGATAAAGGTTTGCTGCCATCAATTTTACCTGTTTGTCCATTAATGATGAAAGAATATTTTTTGCCCTTGTATAAATATTCGCAAAACCATACTGGCAGCACAATATGTTTATAGGTTTTATTGGTAATGGTTGTGTCAACACTAAGGCCACTTTGCACATCACCACCAAGCTCATCACTTGCCATGCCTTGTACTGCATTGTCAATATAAGTTTTGGCTACAATAAAACTATCCTCAATATTCTGGCTATAGTTTTTTGCATTCCACCCAAGAATAAATTTTTCATTTAGAGGAACTAAAGCAGTTAAATTATATGGGTAAACATTGTTGATATAACTCTGTGCAATTTCTTTATTACCGCAAATCAGTATATCATCAAAAAAATGAGAAAAGTTGCCTGATAAATAAACCCAGCGTGTTCTTTGCACACTGCGTGTTTGGGTTTGTCCGTTTGAATCTGTATAAGTTTCGGTTTCGTAATAATGGTAACCAGCATCGCCACTCCATTCATTATGTGTATCTGCATCAAATGTCCAAAAAGGAATATATGACCCACTTAAACTTTCAATCAACGATAAATCCTTTAGTGCAGATTCATTCCAAAAACCTTTACCAATCCAGGCTTTAAAAATTTCTATGGCATTGTTTTTTGAAACTTCGAAAGGTATAATGGATGATGGATGAATAATATTGTTTTTATAAGCTTGCGTATTAATAACATTATTGCCACAGCTTTTACATTCAAAAAAAACAATATTGCTTGTAGATACATTTTCCTGGCCACACTTGCTGCATTTGTAATTTATGTCAACAATATCTTTTTCAGCAGCATTATTTTTATATGCACTATCTAACGAAATTTCATTTATCAGTTCATTGCTTTTTTCAATAGCAAATACAGTATGGCAATGCAAGCATTTCAGGTTATGCTTTTCAGCATCATAGTTTAATTCAGAAGAACAATTGGGGCAGGGAAACTCAACTAAATCAGGCATTGCAGGGATTAATATACTTTAAAGTTTTGGTATTGATATAAGCATTTTAGAAATCAAAAGCAAACAATACACGTTTATAATTTGCTCAAAATATCAGCTTTCTTCTGGTTAAATTCTTCAAGCGTTATTATGCCTTGCTTTTGCAATTCGCCAAGTTGCTTCAATACATCAAGCATTTGCGTTTTACTGTTGTCCTGTACATTGTTGTTGTTATTTTGTCCCATAAGATTAGTGAGTATTACACCTGCTCCCACACCACCTACATTTCCTGCACTATCATTTTCTGCAAGTTTTTCCAACGCAATGCCACCCTGCATTTTATTAAAGTCATTAAGGTCTCCCTTTAAAATATTAAGTTCAGTTTTTTTATCAATTATTTTTTCAACTTCTTCTGGCAATGAAACATTTTCAATAAAGAATTTTTCTAACCTGATGCCATATATATCTATCTCTTTTTGCAGAATGGGCTTTATTATTTCTCCAACTTCAGTATAGTTACCTGCAAGGTTCATTACAGATATTTTAGCTTCTGCAAGGCTTTCTGCCAATACACTTGCTATAATCGTTTTCAGGGTATCTTCTACAGCATCAATCTTTACATATGAGCTTGTGCCGCTGAATTGCTTTATAAATTTTTTGGCATCAATCACACTTATTGCAAAGTTGCCAAATGACTTTAAACGAACCTGTCCAAACTCAACATCCTTCATTAATACAGGACCACTTGTACCCCACTTTAAATTGGTAAATTGCTTGGCACTTACAAAATATACATCAACTTTAAAAGGAGTATCAAAACCATATTTCCAACTTTTAAGGCTGGTGATGATAGGCATGTTTCGTGTTGTTAAACTATGCAACCCTGGCTTGTATTCATCACCAAATTCTCCTTCATTCATCAGCACTGCACACTGGCTTTCACGCACTGTAAGCTGTGCACCATTTTTAATATTGTTTTCCTTGTCCTGAAATTTCCACACAACAGTATCGTTGCTGTTGTCAACCCAATCAATAACTTCTATCAACTGGTTTTTTATAAAGTCGAATAAGCCCATAAAAATTTTGTTTTAGTTATACAAATTAAAAGTAAATGCAATGAAGTATGTATGTAGAAGTTGAGAATTATTACAAGTGCATCAAATATTTTAATCAATTGTATATTTTACATCACACTCATAACGTTTAACATTTGCAGTGTCGCAAGGTTGCACATATTCCACAACAACTTGCTTGCTATATTTTCCTTTCTTACCTGTTACAAATGTTTTGTACTCAACATAACCATTATATCTCTCTGGAACCAATTTACCATCAATATAAACTTTGGTCTTAGTGTTCTTTGCATACATACCAATACCTGCTTCAATTATTAATTGCTCATTTGCCTTTAAATGAGTTCTATTAACTCCTATTAGTGGAATTGTGAAATCATAAATTAAATTGCAGCCAAGAGCAACTTGTCTATTTTGCTCAATAACATAGTTCAATTCAAAATGGTTTACTACATTTTTTAAATACTCAAAATAAAAATTAATATTTTCTTTAGGAACATCGACAACTGCAAGGCTATCTATCATTTTCTTAAATTTATCTTCACCAATAGTTGTTATAAAATGTTGATTATAGAATGAAGTATCTATATCTTTTATCTTATTAATGTATGATTTCAACATTACTTTCAATGTTGACAAATACTGACTTTCAATAGATTTTAAAAAATCTATTTCTTTTATAATGTCTTGTGAGTATCTATTGCACTGTTCTACTTTTTTGTAAACAGGTATTGCCCTGTCTTTAAATTCACTAGTCTCTTTCTCATTGTTAAGTTTGTTAAGAATTATATTAATATCATTTCTTATAATATTGGTATTTGATTCAAGGATTTTACAAAACTCATTTGTCATATTATCAGTTGTTTTATCTCTACAACCAACAAAAACTGCACACAATAAAAAACTCAAAATATTTAAACAACTGCATCTCATAGTTTTTAGTTTTATGCAACTAAGGTAAATAATGTGTTTCTTATTATTTTGTTAAAAAAATTTTTCAAATAACACATTCTCTTATCTTCAAATTATGAAAATAAAATCAGGAAAAATTTTATTAAGCAACCCATTTTTAAAAGACCCAAACTTTGTGCGAACAGTTGTTGTATTGTGTGAATATGATAAAGCAGGTACTGTGGGCTTTGTATTAAATAAATTATACAAGCAAAATTTAAATGAGTTGATAGATCTTACTACTGAAAATATTTTTCCTGTGTATTATGGTGGACCAGTTGCTACAGACACATTACATTTTTTGCATCAACGTCCAGATATTATTAGTGAAGGATTGCATATAACAGACAACATTTATTGGGGTGGTAATTTTGAGCAAACACTTGTAAACATTAATGCTGGCAATATTTTACCCAATGATATAAAGTTTTGCTTAGGCTATAGTGGCTGGAGTGCAGGGCAGCTTGAATTTGAAATAGATGAACAAAGCTGGATATTGACAAACGCTACCAATGCCATTGTATTCAACAATAAAATAAATACTTTATGGAAAGATGTTTTAGTAAGCATGGGTGGAGAGTATAAATTAATAAGTGGCTTTCCACTTGACCCACAGAATAATTAGGAATTAGAAATTGGGAATTTGTAACTATAGTAGTATTAAATATTATTTATTGAGTATTGTACATTGGTTATTGAATATTGAAAATTAATCTCTAAATGTTTTGTTAAAAATTATATAATACTTTTTTCTTTCAAATAGCAGTATATATTTGACACATCAATTCAAACGCACTTCTTCTATTCGAATTTATTTCTACACATTTATTTAATTTCTTTGGTTTTAGTCTTTGGCTATAAAATTGTTTCCCAAATTTCTAATTCCTGACTCCTAATTCCTAAAATATGAGCATAGCAAAAATTGTGTGGGTTGATGATGAAATTGAAAGTCTTCAATCTCAAAAAATGTTTTTAGAAAGTAAAGGTTATGAAGTAATAACCTTTACCAATGGCTTTGAAGGTATTGATTTTGTTAAAGAAAACATTGTGGATGTAGTCCTGCTTGATGAAAGTATGCCAGGCATTAGCGGTCTTGAAACTTTAGCAAAAATCAAGGAAATCAATCAGCAGATTCCTGTTGTTCTTATTACAAAAAATGAAACTGAAACCTTAATGGATGAAGCCATTGGTAGCCAGATAAGTGATTACTTGCTAAAGCCTGTAAACCCAAACCAGGTATGGCTTTCATTAAAAAAAATAATTGACAATAAAAGGCTGGTTGCTGAAAAAACAACCACTGCATACCAGCAACAATTCAGGGATTTATTTATGGCTTTAAACAACAACCCTGATTACAACGACTGGATGGAGATTTATAAAAAGCTAGTGTATTGGGAACTTGAAATGGAAAAAAGCAACAGTCCTGAAATGCAGGAGATTTTACAACAACAAAAGGAGGAAGCGAATACAGAGTTCTTCAAATTCATCAGCAAGAACTACGCAAAATGGATGAAGCAAAATGCAGTTGATGTACCCATAATGAGCCATACATTATTTCAGTTTAAGGTATTGCCACATGTAGAAAAAGGCATTCCAACTTTTTTTATTTTAATAGATAATTTACGTTATGATCAATGGAAAAGCATACAGCCTATTTTCTCTGAAAGCTTTAGAATTTTAGAGGAGGAAACCTTTTATTCAATTTTACCAACAGCCACACAATACAGTCGTAACGCTATTTTCAGTGGAATGTTGCCAATTGATATTGAGAAAAACTTTCCTAACGAATGGAAGAATGATGATGATGAAGGTGGCAAAAATATGTTTGAGGAAACCTTCTTTAGAAACCAGATAAAACGCTTAAAAAAAGATGATATAAAGTTGAGCTATACAAAAGTTGTTCATCACAATGATGGTCAGAATCTAGTAAATAATATACATAATTTATTGAGCAATGACTTGAACGTGATTGTTTACAATTTTGTTGATATGCTAAGCCATGCACGTACCGAAATGGAAGTTTTAAAAGAACTTGCAAGCGATGAAGCAAGTTATAGAAGTGTTACCAGGTCTTGGTTTGAGCACAGTGCATTGCACCAGGCTCTTAAAAAAATTGCAGATAAAAAAATAAGAATTATTGTAGCAACAGATCATGGCACAATGCGTGTAAATACACCACATAAAGTAATTGGCGACAAACAAACCACTGCAAATCTTCGTTATAAACATGGCAGAAATTTAAACTATGATGCAAAATCTGTTCTAGCATTTAAAGATCCAAGAGAAGCTGGCCTGCCTGTGCCCAATGTAAATAGCAGTTATATTTTTGCAAAGGAAGATGGTTTTTTATGTTATCCCAATAATTATAACCATTATGTAAATTATTATAAAAACACATTTCAGCATGGTGGAATAAGCCTTGAAGAAATGATAATACCAGTAATAAAAATGGTGAACAAATAGTATTATTGCCAATACTATTGATTGCTAAATTTATAAAATGAATTTAAGTTACTGGGAACTTAAAACATGGTTTACCAATGTTGATTATACCATTGTAGGCAGTGGTATTGTTGGCTTGCATTGTGCAATTAATTTACGAGAAAGGTTTCCTGCTGCAAAGATTTTAATTCTTGAAAAAGGCATATTGCCACAAGGTGGAAGCACCAAGAATGCTGGCTTCGCTTGCTTTGGAAGTGTTTCAGAAATTATAGACGATTTAAAGCACCATACACAGCAGGATGTTTTACAACTGATTACAAAAAGATGGAATGGTTTGCAATTGCTTCGTAAAGGATTGGGCGATGAAGCTATTGATTTTAAAGCTTATGGTGGCTTTGAATTTTTTTTGAATGATGATGAAACTTATGCTGAAAGTTTACAACAATTTACACTTATCAATGAATTGCTGAAACCTTTATTCAAGGCAGAGGTTTTTACAAAAAAGAAAGACAACCTTCCATTTCATAATATCAGTGAATATTCTTTTTTCAATCCATTTGAAGCACAGATTGACACTGGCAAAATGATGAATGCATTGCTACAAAAAGCCATTGCTAAAAATATATTAATACTTAACCAACAAACTGTAACTGCACATTGCGACAATACTTCTTACACTGAAGTTATATTAAAAGATTTTAGCTTTAAAACAAATAAGTTATTGTATGCAACAGACGGCTTTGCAAGTGATTTAACAAATGGAGAAGTTAAGCCAGCAAGGGCACAGGTTTTAATTACTGAGCCTATTAAAAACCTTGCTATCAAAGGAACATACCATTTTGATAAAGGTTATTATTACTTTAGGAATATTGATGACAGGATACTTTTTGGTGGTGGAAGAAATTTAGATTTTGAAGGTGAAACAACAACTGAATTTGCACAAACAAATCTTATTCAAAACAAATTAGAGCAACTGCTGAAAGAAGTTATTTTACCTAGCTATGATTATAAAATTGCACATCGCTGGAGTGGTATTATGGGATTGGGCAATAGCAAAAAAACAATTGTAAAGCAACTGTCACAAAATGTTTATTGTGGTGTTCGCCTTGCTGGTATGGGCGTTGCTATTGGCAGTATTATTGGAAAAGAATTGGCAGATTTAATTGATTAAACTTTTCTCAAGATTACATTTGCTGCATAAAAATTATATATGCCAAAAACTATCATCAATACAGCAAATGCACCTGCACCAATCGGTCCCTATAGCCAGGCTGTAAAAGCAAATGGAATGCTTTTTATAAGTGGTCAAGTTGCCATCATTCCAGCAACAACAGGCGAAGTTGAAGTAAGCAATATACAAGCAGAAACACACCAGGTAATGAATAACTTAAAAGCCATATTAACCGAAGCAGGTTTAGGCTTTGAGCATGCTGTTAAAACAACAATTCTATTGAGTAGCATGGATTTATTTTCAAGGGTAAATGAAATATATGCTTCTTATTTTACAGATAATCATCCTGCACGAGAAACCTTTGCTGTAAAAGGTTTGCCCAAAAATGTAAATGTAGAAATAAGCATGATTGCTGTAGAAAGTTTATAAAATTTTCTCGATTATACAAGGCTGTTACTTGTACAATAATTGCAATATTAACTTTGCTGATATATAAAAAGGCAAAAAGTGAGATGCATAAAAAAGCCTCGAATATTATAAAATCTTCGAGGCTTTTTTATATAAATTCTATCTGATAAAATTATTCTTTAACTGGTGCAACAGCTTCTGTTTTCGCTGCATTTTCCTTTTGCAATTTTCTTGCTGCCTGAAATGCTTTGAATTTAGCTTCACCCATTGCTTCTTTTAGTTTAGTGTTTTTTTCTTTATTAATTTCTTCGAATTTAGCTTTCTTATCATCTTCACTAAGAGTTGTGTTTTGTTTTACAACTTTTGATTTTTCACCTGCAGCATCCATTATTTCCTTTGCTTTTTTTTGTTCTTCATCAGTCAAACCTGCACTCTTAAAGGCTTCTACAAGATCAGCTTCCTTTTTAGCTTTTGCAGCTTCCTTTTGTTCTTTACTCATTTTTGGTTGAGCGTCTTGGGCATTAGTAGCTACTGTAATTGCTACAATAGAAAAGACAGTTAAAATAATTTTTTTCATTTTTGTTTAATTTTAATTGTTAACGTAGGCAAATTAAATGCCATTATTTTAATGATGAAAATAAATTTTACTATAGATTGGTAATACCAATTTTATCCTTAACAAATTCATTTTGTTCTATGCACTTAACCATGCAGTATGCAACATTACCAGCACTTACTTTGTTAATATTGTTTAAAGGGATATGGTTAACAGATGTTGCATAATTACCATCAGCATCCTTATTTACTATTGTTGGTGGGCAAATGAAAGTCCAGTCCAAATTAGAATTTTGTAAAATATGCAATGCTTCTAAATGTTCCAAAGCCACAGGTTTAAATTCTTCAGGATAATCTTCTGTATCCATTATCAATGTATCATCATCAGCATTTAAAACCCCTACTCCACCAATTGCAATAATTCGCCTTAAATTGCTTTTTTGCATTTGTGCAACAATGTTTTTAATACCTAAGCTCCTCGTTTTGTCTAAGCCATCAATGCCACCACCCAAGCACGAAATAACTGCATTGCTGCCTGCTATAGCATTTTTCACATCATTTGCATCAAATACATATCCTTTAATGGCAACAAAATTATCGCTGTGTAAATCCTTATCAATAAGTGGTTCTATATTTCTGCCAAATGCTTTAACAGTGTGGCTTTTACCCAATGCTACCTTTATTACCTGAAGCCCAACCTGACCTGTTGCACCAAAAACAGTTATTGTCATTTTACTTGATTAATTATTTCTATATAAAAGTACAAGCAACGCTTTAGCATAATAACTATTAAGGCATTATTATCATTGATTTTGAACCAACAATTTCAACAAGCTCCAAATCAAAAGTTAAATCCTTACCAGCCAAAGGATGATTAGCATCAAGCTTTACAAACTCATCGCTGATAGCAACAATTGCTACAGAAAATTGTTGTCCATCCTGGCTGCTCATTTGCAATTGCATTCCAATTTCAGGCGTCATATCAGCAGGAAACTGGCTGCGTGGAAAATCCATTATCATTTCTGGAATTGAAGCACCATAAGCCTCCATAAATGGAATGTGAACTGTTTTTTTATCACCAATTTTCATATCCATTACACCACTATCAAAACCTGGAATTACCATTCCACTGCCAACTTCAAATTGAAGTGGCTCACGTTGTAAAGACGAATCAAACACAGACCCATCATTCAATGTGCCATGATAATGAATTTTAATAGTATCACCAGATTTTACTTGTTGCATTTTTTATAATTTATTTTAACAGCAAAGAAAAGACTTTATACCAACTAAGATATTTTTATTTACCCAACCAACTCATCGCATTCTTCCACAACAACTTTTCCTGCAAAGCCTTATCAGCAATGGCTTCTTCAATTAATTTTCCAGGATGATGCTCGCCTAAAGGAAAAGGATAATCACTGCCTAAACATATTTTCTCTTCTCCCATTAATTTAACAATATAATGCAAAGCATCTTCATCGTGTACCAAACTATCAATCCAGAATTTGCCAATATAATCTCGTGGATTTACAGGGTTATCAATTGCCACTAAATCTGGGCGAACATTAAAGCCATGTTCTATACGACCTATAGTAAAAGGAAAGCTACCACCACCATGTGCAAAAGCCACACGCAACTTAGGAAATTTAGCAAACACGCCACCAAAAATAAAACTACAAATAGCCCTGCTTGTTTCTGCTGGCATGCCTACAAGCCAAGGCAGCCAATACTTTTGCATTTGTGTTTCTCCCATCATCTCCCATGGATGCACAAACAGTGCACAACCCAATTTTTCTGCTGCTGCATAAAAAGGAAAGAAATATTCATCGCTTAAATTTTTGCCATTGATATTGCTACCAATTTCAAGTCCTGGCATTTTTAATTCATTAACGCAACGTTCCATTTCCTGTATTGCCAAATCAATATCCTGCAAAGGCACTGTGCCTAAACCAATAAAATGATTGGGATGCTTGCACACGCTATCTGCAATATGGTCATTAAAAAAACGAGAAGTTTCCAATCCATCTTTTGGCTTTGCCCAATAATTAAATAAAACTGGAATGGTTGAAAGCACTTGTGTAGTAACACTTGTGGCTTCCATATCGCTTTTTCGCAAATCAACTTCAAAGCAATTTTCTTCAACAACTCTGAACAGCTTATCCCCTTTCATCATGCAAGCCTGACAGTTTCTGTGTTCAAGATGTATAAAGTCGCCATAGCCAAATTTCTGAATCCAATTTGGCATTTTATCTGGCATAATGTGCGTGTGTATATCTATTTTCATATTCAAGTTTTGATTTTACGCAAAGAAACAAAGATTACAATGAAACAAAGCTTTGCATACTTAGTTTTCTTAGTGTCTTTGTGTGAAATAAATATTAGTAAATTATTCTTTTTCCTCTAAATTTTGATTAGATAAGCTAAGCGTAGCAGCTATTACAGCATAGGCAGGTGCTATTAACCAACCTAAAATTGGTACAATGTGAAGGCAATAAAAAACCAATCCATTACCAATAGCCAAGCCTTTATGATGACCTATAAAATAAATGCTTTGAGATGCAGATTTTTTATGTCGCTCCATACTATAATCAAGCATACTAAAGCCATAATAATAACACTCAATTATAACTGCAACTAATGGAATAAACCAGCCAATGACAGGAAAAAAGCTAAAGATAAAAATGGTAAACATATATACAGTTTGCCACAGCATATTCCTTACTGCAATCCTTATTCCACGAACAATATCTTTTAGCAATTGCATAAAGCTGAAAGGAAATTCCCTGCCTTCGATAATGGCTTCAGTTTTTTCGCTTAAATAGCTAAATACAGGCGACCCAACTATTAGGTATAAAAATTTAAAAATAGAGATAAATAAAAACATTTGTATAAGCCAAACAATCATTAAACTAAATGTAAACACAAAGCCCAAAAACCCACTCTGATTGCGTTGCAGCCATTCACCCAGCCCTAATTTTAAAGTAATTAGTTTTAATAAACCTGTTGCCTGTTGAGAGAAATAAACATAAGCAACTAACATCAATAAAGTATATACCAATCCTGGCAAAAAAATCCATAGCCACAGTTTATGTTTTTTAATAAACTGGTGTGCTTTAAAATAAGATTGTATTGATATGATAATTTCTTTAAACAAGTGTTTGGTATTAGGTATTAGTCTTTAGGCATTAGTCTTTGGTGAAATCCTTACTTAGTTATAAGGTCTATTTACTATCAACTATGCCTATTTAAATAATTTTTTTTTAGCAATGCAAATAAAACAGAATCATCCAGTGCACCATTAACAAAATAATGTTCTTTGCAATAGCCTTCTTTTTCAAAGCCAAATTTAGACATTATTTTTAAAGATGGAATATTGGCTGGTCCAACAAAAGCCTCAACTCTGTTTAGTTTCATGTTACTAAAACCGTAATCAAGTACAAATGCAACAGCCTCACTCATTAACCCTTTTTGCTTGTTTGCATCATCCATAATGTAATAACCAATCTCTGCCCTACTATGATCTTTATACCACATATGAAAGCCACAAGAACCAATAATTTCATGCGTTACTTTATCTATTAATTGAAACCCAACTATATTTCTGTGCAGAGAATATACACCTCTTCCAAAACGCTCTCTTTCGTTTATAATAGCTTCGGGTGTTTTCAAATTCAGAAAAGCTGCCAGTTCTTCATCTGTATAATTTGCAAAAATTTCTGCAAAGATTTCAGATGTAAGCTTTCTTAGCTGCAATCTTTCAGTAAAAAATGTTTCAATGTTTAACATAGTTATTGCTTATTAATAACTCCCAATTTTTAATTAATACTACTACTCTCCTATTACAGCAAATTTCGTTTTGGGTTTTAGGTCTATCAACCATTTAAAATTCTTTACCTGTATCTCTTTATGGTTAACCTGATTTACAGGAAACATAGTGCCTTGCAGGTTGTTTATAAAAATTACTTTCTCAGGTTTGTTTTCTGCAAACTCAATGTTTATCTGGTCTGCAAAGGATTGATTAACGCCAACCAGTTTATTAAAATCATCTTGTGCATAATAAACATTTTGTGCAGGGCTGCCTTTTGTTTTAAGCAAACTTATTTTTTCATCTTTAAAATATCCGGTAATGGTGTTACCTTTTAACTGGTTAAAATATGTTGAGTTTATCAAGCTTATTGCCATTGCATTTTCAAAAACCATCAATTTTTCTGGTGCTTTATTTTTCAGGAAAAGCAACATAGTATCACCAGTAATCTGGTTGTCCTTTGCCCATACAATTGGATTTTGAAACAACCTCATTACACTATCCAAGCCACTATAGTACATACTGTCTGCAATAGCTTGTATGCTGTCGTGAAATATTTTTACATTATGATAAGCCTCAAAAAACCTGTTGCTGCTGCTGTCTTTATCAAACTTAAACTGGTGCAATCTTTTAGCAGTTGTATCAGTATATAGCAACAATGTTTTGGCTTTATTTACATCATTAAACCTTGCAGAATAAATAGTATCAGCACTTACATAAATAGTATCTAAATCTTGCTTAATAAACAACACAGGCTTTTCGGTTGCAAGCAATGTTTTTGTTTTTTTATTTACCTGCAAGCTGTTTGCCAGCAAGTCATAGCCATTTTTTTTATCTTTTGTTTTATACACTACATTGCCTTTAAATTCTGCCTTGCCACTGCTATCTTCAATAGCCATTTGTTCAGCCTTTAAAGTATAAGTGCTATCGTCTATAAAACTGTTTTTGCCAAACTGTGCTGTCTTGTTTTTTGTATCATAAAAGCCTTCACTTGTAACAATTTTTCTTGGGTCTTGATAAATAGATGTTGGTGCCACAAAAGTCATTATCTCTGTGTTAAGGTTATACACCAAAGTATCGCTGAATATTCTTGTATCAGGGCTTAGCATAGCCACATCTTTGTAGAAAAAAACATCTCTTGTATCGCCATAATAATAGCCTTGCTTGCTGGTAATTTTTGTTTTACCGTTTACTATTTTACCACCATTTTTATAAGTACCCATTTTAATACCTACATCATAATCCAAATCGTTGGTAGTTAATGTTCCTTTACCATCATTAAGTTTAACATTATTCTTTAAGTATGCTTTTTTTTCCTTGCCTAAATATTTTACATAATCTGCATAGGTATGCACACTGTCTGCATCATTGACATGTACGTTCCCAAAGGCTTCCAACCAGTTTTCCTTTTGATGCAACACAATACTGTCAGCATCAAAAAAGGTTTTATCTTGTTTTACTTTGGCTTTGCCTGCAAGCGAAAATACTTTACCAATGCTATCACCTTTGTCTTGAAAATTATAACGCTCTGCACCAATAATTTCAATTCGTTTACCAGGCTGTATTGAATCTTTTATTGCAGTTCGTTGGGCAAATGAAGAATAGGAAAGTAAAATGCAAACAACAGTTAAAAGTTTGTTTGTTGTATTGTTGTTTATTGTTGTGTGCATTAAAGTAAATTATAAAATCAATAAACAAAAGTTGGGAATAATAGTTTAAAAGAAATGTTAAAATTCTCCTTTAGGGGTTAGGAGTTTTATTTAATACTATCCAATGGTGCTCTTAAATAATCACCTTTTTCTTTTTTGCCAAATACTGATATGTTTACATAACGCTTAGGGTTTTTACGTAAATCATCAACCAAAATATTGGCACTGCGTACAGTATTGGTTAAATTATTATACAGTTGCTTATCGTTCATTAATAATCCCAGCGAACCATTGTTGCTATTGAGTTTGCCCACTGCTGTGTTCAATGTAGCAATGGCAGTTTTCAAATTATCAACAGTGCCTTTTAAATCAGTTTGGCTCAGGTTTTCGGTAGTTGTTTTTACATTGTCAAGTGTGGCACTTATCTTCTCATTTTGGTTTGCCAGGTTTTTTGTAAATGCGTTTACATTATTCATGCTTTGTGCTATGCTTCCATTTTGCTTTTCAAGCATTGTATTAATAGATGCACTTGACTGGGCAAGCATATCTGTAATTTTGGTAATGTTGGCAATAGCACCCTGAACATTGTTTTTTGTATTAGGGTCAAATATGCTGTTCACGTTTCTCAACGCACTGTCAAGACTGTGCAAAGTAGCTTTCAAATTATCAGTAACAGGTGCAAGTTGGTTGGCTATAGCTCCCATTAGCCCAAGGCTATTTTCACTTTTAACATAATCGCCACTTGCCAAAAAAGTTTTACTATTCCCTAAAATAATTTCAATTTTTGGGCTACCTAAAGGATTATCAGCAATAGATGCAATAGAATTGTCTGGTATGTTATAATTATCTTTCAATTTAATTCCTACTAATATACTACGCAAGTCTTTGTTTTCATTTTCAATTTCATAAATACTGCCTATTTGATAGCCATTTACAAATACACCATTGCTTACCATTAAGCCCTTAACATCAGTAAATTTGGCATATAAAAAATTACCAGTTTTAACTAAGGTTCTGCCTCGCAAAAAATTATAGCCCAATACTAAAAACACAATGGCAATAGCAGTTAAAGCCCCTACTTTGGTTTCGTTACTTACTTTCATATAGCAAATATAATGTGTCTGGGTTTTTTAAAAGATTAATAAGAAGTGTTAAAAATTATTTGACCAATGCAACATACAATACTTTAAAATAAATGTGCAGAGATTAACCAATTATTAAAACTGTTGACTTACCTAAAAACAAAAAGCTGTTCATTGAGAACAGCCTTTTGCAATAGTTCAACCCCTCAAACTATTTAGACCACTATTTTTGAACCACCTGACTTCTTGTAGTTTCTGTAACCCTGCCAACTCTGGTAATTAAATCATTGCTTAATCCAACCTGTTGTGCCCCCTTTACAAGGTCGTTTATAAACTGTGTAAAGTCTGCATTGCTAGCCTTGCCATTCATGCGACTGTTTTGTGCTGGGTCGTGTGCAGCAACCATGTTTTTGCCACCATAGGTAAAGTTTTTAGCACCTGTTGCTACGCAAAAAAAGTCTGTAAGGCTTTTTTCAAGAGCAAAAAATCCTGTAGTATTTCCTGCTGTGTATTCAGCCAATAAAGTTGTAAAAAATCCATTCAATGCAGGGTCGCCTGCAATTACAAAAATGGTGCTGTCAACTACAGTTCTTATACCAAGCCTGCCTTTTTCAATCATGGCACCACTTGTTCTTGGGTCAGATACCATTGTTGTTCCTCCCAAAGAGTCATATAAAGTAGGTGCAACTACTGCATCTTCATTTTTTTTGCACGATGTGGTGCAGGTCATCACGAAACCTAAACCTGCCACTAAACTTAAGAATAATGTTTTTTTCATTTTGTTTTGATATTTAATAGTTATAAAAAGTAAAGTTTTTTAATTAATTGTTGCTTGCTACAGGGCAGCCTTTCATCATATCGTCCTTGCTTGGCATATACCTTACAGCATTGTAATGCAGCTCTTTAACAAATGTTTCTACTGTTTTAGAGGCATCCATTTTAGCAGGAAAAAATGTAAATACTGCATTCCTGTTTTGTGTGTTGCAGGTAAATCTTTGTACTCCTGTCTGCTTGTTAAACCATGTTGTAATTATAGCTGCATCTTCCTGGCTTATATCCTGTTTAAAGTCAATCCTTGCCATGGCAATAGCATTTGCATCAAGCACTTTGGGGCGGGTAACCTGGTAAATATGAATTACCAACACAACCGATAGCAAAAGGAATACGCTTCCTGCTGCTATCAGAATTTTCTTTAGCAATTTCTTTTTCATAAATAATTTTTGTTTTGAGAGATTAATAAATATGTTTCCTTTTATGACATACGCATGACAATTGGATTTGGATTTTACAAACTGAAAAAAAATTTTGTAGTGCATATTACAAGTAGAATTTTTTTTATGTTATGATGCTCTTCCATAATTTTTTTCAAATTATATTAAGGTTAGTACTGTCTATACCTTAATATACATGAATGCTTATAACATATATTTTTCACTCAACAAAATCCAAAGCCTTTCAACAGGCGTAGGTATTATCATTAACTAATCAGTAAAAAATATAAAATGAAAAAAGCAATCTTTATGTTATTAGGTGCAGTTGTATTTAACGCATCAATAGCTCAGTCAAAAGAAAAAACAGTAGAAGTAGGCGGTGCAGCAATGTATCCTAGCAAAAACATTGTTGCCAACGCTGTAAACAGCAAAGACCACACAACTTTGGTAGCAGCAGTAAAGGCAGCAAACCTTGTGGAAACCTTACAAAGTGCAGGACCATTTACGGTATTTGCACCAACCAATGCAGCATTTGATAAATTACCAGAAGGCACTGTGGCTACTCTTGTAAAACCAGAAAACAAAGCTACACTTACAAAAATTTTAACTTACCATGTTATATCTGGCAAGTTCGATTCTAAAGCTATAGCAAAAGCAATAAAAGAAGGTAATGGAAAAGCAACAATGAAAACAGTGCAGGGTGGTACACTTACATTTACCATGAAAGGCAAAAAATTAATGTTAACTGACGAAAAAGGTGGTACGTCAGCAGTTACAATTAAAGACGTATATCAAAGTAATGGCGTAATCCACGTTATAGATACAGTGGTAATGCCAGGTTAAAGAGTATCGTATCAAAATTACAAAGCTTCATGATTGAAGATGAGGCTTTAGAATTTTCATTTAGAACAGTGTCTTGCAAAAGGCACTGTTTTTATTTTACTTATGCCACATTTTTACAATAGTTTTTTTGTGTTAATTCGCTATCGTTTGCATTAATTTCAACCAATTATTTGTTAAGGTTTTTTGCTGCTACAAGCACTTGCTGTAGTTTAGTGGCTTAAATGTTTTTTAGGGCATAATAACCAAAAATTATTTATTATTGCATCTTTAAAATAGTAATTCAAATTTTCCAACACTTTTTTATGTTAAAACGAATTCTAAAGTTTGCCTCTGTTGCTTGTGCAGCATTTATCTGCACGAATGCACATTCTCAAGTTGACCCCCATTTTTCTCAATATTATATCTACCCTCAGTGGTTAAATCCTGCCTTAACAGGTGTAATGGATGGAGACTATCGTGTTGCTGGTATTTACAGAAGCCAGTGGGCAAATATTGACAATGGTTTTCAGACAATAGGTGCAGCTGCAGAAATTGCCACTAACAGTAATATTAACTTTGGTGTAGGCTTGTTTCAGCAAACTGCAGGTAGTGGTGGCTATAAATATTTTACACCTTATGGTTCTGTTGCCTATAATGGAATAAGGTTTGGTAAAGCCGGTACACAGCATATCAGTATTGGCATACAGGCAGGCATGATTCAAAAAAGCTTTGACCCAAGCAAACTGACTTTTGGTACACAGTATGGTGGTGGGTCGGCTGAATTACTTGCCAATCCTCAGCAAAGCAACTTTGATATTGGTGCAGGTGCATTGTATTATGATGCAACACCTAACCAAAAATTAAATGGCTTTATAGGTTTATCTTTTGGTCATTTAACACAACCTAAAGACAGGTTTTTACAAACATCAACCAATGCAGATGGCACAACACCTATACGCCAAACATTGCATGGTGGTGTAAGAATTAATTTAAGCGAAACATTTAGCCTTACGCCAAACTATTTGTTAATGAAACAAGGAACAGCACACGAAAGAATGTTAGGTGCTTATGGTCAACTTAAAGCTGGTGAAGGATTTGACTTTTTATTTGGTGCCAACTACAGGTTTGATGATGCACTTGTTCCATTTATTGGTGCATACTATAAAGACTTTGTTGTGGGTTTAAGCTACGATGTTACCACATCTCAATTGGCTAAGGTTGCAGGCAGTACACAAGGGTTTGAATTATCAATTTCTTTTACTGGTAAAAAACGTAGAAACCTTGCTGAGCAACCATTTGTTTGTCCAAGAATGTAATAACAACTTGACTAACGATAAGCTTTAACACAAACAAACAATAACACACAAAACGATAAACTAACATTTATGAAATTCACAAAGATTTCAATTTTTGCTTTGGTACTTTTTGCATCAGTGTTTGCACAAGCACAGTATGTAAAGGATTACAGAAGAGAGGCTGATAAATACTATGAAAAAGGCGATTGGCAAAGTGCTGCTATTTATTACGAAAAATATTTAACCGATAAAAAAGGTCCTAACAGCAATAACGAAGATTATAATCCATATAGTGTAGAAGGTACTTCGCCTAAAAAAGGAACACCTGCAAAACCTGCTGTTGTGCCACAAAATGTAAGTCTTAAATTAATCAATTACAGAATTGCTGAATGTTACAGGCATTTAGATAACTATAAAGCAGCAGAGCCATGGTTTGGCAAAGTTGTTAAAACTGATAAAGCATCTTATCCCCTATCGCCTTATTACTATGCAGTTTGCTTAAGGGCTTTAGGTAAATATGAAGAGGCTGAACAGCAATTTTCAAGTTTTTTGGGCGAATACAAAACAGATGATGAATACAGCAAGAACGCAAGAACTGAATTGGCAAACTTAAAATTCATTACTGCACAATTAAAAAGCAGCCAGCAAAAATTGTATCAGGTAAATAAAATGCCTGATAATATTAATACAACAGGTCATGGTCAAAATGCTGCTCCATTTGTAAGCAATAAAAAATTATATTTTACTTCTTCAAGGGCAGATACGGTTTTGGTAAAAAAACAAAAGGTTGCTAAGTTTCAAAATAAATTATATGTAGCTAATGGTACTACTGGCGAAAGAGTGCCTTTTCCAATAGCAAAAGATGCTCATCAGGGTGCTTTTACTTTTACACCAGATGGCAAAACTGTTTATTTTGAAAAATGGGATATGACTGATATGGATGTTAAAAATGCTGCTATTTACACAAGCACTTTAGGTGGAGATGGCAATTGGACAGAGCCTGTTAAAGTTGTTGGTGATATTAATGTTGACGGTTATGCAAGTGTTCAGCCAATGCTTACACTTGATGGCAAATATTTATTATATGCTTCTAACAAGCCAGGTGGCGAAGGTGGATTGGATTTATGGTATGCTTCTCTTGAAGGAGATAAATTAGGTAAATCAACAAACTTTGGTAAAACTATAAACACTGCTGCCAACGAAAAATCACCTTTTTATTTTGAGCCAAGTAAGCAACTTGTTTTTGCAAATGAAGGCAGGGTTGGTATGGGTGGATATGATTTATTTACTGCTAAAGGAACAATTGGTGGCACATGGAGCGATCCACAAAACATGGGTTACCCTGTAAACTCTCAAAAAAATGAAGAATACTTTTTTAATGATGATGATAAATTTTTATTAAAGAATTTTTATATCAGCAGTGACAGAGGAAGCGACTGTTGTTTGGAATTATATACTGCTAATAAAGTAATTAAAAAATGGGTTAATGGTAAAGTTGTAAATGCTAAAACAGGCGAGCCTTTAAGTGATGTTGTGATTAACATTACAAATGACAAAGGTGAAAAAGTACCAACTACAAGAACAGATAAAAATGGTAATTACTTTTTTGAAACAGATCCATACAACCGTTTAGATGCAAATGCCAACAAAGAAAACTTTGAAACATCTGCACAACAAATTACTGGAGATTTTAATATTGATACATTAGCAAGAAAAGATTGGGCATTAACACCAATTATCCCTCCTCTACCACCAGTAATTACTGAAGACAAACCATTGATAGTTCGTTTCGACTTTAATTCGTCTGTAATTCCTGATGAATATAAAGCAAGCCTTGATGCATTAGCTGATATGATGGCAAAAGACCCAACTATGAATGTTGAAATTGGTGGTTATACTGACCATTTTGGTAGTGAACAATATAACCTTGATTTATCTCAAAAACGTGCCGATGCTGCAAAAGCATATTTAGTTGAGAAATATGGTACAGATGCTACACGTTTAACTACTAAAGGTTATGGTGAATGTTGTCAGATAGAAGCAGAAACAGATGCTGATGGCAAAGACAATAAAGAAGCTCGTAAACTGAACAGAAGGTTAGAGTTTAAAATGGTAAAGAAATAATTTAATAAAACATACAACTAAAAAGCTCAGCATATGCTGAGCTTTTTAGTTGTATGCAATAAAAGAATTTTAAAATATAGTTTTAGGCAAACAATAAAATTTCTTATATGCTCGTTTTTAAATAATAATAAAAAATAAAAATCATAAAAATAAAGGCTTAGTAAAAATTTTACACTATTATTGCACATCAAATGTAGCAAGACAAAAGCTAATTTCTTCTACCAATACGGATTAATGATTATACCTCTACACTAATTACTGTTACTAAATTTATTATTCGATTAATTTAAATGTATTTCTAAATGAGAAAACGTTTTTTGTTTATTAGTGTTACTACTAGTTTATTTTCAATTCTAGGTAGTCAAGTTAAAGCACAGGTTGCTGAAACAATAAATCCAAGAACTACTGCTGTTCCTTTTTTACGTATAGCACCAGATGCAAGGGCTTCAGGAATGGGTGATGTTGGTGTTGCAACTACTCCAGATGCAAGTTCTAGCTTTTGGAATTTGGCTAAAGCACCATTTGCCAAAAGCAATACTGGTATTAGTTTAACTTATACACCATGGCTAAAGGCTTTGGGTGTTAGCGATGTGTATTTGGCAACACTTGGTTTTAACCACAAGCTTAGTGATGGTCAAGGTGCTATTGGTGGTAGTTTACGTTATTTCAGCTTAGGAACAATTCAGTTTACTGATAATAATGCTGTATTGCAAAATACTTTTCGCCCAAGGGAAATGGCTTTAGATTTTGGATATGCACGTAAACTCAGCGACAGACTTTCGCTAGGTGTTGCTTTACGCTATATCAATTCTAATCTTACTGGAGATTATTCTCAGGGAGGAAATACCTATAAAGCTGGTAATGCTATTGCTGGCGATATTAGTTTATACTATGATGGTGTTACAGAAAAAGATGGTGCTGGTTTTGCCTGGGGTTTTACCTTGAGCAATTTAGGTTCAAAAATTGGCTATACAAATGATAATGCCAACAAAGATTACATACCTGCAAACCTTGGTTTTGGGTTTAATTATACTTATCCAATTGATGAAGCCAATAAAATAAATTTTGCTTTTGATATTAATAAATTATTGGTTCCTGCCCCACCAACCAGAAATGATCCAAACACATTTACTTCTGAAGACTCTGCTAACTTAGTTGCTTACAGAAGCCAGAGTGTAATTAGCAGTTGGTTCAAATCTTTTAGTGATGGTGGTGGTTTTGTAAAATCTTTACAAGTATCGCTTGGTGCCGAGTATTGCTATAATGACCAGTTTTTTGTGAGAGCAGGTTATTTTAGCGAAAGCACTATTGAAGGTGGAAGAAAATATTTTACTGCTGGTGCAGGTATTCAATACAACGTAATGAATTTTAATTTTTCATATTTAATTCCATCTGGCTCAACTGCAGGCTCTGGTACAAGTCCATTAGCTAATACAGTTCGTTTTGGTGTTACATTTGATTTAGATGGAGGTGAGTAGTAGCTTAAATTGAATTATAAAGAATAAAACAAAAAACTCGAAGCATTGCTTCGAGTTTTTTTATGAAGTTAGTACAACTATTTTTTCCTGGCAATAATTATCATTCTTGGCGAGGTATGAATATTATAATCACTCAAATTATAATCGCCAAAAACATTTTGTATTTGCATATTCTGCAATGATAGCATTTCATTAAAATCGCCCAAGCTAAATTTCGCAACACGCTCTGTAGATAAGTGCCTTGGCAAGCCATTTATATCGTCAGCAACCTGTATTTGTTTATAAAAATGATTATCTGTTTGCCACTTTGTAATAACAAATTTCAGGTTATCTATTTCTTTTTCGCCTAACGAGCAAAAGAAATTTTCCTCGAAATGTGTGTTTAGGTAATCTATCACAAAAACACCATTGTGCTTAATGCTTTGGGTTATTGAACGTATTGCATTATTGTGCTCTCGTTGGGTTTTAAAATAACCAAAGCTGGTAAAAAGGTTAAAGGCAATATCAAAGTAATTTACATAAAATGGTAACCGCATGTCATGTATGCAAAAGTGCAGTTTCTCATTTTCATTTTGTTTGGCTTCATTTATAGATTCAAAAGATAAATCTATGCCCGTTACATCAAAGCCCATTTCATTCAAAGCCTTGCTGTGCCTGCCTTTGCCACAAGCTACATCCAGCATTTTGCTATTGGGTTCGGGTCGTAAAAAATTAATTATTTTTTGTATAAAAGCAATGGCTTCACTTTCATCTCTGTTGTTATATAAAAGATGATAATAACGTGAATTGAACCAATTACTAAACCATTCCTGAGTTTGCATAATAATTGGTTATAATTTAAAAATTAATGGTTAACATTAGATGATTAACATTTCTTTTTCCTTTGCAACCAAATGCTTATCTACTAAGGCAATAAATTTATTGGTTTCATCCTGTACCGAAGTTTCTGCATCTTTAGCAGCATCTTCACTTAATCCATCTTTCTGTAGTTTCTTGATTTGCTCAATACTGTCACGTCTTATATTTCTTATGGCAACTTTAGATTGTTCGCCTTCGCCTGCTGCTTTTTTAATTAATTCTCTTCTTCGTTCTTCTGTTAATGGGGGTAAATATAACCTTATCTGCACTCCATCATTTTGAGGTGTGATGCCAATATTTGCCTGTAAAATGGCACGCTCAATAGGTGCAAGCATATTTTTTTCCCAAGGTTGAATGCTTATTGTTCTTGCATCTAAAACACTCACATTGGCAACTTGGTTAATTGGTGTTGGGTTGCCATAATAATCAACATTAACTCCATCAAGCATAGATGGAGTTGCTTTACCTGCACGAATTTTTGCAAGCTCACTTTCTAAATGCAAAATAGCTTTTTGCATACTTGAACTAGTCTCTCCTATTATTATATCTAATTCTTCTGTCATAAAAAAAAGTTGCAGCAAATCTATAAGGTTTAATAAAAAAGCCTCATTTTTTTTGAGGCTTTTTTATTTATTTTTCTACTACTTGCGAGTGTTGATCTTTGGCAGTGATAAGTGTTACCACATGTTTTATTTTCTTAGAGAATGTTATATCCTCGTCTTCTTTTAATGCTCTGTATTTTGCTTTACTTTTTCTACCAGTTACTTGTAAAAAGAAAACGCCTAAAAAGAATAAACTGGTTTGTAAAAGTATAATTGTTGTAGTACCCATTGGTAGTGCAACATAAGTAAGCAATATAAATGATATAGCTGATGCACCAATAATAATAGTTATTACTTTATGACTTAATCCTCTATCTAATAAAATATGGTGCAAATGATTTCTGTCTGGAAAGAAAGGAGACCTTCCATTCATTATTCGTATTGTAAATACCCTTAAAGTATCAAGCAATGGCATTATTAAAATACCAAATCCTAATGCTGGAGAAGATGTAACCTGAAAGAAAGAGTTGCTGTTTGCGGTTTCAATAAAGTGAATTACAAGTATAGCATTAACAATTCCACAAAGCATAGAGCCAGTATCACCCATAAATATTTTGGCTGGTGGAAAATTAAATATCAAAAACGCAAACAAAGAACCTGCAAACACAATACCCATCATTGCATATACAAAGTCTCCATTTGAATAAAAAAACCATGCAAAAACACCAGCAGTGATAATGCTTATTGTTGCAGCTAATCCGTCAATACCGTCAATTAAATTATAAGCATTCATTATAACAATAATAGTTAGCATAGTTAATACATAGCTAATACCACCATTAATTATATGAATACCTAAAAAGCCATGCATGTTTGTAATTAAAATATTGGCTTTAAACATTAGTATTGCCGATGCAATTATTTGCCCAAACATTTTTTTGGTAGGCGACAATCCTACTATGTCATCTTTGATTCCAAAAAAGAAAACTACAAAAAAGCTTAGAACGAAATACTGCAAAAAATTAGAAGCATCGATAACTCCTACCAACAATAAACTAATAATAAATCCTGCAAAAATAGCAACACCACCAAGAGAAGGTATTGGTGTTGTATGCACCTTTCTATCATTAGGTATATCGAATAATTTTCTTTGATTGGCTATTTTCAATACTTTCGGAATTGCATAAAAAGTAATGCAAAAAGCCAAAAGTCCTCCGAGAAGTAAATTTCCTGTCATTGTAAAGAAGTTTAGTTTTGAGGCTGAATTATCGCTTTCGGTAGAGGGTTTGGCAAAATTAAGGGTAAAACTGCGAAACAGCCAACTAATTTTAGTTTTTTCTCTGTTAAGTTATTGTATATAGCTCCAATGCTTTAATGCATTACCCTTTATTTTGCAAACAAAAAATTGTAATGCAAGATTTAAAAAATATAGCAACACAAGTTAGAAGAGATATAGTTAGAATGGTACACGCAGTGCAAAGTGGCCATCCTGGTGGTTCACTTGGTTGCACAGATTACTTGACAGCATTGTATTTCAGCGAAATGAAACATAGTACTAATTTTACGATGGATGGAAAAAATGAAGACTTATTCTTTCTTTCTAATGGTCATATATCGCCCTTAATGTACTCTATTTTAGCACGTGCTGGATATTTTGAAGTAAAAGAATTATCAACTTTCAGAAAAATAAATTCTCGTTTACAGGGTCATCCTACAACTCACGATAATTTGCCAGGCGTAAGAATGGCAAGTGGCTCTTTGGGGCAAGGTATGAGTGTTGCAATTGGTGCTGCTTTAACAAAGAAACTAAACAACGATAGCCATATTGTTTATTCGTTGCATGGCGATGGTGAATTGCAGGAAGGACAAAACTGGGAAGCCATCATGTTTGCAGCACATAAAAAAGTAGATAATTTAATTGCTGCTGTTGATTATAATGGACAACAAATTGATGGCTCTACAGAAAAAGTAATGAGCTTGGGAAATTTGCAAACAAAGTTTGAAGCATTTGGCTGGCAGGTTATAAATGTAGAAAGTGGAAATGATATTGATGCTATAATTGAAGGCATAAGAACTGCTAAAACATTTATAGGCAAAGGCAAACCAATATGTATTTTATTGAAAACAAAAATGGGTAAAGGAATAGATTTTATGGAAGGTGGACACGAGTGGCATGGCATAGCACCAAACGATGAACAGCTTGCCAATGCCTTATCTCAATTACCAGAAACATTGGGCGATTATTAAGATAGTTTGATAGTTTTTTTAAACTAACAATATGAGAGTTGCATTATTTTTTGTTTTATTGCTGAATATTAATGTTGCTTATTGTAATTCCAATTCATTTAATTTACCTTATGAAACTTGCATTTCTAACAATGGGAAATTCGCAGTTTGCTGTAATATATACATTCAAAAGAATAGATACTGTAATATAATCTACGATTGTAAAGAAAGAAAAACACTTGATACAATTTACTGCACTACAGAATCGGAAATATACTTTTCTAATAATTCTAAATATTTTGGATATATCGATACTGCATTTAATCTTACAATCTATTTGTTAGAAACCAAAACCAAAATAATTGTTAGTAAAATTGGGTTATTATTCCCACATCTTACTACTACATTTTTTTCGGATAGTGATGATAGATTTTATGTTTTAAACTTTGGCTTATTACAGACTTATACCAGCTATTTATTGCCCAATAAGCTTAATGAAGAAAGGTTTTATAGTGATTGGAATTTTTCTGATTGTGAAAAAAATTGGAATGATTTTGCCTCAAAAAGAAGATACAACTTTTCTTACAATGAAGAAAAGAGGAAGGCAATAATTACATCAGAAAATTTGACTGAAGACCCTAAAGATTATCTTACTACTAAAAAGACAAGAGTAATTAGATCGTTTCTTCCTGCAAAAAGAGTTAATGGCAAAAGTAAAAAATACAATTGCGAAGCTTTTTTAACAGTAAGCAATACAGGAAAATATTTACTACTAAGTTATCCTGAACGCAATAAAGATGCTTTGATTATTAATTCAAGCAATTTTAAAATAATTAGTCGTATAAAAGATGTAGCACCATTGGGAAAAATTAAAAACGAAATTTTTAAAAATGTTGTTTTTAGTAGCGATGACAAAAGAGTAATTACAGTAAACACTAAAAAACAACTTTGCTTATGGAATGTAAAAAATGGTAAATTGTTGAGCAGAATTGATAATACGCTAGTACCTAAAAAAAGGCTTTCGCATTTAAGTATTTATTTTAAATATTTTATAACAGATAAAAAATATATTGTATATCATTTTTTTGATGAAACTAATTATAAACCTGTAACTTATTTATTGGATTGCAGAACATTAAAATGTATTAAAAAATTTTCAATATCAGAGCAGCCATACAATAATTTATATCTTAGAAGAAATAGTGACTTAGGTACAGAAGTTAGTGGAATTTCAAAAAAGAGTAAGTATGTAGTTATGGAGAGAATACATAAAAATTTGTATGATTCTGTTACTTTTTCAAGTATTTATAGTTATAAAAATTTGAAGTTACTTAAGAAACTAAAGGCAAATGATGTAAAAGAAATGACGTATAAAAGGAACATTTATTATTCTCAAAAAAAATATTACGAAACAAAAATTAATGAAACATATATTTTTCTTACGCCACATCAAATAATTGAATGTGAGTGGTCGATTATGGACTTTTTAGAGTCATTAAAAAAAGAAAAGACCAAAAATTAATTTAATATATTTTATTAGGGTTTAAAGATGCTATATACCACTTAAAATATTTTATTGCAATCGATATAGCTCAAAATCCTACTTTCGCCGCCTAAATTTTTTTATTATGAATAATGTTAAAGTTGCCATTAATGGTTTTGGCAGAATTGGACGATTAGTTTTTCGTCAGATTTATAATATGCAAGGTATAGATGTTGTTGCTATCAACGACCTTACAAGCCCTGCTGTGCTTGCACATTTACTAAAATATGATAGTGCTCAAGGACGTTTTAATGAAACAGTTACTTCTACCGAAAATTCAATTGTAGTAAATGGACATGAAGTAAAAATATATGCACAAAAAGATCCTGCACAAATACCTTGGGGTAGCCACAATGTAGATGTGGTAATTGAAAGCACAGGATTTTTTACAGATGCTGATAAAGCTAAAGCACATATTGCTGCTGGTGCTAAAAGAGTTGTAATTTCTGCACCTGCAACTGGCGATTTAAAAACTGTTGTGTTTAATGTAAACCACAATATTTTAGATGGTAGCGAAACTATTATTAGCTGTGCAAGTTGCACAACCAATTGTTTGGCTCCAATGGCAAAAGCATTGAACGATAATTTCACTATTTTGGCTGGAAGTATGACTACCATTCACGCATACACCAACGACCAAAACACTTTAGATGCTCCACATCCTAAAGGTGATTTGAGACGTGCAAGAGCTGCTGCTGCTAATATTGTTCCTAATAGTACTGGTGCTGCAAAAGCAATTGGGTTGGTATTGCCAGAATTAAAAGGTAAACTTGATGGTGGTGCACAACGTGTTCCTACTATTACTGGTAGTGTAACTGAATTAGTAGCTACTTGTGCTAAAAAAACAACACTTGAAGAAGTAAATGCTGCAATGAAAGCTGCAAGCAACGAAAGCTTTGGATATACTGAAGATGAAATTGTAAGTAGTGATATAATAGGCATTCATTTTGGTAGTTTGTTTGATGCTACACAAACTAAAGTTGTAACAGTTGGCGATACACAATTAATAAAAGTTGTTAGCTGGTACGATAATGAAATGAGCTATGTAAGCCAATTAGTACGCACTGTTCATTATTTTGCAGGGTTGATAAAATAAAATTTTAATTGAACATAATAAAAAGCCTCGAATATTATTCGAGGCTTTTTATTATGTTCATATTTTGCTATAACTATTCCACTACCACTTTCTGTGTTTGTTTACCACTTTCAGTGATAACAGAAACAAGGTACATTCCTTTTGCAAAAGATGATACATCTATTGTATTAACACCCATACTTAAAGGCTGTTGTTTAAGCTGCTTGCCATACAAGTCAGTAATAATAATGGTTCCTGTGCCAATTAAAGCTTTAACCCTTAAATTAACTATTGTATGTGCAGGGTTAGGATATAACACTACAGGCTCAACTGCTGTTTGCTGATTTGCATTTATTCCTTTGCAAGATGCAGTTACATTAACATTAGCTGTTCTTGAATTGCTACAACCATTGACATCTGTTATTGTATAAGATACACTTGCAGCACCTGCTGTGCCAGCAGTTGTTACAACACCTGCATTGGTTATACTAAATGCTCCTGTTGCTGACCAACTACCACCTACTGGATTACCAAGCAAGGTAAATGTTTTGTTTCTGCAATATCCACCACTACCTGTAATACCTGTTGTGCCTGCTGCAAACGAAATACTTGGTACAGATGGCAATGCATTAACAGTTACATTATAGCTGGCAGAGGCACTGCAACCAACAGATGAGGTTATTGTATAAACCAATGTTGCAATACCTGCACTTGTGCCTGTTACTACGCCAAGGCTGCTTATTGTAGCCCTGCCTGCTGTGCTTGTCCAAATACCTGCTCCACCGTTTGGTATGTTGCTACTGTTACTTAATGTTATTGATGAACCTACACATACTGATGTTGGTCCAGTTGTGGCAACAACAGCAGGTATAGAATTAAGAGTAACATTTGCCGGTGATGATTGAGCACTCCAGCAGCCATTGCCATTGGTACCAGCCAAAGTATATGCACCTGCTGTATTTACTGTAATACAAGCAGAAGTTGAGTAAGGCACTCCATTTTTATACCATTGATAATTACTATAGCCCCAATTTTGAGGACACATTTGCAAACTACCACTACCACAAATATTTACTGAGCCTCTGATATCTAAAACAGGTGTAGTTACTGAACCACTTTGTACTGTTATGGTATATGTTGATGAAGCTGAACAAGCACCTGATGTTACAGTGTAGCTTATGATTGCTGTACCTGCTGCTACAGTAGATACAACACCACTTGCATTTACGGTTGCTACTGATGTGTTATTTGAGCTCCAAACACCACCTGCTGTTGTACAACTTAATGTAAGACTATTGCCAAAGCATACTGTAGAGCTACTGTTGCTGCTAATAGATGCTACTTGTATAGGTGCAGCAACAGTTACTGTAATACCTGCACTTAAAGTATTGCCACAGCTTGATGTTTGTGCAACCTGATATACACCAATTGCTGATGCAGCATAAGTTTGACTGGTGGCACCACCTATTATTGAACCATCTTTATACCATTGATTATTGCTGGAAATACTACTGGTTAATGTAACGCTATTGCCATTGCAAATGTTTGTTGAACCACCTGCTGTAATAGTTGCTGCAGTAGGTGCAGATGCAACAGATACTGCTATTGCATTTGATTGTGATGACCAGCAACCTGTGCCTGTAGTTCCTGCTAATGTATAGCTGCCAAGTTTAGAAGTATCAACTGTAATGCAAGCCCCAGTTCCATTTGCAGATACAGCTACTCCATTTTTATACCACTGATAATTGCTCCAACCAAATGTAGTTGGGCAAAGTTGAACTGTACTATTTGAACAAATTAATGTAGAACTTTGTGCTACGATAGTTGGTGGAACTATACTAGAACCATCAACTATTCTGAATGTTGCAGACACTGCATTGCTGCAAGCACCTGATGTAACAGTATAAGTAATAGTTACAGTTCCTGTATCAACACCTGTTACCACACCACCTGAACTAACTGTTGCTATTGATGTATTGTTTGATGACCAAACACCACCTGGCGTTGTATTAGTTAATGTTGATGTTGCATTTTTACAAATATTACCAGTTACAGATTGTATTGAATTTACAGTTATGTATGGTGTTATGGTTAATGTTGTTCCTGCACTTGTTGCAGTACCAGCACAATTAGTTACAGTTACTGTGTACACTCCACTTGCAGATGCTGTATAGCTTTGTGACGTAGCACCACTGATTGGATTACCATCTTTATTCCATTGATTGCCTGTAGATGAACTGCTTGTTAATACTACAGTACCACCATTGCAAGTGCTTGTAGAGCCATTTGCAGTAACCGTTGGCGTAGACGGTGAAGTCATAGTAGAAACTGTAATGCTGTTTGATTGTGATGACCAACAACCTGTACCACCTGCACCAGCTAAAGTATATGTGCCTAATGCAGATGTATCAACAGTGATACAAGCACCATAACCATTTTGCAATACAGCTACTCCATTTTTATACCATTGATAACCACTCCAGCCAAAGTTTGTTGGACATAAAGTAACATTTCCATTAGCACATAATGCTGCAGAACTTTGAGCTATAATAACTGGCACAGCAACATTTGAACCATCAACTACTGTAAAGGTTGCAGATACTGAATTGCTGCATCCACCAATAGTTACAGTGTAAGTTATAGTTACTGTTCCTGTATCAACACCAGTTACTACACCACTCGCATTAATTGTTGCTACCGATGTATTGCTTGAACTCCAAACACCACCTGGTGTTGTATTAATTAAAGTAGATGTTGCATTTTTACAAATAGAACCTGTAACAGATTGTATTGAATTTACTGTTATATATGGTGAAATTGATAATGATGTTCCTGCACTTGTTGCAGTACCACCACAATTATCAGTTACAGTTACTGTATAAACTCCAGTTGCTGATGTTTGATAAGTTTGTCCTGTTGCACCACTAATTGCAACGCCATCTTTTTTCCATTGATTACCTGTAGAAGAACTACTAGTCATTGTAATAGGTTGACCATTACAAGTTGAAGCAGCACCATTAACAGCTATAGTTGGTGTTGCTGGTGTTGATGCAGTTGCTATTACTACAGCATTTGATGCTGGTGACCAACAGCCATTGCTATTAGTTGCAGTTAATGTATAACTACCCAATTTAGAAGTATCAACTGTAATACAAGCACCTGTTCCATTTTGTGTAACAGCTACTCCATTTTTATACCATTGGTAATTATTCCAACCCCAAACTGTTGGGCAAATTTGTACTGTACTATTACCACACAACCCAGTAGAGCCTTGTGCTGCAACGCTTGGTGCAGCTATGTTTGAGCCATCAGCAACATTTAAAGTATAGCTTGCAGCATTACTGCAACCATTTATTGTTACTGTATAAGTAATGGTAGCACTACCTACACCAACACCTGTTACAACTCCACTTGCATTAACAGTTGCTTTTGCAGTGTTAGAAGAACTCCAAACACCACCTGCTGTTGCATTGGTTAAAGTAATTGAGCTTCCTGTACAAACTGTACCAGTATTTGATTGAATCGAAGCAACATTAATTTGCGGAACTATAGTAACTGTTACTCCACCACTTGTTCTTACATAACCACAATTATTTGTTGTTACTGTATAAACACCATTAGTTGTTGCATTATAATATTGACCTGTTGCTCCACTGATTGCATTACCATCTTTATTCCATTGATTGTTTTGATTAGAACTACTGATTAAAGTAATGCTGCCATTGTTACAAGCAGTGAATGAGCCACTTTGAGATGTAACAGTAGGCGTAACAGGACCTGCTAAACTTACCACTACTGCTGGTGATTGTTTAGACCAACAAGCTGAGCCATTTGTTCCTGCTAAAGTATAACTACCCACTTTAGAAGTGTCAATCGTAATACAAGCTTGTGTACCTGCAATACCACCAACAGCTACTCCATCTTTATACCATTGATAGTTACTCCAGCCCCATTGTGTAGGGCAAATTTGTACTGTGCCATTTCCACAAATTGGGTTGCTACCTGAGTTGATTGTAGGTGCAGGTGTACCAGTTACTCCAATAACATAAGTCATAGTATCTGTACAACCATTTGGTGCAGTATAAATAAATGTCCAAGAACCTTGATTAGGTGCTACTGGTAAATTTATTCTTGCTTTTCCTGCTGTATCTGTGGTACCTAATGTAACTAAATTATTATTACTTGACAATGCAGACCAAGATCCACCAAACGGTGTGGCTCTAATTGTATCAAACAATCTTGGTGTGCCACATTCCATATACACATCACTACCTGCATTTGGTTTTGGTTTGGTAGAGATAGTCATTGTATCTGTGCAACCAAATGGTGTTGTATAAATTAAGGTATAAGTTCCTGAAACAAGATTTGCAAAACTAATATTAGCAACTCCATTTGAAGTTGAACCTACTGTTGCACCACTTGCATTTGCTGACGCCTGAGACCAGGTTCCACCACTTGGCAAGCCTGTTAAAGGAATGATTGAGCCGCCACATACTTCATACAAATCACTTCCTGCAGCTGGCTTAGCTCCTACTGTAATATTTAACGTATCATCACATCCACCAGTTACAGTATAGATAAAGCTATACACACCAGAAGCCAATGAATCAAACTGAACAGTTGCAACACCTAACACAGTTGCACCTAAAGTTGCACCACTTGGGTTGCTACCTAAAGCACTCCAATTACCATCAGTTGTTGGCAAAGCAGGCGTTGTAGAAACTCCTGTTATAGCAACTAACTGACCACCACAAGATGTAAAGTCGCT
>CAYZDJ010000008.1:0-93461 GCA_964477265.1 uncultured Chitinophagaceae bacterium
AATTGTGTGAGTTTAAAAGTGGATTGTGTAAAATAATTTTTGAATTGTGTAAGTTTAAAAATGAATTGTGTGAGATAATTTTTGAATTGTATGAATTTAAAAATGGAATGCAGAAGATGAAGAATATTGTGTAGATGATGTTTTGAGGTGAAGTTGGTTGCCGAATAGCATTACAAATGTTGAAAGGCTGCCTGATTGAAGTGGAAAGCCCACAGCCTTGCACAAAAGTTGAAATTGTTAGAGAAGTTGAAAAGATTACAAAAGTTAAATGTTGTTGCAACTGCTTGTAGCGAGGACTTGAAACGAAAAGCAGGGACTGAAGTTGAGTAAAAGATGAACGATGACAGCCCCAAATGAATAATGTTAAATTTTGAATGTTGAATTTTAAATTGAAAATAATTTGTGTTATAAAAAATAAAAGAGATGAAAAAATTTTTAGATGAGAATTTCCTTTTGAGCAATAAAACTGCTGAAATTTTATATCATCAGTATGCGAAGGATATGCCTATCATTGACTATCACTGCCACTTGCCTCAACAGCAGATTGCAGAGGATAAAAACTTTGAAAACCTTACCCAGATTTGGTTGTATGGCGACCACTACAAATGGCGTGCAATGAGAACGAATGGTGTGGATGAGAAATTTTGCACTGGCAATGCGAGTGATTGGGAAAAATTTTATGAGTGGGCAAAGACTGTTCCTTACACGTTGAGAAATCCTTTGTATCACTGGACGCACCTGGAATTGCAACGCTATTTTGATGTTCACGAAATATTGAATGAGAAAAGTGCAAAGAGAATTTATGATGAGTGCAGTGAGAAATTGCGTAGTCCTGAATACAGCGTGAAAAACCTTTTACGCAAGATGAATGTGGCTACTGTTTGCACGACTGACGACCCTATTGATGACTTGAATTACCATATTCAGTTGAAGAATGAAGGCTTTGAAATACCTATTCTGCCTGCGTTTAGACCTGATAAGGCAATGGATGTAGCGAATGTTGCAACGTTTAATAGTTATGTAGATAAACTGGAAACTGTGTGTGATGTGAATATAAAATCTTTGAACGATTATTTGACTGCATTGCAAAGTCGCCACGAATTTTTTGCTGCCAATGGTTGCAAGGTGAGTGACCACGGTTTGGAAGAAATTTATGCAGAAGATTTTACATTGGCTGAAATTGAAGCAATGTTTGTAAGTATTAGAAGTGGCAAAGCTTTGAGCAGTTATGAGCAACTGAAATTTAAGAGTGCAATGCTGCAATGGTTTGCTGAATGGGATTGTGAAAAAGGATGGATTCAGCAGTATCATTTGGGTGCGTTGAGAAACAATAATAGCAGGATGATGAGGCAGCTTGGTGCTGATACTGGTTGGGATTCTATTGGTGATTTTAGTCAGGGAAAAGCGTTGGCGAAATTTTTAGATAGATTGGATACGAACAATAAATTGGCGAAGACAATTCTATATAATTTGAATCCTGCTGACAACGAATTGATGGCTACAATGATTGGTAATTTTAATGATGGAAGCAGTGCTGGTAAAATTCAGTTTGGCAGTGGCTGGTGGTTTTTGGATCAAAAAGATGGTATGACCAAACAGTTGAATGCCTTGTCTAATATGGGTTTGGTGAGCAAGATGGTTGGTATGCTGACTGATAGCAGAAGCTTTTTATCTTTCCCAAGACACGAATATTTTAGAAGATTATTATGCAACTTGTTTGGTACTGAAATTGAAAATGGTGAATTGCCAAATGATGTGGAGTGGGTTGGTAAAGTGATTCAGGATATTTGCTTTTACAATGCAAAAAATTATTTTGGATGGGATGTGGGGAAGCCAACAAGTCACGAAGCTAAGAAAGCAACGTTGGCAAGTAATGGTGTGCATTAAGATAAAATAAAGAATATTTGAGTTAATGATTACACCGTTGGTAATCATTAACTCAAATATTTTCCAACAATAGGCACTCTCCTACCCACACCAAATGCTTTTGATGATACACGAATGATTGGGCAAAATTGGTTTCGTTTATATTCATTATTGTTCACCATTTTCAATGTTCTATCTACCAAAGCAGTATCAAAACCTTGTGCTTTTATTTCTTGTGGCCCTTGTTTTTGCTCAATATATTGATATAAAATTTTATCTAAGATTGCATAATCTGGCAAGCTATCACTATCTTTTTGATTAGGTCTTAACTCAGCACTTGGTGCTTTGGTAATAATATTTTCAGGAATTATTTCTTTATTGCGATTTATATAATTTGCTAAGGCATATACCTGCATTTTATAGCAATCACCAAGTACACCAAGTCCACCAGCCATATCTCCATACAAAGTGCCATAGCCAGTTGCCAATTCACTTTTATTGCTTGTATTCAATAGTACATAACCAAACTTATTGGCAATTGCCATTAACAAATTTCCACGTGTACGGCTTTGAATATTTTCTTCAGCAAGGCTAAAAGGCAAATCATTAAAAGTTGGTTTTAAAGTTTCTAAAAAGCTTTCATATATATCCTTTATCTTAATAATATCGTAAGGATTATTTAAGTTTTTGCTTAGTTGCACAGCATCATTAACACTATGTTCTGTACTGTAAGGACTAGGCATTAAAACTGCTCTTACATTTTCTGCACCCAATGCATCACAAGCAATAGCAAGGGTTACAGCACTATCAATGCCACCACTACTGCCAAGTATTGCTTTTGTAAAACCCATTTTATTAAAGTAATCTTTAATGCCCAAAACAAGTGCATCATAAATTTCATTAATGTTTAAATTATAATCCAATACGTTTGGATTTAATTCTTCATTTGGCAAAGCATCAACAGTTTCTATAATTGATTCAACACAAGTACCATTATCATTAATCGTAACAGATTCTATTGCTTCTGTAAACATTGGCAACTGCTTGCATAAATTTCCTTTTGCATCAAACACCAAACTTCCTCCATCAAACACAATTTCTGTTTGGCTACCTACTGCATTACAATACACCAAGGGCAAGTTATATTTTAAAACATTGGCTTTGCAAATCGCTTTTCTATCTTCATTGTGTGTGTAATCAAAAGGGCTTGCACTAATGTTCAACATCAAGTCTGGCTTATGTTTCATCAATTCATCCATTGGGCATTTCCTGTACAAAGGGTTATCACCTAAGTTCCATATATCCTCACAAATTGTTATGGCTAATTTCTTTCCTTTAAACTCAACAATATTCCAATCATAAGCTGGTTCAAAATATCTGTATTCATCAAATACATCATAAGTTGGCAAACAGGTTTTATGCACTTCTGCAACAATTTTTTTATTGTATAAAAAGAAAGCAGCATTAAATAAATCCTTGCCTTCTTTAATAGCATTACGTGCAGGTGAGCCAATTAACACCCCTATGTTTTCTGTGTGTTCTTTTATAGCTTCAACAGCCTGATAACATTTGTTAATGAAATCATCAAACTCCACAAAATCTCGTGCAGGATAACCACACACACACATTTCGCTGAAAATAATTAAATCGCTTTTATCTGCTTTTGCTATATTAATTGCATCAATTATTTTTTGAGTATTGAATTCAAAGTTTCCTATATGATAGTTTTGTTGTGCGAGTGTAATCTTCATAAAACAAAGATAGAACGATATTCTTTATCATAAAGTCGTTCAAATTCTTTACATATTATTGCTCAATGAAACTCAAACTCGTAATATTTTTAAATGTATTGCTGTTTTCACAATTTGCATTTTCCAATGATGGTGCATTTTATGCAAGTTTTGTAAAAGGACGAAACTTAATTCCAATGTTTGAAACAGATATAAGTGTCAAAAAAGAAATACTGAATATCAAAAGAATTAGTAGTAACAGTGCAGAAATTGATGTGTATTATGAATTTTATAATCCAGTAGATGAAAAGGCAATTGACGTAGGTTTTGAAGCACCTTGCCCAGATGGCTCATATTTTAAGAAGAAAGTAAGTAACCATCCACTCATGAAAAATTTTAAAGTGGTTTTTAATAATAATCAATTACCATATTCTGTTACAGTTGTTAGCGATAAAATTTATTATAAAGATGGAAGGTTTATTGATAAGTCAAAACTTTGGATAAATAGTAAAGCAGAAAATGACACTTTAGATTATAAATATGTCTATCATTTTAAAGCAAAGTTTAAGAAAGGTGTAAATGTTTTAAAACATAAATACATAATAAAACTATCAAGCTCATTTGATGCATTGTATTCACTTCAATATATTCTCACAGCAGCTACACGTTGGGCTAATAATCAAATTGATGATTTTACATTGAATATTGATATGGGAAATTTTCAGGAATTTATTATACAAAAGGATTTTTTTGAAAACGCAAAAGAATGGAAAGTAAACGGGATAGGAAAAGTTTTAGATAGTTTTGATACATCTTCAGATTGGTATTATTGGTCAATAAAACCTGCTCTTTTTATGTTGCAAAATGGCAGTGTTACATTCCACAAAACTAATTTTAATCCCAAGGGAGAAATATTTATTTGCACTGAACTTTATCGTTTTGGGCAAGTTGAGCCTGGCGGAAAAATAGTTGAAGAATTACCTTTTGCTATAGAAAATCTTAGAGGAATTACTGATACCACTTTGTTTGGTTTTTCAAAAAAAATACTTCGCAATTTGCCTTATGCAAGGCGTGGTTATGTTTTTGCAAATCCTGAACTGAAAGCATTTTATGAAAAACAAAGATGGTATATGCCAGATATAAATTACGTTGCAACCCCTGCCACACTTACAAAAGAAGAGCAAGAATGGCTTAAAAAATTGGATAAGTAATTTTTTATAGTCAAAAAATATAAGCAATATTACAACGAACAAAATGGTTGTTAGCATAGAGCCCAAATCATTCACTTACATAGTATATTATTCCCAATGAAACATAAACTCAAAACACTTTTTTATTTATTGCTAATAACACAATTTGCGTTGGCTAATGATGGTGCATTTTATGTTAGTGGCAATCATTTAATACCCATGTTTGAAACTGATATTAGTGTTAAAAAAGAAATTTTAAATATTAAAAGGATAGATGGAAACAAGGCTGAAATAAATGTCTATTATGAGTTTTATAATCCTGCAAAAGACAAAACAATTGATGTGGGATTTGAGGCTGATTGCCCACAAGGTGATGCAGATAAAGGAACTGGAAGTAAATCGAAACACCCCAATATTTATGAATTTGTTGTGATAATGAATAACAACATTTTAAAATATAATGTTGCAATAGTAAATGACAGCATCTATTATAAGGACGGTAGATTTATGGAAAAATCTATAGCATGGAAATTAAATGAAGATACAAGTGGTGAATCTGACTATAAATATGTGTACCATTTCAAAGCTAAATTTAAACAAGGTTTGAATATAATTAAGCATAGCTATATTCTTGATATGTCAAACTCAGTATCTGAATTATATAGGTTGACTTATATATTAACTGCTGCAAAACGCTGGTCTAATAAACAAATTGATGACTTTACTTTAAATATTGATATGGGTAATTTTCAAGAATTTTTTATATACGATTTGTATAAAACCAGTTGCAAGGATTGGTTAATAAATAGTGTAGGAAAACATATATGTGATATCATTGCTGAAGAAGAAAATAAACAATATACGAGGGCAATATTTTATATAAAAAAAGGTTCTGTTATACTAAAAAAGACAAACTTCAAGCCTGCCGAAGAATTAGTTATCATTTGTGAAAATCATTATCAAAACTTTATCGATGAAGCAATGTCTACAGACAATCAACTTCCATTTAATATCGAAAATCAGGATATTTTATTCAATCAAAATAAACTTAGAGCAAGCAAGCAAATCCTTCGCAACTTACCTTATGCTCGTCGTGGTTATGTTTTTACAAATCCTGAACTGAAAGCATTTTATGAAAAACAAAGATGGTATATGCCAGATATAAATTACGTTGCAACCCTTGCCACACTTACAAAAGAAGAGCAAGCATGGCTTAAAAAACTGGACGAGTAAAAATTTTTTTGGCACCCTAAAAAAATTCTCTACATAATATTGCAACAATTAAAAAGGTCGTTGGTCAAAAAGTCAATGGTCAATTTTATAGTATAAATTTAGAAAATAGAAACAACGTTAGGTCTTTGCATTCTTTGTTTCGTTGCGTGAAAAAAAATAGTTAATGGCAAAAAATTTATTGATAGTGGAGTCGCCTGCAAAGGCAAAAACGATAGAGAAAATTCTTGGGAAAGATTTTTTGGTGAAGAGTTGTTTTGGTCACATTCGTGATTTGGAAAAAGATGAAATGGGCATAGACCTAAACAAAAACTATGAGCCACGATATACTGTGAGTGATGATAAGATTAAAGTGGTGAATGAGTTAAAGAAACTTGCAAAATCTTCTGAAGAAGTTTGGTTAGCATCCGATGAGGACCGTGAAGGAGAAAGCATTAGCTGGCATTTGGCAGAAACTTTGGGGCTTGATGTAAATACTACAAAGCGTATCGTTTTTCACGAGATTACTGCACCTGCAATTAAGAAAGCTGTTGCCAATCCACGCCTTATAAATATGAATTTGGTGAATGCACAACAGGCAAGGCGTGTGCTGGATAGATTGGTTGGTTTTGAATTGAGTCCTGTATTATGGAAAAAAGTTAAACCAAGTTTGAGTGCAGGTCGTGTGCAAAGTGTGGCTGTGCGTTTGATTGTAGAAAGGGAAAGGGAAATCAGTTCATTTGTACCAACAAGCAGCTTCAAAGTTGAGGCATTTTTTACTGCACCAGACATTAATAACAGGACTGTAACTTTTAAGGCTGATGGTCCATCAAAGCTTAGCAATAAAACTGATGCAGAAAAGTTTTTACAATCTTGCATCAATGCAAATTATAAAGTTGCAAGTGTAGATGTAAAACCCAGCAAACGTAATCCTGCACCACCTTTTACAACATCTACTTTGCAACAGGAAGCCAGTAGAAAGTTGGGTTATGGTGTAAGCAAAACAATGTTGGTGGCACAAAAATTATATGAGGCTGGTTACATCACTTATATGAGAACAGATAGTGTGAATTTGAGTGATACTGCAAGGGCTGATATTCAAAATGCCATAGTAAATAATTATGGGGATAAATATTTTAAAGAAAGATTTTACAAGAATAAAAACGAATCAGCACAGGAAGCTCACGAAGCTATTCGTCCAACTTATATGAACAATAAAACCATTGCTGATGAAGATGGAAGAAGGTTATATGAGTTGATTTGGCGTAGAACAATTGCAAGCCAAATGAGTGAGGCAGAGTTTGAAAAAACAATTGCCAAGATTGATATTTCAACAAACAGGGAACAACTTACTGCAACTGGTGAGGTATTAATGTTTGATGGATTCCTAAAGGTTTATCTTGAAGGAAAAGATGAAGAGGATGATGAAGACAATGCAATGTTGCCACCATTGAAAGTTGCACAGGCATTAGACTTTAAAGAAATGTTTGCCACAGAAAAATTCACCAAGCCTGCTGCAAGGTACACAGAAGCAAGCCTTGTAAAAACAATGGAAGAGTTAGGCATTGGTCGCCCATCAACTTATGCACCAACAATTTCTACCATTATAAAAAGAACTTATGTTGAGAAGGCAGATAGAGAAGGAAAGCGTAGAGATTATCAAATTTTAAAATTATCGAACAATAATATTTCAGCAAGCATCAACAGTGAAAATGTTGGTGCAGAAAAGCAAAAATTATTTCCAACAGATTTAGGAAGTGTGGTTACAGATTTCCTGAAAAATCATTTTACCAAAGTAATGGATTACAACTTTACTGCTGCTGTTGAAAATGAATTTGATGATATTGCTGGCGGCAAAATGGAATGGCATAGTATGATTGATGGCTTTTATAAACCATTTCATAAAACCATTGAAACCACTATGGAAACTGCACAACGTGCAAGTGGTGAACGTGAGTTGGGCAATGACCCAGAAACTGGCAAGAAAATTATTGCACGTATGGGTCGCTTTGGTGCAATGGTGCAAATGGGCGATACTGAAGGTGAGGAAAAACCAAGATTTGCCACACTTAAAAAAGGTCAAAGTATTGAAACCATTACTCTAAATGAAGCATTGGATTTGTTCAAACTTCCAAAAGTTATTGGTGAACATAATGGACAAGAGTTAAGTATTAATATTGGACGTTTTGGTCCTTATGTAAAATATGGAGAGCAATTTATTTCTATTCCACGTGGAGAAAATATGGATGATATTGATGTTGCTCGTGCTGTGCAATTGATTGAAGAAAAAAATCAGGCAGATGCACCAATTGCAATGTACGAAGGACTTCCAGTAACTAAAGGAAAAGGAAGATTTGGGCCGTTTATTAAATGGAAAGATTTATACATTAATGTTACAAAGGCTTACAATTTTGACAATCTTACACAAGCCGACTGTGATGATATGATTGTAAAAAAATTGGATAAAGAAGCTAACAGATATATTCAAAATTGGGAAGCTGAGAAAATATCTATACAAAACGCAAGATGGGGTGCTATCATTAAATTTGGAAAAGATATATTGAAGATTACTAAAAAACCAGATGGCACAAGATACACGCCTGAAGAATTACCAACTATTAGTTTAGATGAAGTGAAGCGAATGATATTGGAGCAAAAACCAAAAGCATTTGACAAGCCAGTAAAAAAAGCTGCTGTTAAAAAGGCAGCTAAAAAGAAATAATAAAAAAGGATTGTTAGTTATAACAATCCTTTTTTATTATCTTAAATAACCTAATATTTTAAGCATACTTGCTGAAGTTTGTTCTTTGGCATAAACCCAGTCAATCAATTTGCCATTTTTATCTTTCTCAATAATAACGTGTTTGGGACTTGGTATTAAACAGTGCTTAATACCACCATATCCACTGATCTGATCTTGATAAGCACCAGTATGAAAGAAGCCAACATACAAAGGTTCTTTATCATTTTCAGTAGGTTGTTTTTCACCAGATTTTGTTTTAGGTAAAAACACTTCATTTATGTGTTCCTCACTATCGTAATAGTCATGGCTGTCGCACGTAATGCCACCCAAAACCACACGCTGGTATTCATTATGCCACTTATTAATTGGCAGCATTAAAAACTTTTCTCCAATGCCCCAGGTATCTGGCAAAGTTGTTATAAAGCTACTGTCAATCATGTACCAGGTTTCCCTATCATTTTGTTGCTTTTCTGCAACAACACTATATACATGTGCCATACTTTCGCCAACAGTAAAGCTGCCAAACTCTGTAAAAATATTTGGCATTGGAACTTTAGCTTTATTGCAAGCTTTTTTAATATTACCTACAATTTCATTTATCATAAACTGGTAATCATATTCAAATGCCAGTGAATGCTTGATAGGAAAACCACCACCAATATTTATACTATCCAACTCTGGGCAAATTTTTCTTAACTGGCAATACAGGTTAATTATTTTATTCAATTCGCTCCAGTAATAAATATCATCCTTAATACCTTTGTTTAAAAATATATGCAGCATTTTAAGTTGATACTTGTCTTCGTAGCCTTCAATTTCATCTACATAAAATTCTAAAATATCTTTTGCCCTTATGCCTAAACGGCTTGTATAAAAAGGAAAGTTTGGTTCTTCTTCAGCAGCTACTCTGATGCCTAATTTAAAAGGTTCTTTCACACTTTTTTTATATGCATTCAATTCCTCTTTATTGTCTAAAACAGGAATTACATTTTTAAAGCCACTGTTAATTAACTTGGCAATACGACTGGTGTAATTTTTTTGCTTAAAACCATTACACACAATAAATGTTTCCTTGTTAATTTTTCTTCTTTTATAAAGTTGGTTTATAATGTCTAAATCATATGCAAAGCTTGTTTCCAGATTAATGCCATGTTCCAATGCCTCTTGAACAACAAAACTAAAATGTGAACTTTTGGTACAGTAGCAATAATTATAGCTGCCTTCATATTTATGCTTCTTAAATGCATTTGCAAACATTGTTTTTGCCTTATTTATTTGCATGCCAATTTTGGGCAAATAGCTTATTTTTAAAGGGGTTCCATGTTTTTCAATGAGTGCTTTTATATTAACACCATTAAACTCAAGGTAATCGTTTTTTACCTCAAAACCTTCTTGTGGAAAATGGAAAGTTTGCTTAACAAGCGAAGTGTAACTATTTGTCATTTACTACTTATAAGTTATCTGTTTTAAAAGAAAGATGTAAAAGTAATTATTTGAGTTATTTATGAAGATTTTTTTTGCACCATCATTAATTATTTAACATTAATTTGTTGTAACATTAGCTTTGCAATTATCCAATTTAACCAACCCCATAAAATAATAAAATGCCAGATGTAAAAAATGAAGTCAAAAGCAATGTTTTTCAGAGGATATTTTCGCTTGTATTTACCTGCGTACTGAGTTGGGCATTTGCTTATTTGGCAATAAACTTTTTCATGGAATATGCGTTTGGACTTTTTATGTGGCTTCCATTGGTTTTAGGGGCTAGTTCAACTTTAATTTTTTCTTATAAAAATTCAGTTACAAGAAAACAACTTAGAAATAATGCTTATCTAACTCTTTTTATTTTTTGTATCGGGCTTTTATGTTTTGCATGGGAAGGCATTATTTGCTTGCTGATGGCTGCTCCTATTGGATTTATTTTTACCTATCTAGGGTTCTTAATTGGTTTTAGCTTCTCAAAAAGCAATTTTAAAAACCAAACCCCAACAGCAGTCATTTTGCTATTAATTTCTTCGCCATCTTTTATGGCATTTGAAAACACAATAAAAACAACTGAAGATTTACGTTCAGTTGTTACAACTATTGAAATAAATGCAACACCCGAAAAAGTCTGGAAAAATGTAGTTTCATTTCCTCAGCTTAACGAACCCACAGAATTTATTTTTAAAACAGGAATTGCTTATCCAATCAATGCAACTATTGTTGGTAAAGGCGTTGGTGCAATAAGGCATTGTAATTTTTCTACTGGCAGCTTTGTAGAGCCAATAACTGTTTGGGATGAAAATAAGCTACTGCAATTTTCTGTAGATGAACAACCAGAGCCAATGAAAGAGTTGAGTTTCTATGATATTCATCCAAATCATTTACATGGGTATTGGGTATCTAAACAAGGACAATTTAAACTTACTGCTTTGCCAAATGGACATACATTGCTTGAAGGAACAACTTGGTATGTAAATAAAATTAAACCAGGAATTTATTGGACAGTTTGGAGCGACAATATTGTTCATACAATTCATAACAGGGTTTTAAAACATATTAAGGCTCAAGCTGAAATACAGTAAACACGCATATTACATTACAATAACATTAAGCACTTTGCAACTACATTATAAAAAAATAGAACTTCCTTTTGAATATCCATTTACCATAAGTGGAGGACGTACAAAAACGCATCAACCCAGTTTATTTGTTGCCTTACAATTGGGCAATTTTATTGGTTTTGGTGAAGCACCTGCTATAACTTATTACAATATTACTGTAGAGCAAATGCTTGATGATATTGAGATGAAGAAAAAATGGATTGAAAAATTTGCCTTTACTGAACCTGAAAGATATTGGCATTACCTGCATCATTTATTGCCCAATAATCCTTTTTTGGTAAGTGCTTTAGATATGGCTGCATGGGATTTATTTGGCAAAATGAAAGGTAAATTATTGTATGAATTGTGGGATACAAAATTTGAAAACACACCTGTAACCGACTATACAATTGGCATTGATTCCATTGATAAAATGGTTGAAAAAATCAAAGCCAAACCTCATCCTGTTTATAAAATAAAAGTGGGTTTTGAAAATGATGTTGAAGTTATTACTGAATTGAGAAAACATACTCAATCTCTTTTTAGAGTTGATGCAAATGCAGGCTGGACGCTTAATGAAGCCTTGCAAAAGGTTCCTTTGCTTGCAACGTTAAATGTAGAATTGATAGAGCAGCCTTTGGCAAAAGATGATTGGGAAGGAATGAAAACATTGTACCAACAATCAATTATTCCATTAATTGCAGATGAAAGTTGCGTGTTTGAAAATGATGTAGAAAAATGTGTTAACCATTTTCATGGAATAAATATAAAGCTTACCAAATGCAGTGGCATTACTCCTGCCTTGCGAATGATTAAAAAAGCAAGGGAACTAAATTTGAAAGTAATGATGGGTAGTATGAATGAAAGCAGCTTAGGTGCAGCAGCAAATGCTAACTTTTTGCCACAACTTGATTATGTAGATATGGATGGCCCTTTATTGTTAAAAGAAGATATTGCAACTGGCTTGCAATTCAACAATGGCAATATTTTTATTGAAGGCAAAGCAGGTTTGGGAGTAAGGATAAAATAATAATTATCAACTATCAATTTGCTTTATTAATTTCCCAATATCTTTCCACTTTATTTTTTATTTAATGAAAAGACTTTTTTTATTCATACTTCTTCTTCCATTTTTTGCTGTTGCACAAACCAAAACTGCAACTATAAAAGGGGTTGTAATAGATGATGAAGATGCAGTAATAGCAAATGTTTCAGTGCAATTATTAAATGCAGATAAAGGCACCAAAACTGATAGCCTTGGAAATTTTAGCTTTAAGGTTCCTGCAAAAAAATATTTTGCTGTAGTGTTTAGTTCTATAGGCTATTATAAAGTACAAAAAAATTTAAGTGCTGCACCAGATGAAGTACTGACACTTAAAATAAAAATGAAACGCAACAAAAGTGTAATGGATACTGTTGTTGTAAAGTCAGATAGAGAACATAGAAATTCTGGTGCAATTGCTATTGACCCTAATAAAGCAATTTTAAACCCATCACCAAACAATAGTATTGAAGGTTTGCTGAAGTTCTTTGTTGGCAGCACTACTGAGCTTACAAGCAATTACAATGTGCGTGGTGGCAGCTACGATGAAAACCTGATTTATGTAAATGACTTTGAAGTATATAAACCTTACCTAATAAAAAATGGGCAACAGGAAGGCTTGAGTTTTATTAATCCTGAGTTAACAAGTAATGTGAAGTTTTATGTTGGAGGTTTTCAGGCAAAATATGGAGATAAAATGAGTAGTGCATTAGACATTACTTATAAAAAACCTAAAGCATTTGGTGGCAGTGCATACATTGGTATTCTTGAGCAAGGTGTGCATGTAGAAGGAGTTTCAAAGAATAATAAACTTACTTATTTAATAGGTGTTCGTAATAGAAGCAACAGGAATTTATTAAGCAGTCAGCAAACAAAAGGCAATTATATTCCTTCATCATCAGATGTGCAGGCATTATTAAATTATACCATTAACGATAAATGGAGTGTAGATTTATTTGGCAATACATCATCTACCAAATTTACGTTAGTACCAGAAGAGGCAAAGCTTACAACATCAGTGTTTACGCCAGTTTTTAGTGCCAACCTTGGTTTAGATATATTTTTTGAAGGGCAGGAAAAAGATGCTTACAGTACAAATTTTTTAGGCATTGCAGCAACTCATCAACCTAAAAAAAATGTAAAGTTAAAATACTTGTTTAGCGTCTTTAACAATAAGGAAAGTGAGAATGTGGATATACTTGGCGTGTATCTTTTTGGCGAAAGGAATTTCGATAAAAGCCAGGCTACGTTTGGTTTAATTACAAATCCACTGGGTGCAGGTGCTTATCAAAATTTTAGCAGAAATAAATTAGACATTACAGTTCTATCTTTTCAGCAAAAGGGATATATTGATAACAAGCACCATAAAATGCAATGGGGTGTAGGCATTGACCAACAAAAAATAAGTGACAGGATTAATGAGTGGGAATATAAAGATAGTGGTGGTTATTCTTTGCCTTACAATCCAAACGCTTTAGTGTTGAACAATGTTATTAAAGGAAATAATAATATTGATATAACCCGCTTCACTGGCTACTTTCAGGACAATATTATTTTAAGGGATAGCAACGATTTTATTATTAATGCTGGTATTCGTTACAACTATAATACACTCAACAATCAGTTGCTAATTTCTCCACGTGTAGGCGTTTCTTTTAAACCAAAAAACTGGGTTAAGAATGTTGTAATAAAAGCCAGTGCAGGTGCTTATCATCAACCTCCATTTTATAGAGAGATGAGAAGACCAAATGGAACTTTAAACACCAGTTTACTGGCACAGCAAAGCTGGCAGTTCAGTGGTGGCTTTGATTATAATTTTAGCTGGAACAAGCGACCAGCAAGAGTTTCGACAGAAGCTTATTATAAAAGCATAACAGATGTTGTGCCTTATGATATTGACAATGTTCGTGTAAGATATTTTGCAGAAAACAAGGCTAAAGCTTATGCTTATGGTATTGAAACAAGACTGTATGCAGAGCTGGTAAAAGATGCTGAAAGTTGGTTGAGCATTGGTTTTATGCGAACCAAAGAAAACATCAGTGATTTTAATTACACCAGCTATTACGATAGTGCAGGCACTGAAGTAGCAGCCAATAATCCCAATATAAAAAGTAGTAATGTAAACAGTGTTGGTTGGATAAGGAGGCCAACAGACAGGATGTTAACTGTGGGTTTATTTTATCAGGATTATTTAAGCACCAATAAAAATATTAAGGTGTATTTAAGTGGTATTTATGGCAGCAATTTGCCATACAATATTCCCAATAGTGTACGCTTTAGAAATGCTTTAGTTATTGAACCTTATGTGCGTGTAGATATGGGGTTTGCTGCAATGCTACTTGATGGTGAAAAGCAAAAACGCAGTCATTCACCTTTCAGGCATTTTCAAAGTATATGGGCAAGTTTAGAGTTATTTAATGTAGTTGACAGGCAAAATATCATTAGCTTTTTATTGATAAAAGATTTTCAGAACAACACATTTGCTATACCAAACAGGTTAACACCAAGAATGATAAATTTAAAACTAATAGCAAGATGGTAGAACATATTGTTATTTTATACTAGCTTTATGGCTAACACAAAAAGTTTACAGCAATTCAATAATCTTGTTGGAATCAAGTTTCAGCTCTACAATAGCTTATTTACCTCTCTTCCATTTCATACAATCGAAAAAACAGGCATCCTTGTTTCTATGTTGTTGCTAACTTGCGAAGAAGGCTATAAGCAAGGGTTAAGCCCCAAAGAAATCATTGATATTTTTTTTGAAAGGCAAACCAGCTACGCAAAAGATGAGGAAAAGCAAGACTTGTTATTTCGCTTTGTGCAATATATAGAACGACAAATTGTATTGTTTGATGCCCTTGAAGATGCAGCTTTTAAAGAAGTGAATGATATGGATGGTGCAGGTAGTTTAAAGCAGTTGAGCCTGTCAGTTGAAGAGCAAAAAAAAGATGCTGAATTAGAAGAGAAATTAAAGGACTTTAAAGTAAGGTTGGTGCTTACTGCACATCCCACACAATTCTATCCTGATAATGTTTTAGGCATCATTCACGATCTTTCAAAAGCCATTGCCAACAACAATGAAAAGCATATCTACAACTACTTACAACAGTTAGGTCGAACACCTTTTTTCAATAAAAAAAAGCCAACGCCTTATGATGAAGCCATTAGCCTGATTTGGTATTTGGAAAATGTTTTTTATTATGCAGCAGGCAATATCATAAATGCATTTAAAGTATCAAATCCAAATAGTTTTAGTGCTAGTAACAGCATATTAAATATGGGTTTTTGGCCTGGAGGCGATAGGGATGGAAATCCTTTTGTAACAACTGAAATTACTGTTAAGGTAGCAAATGCCTTACGTGCTGCAATCATTAAATGTTATTATAACGATGTTGTTAAAATGAAACGCAGGTTAACTTTTAAAAACATTGATGTTGCATTGACTTTGCTGGAGGAAAAATTATACAAAAATATTTTTGTTCCCGAATATGCTTTGGATTTTAATAAAGAGGAATTGCTTAAAACCCTTAATAACATTAAGTTTCAACTAATTTATGAGCATGATGGCATGTTTGTTTATTTGGTTGATGATTTAATTAACAAGGTTGAGATATTTGGATTGCACTTTGCAAGTTTGGATATAAGGCAAGAGAGTAGTATGCACGCAAAAACAATTGAATCTTTAAATAATCAGTATCATTTTTTAACAAGTAATTACAGTAATCTTTCAGAAGCAGAAAAGGTTCAATCGCTATTCTCCATTAATAAATCCATCATAAACGAAACCATTGAAGATGACTTTGCAAGGGAAACCTTACAGTCATTTGCAGCTATTAAAAACATTCAACAATTAAATGGAGAAACAGGTTGCAATCGCTATGTTATAAGTATGTGTAAGACTGCAGCAAATGTTGTTGAAATATTAGCATTGTTTACATTGGCTGGTTGGCAGGCAAATAATATCAGCGTTGATATTGTGCCTTTGTTTGAAACCATTACTGACTTGCAAAATGCAATTGATGTAATGACTTTGCTATACGAAAACCCTTGCTACCAAAAGCATTTACAGCAACGTGGCAACAAGCAAACTGTAATGGTAGGCTTTAGCGATGGCACAAAAGATGGTGGTTATTTAATGGCAAACTGGGGTATTTATAAAGCCAAGGAACAGCTTACAACTTTATCAAAGCAATATAATATTGATGTAGTATTTTTTGATGGGCGTGGTGGGCCACCTGCACGTGGTGGTGGAAAAACACACAAATTTTATGCATCACTGGGCAATAAAATATCCAATAAAGAAATTCAATTAACCATACAAGGGCAAACAGTGAGCAGCAATTTTGGAACTGTTGACAGGGCAAGGTTTAATTTGGAGCAGCTAATGAATGCAGGCATCAGCAATACTTTATTCAACAATAAGCAATCTGCTTTTACAAATGAGCAGGAAGCTCTGATAATGCAGCTTTCAGCAATTAGCTTAGATGCATATAACAAGTTAAAGGATAATAAGTATTTTGTTGAATACCTGCAACACGTAAGTCCATTAAGGTTTTATACAGATACAAATATTGGTTCTCGTCCTGCAAAAAGAGGAGCAGGAACTGTACTTACCTTGGGAGACTTGAGAGCTGTACCTTTTGTAGGTGCATGGAGCCAGTTGAAACAAAACGTAACAGGTTATTATGGCGTTGGCACTGCATTGCAAGCTATTGAGGCAAATAGCAAATGGAATGAAGTAAAAGATATTTACAACCAATCTTTATTCTTTAGAACACTTTTAGATAACTGTGAAATGGCAATGATGAAATGTTATTTTCCATTAACTGCTTATTTAAAACAGCATCCACAATATGGCGAAATATGGACAATGATTTTTGAGGAATATGAACTTACCAAAACATACATCTTAAAATTATCAGGTAAAAAAACATTAATGGAAAACTATCCTGTTGACCAGATGTCAATTAAAATGCGTGAAAGGATTGTATTGCCATTAACTACTATTCAGCAATATGCTTTAATAAAAATAAGGGAAATGGAAGATGCTGGAATAGCTTCAAACATTAAGCAAGGCTATGAAAAACTGGCAATGCGTTGTTCCTTTGGAATTATAAATGCTGGAAGGAACTCAGCATAATTTTTTTAAAATAGAAAACTATGATGAAAATATTTGTAAGTGTTTTCTTAGTTATATGTTGCAACAATTTATTAGCACAAACAAAGACCACTGAACACACATTTGATGTAGATAAAGTAACGCTTGCAAAATATTTTTTGCCGACAATGCAAACTGAAAAAGCTTATGAATATAAAATTCAAAAGCCAATCAAATTCATCCCACCACTACATCAAAACATAAAAATTGTTGCTACTAAAAACAATGCTTTTATTCAAGCAATTCAAAATTGTTATGATGAACACAGACCACTAGTATTAAGTCCAGATATTATTTGGCTAACCATTACACAAGCAGTTTCTATACACATTAATCAGAATTTTGATACCTATAAAAATTTACTTTTTAAAGATACATCTAGTAACAAAATTGAAATCATTAAAAGAGAAGATAGTTTGTCTTTTAAAAAAGATTATTGGAGTAGTGTTATTTCAAGAATAAGTGATGATGCTAATAAAAATGTAAACGCAGATTATTATAAATTTTTTGTTCCAAAATTTTCTACAACAACAGCCATTACTAAAACTGTGTTTGAAATTACAATGCTTGAAGCATTTAAAAAGAAATTTGTTTATGTAGGTGAAAGTGGATGTGGTATTCCTAAAATAACCATTAAAGGCACAATGCAAGACTGGCAATGGATTTACAACAACCTTGACCAATTAAATAGTTTTGGATTACAAAAATGGGCAGATGAATTAAAACCGATTATACAACAATTTATTAATGCAAGTGAAGGAAAAGTTGATAAAGTATTTTGGAAAGATATTTATAAAAATGCTTCAGAGTATAATGGTTATTTTATTTCTGGTTGGGTAATAAAACTCTTTCCATACATTGAAGATATAAATGGTGATGTTATTACAGATACAACCTTAAATCAATGGTCGATGAAAATGGAAAAAACGTATAAGCCTAACCCTTTTTTGTATAAAAACACACATTTAAAATCTACATTGGCAACAAATGATTTTCCAAGTGGGCTTGCTAATATTGATTTACGGTGGGATGATTATTTTAAAAATAAAACCACACACTTAAAATTTTATGCAGGCTTTATGGGCATTAAACAATATGACAATAAAACACTTGAACCATTTATAAGTTGGGCAATAACAGATACTTTTTTAATAAGTAAAAGAGAAGATTCAAGATATGATGAAGCAATGTATGATGAAGCAACATATATTAAATATATTCAAAAACATAAAGACGATTATTGGTCGCCACATTTTGCTAAAAAAGTTACAGATAGTGCAGTGTATGATATTAAAAGATTTAAAACTATAAAAGCAAGTTTAAAATATATTAGGCAAGTAATTTTAGATTCATTACAACAAAGCCATTTGTTTATTGATACTGTGTATAAGAATAAAAGAATAGCTATTGAAATTTTGAGTAATGGAACTGTAGGTGCAATTCATTTTATTGATTCAACTATTGATATAGTTAATTATGCTTACGATTATTCATCTTTAATGCCTACACGTTTGGAATTATATATTAAACATATTCTTGAATCTCAACCACAGCAATGGTTTCCTGCAATTGCACATCCTGCTGACATTTTAGATTTACCTGATACAACCAAAGAGGAAATGACGCTAAAAGTAAAAGCAAATAGCATCGTAACCATTGTATTGTAGAATTGCACACAACATTCAATTCTCATTCTTTACTTTTACTATATGAAGAAAAATTTTAAAGGCATTGGCTCTACTGCATTGCATAGTGCAACAAACATAAATAGTGAGGATGCACATTTAGTACCCATTTATGCTACTTCAACATTTACTTACGAAAGCACAGAAATTGGTATAGAAAGATTTCAGGATATTGATAAAGCGAAAATTTATAGCAGGTGGGCAAACCCAACTTGCAAGGCTGTTGAAGAAACCATAGCTGCTTTAGAGGCATTTGATTTAAAAGACAATAATGGAAATAACCTACAGTTAAAAGCTTTGCTGCATAGTAGTGGTCAAGCTGCAATGGCTACAATGTTTTTAAGCAATTTGCAACATGGCGATGCCATTATTTCTCACTACAGTTTGTATGGTGGTACTTACGAATTATTGCATAAAGTACTTGATAATACTGGCATAAAACCCATTATAACCAACTTTAATAATGTTGATGAAGTTGAAAAAATTATTCAGCAAAATGCTGCAATAAAATTAATGCACATTGAAACGCCAGCTAACCCTACAAACCAATGTGTAGATATTGAGGCATTGAGTAACCTTGCCAAAAAATTTAATCTAATTGTAACTGTAGATAACACATTTGCCACGCCTTATTTGCAGCAACCATTTAAGTACAATGTTGATTTTGTTTTTCACTCAACCACTAAGTTTTTAAATGGGCATGGCACTGCCATTGGTGGCATTTTATTGGGCAAAGACATTGAATTTATGAGAACTAAAGCCTGGAAATGGTTTGCATTGCTAGGTGGTAACAGCAATCCTTTTGAAGCTTTTTTATTGTTAAATGGTATAAAGACTTTAGAGATAAGGATGCAGCAACATTGTAAAAATGCTGAACAGCTTGCTAACTATTTACAACAACATAATGCCATTGAAAAAGTAAATTACGTTGGCTTAACATCGCACCCAGATTTTGACATTGCAAAAAAGCAAATGCGAATGCCTACGCCTGTTTTTAGTTTTGAATTAAAAGGTGGCTTTAAGGCTGGTGTTGATTTTCAAAACAAATTGCAAATGTGCACAAGGGCAGTTTCATTAGGCACAGTAGATACGTTAATCTCACATCCTGCAAGCACAACACATGTATCTGTGCCACGAGAAGAAAGGATAAAATTTGGCATTACAGATGGATTGATAAGATTGAGTGTTGGCATTGAAAACATTGAAGATATTATTGATGATTTTGAACAAGCGTTAGGCTAAATCTTTAAATCATAAATCAACCAATCATCATTCCTATATATTTGCCTTTTAAATTTTTTATGACAATACACAGAGAAGGCTTTAGAACCATTGGCATTACAGCGTTAATCTTTGGTGCAATCAATATTTTTTCTTTCAATTTTTTTAGTGAATCAACTCCATGGTTAAGTGGGTTAATATTTTTTGTTACACTATTTTTATTTCTTTTTATCATCTCTTTTTTCAGGGTACCAAATAGGGTGTTAACTAAAGATGATACAAAAATTATTTGCCCAGCCGATGGTAAAGTTGTAGTAATTGAAGAGATAAATGATGTTGAATTTTTTAAAGGCAAATGCTTGCAGGTAAGCATTTTTATGAGCCCTGCCAATGTGCATCAAAATCGCCATCCAATGAGTGGTGAGGTAATTTATAATCAATACCATAAAGGAAAATATCTTGTTGCATGGCATCCAAAAAGCAGCACAGAAAATGAAAGGTGGAGTGTGGCTGTAAAAAATAATTATGGTACTATTTTATACAAACAAATTGCTGGTGCATTGGCAAAAAGAATTTGTAATTACAGCAAAGTAGGCGAACAAATAAAACAAACAGATGAATATGGCTTTATAAAGTTTGGCAGCAGGGTTGATATTTTGTTGCCAATTGGTACAAAAGTTAATGTAACAATGAATCAGGTTGTGCAAGGTGGGGTAACAGTTTTGGGAAGCTGGATTTAAATAATTAACAAAATTTTTAGTAAATCGTATTTCTAAACTCCCTAATTTGCAGTTTCAAAAATTAAAATTTTACATTATGAAAAAATTATTCGTGTTGGCTACTGCAGCTTTTTTAGTAACTGGTGTTGCATTTGCAGGAGAAGGTAAAAAGAAAGAGTGCAGTAAAGACAAAAAAGAATGCTGCAAAAAAGGTGGAAAAAAAGCTTGCTGCAAAAAAGATAAAAAAGCTGAAAAAGTAGAAGAGAAAAAAGCTTAATTCAATCTTACAAAAAATTAAAATGCCTCGATTATTCGAGGCATTTTTTATATCTTTTTAAACGTATAAGCATCATATTCTATAAAGTCGCTTACTTTAATTTCAATGCTTTTTACTTTCTTTTCTTTTACATCAAACTCGGTTTTAAATATGCCGTACATTATTGGATTGTAAGTAATAAGCCACTCACCATTATCCATGTATTGTAATATTGCAGTTAAATTACTATGGCTGTTAAATTTTACTTTTAAATCATTGCCTTCTGCAACAATATTTATTGTTCCATATAACTGGTTGCTATAAGTTCCTTCGTAGTTTTTAAGTGGCAGGGCAGGTTTATTATTTTTTAATCTTGCTTTCCAGCTATTAATTTCAGTTTGTTGTTCATCCATTTCCTTCAAATGTGCCTGCAATTTTTGTTTGCTGCGATTTACATAAGGCACATCTAAATAGGCATCCAAAATTTGCAAACGCAATAGCTCAAAAAAGTTTTGGTTATCATTGTTTGTTAAAACACTAATGCCCAAATTTATTTCTGGAACAAAGCAAGTATTGGTTACAAAACCATCTGCACCACCAGTATGATTGAATATTTGCTTACATTGATAATCGCTCATAAAAACACCCAAACCATAACCACTAAAATGTGTTGTTCCTTTTTTTCTACTGCTGATTGGCGTTATCATATCACGTGTTTTTGCAACAACCTGCCAAGGCAAAATTTGTTTGCTGTTGTATCTACCGCTATCTAATTGCATCATCAGCCAATGGCTTAAATCATTTACACAACTTACCATGCTTGTAGCTGGTGCCATGTTATCAATCTTGTCAAATGGAATGGCAGTAAGGCTTCCAGCAAAAGAGTTGGTGTATGGATAAGCAATATTGTCAAGTTGTTCCATACCCTGTGTAAGTGTTTTTGTTCTACTCATTTCAAGTGGCGTTACCAAACTATCCTTAACATATTGCTCCCAGGTTTTAGCTGTAACTTTTTCAATCACTTCGCCAGCAGTTAAAAAACAACTATTACAATAACCATAACTTGCTCTAAAATTATTGGTAGGTTTTAGATAACGCATTTTATGCATCACTTCTCTCCTACTTAAAGCACTATTCCAAAAAGTAAAATCGCCTTGAAAGGTTTTTGTACCAAGATGATGACCCAACATATCTTTTATAGTTACAAGGCTTGTTGTGTTATTATCGTACAATTTAAAGTCAGGAAAATATTTTGTTATTTTATCATCAAGAGAAAGCTTTTTATTAAAATCCAATTGAGCCAAAGCTGTACCAGTAAACAGCTTGCTGTTACTTGCTATAATGAATAGCGTATTTTCATCAACAGGTTCCTGTGATTGCAAATTCTTTACACCATAGCCTTTTTTAACCACAATATTCCCATCGTGTACAATAGTTATAGCAAGCCCCGGGATTTTCCAATCTTTAATACCTTCTTTTATATAACTATCCAAACTGTCTTTTATAAAGGCAGGTTGTGCCTTAGAAATTATAAACAAAAAAGAAAAAACAGAAAACAAAAAGCATTTTCTCATCATAATAAATAATTTATAGTTAGCAGTAAATTCTCTAACTAATCTCACAATATTATTTTATATCAATTCTTCTCGCAGATTGTACAGATAACACAGAAAATATCTGCGATATCAGTGTTATCTATGAGAGAATTATTTCAATTTAATTCTATAGGGTTACTTGCTAACTATTATCATAAAAACTTCTTAAAAAATAAATACTCAAATAGATTGGCATTATTTTTTAAGCACCTTTGTAACTAAATTAAAACGTTATGAAAAAGACTATTATTGCCTTATGTGCATTATGCTTTAGCACAACACTAACAAATGCACAAGATTTTAAAATGGGCTTAAAAGCTGGTGCAAATTTCACTAAAATTGATGGCAAGGCATTAAAAGATGAATACAAATTAAATTATCACGCTGGTGTATTTTTTGAAATTGAATTGAACAAAAAAATTGGATTGCAGCCAGAAGTCTTGCTATCACAAACAAAAGTGGAAACGAATATTGTTTTAAATCCTTTAGGTCAAGAGCTACCAAATTCAAGTGCTAAATTAAATTACTTAAGTATTCCAATTCTTTTTAAATATAAAATTGGCAAAGTTGTAGTACTAAATATTGGACCTCAGTATAGCATTTTATTAAATAATGATGCAACTTTTTGGGGTGGTGCTCAGAAAACTTTTAAAGATGGCGACTTTGCAATGGTTGGTGGTGTTCAGTTTAATTTCAAATATTTAAGATTATATGGAAGATATAATATTGGCTTAAATAGTATTAATGATATTAGTAATAGTGAAAACTGGAAAAGCCAGCAATTGCAATTAGGTTTAGGTTTTAGATTTTAAATAGTGTGTTGTTTTTTTGAATACTGCCAAGCTAGCGAACACAAGTGTTTGTTAGCTTTTTTGTTTTTAGAATTAACCACAAATGCACGAATAAAAATAATTTTAAAAACATTATTGCATTACTTACAAACTAATATGTGCCTTGCTCCTTCGCGTCTTTGCGTGAAAAACATTTGTACCTAAAAATTATTTACCAAAACGATAAACTGCAAACCACAAACGAATACATACTTTTGCACAAACATTTTTATGAGCAGTATTTTAAACATAATTGATAATACAAAAGATACAGATCTAAAGCATATTGCAGATAAAATAATTGATAACGAAAGATTGAGTTTTGATGATGGCGTAATGCTTTTTGAAAAAGGAAGTTTAGCTTATTTAGGTGCATTGGCAAACTTTGTAAGAGAAGCCAAACATGGTGACAATACATATTTCAACAAAAATTTTCATATAGAACCTACAAATGTTTGTGTGTTTAGTTGCAACTTTTGTTCTTATAGCAAGCTATATGCAAAACGAGACGAAGGCTGGGAATTAAGCATTGAACAAATGATGCATATTGTAAAAAAATATGATGGCAAACCTGTAACTGAAGTTCATATTGTTGGTGGTGTGCATCCAAAAATGACGTTAGATTTTTTTGTAGAATTATTACAACAGATTAAAGCACATAGATCAGATTTACACATAAAAGGTTTTACTCCTGTAGAGTTAGACTATATGTTTAAAAAAGCAAAAATGAGTGTTGAAGATGGAATGAAACTATTGCACAGTGCAGGTTTAGACAGTTTACCTGGTGGTGGTGCCGAAATTTTTCATCCTGAAATAAGAGAGCAGATTTGTGCAGATAAAGTTGATGCAAATGGTTGGTTAAACATACACAAAGCTGCACACAATATAGGTATGCACAGCAATGCAACTATGCTTTATGGACATATAGAAAAGTATTGGCATAGAGTTGACCACATGGAAAAATTACGTCAGTTGCAAGATGAGACAAATGGCTTCAACACCTTTATTCCTTTAAAGTTCAGGAATAAGGATAACGACATGAGCAATATTGCAGAAAGCAGTGTGATAGAGGATTTAAAGGTTTATGCAGTAGGCAGGTTGTACCTTGATAACTTCAATCATGTAAAAGCATATTGGCCAATGCTTGGTCGCCACAATGCACAGCTTACATTAAACTTTGGTGTTAATGATATTGATGGAACGATTGATGACACAACAAAAATTTATAGTATGGCTGGCAGCGAAGAACAAACACCAGCAATGACTACAAAGGAATTGGTTACATTAATAAAGCAAGCTAATAGAAAGCCAATCGAACGTGATACTTTGTATAATGTGCTTACAGATTATAGTGTTGCAGAAGCGTAAAACAATTTCGTTAAGAGAAAATAAGTAAAAGAGCTAATGAGTAATAAGTTTGTTAACTCTTCATGTTATTTTCTTCTTATCTCATAGCGAAACTTAAACATACTTTCTGCTTTTAACTTCATCATCATCTTCAATCTCATCTTCATTTGGATTTTTAGTGATGCTTACTGCCAATTGATATAATGCAAACATTAAAACTGATGACAATAATAATTCGCCCCAAGTGAACCAATAGCCCCAAAAGCTATACACAGCAGCCTTTTCAGGATGTGCAGGATTGTAAATTATTTTTACTTCTTCATTAAGTTGTAACTTTCTAAAAACATAATTTGCATTAATAGTATAATTTTTATTATCTACTTTATAAGCAGCAATAACATTATTATTTTTATTAAAAGATATGGTTGCAGTGGCTACTTCACCATCAAAATAATCTGGCTCTCGAGTATAAAAAATATAGCAAGCATAACAAACCACATACAATATAAAAACTGCTTTAAACATTAGTATTAAATTAAAACTACAAATATGATGTTTTGGATATTATATAACCTAACCTTCTTTTTGCAACAAAACTTTTATTACATTGCATTATGTTTAAAAAACTACATCCTCTTACATTTTGGTTTGCTTTGGTATTGCTGATAATGTTGTTAGGCATATGTGGTTTTATGGTTATTGAAGGCTTTAGCTTTTTTGATGCTTTGTATATGACAGTAATTACTGTAACTACAATTGGCTATAGCGAAACCCATACATTAAGCACATTTGGGCGTGTTTTCAATATCATTTTTATCATCACTTCGTTTACTTTATTTACCTATTCGTTTGCAGTAATTACACGCTATATAACCAGTGGCGAAATGAAGAATTTTATAAAAAACAGAAAGCTTATGAAACAAGTTAATCAATTAAATCAACACGTTGTTATTTGTGGCTTTGGGCGAAATGGGCAACAAACTGCACGAACCCTTTTAACACATAAAATTGACTTTATTGTTATTGACAGCAGACCAGAAATGATTGAGCTTTGGAGAGAATATGAGGGTACAGAAGTGTTGCATTTAATTGGTGATGCAACCGACGATAAAGTATTGCAAAAAGCAGGCATTGACAAAGCACACAGCCTTATTTGTGCTTTGCCAAATGATGCACAAAATGTATTTGTTGTATTAAGTGCAAGGCAATTAAATCCTAATTTAAAAATTGTAAGCCGTGCCTCAAATCACACATCAATAAACAAACTAAAAACTGCTGGTGCTAATAGCATAAGTATGCCTGAATTATTGGGTGGAACTTTTATGGCTACACAAATAAGCAAGCCAGATGTTATTGAGTTTATAGAATATTTAACTGGCGATGAAGGTGAAAGCATAAACATTGAAAGTGTTGATTTTTCTATGCTTCCACCAGAAATACAAGGTAAAAGTTTACGCACAATAATGGATTGGAAAAAAACTGGAGTAACAAGTATTGGCATTAAAGAACCTAATGGAAAATTTATTATTAACCCCAACGATGATATTTTGATTACAGAAGGAATGAAAGTAATTGTGCTTGGCAATAAACAACAAATTGATGCCATGAAACACAACGTCAATTAGTAATTAGCAAGTAGAATTTAGCACTAAATAAATTTTCACTCACAGAAAACATCTGCGAAATCTATGTTATCAGTAAGAGATTGCTTAATGTACTCTATCGCCTCTTACTTCCAAATTTTGTATTATTTCCTGTTCATATTTCAACCATTCCTGCCAGCGTTTTCTTACTTTGGCTTTTGGCAAATAATGTTCGGCAAGGTTGATGAATAGTGTATAATGCCCAGCTTCACTTTCCATAAATTTCCTGTAAAACTTTCTCAAGTAGGCATCAGTCATTCCTTCACTTAATCGTTTAAAGCGTTCACAACTTCTGGCTTCAATTAAAGCCATTGTAAGCATTTGGTCTAAAAATCTATCATCAATATGCCCACCTTTTTTTTGAAACTCAAGCAGCTTATTTACATATTCGTCCCTACGTTGCCTGCCTAATTCAAGTCCACGTTTTTTCAATTCTGCAAGCACAGCCCTGAAGTGTCCCCATTCTTCAGTAACAATAGGTGCAAGCTGCTCTACCATTAAGCTTTTTTCTGGATAACGCTGAATGTATGAAATGCAGGTGGTCGCTGCCTTTTGTTCACAAAAAGCATGGTCAGTCAATATCTCTTCAATACTTATTTCTGCAAGGTTTACCCAACGAGGATCTGTTGGTAATTTTAACCCAAGAATATTCCTTGTATGTTCATCAATTTTTTCTTTTGCCATAAAACAAATTCTTTGCAAATATTGGAAATGAGAATATTTATTACAAGTCTATTGAAATGATTTACAAGAAACATAAATTTGACAAATAATAATAATAGATTAAATAAACAATTTCTTAAATAACAAGTTGCATATACTGAGATTAAATATTATAATAATTTACATACTGTGCTGCTCAACTATATCAGCTCAAAAAAGAGATGTTAATTTATTGTATACAACAAATGATAGTTTTATTACTAAGGTAAAAACTATTGATATTTTAAGAAAAAAATCTTTGTTCATATTTGCTTATTTGAAATGGTCATCGTGGAGTTCAAACGAAACATTTTCTATAATTTCAGTTGATAAAAATGGTTGTTTAAATGCTTATCTTCTAACTTCAGCCAATGAACTTATTACACAAAAAATAAGTAAAGATTCGCTTAAAAGAATTATTAGGGCTGTTTATGATGCTAACCTTTTTCAAATGAGATTACCATCTTCATGGGAGCAATATTGTGTTGATACAACATGGATTGGGGGCGATGGACCTCAATACGAATTTTTATTACTTACAAAAACAAAATCAAAAAGAATTTCTATTACAAGTGATTATGGCTATTTTAAAGATTGTTTAAAAAATAGAGAATATGAAAGAATTCAAACCCTAATAAAGCAACTTTGGTCATAAATCATTTTAAAGCAAATTTATTTTCTTACAGACCCTATATCTTTAACCAATAAACTTAAAGCTATATATTAATCTCAACTCCCTTAACTTCGCAGCCTTTAAAAATGATACTGCCCCGTAAGGCGGTGGCAAGTTCATAAAAATTTTAAAGTCATTAAAATTATGAAGCTTAGCTCATTTCGTTACGATCTTCCTTTAAACCTGATTGCACAAAATCCTACAAAACGCCGAGAAGACAGTCGTTTACTTGTGGTAAATAAAAAGACTGGTGAAATGCACAACAAACATTTTAAAGACATTCTTGAGTTTTTCGATGACAAAGATGTTTTTGTGGTAAACAATACAAAAGTTTTTCCTGCACGCATGTATGGACGCAAGGAAAAAACAGGTGCAAAAATTGAAGTGTTTTTGTTGCGTGAATTAAATAAGCCAAATCGCCTTTGGGATGTAATTGTTGATCCCGCAAGAAAAATTCGTGTAGGCAATAAATTATATTTTGGCGAAAATGAAGAACTGGTTGCAGAAGTAATTGACAATACCACAAGCCGTGGGCGTACCATTAAATTTTTGTGGGAAGGCAGCGAGGAAAGTTTTAAAGCAATGCTTGAGCATCTTGGCGAAACACCTTTGCCAAAATACATTAAACGCAAGCCAGATGAAGAAGACAGGGAAAGGTATCAAACTGTATATGCAAAATATGAAGGTGCAGTAAGTGCACCAACTGCAGGTTTGCATTTTAGCAAGGAATTAATTAAACGTTGCGAAATTCATGGAATTAAGTTTGCCGAAGTTACCTTACATACTGGTCTTGGCACATTCAGACCAATTGAAGTAGAAGATTTATCTAAGCATAAAATGGATGCAGAATATTTCAGGATTCCTGAAGAAGCTGCTGCCACTGTAAATAAAGCAAAAGACAAAGACCACCGTGTATGTGCTATTGGCACAACAACCATGAGGGCTTTGGAAGCAAGCTTTACTGCTGAAGGAAGATTAAAGCCTGCAGAAGGTTGGACAAACAACTTTATTCATCCACCTTACGACTTTAGTGTTGCCGACTCTTTGGTAACTAACTTTAACTTGCCAAAAACAAGCCTGTTAATTTTAACCTGTGCGTTTGCAGGATATGATTTAACAATGGAAGCCTATAAAAAAGCTATTAAAGACAAGTATCGCTTTTTCAGTTATGGTGATGCCATGCTGGTAATATAAGCAGGTAAATAAAAAATATTTTTCTAAGAAATTAACTTGTATATTTTTGTAACACAACGCTGCACCTAAAAAGTGTGGCGTTGTATTTTTTTAATATTTTAATAAACGATGAATTTATGAGCGAATATGTAACCAAAGAAACCTTTGAAAAAATGCGTGAAGAGCTGCATAGATTAAAATCTATTGAAAGGCCTGCAGCCAGTAAAGCTATTGCAGAAGCAAGGGAAAAAGGCGATTTAAAGGAAAATGCAGAATATGACAGTGCTAAGGAAGCACAGGGAATGCTTGAGGCAAAAATAAAGCAGCTTGAAGGAACTATTGCTACTTCTAAAATTGTTGACCCATCTACCATAGATACCAGTAAAGTAAGCATTTTAACCAAGGTAACCATTACCAATATGGCTACTAAAAAGCAGGTTGCTTACCAGATTGTTGGCGAAAAGGAAGCTGATTTAAAGGCACAAAAAATATCTGCCTCATCACCAATTGGTAAAGGATTGCTTGGCAAAAAGAAAGGCGAGGTTGCCGAAATACAGGCTCCCAACGGAATACTGAAATTTAAGATTGATAAAATTGAAATTTAATTTAAAAAGTCGAGCAATATGCTCGACTTTTTAAATTCACAATGAAATAAAATTATGACTATTTTTTCTAAAATTATTGCAGGAGAAATCCCCAGTTATAAAATTGCAGAAAATAATAAATTCTATGCTTTTTTAGATATTTTTCCCTTGCAAAAGGGACACACACTTGTAGTGCCCAAAATAGAGGTTGACAAGGTTTTTGATGTGCCAGATAAGTACTTAAATGAGGCATTAACATTTGCAAAGCCCATAGCAAATGCTATTGAAAAAGCATTCGCCTGCAATCGTGTAAGTCTTGTTACAGTTGGGCTTGAAGTGCCTCATGCACATTTTCATTTAATACCCATTAATGAACCAAACGATATTAATTTTGCCAATAAAAAATTGCAGTTAAGCAAAGAGGAGTTTATTGAAATACAGCAAAGTATAATTGCATTATTGGACAAATAAAAATAAAAGTTGGAAGTTTACAATAAAAGCCTATACATTCGCAATGTCGATTACAGAATAATTAAGGTTTCTTAAAGTGTTTTTGTAAATGCTAAAGGATGATTGGTTTACTGTAATTTATTTTTTAATTTTTTAATCATTTACAAAATGAACATTTACGTTGGAAATCTTAGTTGGAACATGACTAATGATGATTTAAACACACTTTTCGCTCCTTATGGCGAAGTAATTTCTGCTAAAATTGTTACCGACAAATTTAAAGGTGACAGAAGCAAAGGATTTGGCTTTGTTGAAATGGGTGATGAAGATGGTAAAGCTGCTATTGCTGCTTTAAACGAAACAGAACACGATGGCAGAAAAATCGTAGTTAATGAATCTCAACCTCGTCCTGCTGGCGAACGTCGTCCTGGTGGCGGTGGTTCAAGAGGTGGATTTGGTGGTGGCAACCGTGGTGGCGGTGGTGGCTACAACAGAGACAGAAGCTCTGGTGGTGGATACGGCAGAGACAGAAACTCTGGCAGTGGTGGTTATAACAGATATTAATATCAACAATAACTTATACGTAAAAAGCTGTTCCAAAATTTGGAACAGCTTTTTTTATTTGCAAAATAAATTGCCATAATATTGTAATATGATGCTTAACGAATTGAATGGCTTGCCAACTGATGCACTGCAACAGGAGCTTTTTAAATGTTGTGGCTCTGCAAAATGGAGTAAAGAACTGGCAGCCTGCTTTCCTTTTGATAGTATTGAAGGTTTAATGTATTGTTCTGATAAAATATGGGCTAAATGCAGTGAACAGGATTTTCATGAAGCATTTACCCACCACCCAAAAATTGGAGATATTGAAAGCCTTAAAAAGAAGTTTGCAAATACCGCAGCCTGGGCAGGCAACGAGCAAAGTGGTGCTGCAACTGCATCTCAACAAACACTTGAAGCATTGGCAAAAGGCAACGATGATTATGAAAAAAAATTTGGCTACATATTTATTGTATGTGCCACAGGCAAAACGGCAGAGGAAATGCTGAATATTTTATTGGCAAGGTTATCTAACAATAAGGAAGAAGAAATTACCATTGCTGCTGCCGAGCAAAATAAAATTACACATTTAAGATTAAGAAAGCTATTGGCATAAATCCATTCGCTTTAAACTACTAACTATAAACTATTAACTAAATTGAATGAGCCAGCTTACAACACATATACTTGATACTACAAAAGGAAAACCTGCACAAAACGTAAAGATTATTTTATATAAAAATCACAACAATAGTTTTGAAGAAATTGCCAGTGGTATTACCAATACTGATGGTAGGATACCAGATTTATTACCCAAAGATTTAATTGTAGAAAAAGGTATTTATAAAATGAAATTTGAAACAAAAACATATTTTGACAGTATGAGTGTACAAACATTTTATCCTTTTGTAGAGATTGTTTTTAATATAGAAACTGCCGAGCATTACCATATACCATTATTGTTGAATCCCTTTGGCTACAGCACTTACAGGGGAAGTTGATTGTAATGAGTGACATTTAAAAATACTAATAACCAACCACTAATAACTAATTACTACTAAAGATGAATTTTTCAATACAAGACTCACAAAAAGAACAACTGCTAAATGAATTGCAGGTAGCTAATGTAAAGTTTCAAAAAACTTACCCAGGAGATAAACCAGACAGGCAAGCTGTACACACGGTTTATGGCGGTGCCAATCTTTTTAAAAGCGATACCACACATAAAATGGGCGAAGTAGCTTTAAAGAACTTACTAAGCAATGCACCCAATTTTGTTGTATTGGCAAATGTGTTAAAGTTAGATGGCTACGAACATTTACCTCATTTGGAGAAAGACATAGCAGACTTAACTGCACGTTTAGATGCCATGACAGAAGCACAACGTAAGCAAGAGCACGCATGGCTTTCATACACCATCTACAATAAAATAATTGCCAAGCTCCAAAGCGAGGCAATTGAAGACTTTAGGATAGATTTTGAAGATGGCTTTGGCAACAGGCCAGATGCAGAAGAAGATGCAACTGCTGTAAATGCTGCAACAGAACTGGCAATTGGTATGGAGAACAAAACCATTTCGCCGTTTATTGGCATAAGGATAAAACCTTTTACCGAAGATTTAAAAGCACGTGGCGTAAGGACTTTAGATATTTTTTTAACAACATTGCTGGACAAAACAGGTGGCAAGCTACCAAACAATTTTGTGGTAATGTTGCCTAAAGTAACCATACCAGAACAGGTAATTACATTGATAAGAATGTTTGAAATCATTGAGAAAAAATACAATTTGCCGTCAGGTACTTTACAAATGGAGACAATGGTGGAAGCTACGCAAATTGTAATGGATGATGAAGGGCGAAACCCTTTAATGAGAATTGTAAGGGCAAGTGAAGGCAGGCTGATTGCTGCACATTTTGGGACATACGATTATACTGCATCTTGTGGCATTACTGCTAAATACCAAACAATGGCACACAGTGTTTGCGACTTTGCACACCACGTTACAAAAGTGGCATTAAGCCACACAGGTATTTTTTTAAGCGATGGTGCAACCAATGTAATGCCTATTGGTCCACATCGTGGCGATAATTTAACTTTTGAACAGCAAAGGGAAAACAGGGAAGCCGTGCACAAAGGCTGGCAAATTGCATACAACCACACAATGCATTCATTAATTAATGGAATGTACCAGGGCTGGGATTTGAATCCTGCACAAGTGCCCATGCGTTATGCAGCCACTTATAATTTCTTTTTAGGAAGTATTAATGATGCTACAAATCGTTTAAAGATATTTGTAGAGCGTGCAGCAATATCAACACTTACAGGCGATATCTTTGATGATGCTGCAACAGGTCAGGGATTGCTTAACTTCTTTTTAAAGGCATTAAATTGTGGTGCCATTACCGAAGAAGAAGCAACTGCAACAGGCTTAACCATTGAAGAAATAAGGACAAGAAGCTTTTATAAAATATTGCAGGCACGAAGGGCAAAAAAATAGCTTAAAATTTTTCAGGGGCAGTCAAAGCCAGAACTATTTTCAACTATAGTTCTGGCTTTTCGTTTCAAGTCCTCGCTACACTACGTTTCGCTGTGGGCTTTTCACTTCAAATAACATTCACGAATACCTTTAGTATTATTTAAAAAACATTCGTAATCCAGCAGCCTTTCAGCAATTGCATTTCTATTCATCAAACAAACTTTCCAACCCTTAACTTCGCCAACCTAAAAAAGTTTAAAGTTCAAAAGTTTAAAGTTTAAAGTTGTGCAATAACATAACCTTAAACCTTAAACCTTAAACGTGCAACAAATGAATAAGTACAAAGAATTTGGTGGGTTGAATTTACCATCTATAGAAAAAGAAATATTGGCAAAATGGGAAGCAGAGCAGGCTTTTGAAAAAAGTGTGGAATTGCGTGAAGGTGCAACGCCTTTTGTGTTTTACGAAGGTCCACCAAGTGCTAATGGAATGCCAGGCATACACCACGTTATCAGCAGAACATTGAAAGATTTGGTGTGTAGATACAAGACTATGCAAGGCTTTCAAGTAAAACGTAAAGGTGGTTGGGATACACACGGTTTGCCAATAGAATTAGGCGTTGAGAAAGAATTGGGCATTACAAAAGAAGATATTGGTAAAACAATTTCGGTTGAAGCATATAACCAAAAATGCAGAGAAGCAGTTTTAAGGTATAAAAATGAGTGGGATAACATTACCAAAAAAATGGGTTATTGGGTGGACTTGAAAAATCCATACATCACTTATGAAAACAATTATATAGAAAGCCTTTGGTGGATATTGAAGCAATTATTCAATAAAGGTTTGTTGTACGAAAGTGTGAGCATTCAGCCATATTCACCAGCAGCAGGAACAGGTTTGTCTTCTCACGAATTGAACCAGCCAGGCACTTATAAGGATGTGAAAGATACAAGTGCAACAGTGATGTTTAAAGTTGCTGATAAGTCAAAACTCAAAATTGAAAACCTAAACGAAGATGTTTACTTTTTAGCCTGGACAACTACACCTTGGACTTTACCATCAAACTTGGGATTGACAGTTGGTGGGAATATTGATTATGTTTTAGTAGAATGCAATAATCAAAATGATAGAACGATTAAGAACAAAGTTATCGTTGCAAAAAAACTTTTATATAAATCCTTATCGTTAGAGTTAAATGAAATCTATAAACAAATTGAGAGAGAAGAAAAAGCTGCGATTGATGTTTTAAAAAATGAAAGATCAGAAAAAGCCAAGATTTGGAATCGAATTCAAGATGAAAGAATAAAAGCATTTAACAATGGTGATGAATATTCTGACATTAAATCATTAATCAAATTGAAAGAAGCTGGGCTTTTAGAAATTGATTTTTTAGCTCAATTCAAAGGCTCTGAATTAGAAGGAATACAATACGAACAATTACTTCCTTTTGAATCTAACAATCCTGAAAATCCAAATTCATTTAAAGTTTTATTAGGCGATTTTGTAACCACAGAGGATGGAACAGGTATCGTTCATACAGCACCTGCTTTTGGTGCAGATGACTATAAAGTTGGAAAAAAATACGACATTGGAATTTTGACAATGGTTGACAGGCGTGGTAAATTTTTAGCAGGAATAAAAGATGATGTGTTTTTGTATGGCGAAGAATATGTAAAAGAAGCATACTTAACAGATGCTGAAAAAGAAGTTGAATTTGCAAAGCAGAAACAAATTTTAGAAGCTCACGGCAAGGTAAAAGATTTAAAGAAATATTTAAGTGTTGATGACAGGATTGTGTTGAAGTTGCAGGAAGAAGGCAAGCTATTTAAGAAAGAAAAATACGACCATAATTATCCTCATTGTTGGCGTACAGATAAACCGATTTTGTATTATCCTTTGGATGCCTGGTTTATTAAAACCACAGCATTAAAAGATAGAATGGTTAAGCTGAATAAAACCATTAACTGGAAGCCCAAAAGCACTGGTGAAGGGCGTTTTGGCAATTGGTTAGAGAATATGGTTGATTGGAATTTAAGTAGAAGTAGATATTGGGGAACGCCATTGCCAGTTTGGAAAACAGAAGATGGTGAAGAGCAAATTTGCATTGGTTCTATACAAGAATTGAATGATGCTATTCGTAAAGCCAATGAAGTTTTAGGTGGTGATGTAAACAAGCATTATTTGCACGAAGGTATTTTAGATTTACACAAACCTTATGTGGATGATATTATTTTGGTAAGCCCAGGTGGCAAGCCAATGCAGCGTGTTTCAGACCTTATTGATGTTTGGTTTGACAGTGGTGCAATGCCTTATGCACAGCATCATTTTCCTTTTGAAAACAAGGAACTATTTGCCAACAATTATCCAGCAGATTTTATTGCTGAAGGTGTTGACCAAACTCGTGGTTGGTTTTATACTTTGCACGCCATTGGTTCGTTAATTAAAGAAAGTGTTATTGAGGAATTAGAGAAAGATAATTTGCCAACAGATAAAGTAGATGGCAGGGCTTACAAAACTGTTGTGAGCAATGGTTTGGTGCTTGATAAAAATGGCAACAAGATGAGCAAGCGTTTGGGCAATGTTGTCAATCCTTTTGAAACCATTGATAAATATGGTGCAGATGCTACACGTTGGTATTTAATCACCAATGCAAGTCCTTGGGATAATTTGAAATTTGATATTGCAGGCATCCAGGAAGTGCAACGTAAATTCTTTGGAACATTATACAACACTTATCAATTCTTTGCTTTGTATGCAAATGTTGATGGCTTTGCTTTCAAAGAAGATTATATAGCATTGGAACAAAGACCAGAAATTGACAGGTGGATTTTGTCTTCACTCAATACATTGATTAAAAAATGTAATGAAGCAATGGACGATTATGAGCCAACACAAGCTGGTCGTTTAATAGAGGAATTTGTAGATGAGCATTTAAGCAACTGGTATGTTCGCTTGTGCAGAAGGCGTTTCTGGAAAGGCGAATATGAGCAGGATAAAATTGCTGCTTATCAAACCTTGTACGAATGCTTGGAAACATTATGCAAATTGATTGCACCTATTTCACCATTTTTTAGTGATGCTGTTTTCCAAAATTTGAATGCAATAACAAATAGGTATAATACCTCTTCAATACATCATATTGCTTATCCAAAAGCTAATGAAACAGCTATTGATGCTGCATTGGAAGAAAGAATGCAGTTGGCACAGGATACTTGTAGTTTGGTATTGAGTTTAAGAAAGAAAGTAAATATTAAAGTTCGTCAGCCTTTGCAAAAGCTAATGATTCCTGTTTTAAATATGGATATGAAACATCAATTGGAAAAGGTGGAAGATTTGGTAAAAAGTGAAGTGAACGTAAAGGAATTGCAATATTTAACGGAAACAGAAGGCATCATTAAGAAAAAAGCAAAAGCCAATTTTAAAGTGTTGGGTGCTAAACTTGGTGCTAATATGAAAGAAGCTGCCAACCAAATTGCAAACTTTAATCAACACCAAATTGCAGAATTGGAACAAAAAGGAGAAATTACGATTTCAATTCTCAATTCTCAATTCTCAATTCTCAACTCTGACTTGGAAGTTATAGCTGAAGATATTCCAGGTTGGTCTGTTGCATCAAAAGGTGCTTTAACCGTTGCTTTAGATATAATTATCAGTGAAGATTTGAAAAAAGAAGGTGATGCAAGAGAGTTTGTTAATCGTATTCAAACCATTAGAAAAGAGAGTGGTTTTGAACTTACTGACAGGATTAATGTACAGGTTGTGGAAAACAAAATTTTGGCTGCATCTATTAATGAATACAAAACCTATATTTGTGGCGAAATTTTGGCAGACGATATTGTTTGGGTTGATAACTTACAAGGTTCTGTAACAGAAATTGACGTGAACGAAACACTGCTTAAAGTATTGGTTAACAAAAATTAAATAATCAATTATGGCTACAAAAAAACCTGCACCGAAAAAGGTAGCACCTAAACCGGCAGCAAAAAAGCCAGCACCAAAACCTGCTGCTAAAAAAGTAGTGGCTAAACCTGTTGCTAAAAAACCAGCACCAAAACCTGCTGCTAAAAAAGTAGTGGCTAAACCCGCTGCAAAAAAACCAGCACCAAAACCTGTTGCCAAAAAAGTGGTAGCAAAACCTGTTGCTAAAAAGGCAGTGGCTAAACCCGCTGCAAAAAAACCAGCACCAAAACCTGTTGCCAAAAAAGTGGTAGCAAAACCTGTTGCTAAAAAACCAATTCCTAAAAAAGAAGAGAAAAAAGTAATAGAAACAAAAGTGAAGAAAACAGAAAAAGAAATAGTTAAACCAGCAAAGCAAAAAGTTATTGAAGTAAAAGAACCAAAGCAACCTAAAGTTGATAGTGATTCTAAAGAACAAAAAGTAAGAAAGCCAAGAGCTAAAAAGCCAAAAAGGATTGTGCGTGTACCCAAATTGGCGAAAGTTGTAAAAGCTGCTGGTATTGAAAAAGCTACAACTGTTATTCCTGTTAAAAAAATAGTACCAAAAGTTAAAGACGAACCACTAAAAAACTTTAAGGTTCCAAAAATTTCTGCAAAATCTAGTGTAACATATAGCCCTGGCTATGTGCCAATGGATAGAAGAAAAGAAGACGATATGCCACAAGCACCATTAGTAAGATACAGCGATGCTGAATTGAATGAATTCAGGGATTTGATTTCAAAAAAACTTGAGGCTGCTAAAAAAGAATTGGCTTATTTGCAAGGTGTGATTACACACAAAGGTGAAATGGACAGTTCTGATGGACACCATATGAGCGTTGAAGATGGCAGTATGACCATGGAACGTGAACAAATGAGCAATTTTGCAAGCAGGCAAATAACCTTTATTGACCATTTGGAGAAAGCTATGCAACGCATAGAAAATAAAACCTATGGTATTTGCAGGGTTACTGGCAAATTAATTGACAAAGCTCGTTTACGTGCTGTACCACATGCCACACTTAGCTTAGAAGCTAAATTGGGCTTGGTAAAACCAGGGGAATAATTGAAATAATTTAATAAAATTAAAAGGCTGCTTGCATTTTTGCGAACAGCCTTTTTTAATATGACCTATCAGCAAACTTTAGATTTTTTATACAGCCAACTGCCAATGTTTAGTAGAGTTGGTGCTGCTGCTTATAAAGAAGATTTAACCAATACCATTGCACTTTGCAATGCTATAAATAATCCTCAGCATAAGTTCAAATCAATACACATTGCTGGTACTAATGGCAAAGGAAGCACTAGCCATTTTTTAGCAGCTATCTTTCAAACTGCTGGTTATAAAGTTGGGCTGTACACAAGTCCACATTTAAAAGATTTCAGAGAAAGAATTAAAGTGAATGGCGAGATGTGCAATGAAACATTTGTGGTTGACTTTATTGAAAAAACTAAACCGCAAATTGAAGCTATACAACCATCATTTTTTGAACTGACTGTTGCAATGGCTTTTGAATATTTTGCACAGCAAAAAGTTGATATAGCCATTATTGAAACTGGCTTGGGTGGTAGATTAGATAGTACAAATATCATCTCTCCCATTCTTAGCATTATTACTAATATTGGTTTAGACCATACCAATTTATTGGGCAATACCCTTCAAAAAATAGCATACGAAAAAGCAGGTATCATCAAGCAAAACACACCTGTTGTTATTGGTGAATATTTGCAAGAAACCAAACAGGTATTTATTGATAAAGCCAAACAGGAAAATGCTGAAATTGTTTTTGCACAGGAAAATTATAGCATTGTTCAACATCAATACATAAACCACAAATTAGAAGTTGAAATAAAAAGAAATAACGATAACACACATACATACTCACTTGATCTTGCAGGTTTATATCAAGCTAAAAACATTAAGACCGTATTGGAGAGTTGTGTGCAATTAAATAAACTTGGCTACAATTTAACAAATGAAATAATAACGAAAGCATTGGCTGAAACGCAAGCTATTACTGGATTGTATGGCAGGTGGCAATGTATTAATACAAATCCAACAGTTATTTTAGATGTTGCCCACAATGTTGATGGAATGACACAGGTTGTTACGCAATTGCAGGAAATGGATTATGAAAATTTACATATTGTAGTTGGCATGGTAAAAGATAAAGATGTAAATGCCGTGCTAGAATTATTGCCAAAAGATGCAAGCTATTATTTTACAAAGGCACTAATAGAACGTGCCATGAATGAAAATGACTTGCAGCAATTAGCATTGCAGTACCAATTAAAGGGAGATATTTTTAGTAACGTAAACAGTGCTTTGCAAAATGCCTTAAAATATGCTACCACAAAGGATTTAATACTGGTTTGTGGCAGTGTTTTTTTGGTTGGTGAGGTTAATACTTTATTGCTGTAAAACTTATTAAAAGGTTATATTTATATAATTTATTTTATTAAATTTTTAACTAACATTATTTTGCAAAAAAGAAAATAAAAACAACAGATTAATCATTGAAAATGCACAAGCCTTTTATTTATATATTGCTTATAGCTATTCTTACTTCCTGCGAAAAAAATATTGACTTTGAAACCCAAAAGCAAGAGCCATCATTGGTAGTTGATGGTACAATTGAAAATGGAAAAGCACCACAAATTATTTTAACAAAATCGCTGGATTATTTTTTTAATATTACCCCGCAAATTGCTTTAGGCAGCTTTGCACGCAATGCAATTGTAACAATCAACAATGGAACAGTAACACATCAGTTAAAGGAATATGAACAGGATTTAGGCTTGAGATATAAGGCATTTTATTATTCAATAGATTCATCAAACCTAAGCACAGCTTTTGTTGGCGAGCAAAACAAAACCTATAACCTTAAAATAATTTTTGAAGGAAAAGAATATTCATCTCAAACAACAATTCCATCACTTACCAAAATTTGTGACTCTCTTTGGTGGAGAAAACAGCCAGATAACAATGACACTAACGCTATTTTAGTTGGAAGATTTACTGACCCAATTGGTTTAGGAAATTATATTAGGTATTTTACAAAAATTAATAGTGAACCATTTTATGCTGGTCCTAAAAGTGCATTTGATGACCAGGTAATTGATGGCAAAACTTATAGCATTGATATTGATAAAGGAATTGATAAAAACAGAGCAATTGATTTAGCAAAAGACAATGTTTTTAAACGTGGAGATACTGTAACGCTAAAGTTTTGCAACACAGATAAAGCCACTTATAATTTTTGGAATACTTGGGAGTTTGCATACCAGGCAATTGGCAATCCTTTTTCTACTCCAAATAAAGTTTTAAGTAATATAAGCAACAATGGTTTAGGTGCTTTTTGTGGATATAGTGTGCAGTATAAAACACTTATTATTATCAAGTAGTTTTGTATTTTCAAGACTATATCGTAATTTGCAAAAAATAAAAAACAAAAATTCTATGTCTGCACTACAATGGATACACAGCACATTACGATGGTTTTTACTTGTATTATTAGTTTTAAATATCTCTCGTCATTTTTTAGAAAAAGATAAACCGTATTCTACTCAAGATAAAAAATGGAGTTTAAGGTTACTTATTGTTACTCATATTAACCTAGTAATTGGTTTAATTCAATATTTTTTTGGAGGCAAGGGCTTTGCATATTTTAGCAGCAATTCAATGGGTGATATTATGAAGAATGCAGCAATGCGTTTTTGGGCTGTAGAACATATTGCTGGAATGCTTATTGGTGTTACATTTATAACAATTGCCAATAGTCTTGTGAAAAAGTTTACAGTTACACACGACTCAAAACATAGTAAAGTGTTACTATTTTTTACGTTAGCCTTAATTATTATTATAGCATCAATTCCATGGCCATTCAGGGAAGTTGGTAAAATTGAAAATATACCATTTATAAGAGGTTTGCAATAGTTTTCAATATTATTGATGATTTACTGGAATTTTAGGTTACTGCACTAAACAAATTAATTAATGTGATGATTTTTATCATTTAAAAATCGCCACAAACTATTTTCTTTGCACATCGTACATCACACATCAAAAATCTAACATTGTCATGCCACATTATACTTCACTTGGTAAAATTCCAAGCAAAAGACACGTTCAGTTTCGCAAGCCAGATGGTGGTTTATACAGCGAACAATTATTTTCTACCGAAGGTTTTAGTAACGATTATTCTTTGCTGTATCACGTTCACCCACCAACACAAATTATTAGCACTGATGAACCAATAAATGTAGCACCAAAAGTTGCTGAAGAAAAAATGCTTAAACATAGATGTTTAGAAGGTTTCAGCATTAAACCAACCGCAGATTACTTAGAAAGCAGAAAAGCCGTTTTGGTTAATAATGATTGCCACATTTCATTAGCTGCCCCACAACAAAGCCTAACAGAATATTTTTATAAAAATGCCGATGCCGATGAAGTAATTTTTATTCATCAGGGCACAGGAAAAGTTGTAACGCAGTACGGAGAATTAGAATTTCAATATGGCGATTATATTGTAATTCCTCGTGGCACTATTTATCAGATTCATTTTAACGATAGCACCAACAGGTTGTTTATAGTAGAAAGTTTCAGCCCAATTCGTTATCCAAAAAGATACTTAAGCAAATATGGCCAGTTGCTCGAACACAGTCCTTTTTGTGAAAGAGATATTGTAACACCAAAAAACATACAAACTTTCGATGAGAAAGGAGATTTCATTATTAAAACAAAAAAGAAATCTGTATTGTATGGTTTGCACTATGGCACACATCCTTTTGATGTTGTAGGTTGGGATGGCTGCTGTTATCCATATATTTTCAGCATACATAATTTTGAACCAATTACAGGTCGTGTGCACCAGCCACCACCAGTGCATCAAACTTTCGATGCAAATAATTTTGTGATTTGCAGTTTTGTACCACGTTTATATGATTATCATCCACAAGCAATTCCTGCTCCTTACAACCACAGCAATATTGATAGCGATGAAGTTTTATACTATGTTGATGGTGATTTCATGAGTCGTAAAAATGTTACCAAAGGCATGATAACACTACATCCTGCAGGCATTCCTCATGGTCCACATCCTGGTGCTGTAGAAAAAAGTATTGGTAAAAAAGAAACCCAGGAGCTTGCCGTAATGGTAGATACATTCCATCCTTTAATGCTTACTATTGATGCACTTGGTATAGAGAATGAAGGCTATGTTATGAGTTGGGCAGAGTAGCATTCTTTCAATAAAAGACAATAAGTAAAAGAGACGACAAGATTAAATAAACTTTCTCCCCTTTACTCCTTATCTCTTAGTGAAACATTTTAATGCTTCGCATTTCTATTTAATTATTGTCCAAGCTTTACTGCTACTATGTTTCAGTAGTGGCGTTGGCACCATTCAGGTTTTGTAATGCTATTAGTCAATAGTAGCTATTACTTTCAATTCAATGCAAATAGGTGTTGGTAAGCTTTTTACCTCAACTGTAGTTCTGCAAGCTTGCACATCACTAAAATATTCTGCATAGATTTTATTGTAAACAGGAAAGTCTTTTTTCATGTTTGTCAAAAAAACTGTTACATCAACAATCTTATCCCAACTGCTACCACTAGCTTCAAGTACAGCTTTTACATTTGCCATTACCTGGTGTGTTTCTAAAGCAATATCATACTTTAAAATATTTCCATTTTCATCCAACTCTAAACCTGGTATTTTATTATCCACTGCACTACGAGAGCCAATGCCAGAAAGAAATAAAAGATTACCAACTTTGCGTGCATGAGGATAAGCACCTAAAGGTTTTGCTGCATTGTTAGTATTAATCGTTTCTTGTTTCTCGTTTCTTGTTGTTTCGTTTGTTGTTCCTTGTTTCTCGTTAGGTTGTCTATTTTGAAACTTTACTCCACCTTTTGTAGAAGTATTTAAGTATTGTATAAATGCACCAATTTTCTTTCCAATTTTATTTGCAAACTCAAATAATTCATCATAAATAGTTTGGTCAATATATTTTCTTTGCAAACAACGAATAAGTTGCGATTGTAGTTCAGAAGTTGATGCTCTTGCAATAGATAAGAATTGTATAAATTCCATTCTTCCTCCTCTGCCAAAGCCTTCTGCAATATTATCTGTTATAGAACCTGATGAGCGATTCATTTGGTCTTTCAATGCAAAGTCTTTACTTAGTAAATCGCTTTGTGTAAGCATAAATATTTTACCTGAAAGTTCATTAGCTAACTGCCAAATCTCTAATTCCTGAAATGTTTTTATTGTAGCCATAACTTAATAAATAATTTAATTAACAAGAAACGAAATAACGAGAAACAAGAAACCAGAAACGAATTCTATATTTCTATACATACATTTTTCGTTTCTGTAAAAAATCTCAATGCTTCCCAACCACCTTCTCTGCCAATACCACTGTTTTTCATTCCACCAAAGGCAGTTCTTAAATCACGTAGCAGCCAGCAGTTAATCCATATAATTCCACTTTCAACTTTTGCTGCAACACGATTAGCTTTTGATATGTCCTGTGTCCAGATTGTTGCAGCCAAACCATAGTTGCTTGTATTGGCAAGTTGCAAAGCTTCATCTTCTGTTTTAAAAGATTGTAGTGTTACAACAGGTCCAAAAATTTCTTCCATATTGGTTTTGCAATTTGCACCCAAACCCTCAATTACAGTAGGTTCTATAAAATAGCCATCAGCACATCTTCCTTCTAATTTTACAGGGTTGCCACCACATAAAATTTTTCCACCTTCCTGTTTGGCAAGTTCAATACAACTCATTACTTTATCAAAATGCAGCTTGCTTACTACAGCACCTTGCTTTGCATTTTCATTAAGTGGATCGCCAACAGTTAAGGCTTTCACTTTTTTTATAAACTCTTCTTTAAACTCTTCATAAATGCTTTCTTCAATTAAAATCCTACTGCCACACAAACATATTTGCCCTTGATTACTAAATGAAGATTGAATAGTTGTACGCATCATTTTATCCCAATCGCAATCTGCAAAAATGATGTTAGGATTTTTACCTCCAAGTTCAAGAGACAATTTCTTAAACATAGGAGCAGCAATGCTTGCAATGCGTTCACCAGCACGTGTGCTGCCAGTAAAACTGATAGCTTTAATATCCTTATGCTTTACAATAGCTTCGCCACAATTTGGTCCATTACCATGAATAATATTTAAAACCCCTGCAGGCAAGCCTGCTTCTATACAAATTTTAGAAAGTAAAAAAGAAGTAATGGGTGTAACTTCTGAAGGCTTTGCTATCACACAGTTTCCTGCTGCTAATGCTGGAGCAATTTTCCATGTAAATAGGTATAAAGGCAAATTCCATGGACTAATACAACCAACAATTCCAATAGGATTTCTCAAGGTATAATTAATGGCTTTATCAGTCATGCTGTGGCTTTCAGCAGCAAAGTGCATAATGCCGGTTGCAAAAAACCTGAAGTTACTTGAAGCACGTGGTATATCTACTTTTGTGCTTAACCACAAAGGCTTTCCATTATCATTAGTTTCAGCAAGGGCAAGCGTTTCAAGATTTTCATCAATTAAATCTGCAATACGATTTAGTATTTTAAAACGTTCTTCTGTTGTTGTTTTGCTCCATGTTGCAAATGCTTTTTTTGCAGCATTTACTGCAAGCTCAACATCTTTTTCATTGCTATCAGGAATTTGGGCAAACACTTCGGCTGTTGCAGGATTAATGCAATCAATAAACTTGCTGCTTAGTGGTGCAATTAAATTTCCATCAATGTAGTTTTCGAGATAATAAGGTGCATGTAAATTCATTTAGTAGCAATTGTGGCAACAAAAATATAGTATTTGGCTTGTTGAATAGCATTACAAAACCTGAATGGTGCCAACGCCATTGCTGAAACATAGTAGCAATACAGCTTGGACAATAATAATAAACAAAATGCGAAGCATTTTTAATTTACAACAAACAGCTTTACAAGCTGCAATTATTGATTTTATTGATGATACTGGTGGTAGAAAATCCTTCAACAATTTTATTGATTACAACACGCCCACCATTTGCAATTACTTCTTTGGCACCAGCAATTTGTTCTACTGTGTAGTCGCCACCTTTAACAATAACATCAGGCAGAATAGTTGAAATTAATTGTTGCGGTGTGTCTTCATTAAAAATAATTACAGCATCTACAATAGCTAAACTTGCCAAAAGCAAGGCCCTGCTTGATTCTGCATTAATTGGTCTGTTATCGCCCTTGCCCAAACGCTTTACACTATTGTCGCTATTGACAGCCACAATTAAGTAATCTGCTTCTTGTGCAGCCTGAGATAGTGAAAAAATATGACCTTCATGAAGTATATCAAAACAACCATTTGTAAAAGCTATTGTTTTGCAAGTTACACGCCAACTTGCAATTTGTCTTTGCAAAGTTTCAAGAGTGTATATTTTATTTTGTATAGCTTGTGTTTGTTTCATTTTATTAATAGATGCGAAGTAGGGCTATATGACAAACCCATCAGGAATAATGGCTCCTTTTTTTACTACAACAACACCTTCCTTTATGGTAAATAATTCGTGTTCAAAATTTGCCAGATGGCTGCCACCATTTATTCTTACATCATTTCCAATCCTACAGTTTTTATCTATAATAGCATTTTTTATATAGCACCTGTCCCCTATTCCCATTAATGGAATATTATTGATTTTATTTTCCTCCATTTGGTTTAAGGTTTCATAATAATCGTTACCCATTATGTAGCTGCTATTAACTGTTGTACCATGGCCAATGCGTGAACGAATGCCTACTACACAATTCTCTAATCTGCTTGCAGAAATAATTGAGCCTTCGGCAATAACAGATTTTTCTAAGGTTGTGCCACTGATTTTTGCTGGTGGTAACATGCGTGCACGACTGTAAATAGTATTGGCGTTGTCAAATAAATTAAATTTAGGAATATCATCTGTAAGCTCAAGATTGGCTTCAAAAAAAGAATAAATATTTCCAATATCAGTCCAATATCCATTGTATTGATAGCTGCTTACAACATAGTCTGTTATTGAGTTTGGTATGATTTCTTTTCCAAAATCGGTAGCTTCAGGATATTTATCATTTAATAATTCTTTCAATACATTTTTATTGAAAATATAAATACCCATGCTTGCCAGATACGGTTTACCTTGTTGCATCATTGCAGCACCTGTATCACTTGTCCATTCACTCAAAATTTCCGCAGAAGGCTTTTCTATAAATGAAGTGATAATGCTTTCCTCATTGGTTTTCATAATACCAAATTCCGGAGCATCACGTTCATTAACAGGAATAGTTGCAATAGAAATATCAGCTTTATTTTTTTCGTGTGCATCAAGCATTTCAACAAAATTCATTTGATACAACTGGTCGCCACTAAGTATTAAAATATACTCAAACTGCAACGTTGAAATATGACGCAACGATTGCTTTACAGCATCTGCAGTGCCCTGAAACCAACTTTTATTATCAGGCGTTTGCTCTGCTGCCAGTATATCTACAAAGCCAGTGCTGAACGCACTAAAATGATAGGTATTTTTAATATGCTGATTTAATGAAGCAGAATTATATTGTGTAAGTACAAACATTCTGTTTATACCACTGTTCATACAATTGCTTATAGGTATGTCAACCAAACGATATTTACCTGCAATAGGAACAGCAGGTTTACTACGACTTTGTGTAAGTGGAAACAAGCGAGTACCTGCACCACCACCTAAAATTACTGCTACTACTGACTTTGATGGATTTGACATAAGCAATTTATATTTGATTGAATTAAGAGTTGTTAAAGATATTTAAAAAAAGTTGGTTATAAAAAATATTAGTTCATTCAGAGCTTTTATAGTTTGTGGTTTATAATTTATCGTCCTAAAATATTCATTACTTGCTATAAAATTTATTAGTAAAGTGGCTAAGCAAAAAACGATTTGTGAATCTGTAGCTATTAAGCTAAAAATTTTTATATACAAGATAATCACCACCCATTAATTCAAAAGTATTTTCCTGGGCAAAATGAAACTGCATACCACTGAAAACATTGTTAAATATTCCTTTTATCCAGCTATGGTTTACAGTTAGCTTTACTCTATCATGCTTAGACAAGTTTAGCATTACCAACACTACATTATCATTATGTTTTCTAAGAAATGCCATTACATTATTTTCGGTTGGTAAAATAAAGGTTTCACCAAGGCTTATGGCATTTGTTTTATGCAAAACACACAGTTTTTTGTAAAAGTCTCCCATCAATAAATTATCGTTCCACTCAATTTCATCTTTATCAAAAAATTGCAATCGTTTTTTATTAGGTACTTCCTGCCCACTATAAATTAATGGTGTACCCTGCCACGTAAAGCTGAATACAGCAAAGGCTTTGGCAATATTGCCATACTTTTCATACTCAGTTCCATTCCAACTATTTTCATCGTGGTTACTGGTAAAAAAAAGCTTTGTCGCTTTATTGGTTTGATTGGAATAATTGTGCAGAATAGTATAAATATTTGATGCATTGCTCTCACCCTTTACCAGCTTTTCAGTTTCGTGCATCCAATTCCAGGCATAGCTTGTATCAAACACATTTAAGTAAGTTGGTTCATCACATTCTGCCAGCCAATACAATGGTTTTATTGCATCGCATTGTGTTCTTGTTTCTTCCCAAAAATCAAGAGGAACAAGGTGTGCCATATCACACCTGAAACCATCAATATTGCAAGCTATAATCCAATACTGCATTGCTTTTTGCATAGCACTTCGCATTGCTGCATTATTATAATTCAGGTCAATTACATCTTTCCAACCATTGCGTTCAGTAAAGTTTTGTTCATCATCTAAAATATAAAAATCTTTATTGGTTACAGTCCATTCATGATCGCAGCCAGTATGATTTGCCACCCAATCTATAATTACTTTTAAACCCAATTGATGAGCTTGGTTTACCAGATTTTTAAAATCATCAAGCGTTCCAAACTCTTCATTAATTATTGTGTAAGAAGAACAGGCATAATAACTGCCTAAAGTTCCCTGTCGCTTTACAACACTTATTGGCGTTATTGGCATTAGCCAAATAATATCAATACCCATTTCTTTCAATCGTGGCAAGTGTTTGGCAAAAGCATTAAAAGTTCCTTCGTGTGTGTATTGACGAATATTTACTTCGTAAATAACTGCATTTTTTGCCCAGGAAATGGTATTGAAGTTGATTGCCATATTGTGATTGTGTATTTTAGGAACTGTTCAAAGTAAGCCTTAACAACTTACATTATAAAATTTAAAATTAATATTTACATTTTAGTTTTTAAATTGCAGCCCTAAGTTTTTATTTATATGAAGAAGTTTTTATTGCTACTTATTCCCATTGTTTCATTTGCACAAAAAGGATATAAAATTACTGGTACTGTTACTGGTTTTAAAGATAGCACATTGGTTTTTTTAAACGATGGACAAGATAACAATGTTGCACAGGCTTATGTGGTGAAAAATAAATTTGTAATTGAAGGTAAAACTGATATTGTATCTTACTTCAGGCTGGGTTTTATTGGCAAGCAGGATATGTATGAAATGTTTATTGGCAATGAAAATGTTACCATTACAGGTAAAGCAGATGCCATAAAAAAATTAACTGCAATTGGTTCACCATCCAACACAAGTTTTGGCTGGTTTACCAATAAATTTTATCCATTACAAGAAAATTTAACAAAGCTATATAATCAAAAGGCTACCGAAGCTAATGCAGTAAAAAAAGACAGTTTAGAAAAAGCATTTAATAACAATTTTAAAGCAAGAACAACTTTGGTGCAGGATTTCCTTAAGCAGCATCCTACATCGCCTGTAAGCACTTTCTTATTATTAAACCTTTACCCATTTTTTGGCGATGAAAAGGCATTGGAACAAAAATATGCCGAGCTGAGTGGTGATGCAAAAAAGGGATTGTTTGCTACTTTAATTGAACAAAAAATTGCAGCTGCAAAAAAACCTGTTGCTGGTGCAGTAGGTAGCGTGGTTCCAGATTTTTCTCAAAACGATGTTGATGGCAAACCTGTATCAATAGCAAGTTTCAGGGGTAAATATGTGTTGCTTGATTTTTGGGCAAGTTGGTGCGGGCCTTGCAGAAGAGAAAATCCAAATGTGGTAGCTGCATACAATAAATATAAAACCAGGAACTTTACAATACTTGGTATCTCTATGGATACTGATAAAAACAAATGGCTTAAAGCTATTGCTGATGATATGTTGCCATGGCAACACGTTAGTGATTTAAAAGGTTGGAGCAATGCAGTTGGCCAGATATTTCAGGTATCAAGCATTCCTGCAAATTTTTTGCTTGACCCAACAGGAAAAATTATTGCAACCAATTTGCGTGGCGAAGATTTAGATAAGAAATTGGATGAGGTTTTGAATCCTTAATAGTCTTTTAAAACAGTAAAATAGCACACGGATATACACAAATTAAACGGATAACCAACAGATAAATTATAATAAATCAGTCAAATTCGTGTAATCTGTGTTCTATCACTCGCATTCATAAATTGCTTTCTTAGACAAATTATATAAACAAAAAATTTTGCTCGTCCTGTAAACGAGTTCATTATTAATGAAATATTGGCTTTATAAAAGCTGATATCGAAAATTTAAAATATGGCATTATTACACAATAGAATAGATGCAACTATTCTAAAACAAAAATTGCTGGAGGAAACTGAACCTCGCACTACCATTAGCTTTTACAACTATTTCCAAATTGTAAATCCACAAGAATTTAGAGATTATCTCTATAAAAATTTAGCAGCATTAAAAGTATTTGGTAGAATTTATGTTGCTACAGAAGGCATCAATGCACAAATAAGTGTTCCTTCATCAAACTTTGAAAACTTTAAAGCTTTTCTTTACTCCATTTCAGAATTAAACGGTTTAAGGTTAAACATTGCTGTTGATGATGATGGCAAAAGTTTTTGGGTATTAAAAGTAAAAGTAAGAGAACAAATTGTTGCAGATGCTATTGATGACCCAACATTTAATATGCACCAGAAAGGCAAATATGTTGATGCAGAAAAAATGAATGAAATGCTTGATGAAGGCAATACCGTTGTGATTGATATGCGTAATCATTATGAATATGAAGTGGGGCATTTTGAAAACGCCATTGAAGTGCCAAGCGATACTTTTAGAGAGCAATTGCCAATGGCTGCTGACATGATGAAAGGCAATGAGGATAAGAATATTATTATGTATTGTACAGGTGGTATTCGTTGCGAAAAAGCAAGTGCATTTATGTTGCACAAGGGCTTTAAAAATGTTTTTCATTTAGAAGGTGGTATTATAAACTATGCACAACAAACAAAGGAGAAACATATTCCAACAAAATTTATAGGTAAAAATTTTGTGTTTGATAACAGGCTTGGAGAAAGAATAACTGATGACATAATTGCCAAATGTCATCAATGTGGCAAGCCTGCAGATACGCATACAAACTGCGTAAACAGTGGTTGTCATTTGCTGTTTATTCAATGCGAAGATTGTGCAAAAGAATATAAAGGAACTTGTAGCCCAGCTTGCAAAGACATAATTGCTTTACCTGAAGAAGAACAAAAAGAATTGAGAAAAGGAATTGATAAAGGACAAAATATTTTTAATAAGGCAAGAGTGAGAAAGAGATTGAATAGCTGATAAAATTGTAAATCTAAAATCACACATCATAAATTTTAATGGCTTTAAACATCATCATATTTCTTTCATTTATACTTGCTCTTTTTTTAATGAGCTATAGAAAGCAAGGCAAAAAAACTATTGTCTTTTTTGGTGATTCCATTACTGAGCAAGCGAGGAGTTTAAATGGTTTCATAAGTATCATCAACAGGAAAATTGAAGAATACAACCTGGTAAATAAATACCAAACAATTGGTGCAGGAATTAGTGGTAACAGGGTTTACGATTTATTGTTCAGGTTAAATAAAGATGTGCTTTCCAAATCGCCACACTTAACAATTGTACTTATTGGCATTAACGATGTTTGGTGTAAAGAAAAGAATGGAACTGGACTTGACATTGAACGTTACGAAAAATTTTATAGAGAAATTATTGTTCAATTGCTTGCAGCAAATAGCCAAATAATACTTTGCACTTTACCTGTAATTGGCGAAAAATATGATGGTGAAAATATTCAGGATGAAGACTTGAATTTATATAGCAATGTAGTAAAAAAGTTAGCTCAAGAATACAAGTTAAATGTTTGTGATTTAAGGTTTGCTTTCACTAGTCATTTAAAGCAATTTAATTATGAAAATGTAAGTGAAGGTTTACTTACTACAGATGGTGTTCATTTGAATGAAGAAGGCAATAAATTGGTTTCAACATATTTGTGGGAAACGATAAAAACTACTTTAACAATAACTGCTTAGTTTAATCTTTTACTTATTTCTTCATCAATTTTTTTAAATAAATGATAAGGCTTATAGCTACGCCAATCAATTATTTCCATTAGCTCAACTATTTGGTGCAGCTTTCTTTTTTTAAAATCATATTGTGTTTGTTCTGGCATATTTAAAGCTACAATCCAGCCATTTTCATCACTTGTATTTTCATACCATTCTTCGTAATAATCTTTATCGCCACTATGAAAGTTCAACACATTTTCTGCAATTAAAATAAACTTGTAAATATTGTGTTGCATTAGCTTGTCAATCACCTCCCTTTTCAAGGTCATAATATCATTCTCAATAGCGTCATTCCACTCTCCTATTAATTCTATCACACAAAAGTTCAACTCATAGTCAACATAAATCAATTTTAAATAAAGTGTGCTGCTGCCAAACTCGTCCCATTGTGGATGTATATAATAATTATAAACAGTTTGAGTAAACTGAAACTCGCTATGCTGCACACCAAAAAAAGGTGATAGTTTATCTTCCTCTGTAACGTAAATATGACGCCAATTATAGAAAGGTTCAAGTGTGTGCATTTTGCAAAATTGCGACTTATTGGAATAAAAAAATCTCCTGCTTTTCAGCAAGAGATTTTTCATTTCAATTTTAATCTAAATCCTATGTCAACCAAAAATTTTATTGAATAACAACTCTATTTGTGCTAACAGTTTTACCTTCTGCATCAACAACCCTTAACATATATACACCAGCAGTTGCAGCTTTTGGCAATGCAACATTTTCCATAGATAAGCCATTAACATTAATTTGTTTGTTAATTACATTTTTGCCATTAACATCTGTTAAAACTAAATTGTAATTACCAGTGATTAATTTGTTTAAACTTACGTTAAAGTTTTTTCCAACAGCAGGATTAGGATATACACTCACTTCAGCAACTGTAGTTTCTACTGTTTTAGTTGGTGCAGCAGGTTTGCGTTGATAAACTAAATTGCCATTAGCAAGGTCAGATACATTGTACATATCTTTTCCACCTTTTATTGTAACAGCTTCAAGTGTGCTTGCATTCACTTTATAATAAGCATCTGCATTACTTGCACTGCTTAACAAAATATTTCCATCATCATCTGCAGCAGCACCATTTGTTGTAAAGGTTGCAGGCAAGTTTTTAATAGCACCAATAAATTCAGCTTCCATTTTGCCAATGTTTATTTTAAACACATTGTTACGCATTGTTACTAAATATAAGTTACCATAAATATCACCAATCATATCTCCACCCCAGCTTGTACATTGACTATGAATGCTTACATCTTTATTTTTTTTGCTGTCATTAATTGCACCAAGATTGGTAACTGTTGGATTTGCTCCAGTTGTAAATTTAATTAATGAGCTTGCATCATTTGTTAAAGCATAGCCAACACCATCATTTGTAAAAGCCATGCGAGTAATCACATTGCTTTCATCATATTTTTTTGTTCCAGTACTATAGCTTGCAGCATTGTTTTCTCCAACAGTTAATGTACCATTAGTAGATGTTGACAAATCAATAAACTTTAATGTATTACCCATCATCTCGCTAAAGTAAAGGCGATTGGTGTTTTTGTCAAATGCAGCAGCAGCTACACCTTTTCCATTAACAAATGTTTGATCATTTACAGCAGTACCATTTGTACCACGCATTGTAAGCGTTTGTTGTGGTGCTTTTGTGTATAAGGTTTTTGTGTATTCTCCAGTAGAAAAATCAAGTTCGCGAATGGCTGTCCAAGTAAACTCGCCTTTCTTTTCTGAAGTGATTGCAAAAGTTTTTGTTTGGGCAAATGTGCTTACACAAGCAGCAATTGCCATCGTAGAAAGTAACATTTTTTTCATAATGTAGAATTTTTAATAGTTTTAAATATTTGTGATGCTAAAATTAGTCATTAATAAATAACAGCAAAAAAATAAATGTTAAAATTATGTAAAAAATTATGAGTGCGATTTTCTATTATTCTTTAATTAGAATAAACTTTAGCAAAAAGATTTTGCTTTACTGTGCCAAACCATTCATCTTTTAAAATACTTAACACAATACTATCACGCCTTACGCCACTCTCTTCTCTTGTAGGCATATTGCTACGCAAAATACCATCTACCTTGCAGCCAATAGATTTCATTGCAGCAATGCTTCTTTCGTTTCTTGCATCTGCCCTTAGTTCAAACCGTTCAATTTCTATTTTTTCAAAAGCAAATTGCAGCAGCAAATATTTGCAATGCTTATTCAAGCCTGTGCCTCTAAATTTTTTACCATACCAGGTATAACCAAGCTGTAGTGATTTGAATGGAAGGTTGATATCATAAAATCTGGTGCAACCTGCATATTCATTTGTTCTTTTATCAAATACTATAAAAGGATACTCAATTTTATTGTTTCTATTTTGTAAAGCAATATTTAAATAATTCTTTAAATTTTCTTCACCATCTGCACCAACAAGCGAGTAAAACCAGGTATCTGGTTCGTTTAAACTAAAGGAAAGTAAATGCTCAAAATCTGTTGCTACCAAAGGTCGTAGCAATACAACATCATCTTCTAAAATATACTCTTCGTTACAATTAAAAATAAAATTTCTCATATTAAAATATAACACAAAGCAAGAAAATATTTTGATTTTGTAACAAAAATTTGATGAAGAAAATATTTATTTTAAATATTAAATTTGGCAGTTCAGTTCAACCGCCTACATTTGCAATCCAACTACATCGCGAGGTAGAGCAGCGGTAGCTCGTTGGGCTCATAACCCAAAGGTCAGAAGTTCGATCCTTCTCCTCGCAACACAAAAAAGCGTTTCATTATTGAAACGCTTTTTTTATGCACATTATGTTTCTATTTCAATAACTTCTTTACTTTACAAAAGCCATAACTGCTTATTAAATTGATGAATACCAATCAGGTTAAAATATTTCTTACTGCAATTGCTTGCATTGCATCAATATTTTTTTGCAATGCACAAACAGTTGATGAGTTGCTGCAACAAATTAAAACTACAAAAAATGATAGCATTAAGTGCAATGCACTAAATAATTTAAGCATGCAATTATGCAATACAAAAATTGGTGATGCAATAGCTTATGCTACCCAAGCAATAGAAATTGCAGAACGCAGGAATGACTTAGGTTTCAAGCAATCATCCTATTTAAGTGCTGCTATTTGTTACGATGTTAAAGATGATTACAATAACAGTAAAAACTATTACTATAAAGCCATTGCTGCTGCTCAACAAAAGAAAGACAAGGCATACTTGTCAATTATTTTTCATGAATTTGGATATACAAATCTGGCAAAAAATAAGTTAGACAGTAGCTTATTTTATTTGTTACAAGCAATTGATTTAAGGAAGGAGCTTAAAGATAGTACTGGGCTCGTTGAAAGTTATAATAAAGCAGCACAGGTATATAGAAGGATGAATAATTATGTGAATGCAGATGATTTTTACAAAAGATGTATTACCATTTTAGAAGCACAAAAAGATGAAAAAAGCTTAATTGCTGTTTATAGTAATTTAGGAACCGATTTACGTAATCAAAATAAAACTGATAGTGCAATTTATTGTTTTAACAAAGCCTTGCCATTGGCAAAAAAATTTAATGCAAGCTATAATATTTATTTAATACAACTTAATACAGCATTATGTTTTAATGACAAGAAAAATTATCAAAAATCATTGTTATTATTAAATGACTTAAGTGACACTGCATATACAAATGATGATAATTATTGCTTACTTATTTTAGGAAAAGGAGAAGCATATCTTGGAACAAAAAGTTATAATGAAGCTATAAAATATTTGCAGCAAGCAGTAACACTAACCTATAAACCAAGCAGAATTGAGTATGCAGGAATTGCCAATAAACTGCTATCAAAGTATTACGAAGAAACAAATAATTACAGCCTTGCATTGCAGCATTATAAAACTTATAAGGCATTATACGACTCACAATATGTAGAATCAAACACAAAAAATGTTGATGCACTTGCAACAAAATATAAAACAAAAGAAAAGGAACAAGAGATTGAATTGCTGAATAAAGAAAGCCAGTTAAAGGATTTACAAATCAAGGAAAAAAAGCGAACTATTTTATTAAATACACTTGGATTAATTTTAGTTACAATTGTTGCTGGTGGTGCATTGTACTTGTATAGAAGCAAACGAAAAACGAACAAGCAATTAGAAGAAAAGAATAATATAATTTCTGTTTCATTAAAGGAAAAAGAAGTATTGCTCAAAGAAATACATCACAGAGTAAAAAACAATTTACAGGTAATAAGTAGCTTATTGAATTTGCAAAGCAAGAACATTAGTGATGAAAAAGCATTGCAAGCTTTAAATGAAGGACGAAACAGAGTTAAGAGTATGGCTCTTATTCATCAAAACCTTTACAGAGATGATAATTTAATGGGCGTTGATGTGCAGGAATATATTGAAAAGTTGATACAAAGTTTATTTACATCTTACAATATTGAGATTCATAAAGTGGCTTTGCAAACCAATATTGATAAAATAGAATTAGACGTGGACACTGTAATTCCATTGGGTTTGATACTAAATGAATTAATAAGTAACGCACTTAAATACGCATTTGAAAATGTTGAAAAAGGTGTGCTGCAAATTGATTTGCAATTGCAAAATGATAAACTATTATTACGTGTTAAAGACAATGGAAAAGGAATGGATAAAGATAAATTGGCAACATCTCAATCGATGGGTTATAAACTTATTCAATCTTTTTTACAAAAGCTAAACGCAACAATGAATATAGAAACTGTTAATGGAACTAATATTGAATTGTTAATTGGAAAATATAAATTAGTATAATGAGTGAAATACGAATTTTGGTGATAGAAGATGAACCATTTATTGCAATGGATATTGAGCAAACACTTAATAACATTGACTTTGCAGTGTCTGCAATGGCACATACTTATAAAGATGCCATTAATCAATTACAAACAAATACACCTGATGCAGTATTACTTGACATTAATTTAGAAGATGAAAAAGATGGCATCGACATTGCGGAAATTATTCATCAGCAATATCATTTGCCGTTTATTTTTCTTACTTCACATGCTGATAAAGCAACCTTGGACAGGGCAAAAAAAACACAGCCTGCAGGGTACATTGTAAAGCCATTTGAAGAAAAGGATTTATTGGCTGGATTAGAGATTGCCTTATACAACTTTAGTTTAAGAGAAACCAAGCCCACATTGTCTTTGGCAAATATTAACAAACATATTTTAGGGCAAATCAGCGAACGTGAATTTGATGTTTTGGTTGCCATTTATGAAGGAAAAACAAACCAGCAGATGGCAGAAAGCTTATATGTTTCTGTTAACACAATTAAAACACATATCAGCAGCATTTATTTAAAATTAGACGTGGCATCAAGAACTGCTGCTATTGCAAAAGTGAGAAGCTGGATGTAATAAAATATGTTACTTTTTTTGCTTCGCTAAAAAATATTCAAACTGCTGTAATGTAAAGCTGCTAAGATTTTGCTCTTTTGTAAGCAAGGTTTTTTGTGCAGACAATACGCCATATTTACAATCACCATATCCTTCTACATTATGTGCATCTGGATTAATAGAAATTAATACATTTTTTTCTAACGCAGCATTAATAAAACACCAGTCAATATCCAATCTTCGTGGATGTGCGTTCAATTCAATAACAACATTATTAGCAGCACAGGCATCAATAATTTTTTCATGATTAACAGGATAACCATTTCTACTTAATAACAACCTGCCTGTCATGTGTCCAAGAATTGTGGTGTATGGGTTTTCAATAGCATTCTTCAAACGCATCATTGCCTTTTCTTCACTCATACTTAAGTTGCTGTGTACACTTGCAATAACCAAATCAAATTGCTTTAAAATATCCTCTTCATAATCCAAACTACCATCATTTAAAATATCACTTTCAATACTTTTAAATATTTTAAATGGTGCATATTTTTTATTCAGCTCATCAATTTCCTGGTGTTGTGCCAACACTCTTTCAACAGTTAAACCTTGTGCATAAAAAGCAGTTTTGCTATGGTCGCTAATAACCATGTACTGCAAACCCTTTGCTACAGCAGCTTTCACCATTTCCTCAAGTGTATTGCTTCCATCACTCCACTTGCTATGGCAATGTATAATAGCTGTAATATCTTTTTCTAAAATGTCTTTTGGAATTTGATTTGCTTTAGCCAAAGCAATAACTTTTGCTTCTTCTCTTTTATAAGTTGGAATGAATGCAACATTGTGTTCATCAAAAATTTCTTTTTCGCTTGAATAAGTTTTTGATTCATTAAAACCAAACTGCTGTTGCCAGGCACTAAAAAAATTTTCACTACAATTATGCTTAAAGACTGTTGTAAAATAATTTTCTTTAGTAGCAAAATAAAACTCAAGTAAAATATTCTCATTGCCCCTTAAAGCAATGATAGCAATAGTTTCAGCTTCTATACTATATCCATTTGGAATAAAAAAAGCCTTAACATCTACAGCACTAGCAGTAGTTACAAATTCAATTTTCTCAATAACAGATAGTTGCCTTTTAAAATCTCCAACCAATTCTGTTGTGGCATTTTTAAAATATTGTTTCAAATGATTTTCAAAAGAAAAAGCATAGGTTTCAACTTGTGCATATAAATAACTGCCCAAAGTATTTAAGTAAAATTCAATAGACTTTCTCACACTTTCTTGCGTCTTTTCACCAAAGCCTTTGTATAGTGTCAACCTGTTTTCATTGCAGGCATAAAGCAACTCTCCTATTGATTCAATATTCATTTCTCTCCAAACAGTTGCAATTTTTTTGGGTCCCAAACCTTTTATGTATTGCAACATATCAATAATACCTTGTGGTGTTTTTTGTATATAATCTTCTAAAACTTTAAGTGTTCCACTATCAAGTTGTTCAACAATTTTTTGACCAACACTTTCGCCAATACCTTTAATAGTAAATACTTTTTCCCTTGGCAAAACAGATAATTCTTCTGGCAGCTTTTCAATATGAAACGCAGCAATAGCATAGCTTTTAGCTTTAAAACTATTTTCCTCGTGAATGTCCATCAACTTACTTAATAAAGAAAAATTATCGGCAATAGCAGCATTTGTCATAAGGCGAAAATAGTAATTTGTAAATACAGAAAGTGATTTTGATTTAGCTTGATTATTAACTACATTTGACCAACTAAACCCTCGTAAAATGAGAAAAATACGTTTTACTGCACTGTGCCTATTTTATGCTTTTATGTTGATTTGTTGTACCAATATACGAGCACAGTGTACAGATGTTCCTGGTTCTCTTTATCTGTCTAATCAACCTTTAGACAACACAATACGAAAACTTGCACAAAATTTTACCGCAACCTGCGATGGTTTTTTAACACAACTAACAATACAACTATATTACAGAAGTGAACAACATCAGCTTAAGAGTATAAACATTGGAATTTACAAAGGCGAATCAACAGATGACCCTAATAGCAGCTTATTGTATCAGATTGAAAATTATACGCCAAATTACACCAGTGTAGTTTTGAATATTGCCCAAAAAGTTTATTTAGAAGAAGGGAAAAGGTATTACTTTATTATAACAAATTCACAAGCAGAATTGGGCTTGCCAAATGGTTTAAGATATAATTTAAGCCTTAATAATAGTTCCGCGAGTGGTGTTTCATATTATGAGTATTTTTTAGGTTCTAATAAATGGCATTATGTGCAACAATATGTGCCTAATGGCAGGACTGATATTTATAAGTGCTTTGATATTATGTTCACAGCAAAGGTTACAGTAGCTACAAGAGAACCCCATACAATTTGCAAGGGTAATGTATTTCAAATATTAAATTACGACAACACTTACTCTACCTACAAAGAGAGCAATACAGATGTTTTTAAATTAAACATTAAAGGCGATACTGCTTTAGTTACTGCTCTTAATTATGGTATGGCATCTTTTATTTATACTAAAAAAAATGCACCCAACCAGCACTATAAATGTGAAATTGCTGTAACAACCAACACCCCACCAACCATTACTGCCAGCAAACAAGTACTTACCAGTATAAACGATACTGCTACTATTACTGCACAAGGCACGCCTAATGTGGCTATGGGTTTTGATGGAAATACATACCTAACAGTGCCTTATAACAATGGATTTCAATCTTCTAATGGTTTTACATTTGAAACATGGTTATTATGTAATAATGTTAATGATTTAGAATACATTTTCTCAAAAGGCTCTGATGTTCTCTCTCAAGGATATTATGCTATTTATGTTGATATGGGTAAAATTGTATTTCAATCTAATGGTGTAAATAATGTTGTAAATAAATTTTATTCAATCATTCCATTTAAAAGCAATAGATGGATTCACATTGCTGTAACCAACGATGGTGCTGTTATAAGATTTTACTTTAATGGAGAAAAAGTTGGCGAAGCAGGCTACAACACACCAATAGTAGATAACCAGCAAGATATAATAGTAGGGCATCATAGCAATGCAAATGGAAATTTTTATAAATTTAAAGGGCAAATGGATGAACTGCGTTTTTGGAATCGGTGTAGAACTGCTGATGACATAAAATATAATTATCAAAAAACAGTATTGAGTTATAGTAAGGGTTTGGTATCATATTATAAGTTCGATAATGTAGTAGATAATAATGTTGCACTTGATGAATCTATTAATCATAACAATGCCTATATAAATAATGGTGGTGCTTGGGTAACAGGCAGTTTAGATATTCCAAAATATACATACTTATGGAGCAATAATGCCAATAAGCAAAGCATTATAGTAACAAACCCTGAAACTTATTCTTACAAACTTACAGATTTAACAACAGGTTGTACTACCCAGTCCCCAGATATTCAAATAACCTTACAAAGCAAGTAAATTGTAATACTTTTTGTTTAACATTTAAAACAAATGCAATGAAAAAAAATACTTCATTATACATATACCTGCTTATTCTTTTTTTTATAGTAAAAATAAGCAATGGCTTTTGCCAGACACAGTGCATTACTGCAGTAAACAGCATGTATTTTAGCACAGCAGGCACATATCTATTAGATTCAGGTAGTACCATTTCTCAAAGCTTTGTACCTACTTGCGATGGAAATTTAAGCAGTTTTTTATTTTGTTATAAAGTAATACCCAATGAAGGGATTAATCAGTATATTAACTTTCCAACTAATAGCAACGGCAATTCTATTTTCAATATGAACTTAACTATTTATGAATTGCCTCCTAATAATTCTGAATGTTATCATAATTTATCATCATTAACTAAAATCTACGAATCACTTAATATTGAAGTTCCCATTAATGCTGTTGGAAATAAAGGCTTTAAATACTTTACTGTAAATACACCAGAAGTTATACCATTATCATCTTCTAAAAACTACTGCTTTGTGATACAATTAACTGATGCATTTTGTAATGATCTTATGTCGCAAAAAGTTGCTAGAATGTCGAATGGTTCTACTGCGAATAAATATGATTATGCAGCAAAACAAGCACATATTTGTGAGATTCAGTTTGCAGTACAGTACATGCCAGGAAGTTATTATTGTAGAAATCTTTTTAATAGATCAAGAAAAAAAATAAGTGATCCTATTATGAGTAGTGCTGAAAAAGCTAATGACATTAATTTGGCTATTGCAGTAAAAATTAATCCATTTTTACCCGACATTCAGGGCAAGAATATTTTGTGTCCAAAAACACGTATTAATCTTACCAACACCGAACCCAATGGCACTTGGTCTATCGATAATGCAAATATTGCAACCATTCAGCCTCAAAGTGATGGGTCTGTTAATGTTATACATACTACACTTACAAGCAAAGGTTTAGTAACCCTACGTTACACAACACCAAAAGGTACAACTACTAAACTTATTCGTGTGGTAAATGACGAAAAACCCATTATTACCTCAAGCAGCTCCAATGAAAATCAACCTTGTCAAAACAACGGTTTTACAATTAAAGGTGTTGCTGTTAACAACCAAGCATTGCAACTTGATGGTAAAAGTTGGGCAGAAATACCATCACATCCTGCATTAGGACTTACTAATACATTAACCTTAGAAGCATGGGTGTATTGTAGCGACCCCAAAGCACCACAATACATCATTTCTAAAGGAAATAACGACCAGGAAATGGGACATTACGGTTTATCATTATTTGATAATAAACTACAGTTCGTAATACAATCACTGCCTGGATATGTTTTAAAATCGCCCATTACATTTACCAATGCAAAATGGCACCATGTTGCTGGTAGCTACGATGGCGATACTATGAGGTTGTATATTGATGGTGTGGAAGTAGCGAAAACAGCTTTACAAACAGCCATGATACCCAATAATCGTAACTTATATATAGGGCAGTTAGGTATGCATAAAAATTATTATCAAGGTGGGCCAAATGGAGTTAAAATAACCGCTGACATTATTCCCTCTGACATTTTATATAGAATGAAAGGGCAAATTGATGAAGTACGTATTTGGAATGTGTGCAGAACCTCGCAACAAATAAAAGATAGTATGTATAATACTGTGTATGCCAATAATACAGGACTTGTAGGCTATTACAAATTTAATGAACCCGAAAGTGCTGACCCAAAACTTGTATTAGATTATTCGGGTAGTAATAATGATGGAAAATTACACAGTGCATTGTCAACCACAACTTATGAAGATTTGCAAAACATTACAGCACAAAAAGTACCAGCATCAATTAAATTTGGAGATTTTAGTTTTACATGGAGTAATGGCTCAACTATACCAATTTTGCAACCAACAGTTTCTGATATTTATAAATATACAGTAATTGATAGTGCAAGTGGTTGTAGTGTCACATCGGATGCTACAGTTGTTAAAATGAATAGCTATGCTATTATAAGCAAAACTATACCAGTGAATACCTCTATGCCTTACAACTACAACGAAAACAATATTAACCTAAAGTTTAATGCCAACGATTTTATTAATAATGTAGCCACAAAATCTTACTCATCGTCTCCAACCGATGGTACTTGCCCAACAATAACCACTGTTACCATTTCAAAATTAGGCTGCCCAAGTGGGGGTAGTATAAGCATAAAAGAATATGGCGGCACAAGTAGAAACCTAACCAACATAACAATATGTGATCAATTGCCTTATCAAATTGAAATTAAAGGATACATAGATCAAACAACTGGATCCGTTGCTAATAATCCAATTTGGGATGCTGCACCAGCTGATGCAATTTATTCTCTTGAATCGGGTATTACAAGTACAAGACCAGAATTTAAAACCTTAACCATAAACAATGAAGGGACTGCGACAATAACGTATAGATATACATATAATGGTACAATGGATTGCTCTTTAACTTCAAAGATTACAGTTAAACCAGTTTCTATCAATATTACTACTCCAACACCACTTAACACAAATGCAGTATTTACAGCAACACCTTCAGGAGGATTTTGGTCAAGTACAACAAGAACAGTAGCTGCTATAGATCAAACTTCGGGTGTACTTACACGCAATTATGCTGGACAAACCAATATTGAATATAGAGTTGACAGCCTTGATGGAAAAACTTGTTTTAATCCAATAGTTAAAACAATACCTATTACATTACAATAATTTAAAAGTTATAAAGTTAAAATACGTAATACTAATAAAAACATTAATCCACTTAGCTTTGTCTTTTTACTAAAAACAAACAATGGCAAAACCTTTAATACTTGTAACAGGAAAAGATGGACAGCTTGGCTACGAATTAATACAATTGCAACAACAATTTGCAAACACATTTGATTTTTTATTTATAGGGCGAAATGAAGTGGATTTAAGTGATGCAAGTATCATAAAAAATTTTATTGAACAATATCGACCAAAACATTTAATTAACTGTGCAGCATACACAGCAGTTGATAAAGCAGAAACTGAACAGGATTTGGCTTATGCAATAAATGCAACTGCACCTGAAACCATGGCAAAAGTTTGTAATGAGATTGGCTGCAAGTTCATTCACATTAGCACAGATTATGTTTTTGATGGAGAAAAAAAACAACCTTATTTACCAACAGATACTATCAATCCTTTAAACGTGTATGGTGCTTCAAAAGCAGCAGGCGAAAGGCTTGTAGCAGAAAAAAGCAATGATGCAATTATCATCAGAACATCTTGGGTATATTCTTCTCATGGCAAAAATTTTGTAAAAACAATGTTGCGTTTAATGAGTGAAAGAGAAGAAATAAATGTTGTTTATGACCAGATTGGTTGCCCAACTTATGCAGCAGATTTGGCTGAAGCAATAATGAAAATTGTTCTTACAAATAATAAAGAAAATACATCAACCAAACTTTATCATTATTCAAATACTGGCAATATTTCGTGGTTTCAATTTGCACAGGCAATACAAGAAATTGCAAATAAAAATTGTGTGGTAAAACCAATTCCAAGTTCTGCGTATCCTGTGCCAGCAAAGCGTTCCAACTATTCAGTCATGGACACAACAGATATTGAAAAAGATTTTGGAATTGAGATTAAATTTTGGAAAAAAAGTTTGGAAAAATGTATTGGTTTATTATCGCATCCATAATTCATAACTTATAATTTACAATTCATTTTGAAACTTTCAATAGTAGTTGCAGCTTCACTAAACAATGCCATTGGCAAAGACAATAAATTGCTTTGGCACTTGCCAAATGATATGAAATTTTTTAAACAAACAACCTGGGCAATGCCAGTTGTTATGGGTAGAAAAACATTTGAATCTATGAATAGTAAGCCATTAAATGGTAGGTTAAACATTGTAATTACAAGGCAAAAAGATTACACTGCAAATGGTGCAGTAATTGTTGAGAGCCTTGCTGACGCTGTATTTGTAGCTAAGGAACATTTGTATAAAGAAATATTTATCATTGGTGGTGGTGAGATTTATAAACAGGCTTTAGCAAAAGTTGACACCATTTATTTAACCAAAGTTGATACACTGATTGAAGGCGATACATTCTTTCCAGAAATTGATGCAACTGATTTTGAAATGATACAAGAAGATAAACATAAGGCTGATGACAAACATGCTTTTGCTTATAGCTTTCAAACATGGAGGAGAAAATAAAACCTATGGAATTTTTTGACACAGCTTACATATACCTTGCACCATTATTGATTTTGATGAGTTTGTTTGCCAAAGGAAAAAATAAATGCTACATATTAAATGTATTGGCAATTGTAAATATTTTACTCATATTTAATTCTGTTTTTATCATACGCCAGTTATATGCTTTTGTAAAGCTTGCCATGGAAATGAACATAAAACCTGACCCCAATTTGAAGGTTGAGATTGGTTGGCAGGACATAAAATATTGGCTCATTATTCTGGTGCCTTTTTTATTTTTAATAAAGCCACTTATGGGTAACAGGATTTTAAGTTTGTTTATGCTTTTTTTATTGCTTAACAATTGGTTTACTTACATAGCAGATTGTCTAAAAAGTAAGACTAGCTTCTATTTCAACAGTTTTACAACCTTTCATTTACCTTATCAAATGATGCATTATTTCAGTTGGTTAACTTTTTTATATGCAGCATTTTGGTTTATAAAATATTTGCCTTATGGCAAAAAAAAGCTACATCAGTTTGATGCAAAATAATGCCTATAAATATTGACTATATAAAATTTTGGCTTAAGGCTTCTAACTCAAAAGGTCATGGAATGCACTCTCCTTTTGTGTATGATTTTATTATTAATGTATTGAATGACGACAGGACATTTTATTGCTTTAAAGAACTGGAAGAACAAAGAAAAAAAGTAATTAATCAATCAAATATTAATTTATTAAAAGTAGATAAACTACTGTTTAAAATGATTGATTATTATAATTCAGAAAACATACTTTCAATTTGTTCAAATCCAGCAACAGTAAACTATTTAGCTAAAGCAAATACAAAAAATACAGTGACAAATTGTATTGATGTGAATGATATTAAACAACAAAAAAATGACTTTATATACATTGATATAAACAACAATATAGTTAATGAATTAAATATCATTTTAGAAACTTGTTTATCTAAATCGCTAATTGTTGTCAATAAAAATCATAGCAATGCAATGCAGCAAAATCTTTGGCAAAACTTGATTGAAGATGATAGAATAAATACTACAATTGATTTATACAACTTAGGTATTGCTGTAATTAATAATGATATTAAAACAAAGCAGCACTTTAATATTCGTTATTAATTATTTCATAAGATACATTCCTAAAATAGTTGATAACACCCCAAGAATAAGAGTAGAAAAAATGTATAGCAACGCCATGTTATAACGCTGTTGTTGAAGCAGCAAAACAATGTCGAAACTAAATGCAGAAAAAGTGGTAAACCCACCACAAAACCCAGTAACCAAAAGCATTTGCCAACTTTGTATGTTTTGTTGTTTAATAAAATACCCCATTAATAATCCAATAACAAAACACCCCAAAATGTTTACTGCAAAAGTAGAAAGAGGAAATTTTTTAGTAGTAAATACAAGCGAATTTAAGTAACGAAAAACACTACCACAAGCACCACCAACTGAAACTAAAAAAATATTTTTAAGCATACATTTATTTTAGTTGAATGAACCAATTATTGTTTTTCTTAACAGCATGTAAAGTATCCATAGTTTTAGTATAAGAATCCTTAACAATTACTGTTGATTGAGACGTTGTTTCTTCTTTAATAGAATAAATAATCAGTGATGAATTATATCGTTCCCTTTTTTGTGCATCAGATAACGAGCGAAATTCCTTCTCACTTTCAATAAAGTAAAAATTATTCTTACTACTTTCAGTCAGGTAAAATTTTGCTTGCTCAAAGTTGCCTTGCTGGCAAGCAATTTTATATCCACGTGCAGCATCTAAAGCACTTTCAGCAGGATTTATTTTTTGCTGAGAGCAAGAAACAAATAAAGCAATTAATATGAAAAATATGTATTTCAATTTTATATTTTAGTGTAATAATTAATGAAAGAAAATAGTAACATTCGAGTAAAACAATTTATTCTGCATTGATTTTCCTTCTTTATAATTTAGTTCGTTAAATCCTTGCAAACCAAATAAACCAGCCATATTACCTTTATTAACTGCTATTTCTAAATAGCCAGCACTATTAAACCAAGCCAATTTTTCACCTTCTGGCACTGTTAAATAATTATTACTTAAACTATCAATTTCTTCGTTTCGTTTAAGCACAATACTAAATGCTCTGCCTTTTCTGTATTCTTCAAAAACTGGTTGCGTTATATTTATAACTACGTTTTCAAAGTTATCAATAAAAATAATTTGTCCTTTAATCCAATCGGCTGAAGCCATTGGTTTTAAAGGATATTTTACAAGATAGTCGCTGTAAACTTGTGCCACTTCTGCAAGGTCTTTTCCACTTGCAATTACCTGAACTGCTTTGGCAATAATTTGTGTAGTTTGCAAAAAAGTTGCTGAATATTTATAAGGTAATTTATATACTTTAACAGGTTTTGCATCAGTAATCATTGTAAGCAAACCATTATCTGCACAAATAATATATTGATTATTAAATTCAGCAATTAAAATATTGTCACTTTTTTTTTCGAAAAAATTAATGATAATAATATGCACCGTTTTTTCTGGAAAATATTTAAAAGCATTACCACATATATAAGCAGCTTCAGGAAAATTAGCTTGAGAAAGATAGTGGCTTATATCTACAAGATTCAGACTGGCATTAACTTGCAGCAGTTGCCCTTTAATAGCACCAACAATATAATCTTGTTGACCAATATCAGTAGAAAGTGTTACTATAGGCATTGAATATATTTATTATTTACGATGTCCGATTTTAGATTTACGATTTAGTTTGCAAGCTTTATTGGCATGAAAGACACACACCAACATAAATTTTACTTCACAAGCTCGCCATTTTTAAAGAAAAAATTATGTGTTAATTTATCTGCCAGCGAAGCAAAAAATTTATTCATAAACACAGCACGTTTTCCTGTAAAAGTCAATACCAGTGTACGTTTTCTTTTTTCAATAGCTTTAACAATATGCGTAGCACACTCTTCACTGCTCATCATTTTACCTTCATTCATTGGGCTTTCGCCTTGTGCCTTACCAAAACTATTTAATGCAGCATTACGAATATTGCTGCTTGTAAAGCCTGGACAAACCCACATTACATTTACACCTGTATGCAACAACTCTGTTCGCAAACTTTCCATAAAACCATTTACAGCAAATTTACTTGCACTATAACCTGTACGCCCTGGTAAACCCCTGTAACCTGCAATGCTTGATACACCTATAATTGTTCCTTTATTTTTTATAATATATGGCAAACAAAATTTAGTTGTATTTACTGTTCCCCAAAAGTTAATATCCATAACTTTTCTTAAAGTCTCTAATTCAACATCTGCAAAAAGTGAACGCATACTTACACCTGCATTATTAATTAAAATGTCAATTGTTGGGTATATTTTTAATGTTGCATCGATAAAACTTTTGCACTCAAGTTCATTACTCACATCTGCAGTAAATATGTGCAAAGGCTTACCAGCATTGGCTTGCTGCAATTGATACAACTTGTCGTAATTTCTACCACAAGTAGAAACCTTAGCACCCAACTGCAAAAAATGTTCAACTAAGGCTTTACCAATTCCATCGCTGCCACCAGTTATTACAACAACTTTATCTTTCATATTTACGATGCGTGATTTAAGATTACTATTTAAACAACAAATGTAAAGTTGTGGTGGGTTGGTAAAAAATAAAAACAAGAATTTAAAAATTATTTTAAAAAAACTTGTGCAGGATTTATGCAATTAAAAAATAAAGTGCATCTGTGTAATTAGGAATTACGAACTAAAATAATATAACTTAAAAATTAACAATTATGAAAGCACCAATTTTATTACACATTCCAGAGCCTTGCCACGAAAACTGGGATGCCATGACACCACAAGACAAAGGCAGGCATTGCCAAAGCTGCAACAAGATTGTTGTAGATTTTAGTGTAATGACAGACCGACAAGTTTTAGATTATTTAAAAAATGCCAAAGGCAATACCTGTGGGCGATTTTATAATGACCAATTGCAACGTCCATTAATTGAACCTCAAAAGCAACCCAGCAAATGGAATTATTTTGTTGCCAGTATTGCAAGTTTTTTTGTAAGTGTAAAACTTATTGCACAAGGAAGTGCATTGCAAGGAAAAGTTGCAAATCCTTATGGGCAAAGTGTTTCGCCTAGCGAAAGTCGACAAGTTAAAGGTGAAGTAAGAAGTGTTGATACAAAAACAATTTCAGGAAAAGTGGTTGATGAAAAAGGTGCTGCAATTGCAGGTGCAAGTATTAAAATTGGCAAGGCAGCTAAAGGAACAATTTCTGACAATGATGGAAGTTTTGCAATAAGATGTAATGTAAATGATGAGTTAACTTTTATGGCGATTGGCATGGAAAATAAAAAAATTAAGGTTAATAGTTTAGGGGATAAGTGCATTAATCTTAAAATTGTGTTGCAGGCAAATGTTAACGAAATTATGGGTGATATTGAAGTGGTAAGTGGTTGGGTTTCGCCATCATATTATTACGATAGACATTCAACTCCAATTTATGATGTAAAAGGCATTGTAACTGATGAAAACTATAATGCTATTAAAGACGCTACAATTACCGTTTTTGGTATAAGTTCAAAAGCAAAAACTGATTATTCTGGAGAATTTGAAATTGAGAATATCAAAAAATCTAATCTAAAAACATTGAACATAACTGCTAAAGGATATAAAACAAAAAGCATTGTAATTACCAATAAAATATTAGATGAAATAGAGGATTTGAAAATTGTTCTAGAGAAAGAAATAAATAATAGTGTTTCAGGAAAAGTAGTTGATGAAAAAGGTGCAGCCATTGCCACAGCAATTGTTAAAATTGGGGCAGCAACAAAAGGTATAATGACAAATGGTAATGGTGAATTTGTTTTAGAAAATGTAAAAGAAATTGAGAAACAAAAAATTATAATAAGTGCTGTGGGATGTATTAACAAAACTATTGATTTATCTAAGCTTGACAATAAATACAAAAATTTAATTATAAGGATGGCAATTGACACCACTCTTAAAATTGATAATTTCATAACACCGCATGGGCATAATCAAAGCTATACAATAAGAAAGCAATTGGAATTAGAAAAATTTAATAACAGCTTAATCAAAGGCAAAATAACAGATGAAAAAAATACTTCAATCGCAGGGGCTTCTATTACAATTAAAGGAACAAAAATTGGAAGTGTAAGTAATGCAGATGGAAGATTTGAGCTAAATAAACTTGGCAACAACACTAAGCTTACCATTGTTATTTCAAGTATTGGATATGAAACAAAAACAATGGAAATTGAAAGTAAAAATTTGAAAAATGATTTGAATATTATACTAAAAACACAATCTCAAAACTTAGATGAAATAGTCTTGAATAGTAGTGATGTAACAATTAACAAGAGGTTTTATGGTGGTGCCGTTTCTATTGTTTCAAGATGTACAATTACAGAACCTAGTATCGTTAAAAAAGCCATTATCAAACCTATCCAAAAACTTCTAAAAATTCAACCTGTAAAAGTTTATCCAAACCCTGCAACAAAAAATGCTACACTACACATCGCAATTAAAGATGCTGGTGAATATCAATTGCATTTGTTTGATATGCAATCAAGGTTGTTATTGGTAAAGCAAATAACAGTAACTGCAAATAACCAGATTACAGATTTGCAATTGCCAGACAACATTACAAGTGGCAATTACTTCATTCAGTTCATAAACCAAAAATCTAAAAAACAATTTACCGAGAAAATAATTGTGCAGTAATTAACCCTCGCCTGTTTTTATATATCTACAAAAAATCCCAGTTAATATCTCTAAACTGGGATTTTGTATTTTACTCCTCCAACTCAGTTTCATCATCCCCAAAATGTTCGCCAATATTCCTTCTTTGCTTTTTGGTTGGTCGCCCTATTTTACTAAGCCTTTTACCTGTATGAAAGCTTGTGCCCATAAACTGTGCAGTGTCTAATTCTTCCTGTGGCGTAATGTCTATGTAATGTTTAATGGCTTCGCTGTAAGCAACTCTGTTGTGCAATAAAGCTGTTACCTTAATCACCCACTTTCTTGCCTCTGCTTTTATGTGATACTCCTCTCCTACGTTCACGCTCTTTGCTGGCTTTACGCTCATGTCATTGCATTTCACTTTGCCTTTTTCACAAGCTTCTGCAGCGGCACTTCTTGTTTTAAAAATCCTGATGCTCCATAAGTATTTATCTATCCTTAATTTTTCTTTTTCATTGCCCATCTATTCAAAATTTAATCAAAAGTATTTCATGAAATTCAAATTATTGCAACAGTTATTAAGACTTTCAAAAAATGGTTATATTAAAAATTAATTAATCCACATTTTAATGCTATCAATTGTTAGCCCTATTACATTTGTCTCTTAACAATATTCATCTACAATGAACCCTAATCATTATGTAGCCATTATGGCTGGCGGCATAGGCAGCAGGTTTTGGCCAATGAGCAGAACTGCATATCCTAAACAATTTTTAGACATATTAAATAGTGGCAAAACCCTTATACAATGGACATTTGAGCGTTATGCAAGTTTTATACCCAAAGAAAATATTTTTGTAGTAACCAGCGAAGAATATACAGACATTGTTGCAACACAATTACCTGAAATGCCGGTTGAAAATATACTAGCAGAGCCAAGCAAAAAAAATACTGCACCATGCGTTGCCTATATTGCCTTTAAGTTATTGCAAAAAAATCCCAATGCAAGTTTAGTAGTTGCACCAAGCGACCATATGATTTTGGATGGTGAAACCTTTACCAGCATTGCAAAAACTGCATTGGACTTTGTTGATAAAAATGAATCATTCATTACACTTGGTATAAAACCAACTTATGCAAACACTGGTTATGGCTACATTCAATATGATACCAATGCAGTACAAGATGATATTTATAAAGTAAAAACTTTTACAGAAAAACCAAGCCTTGAAATTGCAAAATCGTTTATAGAAAGTGGAGACTTTTTATGGAACGCAGGCATTTTTGTTTGGAAAGCTAAAGATGTGGTGAATGAATTTGCAGCACAACAATCAGAAATGTTTGACTTGTTCGACAACGAAAAAAGTAACTTCAATACACCGCAAGAAAAAGAAGCTATTGGCAGGATTTACCCTCAATGCACAAGCATTTCAATAGACTTTGCCATTATGGAAAAAGCAAAAAGTGTGTGTGTTATTCCAAGCAGTTTTGGGTGGAGCGATTTAGGCACATGGAACAGTGCTTTTGATAATTTGGATAAAGATTATTTTGGTAATGCAGTAGCAAGTGATAGTACTATTGTAATAGATGCAACAAAATGTATGGTAAGTGCACCCAAAGGCAAAGTTGTTGTGCTGCAAGGCTTGGACGACTTTATTGTTGTTGATACTAAAGATGCATTGCTTATTTGCAGAAAAGATAAAGAGCAGGACATTAAGCAATATGTTGCAGAAGTAAAACGCAACAAAGGCGATAAATATTTGTAATGAAAAATACCCCACATTGGCAACTGCTACTGTTACTTTATTTTGTAATAGTAGCAGTTCCTGTTTATGCAACACATATCTGGTTAAGAAAAAAATTATTGCAGAATAGGAACTATAAAAACTTGTTACTTTATGTTGTTGCATTGTTTACAATAGCTTGTGCAATGAATATGCTTAGTATGATGATTTATTTTAAATTCATCTTTCATAAATAAACATTAACCCTACATTTGTTTTTATAAAAATATATTATGAGCAATAACTTACTAAAAGGTAAAAGAGGAATTATTTTTGGAGCTTTAAACGATCAGTCAATTGCCTGGAAAGCTGCTGAAAAATGCCACGAGCAAGGTGCTTCAATAGTTTTAACCAATGCACCTATTGCTTTAAGAATGGGTGAAATAAATAAGCTTGCAGAAAAATGCAATGCACCAGTTATTGGTGCAGATGTAACCAATATGGAAGATTTAAAAAATCTTTTTGAAAAATCTATTGAGCATTTGGGTGGTAAAATAGATTTTGTTTTACACAGCGTAGGTATGAGTATGAATATTAGAAAAGGGAATCATTATACAAAGCTTAACCACGAACTGGAGTATAAAACCCTTGATATATCTGCATTAAGCCTGCACAGAGTTTGTCAAACTGCTTATGAAATGGATGCCATGAGTGAGTGGGGAAGCATAGTTGGCTTAACTTATATTGCTGCACAAAGGGTGTTTCCTGATTATAATGAAATGGCAGATGCAAAGGCTTTGCTTGAAAGTATTGCACGTAGCTTTGGCTATCACTATGGTGTTAAAAATAAAGTTCGAATCAATACTATTTCTCAATCTCCAACTCGCACAACTGCAGGCAGTGGTGTTAAGGGTTTTGATGGCTTTATAAACTATGCAGAAAAGATGAGTCCTTTAGGCAATGCAAGTGCTGATGATTGTGCTAACTATTGCGTTACTTTATTTAGTGATTTAACAAGAATGGTAACCATGCAAAACCTGTTTCATGATGGTGGCTTTAGCTTTACTGGCGTTACACAACAAGTAATTGAGCAAATGGAAAAATAGTTTTTAAGTATATTTATTGCAAATAAAAATCCCAGTAATTTCTTACTGGGATTTTTTATTATTTCTTTATTATTCGCCCTTAGGTGCAGCAGGTACATTTCTTTCAGGTCGTGGCATTAAGGCTTTACGGCTTAATTTGAACTTACCAGTTCTTGGGTCAACGTCAAGCAATTTAACCTTCACTTTATCGCCTTCCTTAAACACGCCATCCATTGTCTCTAAACGGCTCCAGCTTATTTCGCTGATGTGCAATAACCCTTCTTTCTTAGGTAAAAACTCTACAAAAGCTCCAAACTCTTTAATGCTTTTTACAGTGCCTTCATAATCCTTTCCAACTTCAGGAACTGCAGTAATGCCATTAATCCAGTCAATTGCTTGTTGCATACCGTCTTTTTGGTTGCTTAAAATAGACACTTCACCAGTATTACCAACTTCTTCAATAGTAATAGTTGTTCCAGTAACCTTTTGTATTTCCTGAATGATTTTTCCACCAGGCCCTATAACAGCTCCAATAAATTCTTTGTCAATAATTAATTTAACCATACGTGGTGTATGTGGCTTGTAATCTGCATTGTGGGCAGGCATACACTCATACATTGCATCAAGTATATGCAAACGACCAGCCTTAGCCTGGTTCAATGCTTCACGCATTACATCCATACTTAAGCCATCAACTTTAATATCCATTTGCACACCACAAATACCATCTCTTGTACCTGTAACTTTAAAGTCCATATCACCCAAATGATCTTCATCGCCAAGTATATCTGTAAGGATAGCATATTTACCATCGCCTCTTGTAATCAATCCCATTGCCACACCACTAACATGCTTTTTAATTGGCACACCTGCATCCATCAAGGCCAGGCTACCAGCACAAACTGTTGCCATGCTTGATGAGCCATTACTTTCTAAAATATCACTTACAATCCTTGTTGTATAAGGAAAGTCTCCTTTAGGCATCATTTGCTTTAATGAACGCATTGCAAGGTTTCCATGCCCTACTTCCCTACGTCCCACTCCACGCATCATCTTTACTTCACCTGTTGAAAATGGTGGGAAATTATAGTGTAAAAAGAATTTGGAATATTCAGATTTAGCAGCAGTTTCAGCAAGCAATTCATCTAATTTGCTACCTAAGGTTACTGTCGTTAAAGATTGTGTTTCGCCACGAGTAAACAATGCTGAACCATGTGGACTTGGTAAAGGATCTACTTCCATCGCCAAAGGACGAACAACATCTAACTGCCTTCCATCCAACCTGATTCTATCATCTAAAATCATATCTCTTACAACTTCCCATTGCAGGTCTTCATAATATTTTTTAGCAAATTTTTTGTCGCTGTCAGTTGCTTCTTCACCCAAGCTCAAAATCAATTCATCTTTCAAGGCACTGTAAGCATCGCTTCTGTCGTGCTTTGCACTTGCACTTTTGCTTATAGCATAAATTTTATCTTTTGCAAAAGCAATTACTTTTTGTTGAATTTCTTCGTTTTGTTCTGGTTTTTTATATTCCCTTTTTGTGGTAACACCTTTGTTAGCCCTTAAAGTTTCCTGTGCTTTAATCTGAACACGAATCGCATCGTGAGCAGCTTGCAAAGCTTCAACCAATTCTTCTTCGCTACATTCTTTTGCTTCCCCTTCCACCATCATTAGGTTCTTTTCGGTAGCAGCAATAATAAATTCGTAAGAAGCATTTTCCAATTGAGAACGTGTTGGATTAATTACCAATTCCCCATTAATTTTTGCTACCCTAACCTCACTTATAATTTCTTTAATAGGAATGTCAGATACAGCAATAGCAGCACTTGCAGCAAGGCAAGCCATTGCATCTGGCAATATTTCTGCATCGCTAGAAACAAGTGTAATTAACACCTGTACATCGCATAAATAATCTTCAGGAAATAAAGGACGCAAAGCCCTGTCAATTAAACGACTTGTTAAAATCTCATAGTCATTAAGTCTGGCTTCTCTTTTAAAGAAAGAACCAGGAACACGGCCAGCACTTGCAAATTTTTCTTGATAATCTACACTTAAAGGAAAGAAAGATTGACCTTCTTTTGGTTCTTTATTGGCAACTACTGTTGCTAAAATAATACAGTTGCCCTGACGAACTGTAACAGCACCATCAGCCTGACGAGCCAATTTGCCTGTTTCTAAAATAACCTCACTGCCATTTGGCAAAGTAAAAGTTGATTGTATTGGTTGTGATAACATTTTTTTAAATTGAAAATTGAAAATTGAAATGAAAATGTATAAACTTTCAATCAATTTTCGGGTAAATAAATTGGTTTCGGTTGATGTAAAGTAAAAATTCCCAACGACCTGTTTGGAAGTTGGGAATAATATAATAAGTTGAAAGTGTAGTTTGTAAAATACAACCCAAGATATTTCCTTATTCCCCCTTCGGGGGTTAGGGGGCTTTTTACTTTCTTAAACCTAATTTTTCGATAAGTTGACGATAACCGGTAAGGTTATGCTTTTGTAAATAAGTCAACAATCTTTTACGTTGACCTACCATTTTCATTAACCCACGTTGAGAAGAAAAATCTTTTTTATTAGCTTTTAAGTGACCGCTAATATCTAAAATTCTTTCAGTTAATAATGCAATTTGACCCTCGATAGAGCCTGTGTTAGTTGCTTTGCCACCATATTGAGCAAAGATTGATTGTTTTTTTTCTACTGTTACTGACATCTTTTTAAATGTGTTTTATAACACGCAATTGTGTTTTTCTTTTTAATTTGGGTGCAAATGTAGGGGAAAATGCTTTTTATATAAAGTTGAAAGCAATTTTTTTTGATGCTGGTTTGTGCAACCAATTCTTATTCTACTTTTTTAAAAGTTTCTTGCAACTATATTTGCCACCTTTCAAAACTAGATAAAATACATCTAAAATCACACACAAAATATGTTTCGTTCACACACTTGCGGAGAATTAAGGATTGAAAATATAAACCAGCAAACCACATTGGCTGGTTGGGTTCAGACTATTAGAAAATTTGGCTCAATAACCTTTGTTGATTTGCGTGACAGATATGGCATTACTCAGCTATTATTTGGCGAGAGTTTACAATCTCAATTAGATGAAAACCCTTTGGGACGTGAGTTTGTGTTACAAGTGAATGGAATAGTTACTGAACGCAGTAATAAAAATAAAAATATTCCAACTGGTGATATTGAGATAACAGTTTCATCTTTCAAAATCTTAAATAAATCAGAAGTTCCTCCTTTCAAAATAGAAGATGATACTGATGGTGGCGATGATTTAAGAATGAAATATCGTTATTTGGATTTGCGTAGAAATGCAGTTAAAAGGAATTTGGAATTAAGATATGCAGTGGGTAGAAGCACCAGAAATTATTTACACGAAAATAATTTTATGGACATTGAAACACCTTTTCTTATTAAATCTACGCCAGAAGGTGCAAGAGATTTTGTGGTGCCAAGCCGTATGAATGCTGGGCAATTTTATGCCTTGCCTCAAAGCCCACAAACCTTTAAACAATTGTTGATGGTAAGTGGCTATGACAGGTATTATCAAATTGTGAAATGCTTTAGGGATGAGGATTTGAGAGCAGACAGACAACCAGAGTTTACACAAATAGATTGTGAAATGTGCTTTGTAGAACAGGAAGATATTTTGCAAATGTTTGAAGGTTTGGTAAAGCGAATTTTTAAAGATGTAAAAGGAATTGATTATACAGATGTTGTTGAAAGAACAACCTGGCAGGAAGCAATGTGGACTTATGGTAATGATAAACCTGACATTCGTTTTGGAATGAAGATTACCAACCTGAAATTTCCTCAACATACATTTCCTGAAAAAGAAAATATTTCTAACATAATTGCAAGTGATTTTGCTGTATTTAATGATGCTGAAACTGTTGTTGCTATTGCTGTTCCAGGTTGCAGTGAATATAGCAGGAAGCAAACTGATGAATTGATTGAATGGGTAAAACGTCCACAAATTGGTATGAAAGGATTGGCATTTATTAAGTGCAATACTGATGGAACTTATAAAAGCAGCTTTGATAAATTCTTTACAGAAGAACAATTAAAAACCATTGCCAACACTTGCAATGCACAAACTGGCGATTTGATTTTGATACTTGCAGGAGCAGAAGAAAGGACAAGAAAATCCATCAGTGATTTAAGGATGGAAATGGGTAAACGACTTGGCTTGAGAAAAGACAATGAGTTCAAACTATTGTGGGTGTTGGACTTTCCTTTGTTTGAATATGCTGAGGAAGATAATCGCTGGGTGGCTCGTCATCATCCATTTACTGCACCAAAACCAAGTGATATTGATACAATGATTGGCAACAATCCAAAGATTGAAAATGCTGCTGAATATTTAAAGCATCCTTATGCCAATATAAAAGCAAATGCTTATGATATGGTGTTGAATGGAAATGAAATTGGTGGTGGTTCCATCAGAATTTATCAAAGGGAATTGCAACAAAAAATGTTTGAAGCTTTGGGTATGGATGAGGCAGAACAGCAACATAAGTTTGGCTTTTTATTAGGTGCTTTTGAATATGGTGCTCCTCCACACGGTGGTTTGGCTTTTGGCTTTGATAGGCTTTGTGCAATTTTAGGTGGTAGTGAAAGTATTCGTGATTTTATTGCTTTCCCTAAAAACAATAGTGGAAGAGATGTAATGATTGATGCACCAAGTGCTATTGATGACAAGCAGTTTGATGAATTGCAGATTAAATTGGATTTGAAGTAAGGTCTATTTTATTTAAATATTACATTATGACAAAGGAAAATAAAAGAGAATTATCAGCTAAGGAGCAACAAGAGTTAATTAGCTTGTTGAAAACTCGTTTTGAAAAAAATACTGGTCGCCATAAAGGAATTAAATGGGATGAAGTACAAGCAAAGCTGGAAGCGAATAAAGCTAAACTTTGGTCGGTTAATGAAATGGAAAAAACCGGTGGCGAGCCTGATGTTGTAACATACGATAAAAAGAAAGACGAATATATTTTTTATGATTGTTCAGCAGAAAGTCCAAACGGTCGCAGAAGTTTTTGTTATGACAAAGCAGCACTTGATGCAAGAAAGGAAAACAAGCCAAAAGGCAATGCAATTGACATGGCAACTACAATGGGTATTGAAATTTTAACAGAAGAAGAATACAGGACATTACAGCAGCTTGGCAACTTTGACACTAAAACATCAAGCTGGATAAAGACACCTGAAAATATCAGAAAACTTGGTGGTGCCATTTTTTGTGACAGGCGTTATAACACAGTTTTTTTATATCATAATGGTGCAGAATCTTACTATGCTGCAAGAGGATTTCGTGGAGCCTTGAGGGTATAATTTCACTTATTGTAGCATTATTTAATGACAAGCTAACAGAACCTTGTCATTTTTTTATTTATATACCTGCCATTTTGTGCAACAAATCTTTGTTGGCAAAAAAATTGACTACACCTTGCATCTTTATAAAATTATTAATCATTAACAAAAACTAAATAACAATGGCTACTAAAAAGCTAAACGTTACACCTCTACATGATAGAGTGATTGTAAAAGCAGATGCTGCTGAAACTAAAACTGCTGGTGGAATTATTATACCAGATACTGCAAAAGAAAAACCTCAACGTGGTACTGTGGTAGCTGCAGGTAGTGGCAAAAAAGATGAACCAATGACCGTTAAGGTTGGCGATGCAGTTCTTTATGGCAAATATGCAGGCACTGAAATTACTGTTGATGGACAGGATTTATTGATTATGAGAGAAAGTGATATTCTTGCTATTGTATAATCAATTTAAAAGTGAAAAGTCAAAACCCAAAGGTTCTTGACTCATTCAAAATTTATAATTCAAAATTTAAAATTACTTAAGTAATGGCAAAACAAATATTCTTCGACATCGAAGCAAGAAACAAAATGAAAAAAGGCGTTGACACTTTGGCTAACGCTGTTAAAGTAACTTTAGGACCAAAAGGTCGTAATGTAGTTATTGACAAAAAATTTGGTGCACCACAAGTAACTAAAGATGGTGTTACTGTAGCAAAAGAAATTGAGTTGGAAGATTCAATTGAAAATATGGGTGCTCAAATGGTGAAAGAAGTAGCTTCTAAAACTGCTGATATTGCTGGTGATGGAACTACAACTGCCACTGTATTGGCACAAGCAATTATTGGCGAAGGTTTGAAAATGGTAGCTGCTGGTGCAAACCCAATGGACTTGAAAAGAGGCATTGATAAAGCAGTTTCATTAGTGGTTGAAAACTTAAAATCTCAATCTCAAACTGTTGGTAACGATAGCAAAAAAATTCAACAGGTTGCAACAATCTCTGCTAACAACGATGAAGTTATTGGTAAATTAATTGCTGATGCTTTTGCAAAAGTTGGTAAAGAAGGTGTAATAACTGTTGAGGAAGCAAAAGGAACAGAAACAACTGTAGATATAGTTGAAGGTATGCAATTTGACAGAGGTTATATCTCTCCATATTTTGTAACCAACAGCGAAAAAATGCAGGCTGAATTGCAAAATCCTTATATCTTGATTTATGATAAAAAGATTTCTGCAATGAAAGACATTTTGCACATCTTGGAAAAAGTTGCACAAAGTGGTCGTCCATTGGTAATTATTGCTGAAGATTTAGAAGGCGAAGCATTGGCAACACTGGTTGTAAATAAATTACGCGGCACTATTAAAGTTGCTGCTGTAAAGGCTCCAGGCTTTGGCGATAGAAGAAAAGAAATGTTGACTGACATTGCTATCTTAACTGCTGGAACTGTTGTTAGCGAAGAGTTAGGACACAAATTAGAAGCTGCTGATTTAACTTTCTTGGGTCAGGCTGCAAGCATTACAATTGATAAAGACAACACAACAATAGTTGGTGGTAAAGGTAAAAAAGCTGATATCACTGCCCGTGTTAATCAAATAAAAGCTCAAGTCGAAAACACAACATCTGACTACGATAAAGAAAAATTGCAAGAGCGTTTAGCTAAATTGGCTGGTGGTGTTGCAGTTCTTTATGTTGGTGCTGCTACAGAAGTTGAAATGAAAGAAAAGAAAGACAGGGTTGATGATGCTTTACACGCAACTCGTGCTGCTGTTGAAGAAGGTATTGTTCCAGGTGGTGGCGTTGCTTACCTGCGTTCAATTGATGCTTTAGAGCCTAAAGTAAAAGGGCAAATTGCAGATGAGCAAACTGGTATGGCTATCGTTCGCAGAGCTTTGGAAGCACCAATGAGAACATTAACTGCGAATGCAGGAATTGATGGTTCTATTGTGGTTCAAAAAGTAAGGGAAGGTAAAGCTGATTTTGGTTTTAATGCAAGAACTGAAGCTTATGAAAACCTATTTAAAGCTGGTGTTATTGACCCAACTAAAGTAAGTCGTGTAGCTTTGGAAAATGCAGCTTCTATTGCAGGTATGTTATTAACTACAGAATGCGTTATTGCAGATAAACCAGAACCTAAAGGTGCAGCAATGCCTCCTATGCCAGGTGGTGGAATGGGTGATATGGGATATTAGTAAAGCTGATTAGTTTACTGGTTAATTAGTTAATTGGTAAACGGTTTATACAAATGAAAGTGCTGAAACAATAATGTTTTCAGCACTTTTAGTTAAGCCATTTCTTAACAATTAAATGCTAAATATTATGAAAGTAAAATTGAAACATTGGTATTGTTACCTTAAAAAACTGTTAGGATTTGATAAAGACAATGATGTGTTTGATAATCCTTATGCCATTTTATAAATTTAAAAGCCTCAAGTAATCTTTACTGAGGCTTTTTAAATCAGACTAAATACTTATTTAAATATGACGCATAATCCAACACTGCTACAATAAATTCTGCAACTTAAAACTAGCTATTTCAATTCCTTTTTTTACAGCTATATCTACTGATTGATTATTTAGATAAGCACTAATAAATCCTGCCCAAAAAGAATCACCTGCCCCGGTTGCATTTTTAACTTGTATTTGTTGTGCTGCAATAAAATTCCAATTGGTTACATTGGTTTTAAAATAAACGCCCTTTGAACCACAGGTTAAGCAAATTGCTTTTGCCGAAACTGTATTTAAAAATTGCATTGCCTCATCTTCAGCTACTTCTTTATCCAAAAACCTGCATACATCATCTAAACTAAATTTCAGCAAAGGGTCATATTGCTGAATTGTTGCAAAAACCTTGTCGGCGTAGGCTCTATTTTTCCAAATTGCAGGGGCATAATTCCAGTCAACCGAAATTAACTTGTCTTGTGTATATGCTGTTTTAAAAGTATCTAAAACTGTTTGAGAAGCTGGTTGCTGGCTCAGGCAAAACGCTGTGCTGTGTACCAAAGCAATATCGTTTAATAAACTACTATCTATAGATACAATTTCTTTGTCGGCATCTCTGTATGCAATAAAATCGGGTGTTTGGGCTGTTTTGGACACAGCAATAAAACTTGTGCTATGATTGTCTAAAACAGTAATATGCTCTGCATCAATGTTCCTGTTTTTAAGGGTTTGAATTATCTTTTTTCCAAAACCATCATTGCCTACCGATGCAACCAATATTGCTGATACATCTAATTTACTTAAATAATAATTGAAGTTTGCCACACTACCACCTACTACAATTTCAAGAGAATTTGCATGTTCCAAATCTGTAGTAATTTCAGCAGAAATACCATCAATCAAAACCTCGCCTATACATAGAATATTGCTCATCTTATATCAATTTATTTAATCAAACTTTTTTCTGCAATTACAGCTCCAGCAGCACTCCAGCTACAAAAATTAATGCCACATGGCTGTAGTGTTTTTGCATCAATACATTCATTACAACTATTGTTCATGCTGTTAGCCTTATGAATGCCTTGTATAATTTTTTTTGCTAAACTTTTTTGTTCGTATTTACTCAAAGCCATTGCCAATAAACCATTCCAAACACTCCACAACCCTCCATTATGAAACTGCCCTGGTTTATTTCTAAATACAAAAGCATAGTTATGCTCTAAGCTTTTCATATCATTATCTGTATTTTCAATTGTTGGATAAAAAGATGGCAATAGATTGCAAGGCTTACTGCTTATATATTTTTGAATCCACTTTATTACCAATTGCTGTTGTTGCTTGGTACCAATATTTAAGTATAGTGCCAGTGCATTAGCCTGCAAGTCAAAATACTCATACACCCTGCCTGGATTAAAACCCATTAACCAGTATTCGCTATCATGCTTTGGCATCAAATGCTTCAGGTTTTCAGCATAATGGTTTTGCTTAATTTTTTTCCAGTAATTCTCTTCAATAACATTTACTATGCTATCTGCTTTCTTGCCATACTTTTTAATACCATAAACCTGTGAAGCAAGTTGCAAAGCCCATATCCTTAACAATTGATTAAATAATGTATAACCATGATGAATGTATTCATCTGCCCAATCGCCACTTTGTGGTGTATATATTAAATGCTTGCCATTAAACTCCCAGGCATCAAGTAGTGCAAAACATTTTTTTACTTTAGTAAAATATTTTTTTTGCAGGCTATCATCATTGCTATGCAATGTATAAAAGCATAGTGCTATTACTGCCCAACTTGGATTATCAACTCTACCAACAGTTCCACCATAGCTTACCTCATTGCTATCAGCTTTTACATTACTTGGTATAAATCCATTTTTATGCTGATGACTGAAAATGGTAATAATAGTTTGCCTTGCAGCAGCAATAAGCTTTTCATCTTTACTTAGCATAGCTGCAATTACACATATTGCTCCATCGCGTGTCCATACTCGTTTATAATTTGCTATATCAGTTACAGCTGCTACAAAACCTTTAGGTGTTATAGCTTGTTGTAAAATATTAATACTGTTGTTATATGCTGTAGTATTTACCATTAGTCAAAAGCATTGTGTTTATTTGTTTGTACTCTTAAAACTAATATAGCAGCTATGATAAGTAAGATTCCAGCCAAGAAAATTGCCATAGCAGGATTGGATTGCAAAAACCCTTTATAAATAAATTTGAAGCTGATAGTTTCAATAAGCATTGGTATTACAATAAACATATTTAAAATACCCATATATACACCTGTTTTTTGTGGAGGAATACTGCCAGCTAAAATTACATATGGTGTACCCATCATGCTTGCCCAACCAATGCCTAAGCCTATTACAGACAATAATACAAATGTTGGCGAGTGTGTTTGGGTTGCTATTATTAAACCTAATCCTGCCAGTAATAAGCAAAGAGAATGTACTTTGGTTGCAGCCATTTTTTTTGCTATCCATGCTATTAAAAAAGCTACACAAAATGTAACTATATTATATGTTGCATTTACTTTACCAGTAAGCAATTGAGCTGATGCAAATGCTTCGCTTTTTGCATCAACAGTGTTGTAAATTGTTTTTGCTAAACATAGCGTAATGTATTGCCAGTAAATAAACATAGCATACCAGGTAAACAGATATACTATCGCCAATTGTTTCATTTGTACTGGCATTTCTTTAACAGCTTCAATAATGTCTTTAAATACCGAACTTATGTTTTGTGGATTGGCCTTTATATGCTGAATTTCGTCTGTGCTTAATGGGTCTTCTTTTGTTTTAAAAAGAGAATACATTATTGATGAAATGGATACTACTGCACCAATAATAAATGCTGCATAAGTGGTGTAAGTAATATTGTTGCTGCTTCTGGCATTTTGGCTAATTAAACCTAAACTTATTAAAATGCCAGGAGTAATGTTGGCTAATGTGATACCTAAGCCAGTAAAAAAACTTTGTGTTAAGAATCCAATGCTGTGTTGCTTTGCAGGCAATTTATCACTTACAAATGCTCTGTAAGGCTCCATTGTTAAATTATTGGCGGCATCTAAAATCCATAATAAACTTGCAGCCATCCAAATGCTTGAACTAAATGGCATTGCCAATAAACAAAGGCTGCAAAAGATAGCCCCAATAAAAAAGAATGGTCTTCGCCTGCCGTATTTACTAATTGTTTTATCGCTGATAGCACCAACTATTGGCTGCACAATTAATCCTGTCATGGGTCCTGCAAGGTTTAACCATGGTATGTCATCAGGATTGGCACCTAAATAAGAATATATAGGTGTCATATTGGTTTGCTGTAAACCAAAGCTGTATTGCAATCCAAAAAAACCAACATTCATATTAATAATGCTGGCAAAACTTAATGATAACTTTTTTGATTGCATAGTGTAACTTTTTTAAAAAAGACTGCCCTATAAAAATAGGACAGTCTTGAGTAACCACAAAAAAGAGAAATAAGAAAAAAAAACCTCAAAAATTACCTACTAAAAACTAAATGTTGCAGTAGCTGATACTGTTGTTCCAGTTATCGATCTTGCCCTGATAATATTAGTAGTGTTAGGAGTTATTGAACCTTCTTCAGACTCTGTAATACCCAAAACATTACCAATATTATTTGCATTAAGTGAAATGTTTGCAGCCTTAGAAAATCTATAGTTTACAAATGGATTTAACATTACGTAACCTTTAAATTTAAGCTTATTGTCATCTTGTGCAAACGAGCTTGATGTACCTATTGCAGTGATTCCTATTGTAAAATTGTTAGATGTAAAGGAAGGAACTATATTAAAAATAAATGGTGCTTGTCTTCTTGGTTTATTGTCCTTATTTGCTCCATCTGTAATTTTTGCATTGGTATAAGTTAATCCACCCCTTATGTCAAAGTTTTTGCTTAAACGTGCAGCAGCTTCTATTTCTAAACCAATAGACTTATAATGGTTTTCAATAACTTTTTGAGTAGTTGCTTCGTAACCACCTTGCTCGTTTACATTAGCATAAAATCCTGTAATGAATAAACCTAAATTTTTGTAGTTGGCTTTGTATCCAATTTCTGCCTGATCAATTTTATCTGTTACACCTTTTGCTGTTCCATCTGCAAATACATTTCCACTAAATAAAATTCTGTCAGCTTTTGCAGAATAACCAGAACTATATCTTGCAAAAATGGCTGTGTTTTCAGATAACTTGTAGTTGCCACCTAATGAGAAAGAAACATAATCATACTTATAATTTACTGCACTTGTATTTTGACGATTGATAGATGAAACGCTTGTTTCAATAGAATCAATAGTGCCATTATTGTTAACATCAACAGAAGATTGAGAGCCATCAGCAAAATTACCTCTTGCTTTGCCCATATCCCATCTTGCACTTGCTTCAAATGATAATTCATTAGTTGGCTGAAACCCAACAACAGCATAAGGTGCAGCTACTTCATACTTTACATTGTAACCTCTTTGACAACAGTTGCCCCAAACAGGCACACCATAAGCATATTGCCCATTTTGGGTTAATTTAACGCCGCTATTATTATAAATATCCAATGGCCTTAATCCATTTCCTTTTACATCTGTCAAATATGAATTCCATAACCAACTCATATTTATATTTTGTAAAGATTTATAAAAGCCAAAAGTGAAATCAACTTTGTCTAACTTCTTTTTCACTTTCATATCATTTACAAAATTGTTAAAGTCGCTAAGCTCTGTATCAAACATGTGAATGATCATGGCATTAGTGCCACTATATGCTGCATTGTCATTGGCATACTTTAAAGTGGCACCAGCCAAATTCCAGTTTTTTGCACTGGCTATTGTTGATAACATATCTGAAGTTGTTCCTACGCTTGCAGGAAATGGTGCTACAAAACGTCCACTGTTTAATGCCAATCTTGCTCTGTTCTCTAATCTCCAGCCATCGCCTAAATCAAAGCTAAACTCTGCACCAACACTTGTAGTAACAGGATGCATTCCATCAGCTACATCCACATTTCTTCTTTCTCCATTTACACCTAAACCAAAGTTTTGTGTCATGTAAGGGCTATGCAAAGTGCCATTTTTAGCATCAAATCCATCAACATTACTGAATGTAGGATTATCGTTAGTGCCAGTTACCTGCAATGGCATTGGCATATAAGCAGCTGCCCTATCGTTTAAATATTTAAAATACAATCGTGCATATCCTTTTCCAAAACTCTTTGTAAAGTTTAGTTTTAATTGTCCGCCATTATTAGCATTAAAACCAGCAGTTCTTGGTCCTTCGCCACTTCTGTAAAATCCACCAACATTAAAAGTTAAACCATTACCAATTGGGGCTCCATAGCTAAAATCTGTTCTTGTATTTCCAAAACCCAATCCTTGAGTAAAAGAAATGCTTCCACCTTCGGTTACACCAGTTTTACTGATAAAGTTAATAATACCTGCAGGTGAATTTGTAGCCATTGTAGATGCAGAACCACCACGTACAGCCTCAACCCTTGCCAATGTATTGTCAATTCTTAAAAAGATATCAGCAGTTGCAAATGCAATATCGCCAAATTGCAACACAGGCAAGCCATCTTCTTGTAGTTGCAAATATTTTGAACCACCAGCAGAAATAGGCACACCTCTTACTGTAATGTTTGTATTTCCATCTCCACCACTTGCTTCTGCTTTAATACCAGGTATAGACCTTAAAACTTCAGCAGTTGTTCTTGCTGCTGTTTTATTAATATCATCAAGCTTTAAAGTACTTATTGAAACACTTGAATTTAGTTTTGACTTTGGATTTGAGCTGCCTGTTAAAACTACTTCAGATAAGTTTAATACGTCACTTTTTAAAACAAAATCAACAGTTGAGTTAGATTTTCCATCAACTGTTTTTTCTTCACTTGCATAACCAGCATATGTTACCCTGATAGTTAATTTTTCATCTGTGCCTGGTACACTGATAGAAAAACTTCCATTACTTTCAGACATACTGCTTTTGCCAGAAGGACTAACTGAGATAGTTGCTTTAGGTAAACCTTCTTTTTGGGTGTTGGTAATTTTACCAGAAATGGTAATTAATTGTTGAGCAAAGCTTGAAAAGCTTAAACACATCAACAAAGAAAAAAGGGAAAGTGTTTTTTTCATTTGCAATCGTTTTTTTAATGAAGCAAACATATTATGCAATTTATATAAGAATATCTACCCATCCTTTGTTTTTGTTGCAATCATTTTCGCAAATGTTTTCGCAAATGTTTGCAGTTGAAAACTTATTTAAAATACTCACTTTTTAAAAAAGCTTGACTAGCCATTTACACAGAAAAAAATAAAAAATATTATTGTTTGCGAAAATTAATTATAAAATTTGCGATAACGAAAATGCTATAAATGAAACCCTCAACCACATTAAAACAAATCTCGCAAACATTAGGCTTAAGTATTTCAACAGTATCTCGTGCCTTAAAAAACCATCCAGATATATCTGAAACCACAAAGATTAGAGTTGCTGAATTATCGGCAGTTATGGAATATGAACCTAACACAAATGCTGTTAATTTACGTACCAATACCAGCAAACTGTTTGGCGTAATTATACCAGAAATATCAGGGCTTTTTTACGACTCTGTTATTTCTTCAATCGAGGAAGAAGCAAGGTTGCATGGCAATTCATTAATTATTTTGCAATCTGGAGATGACCCAAATATAGAAGCTGAGAATTTAAAGCTATGCAGGCAAAACAGGGTTAGAGGTGTTTTTGTTGCTGTGTGTGCCGAAACAAAGGATTATACTCCATTTAAGAAATTTATAGAGAATGATATTCCGGTAATATTTATTGATAAAGTTCCTGCCGATTCTAATTTCAATAAAATTTGTATGGCAGATGCAAAGGCAGCAATTATAGCAGCAGAAGCTTTATATGAAAAGGGAAAGAAAAATATTCTATCGTTTTTTGGCAATGCCAAGATGAGCATTACACAAGAAAGGTTGCAAGCCTATGAAGAGTATTTTAAAAATAAAAAAAGTGTTAAGCTTAATATTAAAGAAGCGTTAAACCCAAATGCTGCATACGTAGCAACTAAAGATGCCTTTAAAAAGAAACAGAAACCTGATGCTGTTTTTTGCATGAGTGATGAAATACTGACTGGTGTAATGAAAGCTGTGCTTGAGTTAGATTTAAAGCCAGGCAAAGATTTTGGATTAATAACCATTAGCAATGGTTATATACCCCACTTATATTACCCAGATATAACTTATGTAGAAACCAGTGGCTACAAACTTGGAAAACTTGCCTATAGCAGAATGCTGGCTTGCCTTGCTGGTAGTAGCTTTATACAAAATTTTGAAGTTGGATCTTTGTTGGTAAATGGTGGTTCACTTTAAATATTTATAAACTTTATTATTAAAAAAATTTGCAATGAATTCTATAAAAAAAGAATATGGTATTCTCTCTTTACCTGTAATAGTTGGTGCTTTAGGTTTTTTTGTAGATATATACGATTTGCTTGTTTTTAATATTGTAAGAATACAAAGCCTCAGCGATTTAGGCATACCAGAAAATCAGCAAAAAAACATTGCAGAAAATATTATTAACTGGCAAATGGGTGGTTTGGTTTTAGGTGGCATTTTATGGGGTATGCTTGGCGATAAAAAAGGAAGAAAGAGTGTGTTGTTTGGTTCTATTTTGTTGTATTCACTCACCACTATTGCCAACAGCTTTGTTACAGATATTACTACATACACTATTCTAAGATTCATTGCTGGCCTGGGTTTGGCAGGAGAACTTGGTGCAAGCATTACATTAACCAGCGAAATATTACCTAAAGAAAAAAGAGGATTGGCAGCAACTGTTATTGCTGTGTGTGGTGTATTAGGCACTATCACTGCTTATATTGTGTATGCACAAACTGGTCATAACTGGCAACTATGTTATAGAATTGGTGGTGTTATGGGCTTGTTGCTTTTATTGTTAAGAGTAAAAGTTTTAGATAGTAACTTATACGATGATGCAAAAACATCTCATTTGCAAATGGGTAATTTCTTTATGTTCTTTAACAATAAAAAAAGATTTGTAACCTATATAAAGTGTATTGCAATTGGCTTGCCTGTATGGTATGTAATAGGTGTGCTTATTACATTTTCAAATGAATTTGCAAGCCGTTTTTCCATTAAAGATTTTGATCAACCCAGAGCATTAATGTTGCAATATGTAGGCTTGGCTTTTGGAGATTTGTTTGCTGGAATCTTAAGCAACTTCATTAAAAGCAGGAAGAAGACATTGCTGTTGTATTATGCTATATTAATTGTTGTTATCAACTGCTTCTTTTATTTTAAAGGAGGAGGCAATAGCTACAATATGTATATATACTGCATTTTGCTTGGTTTTGCAAGTGGCATTTCCGTGTTATACATTACCATGAGTGCCGAAAATTTTGGAACCAACTTGCGTGCTACTGCTGCTATTTCAATTCCAAATATGGTGCGTGGCTTTTTGCCATTAATTGTAATTTTATTCAGGTTTTTAAGAGAAGGTTCTTTACTTACATTTAATGACAAGTACGTTCCTGCTGCTTGGATTGTTGGTATTATTATTTTAGCAATTGGCTTGCTTGCAGCCATTAAAACCAAAGAAACCTTTGCAAAAGACATGAACTTTGTAGAGCAGTAAATTTTATTCGTTCTTTATTAAAGTATCTGCTTTTGCAACTTCTATTTTAGTTGTATCTGCTGTAACAAATGGGTTAGCTACTGTATCAACCATTTCTTTAGGCATTACAAATGCAGCCCTAGAAAAACTTTTGTAGCTTATTTCGGGAAAGTCAATTTTAAATAACAAACCCTTTTTTGAAGCTTTACTTTTTTCCTTTACAGTCGTTGGTGGTGGTGGCGTATAGCTTTTAATTTCTCCCCTGCTAAAATCCTCAAATTCTACATTCTTCAAGCTGTCTTTTTTTACAATAATTTTATTGCTTTCATCATGATACAATTTTTTATTAGTACCATTATGTTCTGCAATGGCAAAGTCAGCAATGCCCCATGCAAATGCAACGAACATGAGTAGTGTTGTAATAATTAAAAATGGTTTTATCTTTTTCATTTTATTTTATTTAAAGGTTTTTAAATAGTTTTTTGTTTGGGTTAATATTATCATTTCGGCAACAAGCAAATTGCCAATAACGCTTATCCATAAACTTATTTCGTAGTTCTTTGTTAGCTCAACATTCATTAAGTAAAGTATAATGTAATACACCCTGAAAGTAACAGCAGTCAATGCCATTGTATAGCTGCGTATCATCCATACTTTGTGTTGAACAAAATTCTTTTGCAATGCAGTGGCAAAGCCTTTTGCTGTAAAGAAAAACCAACTGATTGCCATAAACATAAACAAGCATTTTTCTGCTATTCCACCTTTGGCAAAAAAGCTCATGTACAAGCCTGTAGGTGCAGCTAAAAGCAATACAACAAAAACATAAATCCTACCTGCCCAAATGTGAATGTTCTTTCTTTTTTTTAATATGTAAGATGAGAACTGCAATAATGCAGTACCAATGCAAAACATACCAGCAAAAATGTGTATGTAAAAACAGGACTTATACACTGGTTTTAAAAACAATATAGCACGCTCTGTTATAAAGGCAAAGTCTTGCTTAAAATTAAAGTAAGGAATGGTATTGTAAATAATCAATAAGCTAAAAAAGCAAACAGGCAACCAAAATAAAATAAATATTGAAAAAGCCTTGATGCGTTGCAGTTGTATTTGTCTTACATTCATATAGCAGTTTTAAGGCAATGAGATGAGGGTAGTAAATTATTTCATATAAATATTTGTTAAAGAAATGTTAAATGATTCTTGTGAAATCGCAAGTGCCAAAAATGCTTCTGGCACTGCGATTTACTTTGTTAAACACACTTATGATAGAAGGTTATTTTAGATTGGACATCATGTCTTTCAACTCATCATTATTCACTTTTTGCAAGTCAAAGCTTAATGGATTGTCCTTTGAAATTGCTGCATAATCAGACTTGCCAAAATAATTTGTATAGCCATCGCTGCCAATGGCGACTGCCATTGCCTGCTCTCCAACAGGCACATTTACAAATGCATAATTTCCACTGGCATCAACGCTTGCAGGCATCAACGATTTTATATTTTTAAATAAAAGATACACCACAACTTTTTTGCTTTTGTCCAAATTTCTTATGTTGGTTTTGCACAATATTTTTTCGGCAGGGCTGTTGTAAAATCTATCGCAATTTATCCAGCCAAAATTATTAACACGAGCCACCATTGCCGAGTTCCTATTTAACTGCTCAGTGGCAGCATATAACCTGAAAAGCCTTTCGTAGTTGGCTTTGCTATAGGCATTCATCTTTTTATAGATAAGCATTTTTAATTTCTCAGGAATGGTTTTGCACTGTGGTGTTGTAATTATAGAATCTATAACAAGCTGCCTGATATCGCCTTTGTGAGTATAGATAAATTCATAGGTTATAGGTTCTTTTTCCTTGCTGTTAAATACACGGCATCTGTCAACAAATTCGCCATCTTCAAACATTGTGGTTAAGGCTTCCATTTGCTTTTCCTTTAGTTCATCATACATCCAGTCATCGCCTGCACTTTTTTGTTTAAAGCCTTTATCCAAAATTTTTGTGCGTGTTATTTTATACATATCAAAATCCCACACTTCCTCGCACAAAACCCTTTTATCGTTATTGTTTACCCAATAATCAAAATATCTTTTCTCCCCTTTTCTATAATAAAAATCAGTATTACCAAGGTCAACAGATGTAATTGTTAAATTGTTAGTTGAATTAAATGACAAAGCCTGTTTACGTGATGCATCATACATTATATCTGAATTTGTGTTTATAAAACTGGTGTTTGAAGGTTTCCAGTTGATGGCACCATCAGCATTTTTTTCTCCATAAAAAACCGAGTAGCCCGGCTGGCTGATAATGTTGCTTCCAAGCTCAAACGACTTACCATTTTTAAGTTTCACATTTTCGCCATTGCTTGTGGCACTTATATACCAACTGCCTCCACTTTCAAGCATTTGACCATTGCTTACAGTTGGAGAGTGCATGGCAAGCATATCAATTGTGTTTGCCATTTCCATTATTTTAATATCAACTGGTGTTGTAATGGGTTTACCAGATTCAGTCTCCAAATCGCTTGTATTAATAGCAATGGCAGTGCCTTTGTTTGTAACAAACTTTGTTGTAGTGTTTGCATCTGCAGTAAATGATTGCTTGTTTACAACACTGTTAAACTGCTCTCTTAAAACTGCTGGTGTAAATGTTGCTGTTGCTTTTTGTGAAATTGTTGCATTGGTAATATTTTGTTGTTGAACTTGTGCTTTGCTTTCAGTTGTTGTGGTGGCAATGTGGTTTTCTTTTTCTTTTTTTATACTTGTATTTACTGTAGCAGAAGATGTAGTTTGTGTGCTTTGTGAAGTTGTTGCTGGTGTAGTACTTTGTGCTGTTGTTTGTTGTGGTGTTTGCTGTGCTTGTTCTGATGCAGGTGCTGTGCTTGTTCTGATGCAGGTGCTGTGCTTGTTGTGTTTTGATTGTCAGGTGGTGTACTTGTGGTTTCTGTGTTGTTGCATGCTGCTGAAACAATGATAAGCAGCGTGATTAATTTTGTTTTCATACAACTATATTTTTTGGTTTAAGAAAGCAAGCTATAAAATCAATTCTTAATAAAAAGTTAATAGATGTATTTGAAAGAATTTTTCACAAAATTTTAAGAGAAAACATTTTTAAATGTTAAAAAAATTAACAAATGCAGGGGCAAAAACAAATAAGCCACAAGTATTAGTTGTGGCTTATTGATATGGCGTGAAAAAATACTAAATGTTATAACTATGCCTCTACCCTCTTCATTTTAGGCACTAAAAAATGCATAATTAACCAGCCTGTTAAATAAGCTGCACCACAAATGAAGAACATAATATAATATGCAGTTTGAATTTGTCCAATACTTTCATAATAAACAAACATTCTTTTTTGAACAAGGGCAGATAAAAGTATTCCACCCAATCCACCAAATAAACCACCAATTCCTGTTACAGATGCAGTTGATTTTTTTGGAAACATATCGCTTACTGTTGTAAAAATATTGGCACTCCAAGCCTGATGTGCAGCAGCAGCTAAACCAATTATCATTACTGCAAACCACATGTTGGCATCTCCTGCCAATTGAGCAAACACAATTGGAATAACAAAGAATGCATAAATTAACATACTTGTTTTTCTTGCTTTAA
>CAYZDJ010000009.1:0-90311 GCA_964477265.1 uncultured Chitinophagaceae bacterium
CCATACTGTCTGGCACTTGCGTATTCAACACAATACAGCTTTCTGATGCTGGTTCGTAAGGTGCTTCTAAAGTATCACCCCTAACCCCTAAAGGGGAACTGAACATAGCGAGTAATTGATTGGCTTCATTTTCTAATTGGTGTATGCTATTATGTTTTTTCATAGGTTGTTCTTGGTTTGTTGTTTCCATTGCATCCATTACACGATTGAATAATTCGTCAAATGTTTTGACTTCATAATCTTTTGAAGCATCATAAACTGGTGCGTATTTTAAAGCCCCCTTTAGGGGGTTGGGGGTTTGTCTTCCATCAATCAAAATCAATCGCACATCAAATGATGTTCCCTGCCTTGAATAGAGTTTGCCACCATCAATATTGATAACATCTCTTATATTGTAACGACTGTATAAGTAATTAAAAAAGATGCGATTTTTTCCTGCCTGTATTCTGCCTCTTTCATCCCAAGTAGTATGCCCACCAACGATAATGGCAGCTTTGCCATTATCTACCATACAATCCAAAGCCCTTAAAGCCATAATATGCTCTAATGGTTTGATAGGAAATGTTTCATACATCACAGCTCTGTCTGCTAACCCAAAGGGCGGATTGGTTAGTACAGCATTGAATGTTTGTTGCACATCAAAGAATGGTTGCGTAGCATCCCTATCCCAAACATTTTTATATCCCTGTATGCGTAAATTACTGTTGCGTAACGAACTGATTTCATTCACATATACATTTTGTGGCAATGCTGCAATGGTGAGTAAACCATTGCCTGCACTGGGTTCAAAGGCATAGCCACCCTTTTGTTGTAATTTATCCAATCCACAAAACACCCCTGCTAAATATGCAATGGGTGCAGGGGTTGAATACTGTTGCAATAAGATACTCTGTGAAGTGCGATGTGATAAATTAACCTGTGAATAATAGAGTTCAACAATACTGTCAAATCTTTCCTTGATTGTTCCCTCGCTGTGTGCCAATTCCCTTGCCCTTTTTACAATGGCAAGTTCTGTTAATTCCTTTACTGTGGTCTTGTCTGTAATGCCAAAGCTATTGGCTAATTTTTCTATGGAAACCTTGTTGTGCTTTTGTTTCAGCCTCAAACTATCTTCTACTCTTTTTACAAAACTGTAATGGGGATAGTCTGTATCAAAACCCAATAAACCACTATCAGCAAAAGAGTAATAACCATCAGCAGTGACAATGATATGGTCTATTAATTTTATATCCATCATTGCAGCACCTTCCTTGATTTTCCTTGTTAGTGTTTCATCAGGGATAGAAGGTTGCAGGTTGCCTGAAGGATGGTTGTGTGCGATAACCATTGATACTGCCAAACTCTTCAAGGCAGTGGCAAGAATTACTCGAATATCAGCAATAGTAGCATTGATAGCACCCTTAGAGTGTTTGTAATAACCAATGATGTGGTTGGATTGGCTAAGGTATAAAACAATAAACTGTTCCTGTAATTCCACTTCATTTTTACCAAACCCCTTTCGTATGAAATCGGCAGCATCTTTTGATGTGCCGATTTTACCAAAGTCTTTCCTGTTCTTTCTTGTGTAAGAAACTTGCAATTCAGGCACATCAATAGTTGGTGTATTGCCTAAGACGATTTCAGGGGTATCAGTATATTTTTTCATAGGATGCGTAAAGATTATGAGCTGGCTGTATTCACTTTGGCTGTACCTTGTTGAAACATATTTTTCAATTCCTGTAATACATTTTTAATGCCTCTCAATTCTGTAAGAATAAGAGTTTGAGTGGTTGCTGTGGCTGCATCATTTTGAACTAATAAGCCATTGATATAATTTCTCAACGCTGTTACATCATTGATGTTTTTAGGATGTTGTACTTCTGCCAAGCGTATATAAATATTTTTCATTGCACCAGCACCTATATCTATCCTCACTACATCATTCCTTACTGTATCAATGGTTTTAATTTGGCTTTTATTTACCTGTATAATGCCACCCTCAAAAACTATCTTGATGCAAGCCCCATCATTGTACACACCATTATCAATGCTACTGTTTGTTGCCGTTTTCATTATCGTTGGTCTTTGTTTTTTCAAAAATGACTTCACCAATCACTGCACCTATAAAACCACCAATCATCATAAAAGGTACAGTATCTTTTTGTGCTTCCTTAGCATACCAGTATGATGCTAAGGAAGTAAATAAGGTCATAGTGGATACGATGGTTTTTTCTTTCATAGTTTGATTATTAATTATTGATTATTGTATGGGTTTGTTTCGCTAAGAGATAAAGAGTGAAAGAGAAAAAGGGAATACAATAACTTCTCTTTATCCCCTTTACTCTTTATCTCTTAGCGAAATATTTACTTTAATAACTGATGAGTAAGTAACCCTGCTACCACCAATACGCCAACAGATAAAAACTTATTTCTAAACTTTTGTCGTTTAAATTGTAGCTGGTACATTTTATTTTGGTCGCTTAAAAATCCTTGCTGTGTAAGGCTTTTGTCAATCGCTGTTTGTAGTTGATTAATAAATGTATCTTTCACTTGCAAGGTGCTATCTCTATTTTGCACCTGTGTTTCAAGCGTTGCAATCAAACTATCATACACACTATCTTTTGTGTTATTGGATTGCATTAAGGCTACTACTTTATTTTCTAATGCAACACAATTATTATTCTTTGATAAAATGTCGTCATCAACTTTTTTAGTGTCAATTAAGTCATACACCTGTGTTTGAAGCACAATATTTTTTTGTTTAACTACTGCTAAGTTTTGTTTGGTAGTGCTTAATTGTTTTACCAATGTATTATTGTGTATTTGCAAACTATCCATTGATTGTTGATAGTGTTTTTTGTTCTGCTGCACCTGTGTTTCAATGGATTTTACTGTGGTGTTTTGTGTTGTTGTTTTTGGTTGCACCACCACAGTATTACAACTGAAAATATTGGTGCAGCATATACCAATGATAATGCCTGCAAGTAGTATTAGAATTGTTTTTAAATTTTTCATATTAGAGATGGTTTAGTGTTATCAGTACTTGTTTTCTTTTCTAAGGAATAACCAAAACACCCAGCAGCAATAAGGCTTGTAAAGGAATAAAACATAAATTCAGGAATGTCTTTGTTGTAAAATTGTTTAGCTACCCAACTAATAAGTAGTGCTAATACAAGTAATGCTATAACTACTTCTCGCAAACTGTATTGGTTGTTCTTGTCTTTGAAAATGTCTTTAAAAAAATGTCTCATTTTTTTTGTCGTTAATTTTTTTCTGTTCTTCATTGTTGATAATTTGATAGGTGATAAATGCTGCACAGCCCCCAATGGCAAGCCCTGTAAGACTGAACACTAATTTTTTTTTGAGCTTCGCACTAATGCTCTTTCATCAATTAAGGTGTAGGTGAAATTGTTACCATAAAGCCCTTTGTGTCTTTCTGCCATTTGCATAAAAACATTGAAATCATTGATATTGGCAAACACCTGACAACCTGCTGAATATTTATCTACTGTTTTGGTTGTGCCATATTGTGAAGCGTGATGGATATTGACACCAAAAATTCCTGTGTCTTCCTTGCCATTCATAAAGTCTAAAACAGCATTGCGGTCATAGTCCCTGATAACGGTGATAGGTCTTTGTTGTACTAAGGCTAAATACTTTCCCCTGTGCATCCCAATGGTGTGTGAGCCTATGTATTGCCCTTGCTTTAAAATAGCTGTGCCTTGTGGGTTCATAGGGTTCTCTAACCAGTAAGTGCCAGGATCGGTGGTAGCTGGAAAACGATGGAACTGCCAGTTGTTATCATTGGTTTTGTAAAACACATTAATCGTATCATCAAAGCTGTTGGGTTTAGTGCTGTCTGCCCTGATGCCTACAATGTTTAACTCGTAGGGTCTTGTGTAAATCTTATAGCTTTTTGTTGTTAAAGCTGCCTGTATCATTTCTAACATAATGATTGCTGATTATTAATTATTGATTATTGTTATTTACTCTCTACTAACTACTCAAATACTTGGTAGCATTGGTTTGTACCAAAAAGTACCTGCCATTGTTTTCAAACAAAGTGTAGTCCAATCTTCTGCTGACTTCATTGCCTAAAACAGTTTTGCCAGCTACTTTCACACCTGTTTGGGCATTCACCCAAACTGTTGTTTCCTGTGTAGTGATTATAGGTAAACCACCCAAGCCACTTAAACTCCACTTACTACCATTATACTGCAAGCCCATTCGTATAAACTCAAATCGTATGGCTTGCTTTTGTTCTTCAGTAGTGAAGCTGTTGAGCATCCCATTCACCAATGTTTGCCTTACACCATTGATGCGATAGTTTTTGAACTGATTGTTGATAGTGGTGTAATCATCTTTGCTGCCAATGGTTTTAAGCAATGCAATGGCTTTCTTAAAATCTTGTTGTGTGGCTGCGTTGTAGAGTGCTGTGGCTGTATTATCATCGGTGCTTTTTTGTCCTTCTACCAAAACATTGTAAGTGCTTTCAGTAATGGTTGCAGGTATTTTTAGTTTCCTTAAAGCTGCTGCCATCTCAGTACCAAAATCACCATCTGCACCATATTTCGGTAAAATGCTATTGCCATATTTTGCTATTAATGCCTGTTGCAATCTTTTTACTTTATTGCCCCTGCTGCCTCGCTTTAATGGAAACTCACTATCCTTTTTAGGTTTGGTATGCCCACTGCTTGTATGCGTATTGTTTGTTGGCATTGTCCAAACTGGCTCTTGTGTTTTGGGTGTTGTATTTGCTGGTATGATTGGTTCAGGTTGCAGTATATCGGCAGTAGTATTTGCTGCTTTGGTTTCTTTTTTCTTTTTAAAATACTGCCACCCAAAATATCCTAATATACCTGCTGCACTTACTGCCAACGTGGTAATAATTATTTTTTTCTTACCTTGTTTTGCTGTGCCTTTTTTTGTTGCTTTAGTTGTTGTTTGTTTTTTCATCATCTTGGTTTTGATGTGATAATTTTCATCATTGGGCTGTATTCCCAAAACTCTAATTCGCTCTTTAAATCTTTGATAAGGTTGTTGCCATACTCACGCTGGTAGGCTATACCCACTTTGGTAAAATCTGTTTGTGTAGGGATTTCCATAAACACCGCTTTGATGGCATCCTCATCAGTGCCTGGCATTCCTGCATAACGTATGTCAAATGCTGCTTTCAATCGCTTTGCCCAAGAAAGATATTGTATGGAAGTAAGCTGTTGTATTTGCCCTGCTCTTTCAGGCTTGGCTGCTACAATGGCTAACATTTCATTGTATTCAGTTGTGGTAAGTTCATCCTGCATATCTTTCATCATACTGCTGTTATACAGGTTTTGATAAGATTGAATAACTTCTCTAAATACTTGTTTACTGGGTATAGCTCTAATTGTTTTGCGTAAAGCATTTTCATCTGTTCCCCAACCAAACCAAGTATCGTTTTCAAATGCCATTTTTATTTGCTTGGCATAAGTGGCACTGCTACCTTCTTCGTATGTTTTCTTTTCCTCACTATTGGCTTTGGCTGTGCGTATCAAACCACGACCAATAAAGAAACTTCCACCAATCACCAACACACCTAACAGGGCATATTGGATTTTTTCTTTGCTGGTGAATTCATCTTCGTGAATGGCAGAAGTTTCTTGTTGTTTCATAGGATAAGTGGTTAAACACAGGATAACAGGATGTAAGGATTTTAAAACATTCAGGTGTTGTTACACACCTAAATATTTCTTTGCTGCTAAGGTTTTCACAGGGTCATTGGCTACTATATGTGCCAATTTGCTTAGTTCTTTTACAGATAGCTTTTTTGCCAATGTGGTTAAGGCTGTCATCTTACCATCTGCTTCTGTTTCTGTGGGTGCTTCGATAATAAAATCGTACTGAAATTTTTTCATAATTTTTGGATTTGATTTCGCTAAGAGATAAAGAGTAAAGAAGATTAAGAGAGATTTTATTATTGCCCTTTTGCTCTTTTACTTCTTATCTCTTAGCGAAATATTTTTAAATGTTTAATAGTTTTTTGATAGGCTCTAACTGTGCTGGCTCTGCTGCCAATTTTTGTAATATCAGCATTACATCTGCTAATTGCTTTTCATCAAATACCTGCTCCAATTGTGCTAAGAATGCAGCATACCTTTTTTGTTCTTCAGTCAGGTTTTCTGTACCAACTGTTTTCTTTTGAAAACTGGCTTCGCCCTCTGCAACTAGCGTGCTTGCTGGCTTTTTATCTAACTCTGCTGTGTCTTCCATCAGGATACCAGCAAGTGCTTCACCTCCAGGAATTTTTGCGATGATTTGTGGGTTTCTTCTTAAAAAACTTTCGGTCATTACTGATGCCAATTCACCCCAATTAAGGTTGCCAACTTTGAACTTGTTGCGTTTCATATCCTCAATCTGTTGCTCCAATGTTTCAGCATATTCTTCTGCTTCTTCTAACTTTTCCTGTGCTTTACTTAGCTCTGCTCTCAATTCTTTCATCTCATACTCTTTGTCTCTTGCTGCCAATTTTTCTTGTATAATATTTTCTATTTCACCCAAACCATTTAAGGATTTTTCCTGTAGTGGTGGTTGCATAAAAAAGCAATACTGTTCGTTGCGAGGTGAGCGTGAAGAACCATAAATTACAATACGAATTTTTTGGGTGTCCTCATTGATGTAATGCTCATAATTATCAAACTCTTTTACATCTTCTGTTTTGGGTACTGCTTTTAAAGTATCTACAAAAATTTCAAAAGGTTTTGCAATTCCTTTGTTGCTCATATCTTCTAAAAAATGCTTGAGCTTGTCTATTTTAAACTGGTCGTATTTTTCGTTAATTACGTTCATTGTGTTTTGTTTTTGGAATAATTTGAATAAATCTTATGTGCTGTGTAACGCCTGCATAATTGCGTATCCTGATATTGCCCTGATGTTCGTATTGCAATTCGTTGATGTTAATAGCTGCTAAGTCATACACACCAAAATCACTCTTTACACTTACTGTATCATTGGGTTCTATCAACAAGAATAGCTGGTTGTCTGCGTGTATCTTTTTCCCTTCCTTTGGCTGCAATACAAAATGCCTGAAACGGATATTATAGTCATTATCATAACCCAATGCCTTCATCCTTCTTGGTATGTATTCTATGGCAAGTTCAATAGTCATTTTTTAATTGTTAGTGGTTAGTTGTAAATTGTTAATGATTATTAATTATTGATTATTATGTTGTCTGCTGTAAGTATTGTGGTTGTTGGATTGCATTAACTAACCACTAATAATTTACCATTAAAAATTATTCACTCACCATTAAAAACACTTGTACGATATAGCTGATGTTCTTTTTTTCAATCGTACCAATCACATCTTTGAAGCATCCATAAATCACAGTTTCATTGGCAATGTTGATGGCATCAAACTCTTTCTTATTGCCGTGTGTGAACTGATGGCTTTTCCAGTAATTCCTAAATGGTCGCTTACGTTCAAAATGCAGATTAAATTCGATGGCATCAAGTATTGATTGTTTGGGAAAGGGCTGTACATCTAATTCTTCTATATCGTTTGTTGGTTGCACAAAATCTGTAACCCCTACATTGTTGTCTTCCTGTATCAATTCACCTCTGTAAAAAAAGTTGGATGGATTGCTGGTCTGTAATTGTACCTCACCCAACAACTTGTTTCTTTTAATGCTTAGCCAATTATTTGATGATAAACTTTTGTCACGTAAGAAAACATTGGTATTCATCACAACGCCTAACTCAATGCCAGTAATGCTTGTAGCCTGTCTTGGCACATTGATTTGAAAATAGTGTTGCTCACCTGCTTTGGTGATATGAAGTCTTTGAACGATTGTTTGCATTGGTATTAGGTATTGGGTATTAGTAATTGGTATATGAAATATTCGCTTAAATACTAATCACTAACAATTAATCATTAATCACTATTTATACCAATTCACAACTCAGGTAAATAGAAATTCTATATGCTTCAAACCCTGTCCTGCCGTCATTGGTGTCCTTGTATTCCACTTTCACGCTGCCATTGCCTACGGGTACATCCACATTGTAATAGCGTTGGTTGGGTGATACATTGATACCTGTCATCAACAGCTTGCTTTCATAGTTTTCAGGGAAGATTTCCTGCTTGTTGATTTCAATACGCTGTGAGCCTCTGTAATACAGCAAATCATCTTTATCCGATGTAAACAGAACGCCTTTAATCGTGGCAATCGTTTTATCCAACTCAAATGTTTTGCTGAATATTTTATTGGGTTCGGTGATGCGTATATCAAACCTTTTCTTGACAATGTTTTTCATAGTTTTTCTTTTGATAAAAAAGTGATGGTTGTTGGAAAGGGATGGTTATTACCCATAGCCATTACCCCTTTCCTTTAAAGTGTCAAGCTGTTGTGCTTAACGCTTTGGTGTTCGTTCAGTAACTCTTTCGCAAACACTTTATAACAACCAAGCTCTTATGATTAAGGTGTAGTAATCGTTCCGTGCAAACCCACATATAAGTAAGTGTTGGCAGGAATACCCTCTGTTGTTCCCAACTCTACGGTGAACTCAATCAACACATCATCCTGTATCAATCTTGGGTTGGCTAATTTGTAATAGCCTAAGTTCATCATATTGTTGTTGTAGGTTTTAAACACGGTGTTGCTGGTCTCAGGAACAATTTGTTTTTTGTTGCTTTTCAAATTGAACTCACCATTTGCAATCGCTGGCACATCCTCAATTTGCTTGAAGTTGGTGGACATCACTTTGTTCTTGGTAGCATCGGCTGATGTTCCTGCCAATAAGAAAATACCACTCACTAAAAACGCTTGATTTTTGGGCAGCTTGGCATTGCTGATATTGCTGATGCCAATCTCTTTGTCGTCCTGTGTTTCAAACAGCTTTACTGTTTTTGAATTGATGGGCTTGATGGAATACAGAATATTGTCTGCAAGGCGTAATTCACCTCGCACCAAACCATCTTTGATGTGCTGTGGCAGCTCTGCAAAATGTTTTTCCATCTCAGCCCTTGAACCTCTGCTGTATGTGCCTGTATTGGCAAATCGGTTAATGGTTCTTTGCCTTTGAATGGGGTTCATCCTTCTCAATGCACCCATCAATTCATCGCCATCTAATCCCTCAACACCTAATAAAGCACCCTGATTGTTGTACTCTTCCATACCTTCTAACATTTGTAACATAGAATTTTGTTTTATTGTTTTTTAAAAATTGTTTTTGTTGTTTTACATAATCATTTCATCGCCATTCAGCATTTCCAATTCACCCATATCAAATTCGCCTTTGAGTTGCATTTGCTGCATACCTGCTTCGGTGATTTGGTTTTCGATATAATCCAGTGCTGCTAAATCGCCATTCATTTCATTGGCGTAATTGAAATACTGCACATTGCCAAAACCCTCTGTGGTGGCTTCTTTCTTTGATTTGAGCTTGTCCAAGAATAACTTTTGCGTAAAGGTTTCCTTATAGGCAAGTACCCTGTCCTTAATGCCATCCATTCCTTCCAAACTGCCTACACCACTGCCTTTTTGAAAACCATTCGCTGCCATCATCCCTACGCCGAATAATGCAACTGCCTTGTTGTTGGCATAGTGTCCAGCACCAGTGATAACCGCACCTATGGCTAATGAACCCCTGCCAATTGCTGCACCTGCCACACCACCACCAATCACACCAATCAATAAATCCTTACCAGTTTCCAGCAGGGTGTTTTTTACATTGCCTTTGGTGTCTAAGCCTGTACTCATTCCCTGCATAAAGCCTTTCTTTTTGGCTTTGCTTGCATAGCTATTTTTTTTCTTCTTTGCCATTTTTTTTCTTGTTTTTGTAATAGAATATTGTTTATAATAATGCTTTGGATGCAACGTGGTGATGCTTGCTTTTGGCTTTGCTGCCTTTGCTTTTCCTGTGATGCTTCTTGTGTTTTGGAACACCATTCATAGGTTTGTTACTTGCATTGCTACCACTGCTTTTTTGCTTGCTGCTTTTCAATGCACTCACACCAAGAGCCAACAACCCTAAGCCACCAACACCAATAATGGTAGGCTTTAACCATTTTTTATTCTTATCCCAAAAGCCCTTGTCTTTATCATCTTTATCGTCCGTTTTATCCTCAGCTTCTTTAGCTGTGTTTGCAGGTGGGGCTGCTTTTTCTGCTACTGCTGGTAGTGGCATCGTGTCATTAGGTGAGTAGTTTGCTGAAGGTTCTGCGTTCCTTGCAGGTGCATTGTTTGGGCTTGGTGAGTATGGCAAAGCAGGTCTTCCTGTTCTGTGGTTGAATGGAATATGTCTGCCACTACTATCTGTTGAAGCTGGTGGCAATTCATCTGCTTCTTTATAGGCTTCAGGTGGTTGGTTAGCTTCAGGCAATTGTGGTGCAGCTTTTGATGGTTTGGCAATGGGTTCTTTTTCTGCTTGCTCGTTTTTAGCTTCATCAAAATCTTCACTGCCCTCAGCATTTTTATTACCGAAAATGTTGCCAATGCTTTTGAGTTTTTTGGCAATGGCTGTAATGACTTTTGATGCTGCTGCAATGCTGGCTAAAGTCATTGGCTCACCTAACTCACCTAAGCCTACCAATTCTTCAATCCCATCCATTCCATCAAAACCCTCAATATTTTCGGAATGATAAATAACTGCACCCAATAGTTGTGGCAATGGGGTGTATTCATTCATATTCAACACAGCATAATCGCTGCCATCAAAACCATCAAAGCCGTCCAATCCCTGCACAGCCTTATCCCTATTGCCTTTGCCCTTGAGTATGGCTTTGCGTAAATTTTCAGGTTTACCACCAGCTTTGTAGAAAATAGATTCAAGTTTCTTTCTTGTTTCAATTAGTTTTTGGTGGCGTGGAATGGCAATGCCTTTGCTGGCAGCTTGTTCAGGCGTTAGGTATGACCAACGTAACCTTGCAGCAACATTCTTGATGTTGAGTTTCATTGAAGCCAATACACCATTGCGTAAGGCAATTGTAATGGGGTTAAATTTGTTGAACTTGTTGATGAATTTTTTAAAGCCTCTTGGTCTGCCTTCTGCATCAGCTTTGGCTCTCTTTTCTCTTCTTTTTTGTTTACCTGTAATGCGTGGCATTTTTCTGTTGGATGCTGTGAAAGCGTTACCAGCACTCTTTCCAAAGCGTTTGGAAAAAATCTTGCCCAATTCTTCCATACCATCTGTTGCACCCATATAATGTGCATCGTTGGGGTCTGCATATAATGCAGGAACATTGTCTAAGCCGTTTAAATATTGTAAGTCCATAGGATAATCTTTTTTTTCGCTGTAAGGCACTTCATAATTGAATTGGTCTGTTACACAGTCTATCGTGATATAACCATTTTTTGTCGGTACAATGGGATAGATATGCTGAAAATAATCTCGCTGGTATTTAGTGATGCGTAGGGTGTGCGGTATGTGTAAATTGGTTAAGATACTGGATATAAAAACGGAGTAACAATCACAATCCACCCCACTAAATCTATCAGCCCAAGCCCTTGCTGGGCTTCGTATTTGCTCATACCCATCCTTGTCTTTTTTATAGGCAATGTGGTTGTAAACGAACTGCCATATATTGCCGCAAGTCTCTTGCACAGTAGCTGCCTTTAATTGCACAGCTAACTTTTGTGTATGCTGCAAAGTGCTATGAACTACTTTAGGAATAAATGTTACCGTATCATACACACTGGCATTTTTCCTAATGGTGTCATTGGCATTATTTGCTTCAGGAAAGAGATGGGTGTAGCGTTCACCACTTTGGATGTTACGTTTGCGTTGAGCTTCCATTATTGAATGTTGTTTATTTCTTTACGGTTACTTCAGTTTGTTTGGTAAAAGGGATTTTTGCCAGCCCGATGTTAATGGTGGTCATTGTAGTAACAGTAAGCATTACAGCCTCTTTATTGTACAATGATTTGATTAAGGTGAATACTAATGAGAACACGCTGCTTACTGGTACTTGCACCAAAATCTTGTCTATGATGGCTTCGCCGTAAGCAGGGATTTTTATGTCTTTATCTATGGCTTGTGAACTACCAATCGTTTCATTTTTATAGGCGATTTTAACAAAGGGAAATTTAATTGAGAAACTTCCCTTTGTTGGGTTTTTCATCAGCACATCAACCCTGAGAATGATGCCATCCCAACTGATGCTGTGGATGCTGGCTTTGGGTTGTATCTCTAAAGCTGCCTGTGCCTTACGAAGGTTTTTAACATAGTTGAATGCTGTTATGATGCCAGCACCCACTACTGTTCCTGTTAGTATTTTAGAAAATGAACTCATTACTTTTTATTTCTTTTTCTGTCAATAAAGTCTGCCATTAACTTGTAGCCTAACCAGATGGCTCCACCAACTGCTGCTTTAATAGCATAGTCTGCAAGCCCTGCTACATCTACGTTTGCCAAGAATATCGCACCTGTTAAAAACAAGTTGCTGTAAGGATTGTCGCTGTGAATGGGTTTTGTTTCCATAGGATATTTTTTTGTTTTAAAATGCAAAAATGTGATGCTGAAAAATGGTGGTTTCGTGTTTAGGTAAGGTTGTGTAAGATTTGGTAAAACATTGTCAGGTTGTGTCAAACATTGTCAAGTTGCGTAGTGTTTATTTACTCAACCGATGCAGGTAAACCCAGCTTTTCAAAAATTATTTTTACCTGTGAGATGGTAAAATACCTTCCTTGCTTTTCACCAATTTCCTGTTTAAAGGGTAACATCCATTTTTGCATTGTGCGTACACATACTTCATATTGCCTTGCTAACTCTGCAAGTGAGTATGGCTTTAATTTAATAACTGTTGTTTTCATACTTTTTTTGTTACTTGTTTCTCGTTATAAGTTTCTCGTTTGTTCCCAATTCCTAATTACTTATTCCTAATTCTTATTTAGCAAGGAACTTATCATTAGCTATCGTGCATAGGAACAAACCCAATAAGCCTGTGGCTTTATTGTCTATGAAATAGTTTCTCCAATACTGAAAATTTTGCGTAGTGGGCTCTTCGCTCATTTCTAAAATAGCTTCAGCAAAAGCCTTTAGTTCATTTTTGTAATTAGGTAGTGAAGCCCTGATGTCCTGAATGTTTTGATACCAGCTTTCTGTACCAGCATAGCCTGTTACATTTTCGTGGTCTAACCAAATTGTTGGAAGTGGTATGTAACGGTCTGGATTGTTGTTTACATACTGTCTTGCTAATAATACTCTTTGGCAAAATGCCTTGTAAGTTTTAACAGGTGTTTTGCTGCTACTGATGATGTTTTTAATCATTGTTTTTGCAGCTTGTGTTTCTTGATTGGAAAATACTACATTATTCCAAAGTGCTGTGTGGGCTAAGTTCCAAGCCGTGTCTGCTAATTTTTGTGTTTGTGAAATGGTAGTTTTTTCATTGATGCTTTTTACTACCCTTAATACTGTTGCGTAGTTGGTAACTACGGCTTTTTTTCTTGAAGTTTTCATACCTTTTTATTTTATTATTTGTTTGTTTAGAATGCAAAAATGGTATGCAAAAAATACTGCTTTACAGGTTTGAGTAAGGTTGTGTAGGATATGGTAAAACAAAGTCAAACAATGTAAAACAAAGTCTTGTTGGCTGTAAAACGGCTCAAAAAATGTCATATCAAAAATGATTGGTAGCAGTTGTTCTTAGTTGTTCCATTTTGTTCCGTTTTAGGATGCTTTTGGATGCTTATTTTATAAGGAATTTAGTAATGGAAAATGGCGGACTGATTAAAAAACTATTATACTAACATTCAGGACGATACACAATAACATTGGTTTTAACTGGGTGTTATGCTGGTATTATTAGGGATTTTACTTTAAATGCCTTGCAGTAGTGCGGAATAATGCAGGAAGATTATCGGACTGGTATTGGATTTTACACTGGAATAAATTAATCATAAAAAAATATAGCAGTTTTTACATTAAAAAGCTGGTTTTTAATGTAAAAAAAGAAATGCTTTTGAACTATTTTACGCTAAAAAAGGATATGGGTTAATTTACCATATAAAAAAATATTTACTTATTATATTCTTTTACACATTTTATCAAATTAGCCTCAAAACATCCACTTATACACAAGCTTACATCAGGTGCCAAAAATTAAAATGTGCATAAGGTGTAAAACCCTTGTAAAAAAATCAGGGGTTTTGTATGATTTTGTTAAGGGGTTTTGTCAAGGGGTTTTCACCAAAAAAGAAAAAAAAATCAATTTTTAAAAACGTTGATTTTTGAATTTGTTTTCTTGTTTAGGTTTGTTTTAACAATCAGTTCCAATTCTTTATGAATACCAAATGCTAAAGCACCGTTTTTGCAGTCCAGTTTAAACCTAAGAAAAAAAATATTTTATAAGTCAAGCAGCGTTTTTTGATTTTATGGTGTCAAATAGTGAGAAAAGCAATTATTATTTTACACACTTATACAAAAGACTGACACACTTATACATTAGTGGTTGCTGGTTCAAAACAATAAAATGATGTTTGCAAAAGATTGGGAATAGGTATAACAATGTTTGGTTCGTAAAATGATTTAAAATCGTACTCAATGAAACTGAAAACAAGTATATTACTCATCTGTACAAGTTTTATTTTTTCTGTATTAGCACAAGAACAGAAGAAAACCATATTCAACTTACCAGAACGAGCAATTGCTTCACTTACCAAAAAATATCAAAACTTAGACAAAGAAATTACAAAACAAACGGAAGCATATATAACTAAGTTAGAGAAGCAGGAACAAAAATTACAAAAGCAATTACACACCAAAGATAGCCTGCAAGCCAAGATACAACTGGCTTCTATGCAAGAGCATTATAAAAAGCTAAAAGACAGATTAGCTAAAGCAGACAAGCAATTTAAATCTACTAATGAATATCTTCCCCAACTAGATAGTATTACTACTGCTGCAAACTTTTTGCAAACCACCAATAAAGACAACCCACAGCTAAAAGAACTAAATAGCAGCTTAAGTCATTTACAAAGCAAGCTGCAAGCCAGTGCAGAGATAAAGAGAATGATGAAAGAAAGGAAAGAACTGCTGAAAAAGGAATTAAAGGATTTAGGGGTAACTAAAGAACTTGATGCCATCAGCAAGGAAACCTATTACTATAAGCAACAATTAAGCGAGTATAAAGCATTGCTGAAAGATAAAGACAAGGCAAGGCAAAAAGTATTAGGGTTGGTAAAAGAAAATGGCAGCTTTAAAGAGTTTATGAAAAAGAATGGTTTCCTGGGCAAACTGTTTCCTGAAGGCGGTACAGGCAATGGCGTAAACCCCTTCCCTGTAGACCTGCAAACAAGGGAACAATTGCTGAATGAACTGCAGCAGAAGTTTGGCAGCAACAATGCCATAGCCAATGGTAATATGGGTGGCACCAACTTTATACAGCAGCAACTGCAAAAGGCAGGAAAAGAGTTTAATAAAATAAAAGCGGATTTTAACAAAAATGGTGCAGGAGTGGGTGATGCAGATATGCCCAACTTTAAACCCAATACACAAAAAGGGAAAAGCTTTTTGAAGAGGCTTGAAATAGGAATGAATGTACAAAGTGTAAAGGGCAACTCTTTATTACCCACAACGAGTGATATAGCATTGACAGTGGGTTATAAGCTCAATGACAAAAGCACCATTGGCATAGGTGCAGCTTATAAAATGGGTTGGGGCAATGGGTGGCAGGATATAAGGCTTACCACGCAGGGATATGGGCTAAGAAGCTTTGTTGATATGAAGCTGTTTAGCAAAGCAGATAAAGGCATAGGCAAGCTATTTAAAAATATCTGGATAAGTGGTGGGTATGAATTGAACTACCTGCCAGACCTGAATGATAAAACGTACAGTACTTACAAGAGCTATACACCGTGGCAGGAAGCAGGAATGATAGGGCTCAGCAAGAAATACAGCAAGGGCAAGAAGAAAGCACAGGTACAATTATTATATAACCTATTATACAAACAATCTTATCCGCAACCAGAACCTTTGGTATTCAGGGTTGGATGGGGACTATAAAACGAAACATTTATGAGAATGAAAAAAATATTGATTGGGGTATTGTTCTTGATTTCAGGGACTAAACTTATTGCCCAAGCAGGAGGGACTAGTAATGGATATTCTGCTGAACAGATTGCACAATACAATAACAACATTATAAAAGTTGTACCTCCAAGCCCTACTGCTGCAAGTATAGCCAGATATGGTGGCTTGCCTATTGGTTTGAACACAGGAACGTTTCAATATTCAATTCCAATATATACTTTGCAGTCAGGCAGTCTCTCACATTCCATTTCCATTAATTATTCCACTAATGGAATTAAAGTAGATGAAATAGCAGGCAGGATTGGATTAGGTTGGAGCCTTAAAGCAGGTGGCACTATTACCAGAAAAATTATGGACAAACCAGACGAATTTGGATTTAGGCATTATTATAATGGCAATACCACAATAGATACTTCCAATCACGCTTATTTTAACTATATTGATATAAGCAATAATGACGTTAATGCAGATACAGAGCCAGATGAATATTCATATAATTTTTGTGGTATTTCAGGAAAGTTTATACAAAGACCAGATGGGACATTTACCGATTTCAACGCATCAGGTATAAAAATTGAAGGTACAAATGGTCACCCCAATTTAGTTACTACTACTGATGGAACAAAATACTATTTTGCGGTAGCTGAAACAACCACCCCTGAAACATTTCCGCAATCGGATATCCTTACAGCTTTGCCTTATCCAAATGTTCCGACTGCGTATTATTTAACAAAAATCCTTGCATTAAATGGTGACGAAATTAATTTTTATTATACCACTGTTTACCAGGTTAAATATGATAATGGCATTTCACAAAACTACTCTTTAATCACAGAGAGTAGTGGTGCATTTTATTCAGACCCATATGGCGATTTTTCTCCTGGGATAGTAGCCCAGCAAAACTGGGGAGGTGCTTCATATTGGGCTTCACTTTGCCCAACGCCAGGTATAGTCACATCAATAGAAAGAAGCAAAACAGACATTAAGCTTGTTGACTACATTACATTTAATGGGGGGAAAGTACAATTTTATTACTCTGGACGCGATGATATTCCTTTAGAAAAGAAGCTAGATTATATAACAGTTATCAGAGAAAATGATAACGTCAAAATCAAGCAGTTTAACTTTCAATATACTTATGCTAATGCCAGTAATAGCTATGATGCAGGGTTATTTATTGCCAGCTATATAAATGATAATATTAATTTATCCAAAAGGTTATTCCTGACAAGTTGCAACGAAGTATCGAATGATAACACAGAACAACTAACACATAGTTTTGATTACAATGATATGAATGGCTTACCTCCACGCCTCTCTTTCTCACAAGATAAATTTGGACTTTTTAATGGCAAATTGAATCAATATTTTTTCCCAGGCGATACTTGGTTGGATGAATTTAATTACGATAAAAATTTTGGTGGAGATAGGAGTTATGATTTTCAATATGCCAAAAAAGGAACACTATCAAAAATTACATATCCGACAGGAGGATATACAACTGTTGAATATGAGCCACACCAGTTAAATTTAAATAGGATTGATTATGCACCTAAAATAGAGACACATGCTATTTCTGTAGGATATTATGACAGTACGACCTCAGCGTCAGTAAATCAGAATGCTAAAGTAAGTAGTGGTATTCTTACAAAAACTTCCAATCAAAAACTATATGTAAGTATTGATTGTAGATGGGCAACCCATCCTATTGTACAAGACCCTAATAGCCCAGCGTTAAATTTTGGCGAATCTTATTCACTAACTGTAAGTCTTGTTGAAGCACAGGTTAATTCTAATGGAACATATAATAAAGTATCTTTTTGGAAAGATAAAGTTTTAGAGCCTGATGCAAATAATGCAGAACCTTCTTTATATAAAATTTATGACCCACTGATTGATAAAAATAATCTGCCAGATGGTCAATATCGTTTGATACTTAAAGCAAATGGCCCAAGTTTAATTGCGTCAGTTACTTTATATAGTAAAGAGAAAGTAGCAGACTTTAGCCCTAATGCAGGTATTGCGGGAGTAAGGGTTAAGAAAGTTATTGACTATGAAAATAATCAACAAGTAAATGAAAAAACTTATTTGTATAGAGATTGGGATAACGCAAACAGTAGTTCTGGTGAAGGTGTAAATTATAACTTATATAATGGAAACTATGTAAGTCTATCAAAATTTATAGGCGGAACTGGTAATGCACTTTGTGGATACAATACCATACATTCATCAAGTGTTGTACAAAACTATTTTCCAGAAAACGCTACAGTTTGCTATACAAAAGTGATTGAATTGAATACCTCTACTACAGCAAGAAACAATGGTGGAACTGAATACACATATAATTTTACAAAAAAACAAAAGCCACTTCCTTCAAGTTTTCATTTGCCATCAGGGCGTGGCTGTGAAGATATAGAGTATTCAAGTTATCCTAATCTATCACAACAAGAAGTAGATAAAATAATCGAAGATTGTTGGCGTATATCGTGTGCGAAGGGAAACCCATTCATTCCTATTGGAACGCCTTATATAAATAATGATTTTTTAACCGGGATGCTAATATCAAGCAAAAGTTTCAGCTATAGCTCTGTATCAAGTACAAGAAAAATTTTAACAGAGACAATAAATAACTATAGTATGGATACAACTAATACAATTACAGACACTTTCTTTAATGTTAAAAAAACAGGATGGTCAACTTTTGCTTATTTTCCGAATTTGTTAAAATTTATAGATTATTATGTCGGTAAATACTGGAAATGCTATAGTGCCGTAAAACTAGATAATACAGTGACAAAAGTTTATGACAATAATGGCAATGTTATAACCAATACAATTGCATATGATTATTATTTTAAAAATTATAACAGGTGCCAGCGTAAAGCCAGTGCTACTTTTTATGACAGCAAACAGGAAACAAAAAAGATAGTTTGGAAATATCCATTTAACTATGGCATTTCTGACCCATTATATACCAGTGTTTATATACCTATGCTTACACAAAATAATGTTGATGGATTGGTTGAGGAAATTTTATACAAGGACAATACAGAACAATATCACAAGAAGAAAACATTAGCTAAACTCGGGGTAACAAATTTGTATTTGCCTACACATAGTACAAGCTCTTTTAATGGCAATTCTCTGGAAGCAGATTTAACATTTAGCTCTTATACCTTAAAAGGGCTTCCACAACAGTTTACCACCAAGGATGGCATTACAACAACCATACTCTATGGCTACAACAACCAATACCCAGTCGCTAAAATAGTAGGCAGTAATAGTAATTATGCTACAGTGTCCTCAACCATCACCCAATCTGTTTTAGATAATCCAACCAATGATGCAGCTTTAAGAACAGAGTTGGATAGATTGAGAACCATAGCAGGGGCTTTTGTTACAACTTATACCTACGCCCCATTAATAGGTGTTACCAGTGAGACAGACCCACAAGGCAAAACAATATATTATGAGTATGACAATTTTAATAGGCTAAAATTAATACGGGACAAGGACAACAATATTTTAAAAACATTTGAGTATAAATATCAGGAAACACAGTAAAGCCCCTAACCCCTGAAGGGGATAAAGGAACAATTTAATTAAACACCTTAAACTTTATTTATGCTACAATTTAATAGATATAATTCTTCAAAAGCTGTTTCCCTTTTGCTTTTTGTTACACTTGGGATGAACAGGCTATCTGCCCAGATTAAACCCAATGGACAGGTTTTATTACCAACGCCAACGACAACCGTATTAACCAAACCCACAGCTTACCCAAGTGGTGTTGTGGTAAATTATGTGAGAACCAAAGAAGCAGTTGCTCCTTTTACCAACTTAACTGATTTTAATGCTGCAGACAATACACAGGTAAAACAAGCGACACAATACTGCGATGGCTTAGGCAGACCTATACAAACAGTAGTGAGGCAAGGCAGCCCCACTAATACAGATATTGTAAGCTATAACCTATACGATGAATTTGGAAGAGAAGCCATTAAATATTTACCATATGCAGCCACCACAAGCACCAGCAGTGATGGCAAGTTTCAGCTAGACCCCTTTACTGCACAGGAAGCATTTAATGCCAACCAATATGGTGGTGAGCAGGTGTTCTATAACCAAACCCTTTTTGAAGCTTCACCACTTAACAGACCCCTGCAATCTATGGCGGCAGGCAATAGCTGGGCTGGTAGTGGTAAAGGTGTAGCAATAAGTTATGAAATAAATGACGCTAATGAAGTTAAAATATGGGAAATTAATCCATCAAACAATCAACCTATAACTGCTGCAAATTATGATGCAGGGCAACTATACAGAACGATTACCGCAGACGAGCATAACAAGAAAGTTGTAGAGTATAAAGACAAAGAAGGCAAGGTGATTTTGAAGAAAGTGCAGGTAGATGCGAACCCAACAATAACTTCCTACACAGGCTGGTTATGCACCTACTATGTGTATGATGACTTTGGTTTATTGCGATGTGTGATACCACCCAAAGCTGTGGAATGGTTAGCCTTACTTGTAAATAACTGGACTTTTCCAACTTATTCAGCAGGTGGTATATTGGATGAACTTTGCTTTCAATATACCTATGACCAACGCAACAGAATGTCAACCAAAAAAGTACCTGGTGCTGGTGTGGTGCGTATGGTATATGACCAAAGAGACAGATTGGTGATGACACAGGATGCCAATATGCTCAACAATAACAATTGGCTGATTACAGTGTATGAAAACAACTTAAACAGACCCAAACAAACCGTATTGTATAATGATGCCAATAACCAGCAATACCATGCAACACAGGCTGCCAACAGTATTACTTATCCTGCTGTGCCTGCTGGTGGCTGGGGCACAGCCTTACTTACTGAAACCTATTACGATGATTATAGCTGGCTATCATTAAGCCCAGCATTAACAGCATTTAATGCTACTACATTGACCAACAGCCAGTATTACACCAGCACATTTGCAGAGCCAAAATATGCACAACCTCTTACACAAAACAATACAGCATTGGGGCAGGTAACAGGAACCAAAGTAAGGGTTTTAAATAGTACTGATTATTTATATACTGTGAGCTACTATGATGACAAAGGCAGGGTAATGCAAACACAGGCTACACAATATGGTGGTGGCACCATTAGCACCACCAATCAATACGATTTTAGTGGTAAGGTATTGGTGAGTCTTAGCAAGCACACCAGACCCAATCAACCAGACATGACCATTACAACAGTAATGAGTTATGATGTTAGTGGCAAATTGCTTACTTTGGAAAAAGACATTAATGGACAAGGGTTAAAAACCATTGCAAGTAATACATATAATGCTTTAGGACAATTGCAACGCAAAGAACTGGGGCAGGATATGACAGAAGACAAGCCTGTGGAAACAATGGATTATACTTATAATATCCGTGGCTGGCTTACAGGTATTAATCGTGGTTTTGCTAACCCATTGTATGCAGAGGAAGCTGCTGCACAGCAAGACCGCTGGTTTGGTATGCAGCTATGTTACAATTATGGTTTTGATAAAGCAACCAATACCAGCAACACTATGCTTAATGGCAATATAAGTGGGCAAATATGGAAAAGCAGAAGCAATGGCAAGCAAAGGGCTTATGGCTATGATTATGATGCAGCCAACAGGTTGATGAAAGCAGATTTTAATTCGAACAATGGCACTACAATAGCACCTGCTTGGAACATAGTAGATGGCTACGATTTTACTGTAACTATGGGCGATGGTGTAACACCCAATAGTGCCTACGATGCCAATGGCAATATATTAGCTATGAAACAAATGGGCTATGCCAATGGCAGCAGTGGCATTATTGACGACCTACACTATATGTATAAAGAAAACAGTAACAAGCTGATTAATGTAATTGATTTTAATAATAACCCTACAACCAAACTAGGCGATTTTAGAACAGCAGCCAGTAGCAATAACAGCAATATAAAAAGTGGTATAACCAGTATAGCCAATTACAATAGTAATATCAGTACAATACAGGGTATGAATGATTATTCTTATGACGAAAATGGTAACCTTAAACTTGATGACAATAAAGAGATAACCAGTATAGAATATAACTACCTTAACCTGCCCGAAAGAATTGGTATTAATAATAAAGGCTCTATATATTATACTTACGATGCAACAGGCAACAAGCTGCAAAAAAAGGTAGAAGATAACACCCAGCCGACTACTGTAACCACTATTACCAATTATGTAAATGGGTTTATATACGAATCTAAATCGAATGTAAACAACAATGCAGAAAAACTACAATTCATCAACCACGAAGAAGGCAGGTTTAGACCATCATCGAACACTATTATTAATGCCAATGGGCAACAAGTAAGTACTGGTGTGTGGGTGGCAGATTATTTTATAAAAGACCACTTAGGTAATGTGCGAATGACCCTTACTGAAGAAACAATTATAACCGAAAAAATACTGGCAACATTAGAAAACCCAAGGCTACAGGATGAAACGTTATATTTTGAAAGATTGGTGCCTACTATAAAACCAGAGGATTTTGATGAAGATGATAATAATGAAAATGTAGAGAATGTAGAGAACACTGTGGGAATGGGTATATTAATAAAAGTAAATGCTGGCGATAAAATAAAAACAGGCGTGTTTGCACATTACACCCCAGGCGAGAATACCAACAACACCCCACCAAGTGAAAATGAATTAGCCAATCAATTGATGATGGGTATTAATGCAGGTTTTGCCAATGTAATAGGTAAAGATGGGCTGGCAATGATTAGCGAAAGTACACCATATAATTTAACAGCAGTAACCAGCTTTTTAAGTAATCAGGGTAGCGGTACACCCAATACAGAAGAAATATCGGCACACCTTAACTGGGTGATGTTTGATAATGAATTAGGTATGATAAATGAGAACAGTGGTTTTACTAAAGTTGTGGGCGAGAATATGGCAGAAAACAAAATATTACTACAGGCAGAAGAAGGGGAAGAAATTGAGGTGCAACAAAGTGGATATTTGTATATATTTGTAAATGCAAGAGGTGGCAGACCTGTGAGTTTTGATGATTTGTTTGTGAAGAGAAGGAAGAGTGCTTTGCTGGAAGAAACACATTATTATCCGTTCGGTCTCGCAATGAACGGAATCAGTAGTAAAGCAAATAGTACATTACATAATAAACTTGGTATAACATCAAAGGAAAAGCAAAGCGAAGAGTTTAGTGATGGGTCAGGATTAGAGCAATACGATTTTGGAGCAAGGTTTTATGACCAGCAGATTGGACGTTGGCAGATTGTTGACCCTTTGGCTGAAAAGTATTTTTCTTTTAGTCCTTATGTTTTTTGTGCGAATAATCCAAACAAATATATTGACCCAAATGGCAAAGAAATTTGGATTATTTTTGATGTGAAAAATGATGATGGGACAACAACACAGAATAGAGTACAATATAAGAATGGAAAACTCTATGGAGAAGATAAGAAAAAATATACAGGAAATAATGAATACGTTTTGAAAGTTAAATCAGATTTAGACCAACTGTCAAAAGATGATAAAAAAGTGAAAACGAGAATTGATGAATTAGCTAAAAGTAAACAAGTTCATTCAATTATGATGCCGAATTCTCCAAATGGTGAGAACAAAAATGATCCAGAAAATAGAGTTAATTCGGCAAATAATGAACCAACAGGTTCTATAACTCAATATAATCCAGATAACGAAAAAACAAGTTCAGGTGATGTCAGACCTCCTAGAGTAGCACTTGCACACGAGTTGGGTGGTCACAGCTGGGACTGTGACAAAGGAACAGCAAACTTCGACGTTACTATCAACGGAATTTCTATGATGGAAGTAAATGCAGTTAATTTTGAAAATATTGTTAGAGCTGCTATGAATTTACCCAAAAGGACTAAGTATGGAAATAAAGAAATACCACAAGAATTATTAGATGACACTCATAAACAAAAAAAATAAAATGAAAACACTAATATTAATAGCAATTCAGTTTGGTAGTTTTTTATATGGTTATACTCAAATAAAAAAATATAATTCAATAGTACAAAATGATACAGCTTTTTATAGTTCTGTACTTGATGACTTTTCGACTCATAGTAATTTCATTTCAATATTGGTCAAAAGTGAAGATAGTGTTTTACAATATGTTGTTGAAAATGCTGTTTTATATAGATATCTTTATCAAAAAACAAAGTTTAGCGAAGTTGATTATAAACGACTTGTTTTCAAAAAAATGACTGAAAATTTACCGTTGATAATAGGGACAAATCTTCCGCCATCTTTTCGGTTAGTTTCGATAGACAGTACTATTTTAAAAAATTCTACAAAGAGTAAACAAGAGTTTATTGATATTTATTTCAAGGATTCATTTTGTATGAAAAAAGAAGTAAATGAATTGCAAGAAAGTGCAGTTATTTTCCAGTTGTTTAAATGGGGTATTGCAACAAAAACAGATTGTGAAACTGGTTTTACTATTCTTACTAAAAGGTAGCTTCACCAGTTAGTTTTGATGATTTTCTTCCCAGCAACGTCTTCTTCCCAAGCCAATGTGAGTAAGCAAAGAGACGTTGCTGGGAAGAAATGCGTTTCTTCTAAGGATTATTTAAATATTGCTTGTTAGTATTTTTTATTTTAATTCTTTTTTTATTTTCATCATAATAATAATAGTCTTGATTTACAGAATTTAATTCACAATTACAGAAATAATATCTTTTTAAAATTTTATCGTGCAAAGGACTGAATAATGTATACTCATTACATAATTTACCCGAATCATTAATATTAAATTCAATTAAAAAATTTAAATTTAAAAGATTATTATCATCTTTAGTTACATTAGTGTCTCTTAAAACAAAATATTTACCTGATTTAAAATGATTATTATTATTCAATAAACAATAAAATATTCTTTCATCATATCCATTATAGCAGCTAGCAAGAGAATCATATTGAGTAAAAATAAAATACTTAGTTTGTGCTTTTGTAACAAAAATATTAGTATAAAATATAATTGCAGAAAATAAGATTGCTTTTTTCATTTTCTATATCTTGAATTTTTAATCAGTCAATTAAATTAGTATAATTTATTTTACTAAAGCTATAGTGCTTATTTTTTTATTTTTAAATTAGCATTTAAAACATTTCCAGCAACATCTCCAGCTTGTTTTTTCTTAAAATTAATTTCTATAGAAACACCTGTTCCTTTATATATGAACTCTTCTTTGCCATCACTTGGTAAATCAATTCGCTTTGTATTAGTAGGTATACTTAATCCTTTTGTATCATTAATTGCACCTATTTCTGCCTGAATTCCTAAATTATGAGCAACTCCGTAACGAGTTTTCTCTTTATTAGGACCAGCCGTTTTTCTATATTCATCTGCTATTTCGGCTTTATTTTTTTCATAATCAGCTGTGTTATTTCGTTCAGTAACTATATGTGTCATCATTACAATTTGTGTTTGTACATCAGATACATTTAAATCATTTAAATCAACTTTCCCACTTCCAAAATCATCATAAAATACACCGCCATCATTTGCAACAGCTCTATAATATATAGCTTGTCCTGGACTAACACCTTGGCTTATTGCCATAGCAAGAGTTCTAGATGTGGTTTCTGAATTTTTTACATCATTAGCACTCATGTTGTCTTTCAATGTTACTTGCCCTGTTTGTTCATTATAGTCAAAAATATTTCCTGATCTTTCATTCATCAATTTGAATAAATTCTTATCAGCATCTGTTGGCTTTTGTCCCTCACCATTACAAATAAAAAAATCCTGACCATCAGGGTCTATTGCATTAATAGGCATATTGGCTACATAGCAATAAGGGGTAAATTGATTATATTTATCAGCTTTAGGGTCTATGCACATCCAACGTCCTATTTGATTATCTAACATCCTGGCCCCAAAATCTAATAATTCTAAACCACTTCCATCGCTAAACTCCTGTTGTTGTTCTTCTTTGCCGTTGTATTTGTATTTGTTTGTGAGGGTGTTTGCAGCTTTGCTGCTGATACCGTTCATTGAGAGCCCGAACGGATAATAACAATTTGTTACCAAAGTAAAATAATTGTCATCATTATTAGCAATATTTCTTCTCACTGGCATTCCACAAATATAGCTTTAGTGCTTGGTATTACGCAACGTCTCTTTGCTTACTCACATTGGCTTTGCAAGAAGACGTTGCTAGGAAGAAGTACTCGGCATAACGTAACGTCCTTAGCTATGCACATGGCTTAGCAAGAGACGTTGCTGAGAAGAAAAAGTAAAATAATTGTCATCATTATTGGCAATATTTCGTTTTACTGGCATTGCACAAATATAGCTGTAGTGCTTGGTATTACGCAACGTCCTTAGCTATGCACATGGCTGGGCAAGAGACGTTGCTGGGAAGAAAAAGGGAAGTAATAAATTTATTTGGTTAAGGCATATTTATTTTTTACCTTGCATAGTAATAGTTAACCATGTCAACAATAATTATACTTATTTTAGTTTCCTTGTTTGTAATAATCATTGCAGTAAACAAAATTATTACAATAAAAAAAATCATTACAGATGGGGTATATACAGAAGGTATAATTTATGCCATTGAACAGGATGGTGATATGCGTACTAATATATTATTTCCAACTGTTAGGTATAAAACTAGCAATGAAGATTGGATAACAAAAAAATACAGTATAGGTACAATACCATACGCTTATAAAGAAGGCAAATCAATTAATATTATTTATAATAAACATAAACTAGATGAGTTTGTTATAAAGGATAAATATACTTATACTATACCTGTTGTAATGGCATTAATATCAACTACGCTAATTGTTATAAGTTTAATTCTATTAATTAATATATAGTTTTAGTGACTCTTCTAATTCTACATCTAAGTTATCGTCAAAAGAAAATTTATAAATTTTTACATTGCTTTCATTATTATAGAACGTGAATAAAAAACGATAAAATTTTTTGTCATATTTAACTAGATAACAATAAATACCTAAATCATTATTTAAATTTTTTTTTCGTAAAGGTTTGTATTGAATATATTTTCCAGAAGTTTCGTTAATGTCATTAAATTGTTTTTTCAAGTTAATTGTTGCAGAATCTTTTGGATCAATATTATTATTCTCGTTTAGTAAATCTTCTATAGCTTGATTATAATTACCTAAACTGATTGTATGAAAAAAATTATCAATAACTTTATTTGAACAATTATCTATGTATTCAAACTTTTCATTTCCTTTTTTTAGTTGACTACAACTATTCATTAGAGCTATGACAAAAAAGGATAAAATATAATATTTGATAGTTTTCATTTTAATAATTTTTAATATGTTGGAACACTAGAAGTTGCACGTTTTTGGGAAGATTGATTCGCTATCTCAGAAACTGAATTACTTAACCAATTACCAAAACTCACAAAAGCATCTTTGACGGCTACTGCTGCTTTTTTTATATTACAATTAACTTCTGCACCCACAACATAAAATTTAACACCTAAGGATATCTCAGTATCTAAAATATTTGCCCCCATACTTGTTCCTGGAGTTACATCTTTTTTAACAGATACATCTGCACTTGACCCTCCAGTACCAGGGCTAAAATTAAGCCTTCCGTCTTTAAACTCAACAACACCAGCGTCACCACCTGTTTTAGCTTCACCAACAGGTGTTTCTAATTTCATATTAACACCAACACAACTGCCTTTTACTTCAACATTTCTTCCCCCATCTATACTTGCTTGAACTTGTGGTCCATTAACACTAGCACCAATTTCAGATTTGCCAACTTTTGCCTTTACACCTACACCTACACCAACACTAACACTAACCTTAATAGCCCCTTGTGAGTTTTGTTTCACTGAAGCTGCTGGTTTTTGAACATCATCTTTTAATGCAGCACGTACAAGTGGATTATTTATGTCGTTTGCATTTGCAGCCTCTAATCCTTCTATTTCTACATGTCCTGTTACTTTATTTTCACTAAAGGCATATGTTGAATTGTAAACATATTTCTCCGACAAAGGGTCTATTTCTATAAATCTTCCTAATTGCGGGTCATGATTTCTCCATTTAAATTGATCCCAATTTAAACCTAAATCATCATCAAACCTTTGTCCTTGAAAGGTTTTCTCTTTATTAAATAATATTCCTACAGCTTTGGAGCCGATTCCGTTCATTGCAAGACCGAACGGATAATAATAATTTGCTACCAGAGTAAAATAAGTTCCATCATTATTAGCAATATTTTTTCTTACTGGCATTGCACAAATATAGCTGTAGTGCTTGGTATTACGCAACGTCCTTAGCTATGCACATGGCTTAGCAAGAGACGTTGCTGAGAAGAAATGGCTAATGCCCTTGATGTTTCTACAGATTATTTAATGAATGGTACTACTACCGATTTAGCTGCTGAGAACATACAGGATAAAACATTGATTAATCAGTTTAACCGTATCAGTGAACTGACAGAAGAAAATAAAACAGTGGTGTCTAAATTGATTGATGCCTTTTTATTCCAAGAAGAGATGAAGCAAAAACTTAATCAATAAATAACAGTTATGTAGTTGATGGTTTTATAGTACTTATAAGTTCTCTTTTAAATATATATCATAGCAAAAGCCCACTCACGTGGGCTTTTGTTATTTAAGTTTAATAAATATTTACTTTTTATTATCCGTTATTTTCAATAGTTTTAATAATGCAATCTTTCCTTTTTTAGAGAACCCAACTTTTCGCAAACCACCCTTTGAGTAATGCTCTTGTTCTGCAATAACTGGGGTAGATATTAGTTTGTTGCAAAACAAACTAATATCTATATATCCAATAATAACGTTTTGGTTATTAAAAATTAATAGTGCATAATCTGTATCAAAACAAGCAACATCCTCGCCACCATAAGTAGTGGGTGTTTTTAATAAACTTACTATCTTTTTAGTATCATCGGTTTTTATTGTTTTAATATAATCAAAGCACCTAGATACTTTATTTTCATAAATAATAGTTACAGCTTTAGACTGGTCGCATTGCTTGTCTTTATTAAACTTATATAACTTTATTGTACTATTTACGGTTGCTTTTATTTCTTTTAATAACCCAATTTTTATTGTATCCTGCCCACAAACAGAAAGATTGGTTAAAAAAGAAAAAAACATTATTATCAAAATTTTATTCATATCTGACTTTAATTATTACCATCCTAAATTTAAATACCATCGAGCTTTAGCTGCAACATCAAATGTTTGTGGATTAGCTGGAACTGAAGCACCTGTAGCACTTCCTTTATACCAATAATTTACCATTAATGTACCACCTTGCTCTGGGCGGAACTGTGTATTATTGGGATTATTTGGGTTAACTGCATTCATATGTTCATTTGCTGCTCCATATACATAGGCACCTGTAGCTCTTGCTAATTCCATTGCAAAAGAACGACCCTCTGCAAAGTTTTTAGATGTATACTCTGTGGATGCATTACAAGCACCTAAGTAGATTATTGAATATGCTGCAAACTTAACTTGCCCTGCATCAACAGCTTGCCCAAGTTTAGCTAAATCTGATGTGTAAACATTATCTGCGGTTTTATGAATATCTGCATTCGCAAAAATCATTCCTTCTCCATAAGTAGCACGACTAGTATTACGGTCATCTCCGCCGTGTGAGAAGATTGCTAAGAAACCTATACCATCAGCACTTTGGTCAGATACACTTTTAATAGCTTTATAAAAGTCATTATAACCGCCTTGTCCAGCACCAGCTGGAACATTTTCGACAATAGCTTCTGGAACTAATGCTTTCATTGCTTCACCCCAAACCTTTTCTTGTCCAAAAGTTATTATACCAATAGAACCTGTTCCTTTTTTTTGATTGCCGTCTTTGTCTTTATTTTTCAACGAAGTTTGCAATACTGAAGCAGCAAATGTTGCATCGTCACCATCAAATCTATATCCTCCGTTTATTTCAGTAACAGCCATTCCATCAGGATCTATTAATCTAATAGGGTTATTCATAGCATAGTTATAAGGACTCCAACGTCTACTAATGTCACTTAAAATATCAACACTATGCCATCTTCCGATTTGTACATCTAACATCCTAGCCCCATAGTCATACATTTCCAAACCACTTCCATCACTAAACTCTTCGCTTTGTTTTTCCTTCCCATTGTACTTATACTTATTTTGTAAAGTACTATTTGCTTTGGAGCTGATTCCGTTCATTGAGAGCCCGAACGGATAATAACGAAAATCAACCCAATCACTTTACCACAACCATTTTCAAAGAACACAACAAAGCGTAAAAGTATTAAAATTATTATAAAAACACTATTTTTTTTACAACAATTTTATTGGTTCTGTATTTGTAAAATTATTCAATGTAACCAGCTTTTGATACGCTTCTGCAATCTTATTATTTCCATAATCATTTGCTATTGCAATGTATTTATAAAATTCCTTGCTGCCAATAGAATGTCCAGATATTTTACGCACAACCAGTTCAGGTACACCCAAAATAAGCAATGTAGTAATAGCAGTTCGCCTCATTGTGTGAGAAGTAATATGGTCGCAAAATCTGTATGGTTTTCTTTTAGTAGTTAATACCTCAACAACCCTTCCTCTCACACTCATATATTTTGGCAATGTATGTGTCCACTTCGCTTTTTCTGCTAGCAATTTAAGTTGTATGTTAATATTAGCATTTGCTAGTCTTGGCAAAATAAATTTATGATGTAGTTTTCTGTATTTCTCAAATATCTCAAGTACATAATCAGGCAATGGTATCTTCACCTCTGTTCCAGTTTTTTGCGTATGTATCAACAAAAAAACTTCTTTCCCTGTTTTAATAATATGTGTTTTTTTTAACTTCATTAAATCACTTACTCGCAAGCCCACAGTACAGCCCACAATAAATATATCTCTAACCCTTTTTAAAGAAGGCGAAAGTGTTGCTATAAACTCTTTGTTAGTAATAAGATAATTAAGCTGTTCAGGGCTAATTACAACTGGTGTAAATTGTTGTAGAGGTATTCTAAACAATTTATGGTATTGACCAACAGGCAATGCCTTTTCAATTAACAGGTAATTAAAAAATGCTTTGATGTTTTTAAAATTGCCTGTTACATAGTTGTCATAATACCCTTTGTTTTTATACAAAAAATTGCAGAACTGAAAAAAGAATTTCATCCAGTATTTCTTTTCGGTTTGCAGCGTTTTTAAGGATGTTTTGGCAAATACATTTACTCTAAGTTTAATTTGTTGCAAATGTTCATATTCAATAAGCAGCTTTAAGGTAAATTTGTAGTTGATAATTGTACCTTCACTAAGTCTTTTGCCTGAAGGTGTAAGTCGTCTTCCTGAAGATAATGCAGCAATAAATTTTTCAAATTCAGGAACAAATAATAGTTCTTTTTTTATCATTTTTAGTTAAAAATATTTTGTACCAGCCTTCGTGTTAGTTTAATAAGCAACACAATGTTAATAAATAATAAATTTAGTTTTTAACATTTATTTTGATATTTTACAAAATACTATTATGTTTGCATTCTACAACGAAAGCAAATGACAGAGACTGTAAATACATCAATGATTGTTTTAGCAAGAGAGGCAAGAGGTCTAAGCCAAGCAGAACTTGCAGAACTGATTGGTATGAGTGCTACCAATTTAAGCAAGATAGAAAGAGCTGATATTGGCATAGCCAAAGAATTGCTCGAAGCTATTGCAGACAAAACAGATTATCCTGTTCAGTTCTTTTACCAGCAAGGTGAAATAATGCCTGAGAATTTAAAGTATCGAAAAAGAGAAGTAGTAGCACAAAAATTAATTACACCCATACACGCACAGGTAAATGTTATTCGCAAGCACATACACTTTCTCACACTCGCTTTGCAAATACCAAAAGTTGATTTACCTGTATTAGAAGTAAGTACAACGCAAACCCCACAACAAATAGCTATCAAGCTGCGTAAACTTTGGAAAGTAAATACACCAGTAATAGATAATATTACCAAGCTAATTGAGGATAATGGCATTGTTATAAAAAGTTTCCCATTCAATACAGATAGAGTAGATAGCCGAAGCATACTAACAGATGAGAAGTTACCTATCATTTTTTTAAACAGCAGTTTGTTTGGTGATAGGCAAAGATTTTCTTTAGCTTATGAATTAGGACAACTGATAATGCACACCTTTTGCATTGTGGGTTTAGATAGAGATGTTTCGCACGAAGCCAACGCATTTGCAGCAGAGTTTTTAATGCCTGAAAAGGAAATTAGAAAAGACTTTGAAAATGGCATTACCATTCCATTGTTAGGCGAGTTAAAACGCAAGTGGAAAGTATCAATGGTTGCTTTATTATATCGTGCAGATGATTTAGGCTATTTAACCCCTAATCAAAAAAGGTATTTGCTGCAACAGTTTAACCAACTTAAAATACGAAAGCGAGAACCGATGGAATTGGACATACCCAAAGAACAACCATCATTAGTAAAAAGACGGATTGCAGATTTTAGGGCTAAAACAAAAATTAGTGTTGTTGAAATGTCCGCTTTGTTCTTTTTAAATGTTGATGAGTTTTTGGAACTATACTCATTACACTAACAATACAAATTAATACACCATTAAATTCAAGCAATAAACATTAACAAACCAACAATTAAAAAAAGTACAAGATGGGAACAGTAAGTATAGTAGAAGAAATAAAACCTTACTCAGCAAAGGATTTAGCGACAATTTATGGTGTATGTGATAAAACATTTAAACGATGGGCAAAACCATTCGTAAAGGACATTGGTGAAAAGAATGGCAGGTATTACACAGTAGCACAGGTAAAAGTAATATTTGAAAAAATAGGTGTGCCAAGCAGGATTAAAAACTAATCTTACACAACCTTGCATCAATCAAATGAACGATACATTGTTTGCATTTTCAGTACATTGTTTTGCGTAACTATACCCAATGTTGCATAACGTGGAAACGAGGTGTAAGAGTGCTGATAGGTTTGCTTTTTAAAGTCAATCCTATGAAAGCAAAAGTTGTAAGTATTAAACGGAAAGCTACTGTTTCACCAACAGGCTGTACAGTTGAAAAAGTACCCCTTGAAGAATGCAAGAAACTATTGAATGCAGATGATATAAGTTATACAGATGAAGAAGTTGAAATTATTCAAGACTTTACATATCGTTTTGCAGAAATTATTTACCTCTGCTATGTAGAAAAGAAACAGGATGAGAATATACAACAGGACAACAATGGCATAGAGAATAATAAAATAAGTAATATCAGTAATGCTGATAGCATTAAAAACAAATACAGAATATGAAACGCAAAGCAATATTATATGTACGAGTGAGTACAGACGAGCAAGCTGATAAAGGTTACAGCTTAAGACATCAGGAAGAAACTGCAAAAAAGTATTGTAGCTTTCAAAATATTGAAGTAGTAGCTACTTATGTAGAAGACCATTCTGCAAAAACTTTTGATAGACCTGAATTCAAAAAATTGCTTGCCTTAATTAAATCAAGAAAACTTAATGCAGACCTTTTGTTATTTACAAAGTGGGATAGGTTTTCTCGTAATGCTGGGGATGCTTATGGGATGATTAATACGCTTAATAAATTAGGGGTAGAACCACAAGCCATTGAGCAGCCATTAGACTTATCTATCCCTGAAAATAAAATAATGTTAGCATTTTACTTAGCTGCACCTGAAGTTGAAAATGACAGGCGAGCTTTGAATGTTATTGTGGGAATGAGAAGAGCTAAAAAAGAGGGTCGTTGGGTAGCTATGGCTCCAGTTGGTTATAAGAATACTAGAGACGAATTAAATAAACCAATTATTGTTCCTAATGATGATGCACCAATTGTTAAATATGCTTTTGAGGAATTATCTAAAGGAGCTTATAGCGTTGAAGAAATAAGACATATATGCAGCAAGAGGGGACTAAAATGTAGTAGAAGTAATTTCTTTTATATGCTTAAAAACCCTGCATACTGTGGTAAAGTTTTAATACCTGCTTATAAAAGTGAAGAAGCTCAATTAGTAAAAGGGTTACATACACCCATTATAAGTGAAACAGTATTTGAAGATGTGCAAGATGTATTAAATGGGAAAAGGAAAAGGCAAACTACGAAAAACACAACCAAAGATGAATTTCCGTTGCGTGGTGTTTTAGAGTGTAGTCGATGTGGTAGTAAACTAACAGCAAGTGTATCAAAAGGAAATGGCGGTTACTATTATTATTATCATTGCCATTATAAATGTGGCGAAAGAATTAAAGCATTAGAAGCTAACAAAATCTTTGAAGATGAACTGTTAGCCATTACACCAAATAAGAATGTGTTGAACGTATTGCACAAACAATTGAACAATTATTTTGCAGATAATAACAGAGATAAGTCAAAAGAATTAAAACAGATTAATGAGGAAATTGAAAAGCATCGAACAAGAATAAACAATGCCCAACAAATGATGCTTGATGGTCAGTTAGAAGCAAAGGATTACAAAGAAATTAAAGACCGATATGAGAGCGAAATAAACAAGTTAGTTCGCAAGAGTACCCAAGTAACAGCCCAAAATGGTGATGCGAAAGAATTTGTACAGTTTGGAGTATCATTTTTATCGAACCTGCACCAACACTACGTTTCAGCAAGTACACCCATAAAACAAAAAATTATTGGTTCGATGTTCCCTGAAAATTTGGTTTTTGAAAATAATCAATATCGAACCAAAAATATCAATCCAGCCCTTGAGCTGATATGCAATGCCAGCAAGGGTTGTAACGAAAATAAAAAAGGACTGTTTCAAAATATTTTGAAACAGTCCTATGAGGTGACCGCGTTAGGATTCAAACCTAAAACCTTCTGATCCGTAGTCAGATGCTCTATTCAGTTGAGCTACGCAGCCATTTTTTAATTGGGGTGCAAATATAGGTTTGTAAGTTTAATTAGCAAATCTTTGATTAATTAAACTTCAAAATTGCTTATTTGTGAATAACAAAACTTGACTACTTTTTTCAAGTAAATACATTTGTAAGTTCATAATTTCAATTTATATCTCGTGTCTCAATTCTCACACTTACACGTTCACACACAATATAGCTTGCTTGATGGAGCAGCAAGCATTAGCAGCTTATATAAAAAAGCAAAGAGAGATAATATGCCTGCAGTTGCCATTACTGACCACGGCAATATGTTTGGTGCTTTTGAATTTGTGTCTCAGGCCTGGAAAGATACAAAGGTTGTTGGCAAAGATGAAAAAGGAAAAGACATTCTTGAGCCTAATATCAAACCCATTGTTGGTTGTGAGTTTTATGTAGTGAAAGATAGGTGGGCAAAGACTTTTACTAAAGAAGTGAAAGATGACAGATACCATCAATTGTTTTTGGCTAAGAATAAAAAAGGATATGAAAACCTTGTTAAGCTTACTTCATTAGGTTTTATTGAAGGAATGTACAGCAAGTATCCACGTATTGACAAGGAACTTATTTTAAAATATCACGAAGGATTGATTGCCACAACTTGTTGCCTTGGTGCATTAGTGCCACAAACTATTTTACAAAAAGGTGAAGCAGAAGGTGAGCAAGAGTTTAAATGGTGGCTTGATTTGTTTGGCGAGGATTATTATATAGAAATTCAAAGGCATAATTTAAAGGAACAAATTCAGGTAAACGAAGTGTTGCTGAAGTTTGCAAAAAAGTATAATGTTCCCATTATTGCAAGCAACGATAGTCATTACACAGAAAAGGATGATTACAATGCCCACGATATTTTGTTGTGCATTAACACTGGTGAAAAGCAAGCCACACCTGGCTTTGACGATATCATTCACGATGATTTATTAGTAAAGAATAAACGTTTTAAATTTCCAAACGACCAATTCTATTTCAAGACTACTCACGAAATGAAACAGCTTTTTGCTGACATTCCAGAAAGTATTGACAACACAAATGCAATAGTTGATAAGGTAGAAATATTGAACTTAAAGAAAGATATTTTATTGCCTGCATTTCCAGTGCCTAAAGAATATCAAATACATTTTAGTGATGAAGTTGTTGGTAAAGACATTATAAAACCTGATGTAAATAACCAGTGGGAATACCTGAAAGCATTGACTTATAAAGGTGCTAAGGAACGCTATGGTGAAATTGAAAGCCACGTTCAGGAACGTATAGACTTTGAACTCTTCACCATTAAAACAATGGGCTTTGCTGGATACTTTTTAATTGTTAGTGATTTCATAAAAGCTGGTAGAGATATGGGTGTTTTTGTAGGGCCAGGACGTGGCAGTGCTGCAGGTTCTGTGGTGGCTTATTGCATTGGTATTACTAACATTGATCCCATAAAATACAACTTGCTTTTTGAAAGGTTCTTGAATCCAGACAGGAAGTCAATGCCCGATATTGATACTGACTTTGACGATGATGGCAGGCAAAAAGTAATTGATTATGTGGTTGACAAATATGGCAAGGCACAGGTGGCACAAATTATTACTTATGGTACAATGGCTGCAAAAAGCAGCATTAAAGATGTGGCTCGTGTAATGGATTTGCCTTTGGCAGAAAGCAATGCTTTGGCTAAGTTGGTGAGTGATAAACCTGGTACAGAATTAGGCAATATTCTTCACTCACCATTAACAAAAAAAGATGGTGAAAAAAGTTTAGAAGACAAAGGTTATGGCCCTGAAGATATTGAAAATGCAAGGCGTTTAAGGGAAATTTATAATTTAACTACAAACGATTTACGCACTACCATTCTGCACGAAGCAGAGAAACTGGAAGGTAGTGTTCGCAACACTGGTGTGCACGCAGCAGGCATCATCATTGCACCAAAAGATTTAACAGAATTGATACCTGTTGCTACTGCAAAAGATTCTGATTTATGGGTTACACAAATTGAAGGAAGTGTGATTGAAGAAGCTGGTGTAATCAAGATGGACTTTCTTGGATTAAAGACTTTGTCTATCTTAAAAACTGCTTTGGATTTAATCAAGCAAAACCATAATGTAGAAATTGATTTAGATAATATTTCGTTGGAAGATGAGAAGACTTTTCAACTGTATCAACGTGGTGAAACCAATGCTACGTTTCAGTTTGAGAGTGCTGGTATGCAAAAATACCTGCGTGAATTAAAGCCTGATAAGTTTGATGACTTGATTGCAATGAATGCCTTGTATCGCCCTGGACCAATGAGCTATATTCCAAGTTTTATTTTGCGTAAACACGGCAAGGAAAAAGTGGAATATGATGTTGATGATATGAAGGAATACCTAGAGGAAACTTATGGCATTACTGTGTATCAGGAACAGGTGATGTTGTTGAGCCAAAGCCTTGCTGGCTTTACAAAAGGCGATGCAGATGTGTTGAGAAAGGCAATGGGTAAAAAGCAAAAAGCTGTGCTGGATAAAATGAAAGGACAGTTTGTTGAAGGTGCTACTGCAAAAGGACACAATGCAGAGAAACTTGAAAAAATATGGACAGACTGGGAAGCCTTTGCACAGTATGCTTTCAATAAATCGCACAGCACCTGCTATGCTTATGTGGCTTATCAAACAGCTTATTTAAAAGCACATTATCCAAGTGAATATATGAGTGCTGTGTTGAACCACGCAGGCAGCATTGAGAAAATTACATTCTATATGGAAGAGTGTAAACGAATGGGCATTAAAGTGCTTGGACCAGATATTAATGAAAGTAAAAAAGGATTTGCACCCAATGTTAAAGGTGAAATAAGATTTGGTTTAGGTGGCTTGAAAGGTGTGGGTGAAAATGCCATTGAAAACATTATAGATGAAAGAAAGAAAGCTGGTGCATTTAAAAATATTTTCGATTTTATTACTCGCGTTAATCAACGTGCAGTAAATAAAAAATCGCTGGAAAGCCTTGCAAACAGTGGTACTTTCGATTGCTTTACAGAACTGCATCGTGCACAATATTTCCATATTCCTGATGGCGACAGAACAAGTGGTATTGAAAAAATTATTGGTTATGGACAAGTGCAAAACGATTTGAGCAAAGGCACTACCAATACTTTGTTTGGCGATTTAGGAAAGGCAATGGATGTGCCACCACCAAAAATTGTAAACTGTGAACAATGGACTTTGATTGAAAAATTAGACTTTGAAAAGGATGTTACTGGAATGTATATGAGTGGGCATCCACTGGATAATTATAAGTTTGAGATGAAGTATTATGGCATTATGCACCTCAACGATTTTGTTGATATAAAAGATTCTCAAACCTTAACACAAGCTAACCTTAATAAGCCTATAAAGCTTGCTGGGCTTGTTGTAGATGCACAACACAGAACCACAAAAACCAACAGGGCATTTGGCATTTTAAAGATTGAAGATTTTACAGGCAATGTTGAAGTTGCTTTATGGAGCGAGAACTACCAGAAGTTTCAGCATTACCTTGAAAAAGGTAAAAGCCTTTTGGTGCAAGGATACTTTAAGCAAAACTGGAAAGGTGATGGATATGAATTTGCAGTTACAAATATCTGCTTGCTGGAAACAGCCAAAACCACACTGACAAAGAGTTTGGAATTGAATATGCACCCCAGCAGCATTGATGAAAATATGGTTGCATTCATCCAAAAAAACATTAAACAACACCCAGGTAATGTGTCTTTAAAGTTTAATGTTATTGAACCCAGCGAAAACATAAAACTCACTATGAGCCTTTTTGACAAAGGCTTTGCAATGAATGAAGAACTTGCTGAATATTTATTGAGGAATGAAGATGTGGAAGTGAATGTAGGAGTATAAGAAATAACAAAAGTTAAAAGTCAAAACCTAAAAGTGTAAAATCATATTTCATTATTATTATTGCAGTTTATGAAAAGACTACTTGGTATATTTTTATTAAGCTTTTCTGTAAACAGCTTTTCACAAACTATTCTCTATACGGAAAGTCAATTCAATTCAGATACTTGTTGCTGGCGTTTACTTTCTTCTCAAAAAAAGTATGCAGAGGCAGCAGATTTGATAGTACAATATTTAAACACTAAGTCAACAATTAATAACAAGCATTCGCTTAACTGGCACGCTGGACAAATGTTTGCAATGGCTGGCAATAAAGATGAAGCTATTAAATACTTCAACAAAACCTATTCTTTTATCAGCAAATTTTTTAGTGATGAAGATGGCAAGCAATGGTATTATTATGCCAAAGGCACAGTTGCATTTATTAAAAGAGATAAAGAGCAATTGAACAGAATATTGAATAAATGGAAGGCAAAATATCCTGCTACAAAAAACTATCTTGCCCTTAAAAAGTTGTACGATAAATGGGATGAAAATTATGAAACAGCATCGAAATAAAAGTGTAAAACCTTTAGCTTTAACTTTTGAAAAAATAAAATCATCTTACTTTGCACCATGCAACAACGTATTTTATTAACTACTCTTAATGCCAAGTACATTCACCTTAATTTGGCTATACGCTTGTTGTATGAAATAAACAAAACCGATGAACGCCTTGCCTGGAAAGAGTTTACCATTAAAGAAGATAAAAATGAAATAGCAAACTATTGCAGCAATTACGATGTTGTTTGCTTTAGCTGCTATATATGGAACATTACACAAACCTTGCAGGTGTGCGAGTTGATTAAATCCATAAACCCTGCTACAAAAATTTTATTGGGTGGGCCAGAAGTAAGCTACGACTGGCAAGATGTTATTCAATTACCTTCTATTGATTACATAATAACTGGCGAAGGTGAAATTCCTTTTACTAAATTCCTGCAACAATACCCAAACATTGAAACTATTGCCAATATTGCGTTTAAGAAGAACAGCAATGTTGAGTACATTAAGTTTGTGCAGAATTTTGATTTGGAATTATATGCCAATACCAATCCTTACCAGAATGATGATGCAAGCACTTTAAAGAACAGGGTTTTGTATATTGAAACATCGAGAGGTTGTCCTTATAAGTGTGAGTTTTGTTTGGCAAGTTTAGATAATAAAGTTCGTTACCTGCCCATGCAACACATTAAAAGCAATTTATTGTACTTAATGCAGCATGGCAAAACCATAAAGTTCCTTGACAGAACCTTTAATGTAAAAAAGGATTTTACGCTGGACATCTTCCAGTTTATTTTAGATAATGCACAACCCAATACCGTTTTTCAGTTTGAAATAACTGCAGATATCATGCATCCAGATATCATGCAATTCATTATTGACAAGGTTCCCAAGGGAATGTTCAGGTTCGAGATTGGCATACAGACTGTAAACCAAAAAGCCAATTTAGAAGTAAGTCGCAAGCAAAATTTTGATAAAACAAAAGGTGTGATTTTGAAGTTGAAAGATTATGTTGAGATGCACCTTGACCTGATTGTAGGCTTACCTTTAGATTATTTTGAAGATATAAAATACAGTTTTGAGGAAGTGTTTAAACTGTTTCCACCAGAGCTGCAATTGGGCTTTTTAAAATTTTTAAAAGGTACGCCAGTACGTGAAAAGCACGAGCAATATGGTTATGTGTTTGATGAAGTGGCACCTTACCAGATTATTAAAAGCAATTTTTTAAGTAAGCAGGAGTTGGCAGATATTGTGAAGCTGGAAAATGCTTTAGAAATATACTGGAACAAAAAAAGATTGTTTAATGTTTTAAAATATGTAACTGCAACATACAGTGTGTTTGACTTTTTATTAGAGCTTGGTAAATACTTTGAAACACGCAGCAGTTTTCATTCTTACACATTAAATACTATTTATTCTATTGCGTTCGATTTTATTAAAATGCAATACAAAAATGATAAAGTATTGCAGCAACTTTTTGCTATAGACTTTTGCCTGCAACATAAAATAAAACCTGCATCTATCTTTATTAACGAAGTTGACAAAAAGCAGAAATTTGAGTTGCTTGACAGGTTAAGGTTAAACCACCAAAAGCTACGCTATAGTGTTATTGACATTGATTTTGACTATGCATTATTTGCACAAGATAATGAGATAAAGTATGGTAAAGAGTTTTTGATTATTGAATATACTGGCACAAGCAAACCTCAGATTATTTCTTATGATAATATTGCATTAAGTAATGCTGTTTAATATTGTTGCGACCTCAAAGAATACTAAGCAAAGTATTATTCTTTAGAACTTTTCAGTTAATAATTTTAAACAACCTGATAAATAAAATTTAGCATGCGAAAAATAATAGGGATAATATTTGTTGCAATATTGCTCATTGCCTGTACCAACAAAAGAACACCTTACGATATTTTATTTAACAAGTTTGACAGCACATTTTCAAAGAATGAAAAGCAGATAATAAAGGAATGTGAGTCCATATCTTGCCTGAGTTCTTTTATAAAGCAAGATAGATTTAAAAGACTTTCTGAAGTATTTAATACATTGCCTGATAGTATTAAGTTTTCCGTTTGGAGTTCAGTTAAGGATTGTGGCTTACTCAATGGTCAGTTAGCATTTCTTTATGTCTATCAAAAAAAGTTAAATAATGAAGAAATTTCATTTACAAAAATTATAAAAGAATTAAAACACTATGGTGATTCATTGGACAATTATGTTGATATGGAAATGAAGAAAGATGTGGAAATAAAATCGGCACTGGCAAAAAATAATTATGATAAATATAAAAAAGGCGATACCCTTAATTTACAGTATCCATTAGAAAAAACAACCTACAATAAAACTGTTGTATTTTATTCTTACTATAATAAAAGCAATTTTACAGACACCTTGTTCCTAAAGTGTGTTTTGCTTGCAAAAAGAATGGAAGAAATAAAGGGATTTGATTTAGCACATAATGAATATTATTTTCTAGTTAGGATGTTAGAGGTAAAAAATAAAGACATAGACTTAATTAGTAACCATTACAGAAAAGGCTATACCGATGAGTTATCATTATATTACTACGGCAGGTCTTTATAACTTATTGTTAATTCAAAGCAACTAAAATAAGTGTATAATTTAAAATCTATAAATAACTACACTCATGAAACCTTTTGCTCTTTACAAGCAACAGAAGCATTAATACAATCCACATCAGGCTTGCATTCATCTGTTATATCAACTTTGCCTCTATTATTTCTTACTATTCGTGAAAACAAAGATATTTCCTGGTCGAACAAAAACCTGAAGAATAGTTTTATCCATGAATTATGGCTGTGTAATGAGTTGTAGTATGCCGGTGCCATGGCTTTTATTTTAGGCAATTTATTCCAGGGAATTGAAGGAAAGTCGTGATGCTCGTTGTGAAAGCCAACATTAAATGCAATAGTGTTAAAATTACCATAATAGCTATAAGTTTCCTGCTCGGTGCCATGTGTTAAAAAATGTTCCTGTATCCATCTTGCACCTAAGGGGTGTAAACCAACAGAAAAGAAAAAACTTATAAGTAAATACACAAAACTTTTTGCACCTAAAAAATAAATAACACAACTCATTAAAATTATTTGCACCAACCAATTAAAAGCAACCCATTTATCAAATGCTTTTATTTCTTTTAATCGCCCCAAGCGAAACAACTGAAATATAGGGTAAAACAATAACCACAAGGCTTTGCCAATAAAATAATGGTTAATTAATTTAGCTTCGGTAGTGCTTGGTATATCACCATCAATTTCGTAAACACCCTGAAAACTATGGTGCTTTAAATGATAAATTTCGAACGAAATAGCACTTGCAAAAACCAATGGAGTATTAGCTAAAATACTTGTAAGTTTATTGGCAGCAGCACCTTTAAACACTAGCTTGTGGGTGCATTCGTGTATTAATACAAATAAAGAATGATCGATAAAAGCTCCTACCAAATAAGCAACAGCCACCACAATCCACCAACTATAGTTGCCAATAAAAAACGCAAGTGTAAATTGCATTGCAACCAGCAACAAAACCAACAAAAAAGTGAGTTTATTTTTACCTATAAGGTTTCTAATTTCAGGATGTTGTTTTAGTATTTCCTTTGTGCGATTACGATGAGGCTCTGGTGCATTTGAAAATACAAAGCTAGTTTTGGGTTGCATAGTTTGGAAAGGTAATTGATTGCATCCATTAAAAACAATATTAATGAAGATTGTTTAAGATTTCATTTCCCATACCAATGCACTTGCACCCAACACGGCAGCATCGGCCTCCTTCAATTCGCTAAAAATTAGTCCTACTTTATTCTGAAAAATTGGAAGCAAATTTTCTTCCATTGCTTTCTTTGTTGGGGTTAAAATTAAATCTCCTGCTTTGCATAAGCCACCAAAAAGTATAATAGCTTCGGGCGAGGAGAACATTACAAAATTGGCTAATGCTTCGCCAAGTATTTTTCCTGTAAAGGCATATACTTCATTGGCAATAGCATCGCCCTGCATGGCACAATCATACACTACCCTACTATCAATTTCTTCTTTTGCATAATTACGCATTAAAGAATCTGCCTTGCTGCTTTCAAGCATTTCAATGGCTGTAAGCCTTACTCCTGTTGCACTGCAATATGCTTCTAAACTTCCTTTAGCATTAGTTCCCCAATGTTGTCTTCCATTTGGAACAATGATAGTATGTCCTAATTCGCCTGCAAAACCATCGTGTCCTAAAATTAAATTCCCATTAGCAACAATGCCACTGCCCACGCCTGTACCTAATGTAATCATTATAAAATCCTTCATTCCTTTTGCAGCACCATACATCATCTCTCCTACTGCTGCTGCATTGGCATCATTTGTTAAGGCACTTGGCAAATTAAATTTTGCAGTAACTAATTCTGTTAATGGCACAATGCCTTTCCAGTTTAGGTTTGGTGCATATTCTATAGTGCCTTTATAATAATTGCCATTGGGTGCACCAATGCCAATTCCACGTATAGCATCTTTGCCACCAACTTGTTCTATAGCAGGTAAAACAGCTTCGTATAGCTCATCAATATAGTCATCTATCTTTAAATGTTTTTTTGTAGAAATAGCCCCACGATATTGTATATCGCCTCTGTGATCAACCACACCAAACACAGTGTTGGTGCCACCTATATCAATTCCCAAAGTGTAAGTATTATTGCTTGTCATTTTTATAAATATTATTAATAAATTTATCTAAACTAGTTTAGTATTCTAGAAAAAAAATAGAGATTTAGTTTTTTTCTAGCTGAATGCCTTGTTGTTTTAATTCCTTGTTTGCAACTATTGCATAATATGCCAGATATGTAAAGCATATTATTCCTACAATGTAAGACATACTAATACCAAGATAAGCATCAGCAGATAAAAAACCCTGCAATAAACTTATAAATCCACCACCCATAATCATAAAAATTAAAAAATTAGAACCTTCGCCAGTATGTCGTCCCAAGCCAGAAATTGCTAAAGTAAAAATGCAAGGCCAAAGTGTAGAACAAAATAAACCAACTGAACAAAATGCATAAACACTTATGTGATGATTAGACGAAAAGATACCAATAAGTAAAGATACAATTCCCATGAAACTGAATATTAACAACTGTTTCGCCGGATTTCCTTTACTTAAATAATTACCAATAATCATTGCAATAATTACCACACTATAAATATAAAAAGGTTGCAAATTGTGCTTTGCAATTGCATTTACTAAAAGAAAAACACCAAATGCCAGATAAGGCATTAAAAACTTCAATATTTTTTTCATGCTTTCATTTAATCCAAAAGCATCAGATGCAGCAGTCCATCTTCCAATCATTAAACTTGCCCAGTATAAAGAAATATATGGTGCAATTTCGTTAACAGTTGTTCCCAGTTTTTGTTTCATAAATTCTGGCAAGTTCGATACAGTACTTACTTCTACACCAACATAAACAAAAATGGCAATCATTCCATAAGTAAGTTGTCTATACTTAAATGGCGAGCCTTTATCTACCCAACTGCTATTTGTTTCTGTCTCTTTATTTGTAGTATTTAATTTATTGGGTACAGAAGAAAAATAAAAAATGGCTGCAAACAACAAAAATGCAGCACCTAAAAAAAGATAAGGTGTTTTAACAGCAGATAAAGACCCAACACTTACAGCAGTAATACTTCCAAAAATGGCGAGGTTTACTATAAGAGGCCCAATAGTTGTTCCAAAATTATTTACACCCCCAGCCATACTTAAACGCTGCGAGCCTGTGCTAACATCACCCATGTTTATAGCTAATGGATTGGCGGCAGTTTGTTGTAAAGAGAAACCTAAGCCAACAATAAATAATCCTGAAATAAATAGAGTAAAAGACTCGTTGCTTGCTGCAGGAATAAATAACAATGTTCCTAATGCAGAAACACACAGACCAACAGCAATACCATTTTTAAAGCCAATTCTGTTTAGTAAATCCTGCCCAATTATTTTACTAATAATAAAATAAATTAAAGCTCCAACTGAATAAGCAACATAAAAAGCAAATGACACCATTTGTGCCTGCACTTGTGTAAGATTAAGTTTTTCTTTAAATACTGGAATTAAAATATCGTTACTAGCAGCAACAAAGCCCCAAAAGAAAAATACAGTAATGAGCACTCCAAACTGGCTCCATTTTATTTGTTGATTCATAAAGCAATATTAGTTAGGCAATAAAAATAAGGTGTTTGCAGTAGCAGCAAAATGTAATTTACTTAATTTTTAAAAGCTTTGCCACATAATAAAATGTTGGAAGCAAAACACAGCAAATAAGTAAAGGCAATAACCAGTAACCAAAGTTTATATTAATCTTTTCGACAGTAAAATAAACAACTACAAGAATCACATTGCAAAAAAATGTAATGCCCAATTTTAAAGCACGCAGCATTTGTGTAGCAACGCTGTATTGCTTTACTGCATTGTCTTTTGTAATCTTTGATGGATAGTTAAAAATATGTGGACGCTTACATAAAAAAGAGAACAAAGCAAAGACAAAGCTTATTATGATGGGCAAAATAAGCAATGTGTATTTGCTACCATAATTATCTGGCTTGCCAGCAAAATCAAAATGAACAGAAATAATATCTGGAAAATAAATAAGCTCAGCAATGCATACAATCCATAATAAAAGAAAAAAGAAAAAAGAAAAAATTTCTAAAAGCCTATCAGTTTTAGATAAGGCAATTGTCAATATAGGTCTTTCTTCTCTTTCATTATACATAACTAGTTATTAAAAAAACTGATGTAAAACATCTTATAATGCTTTTAAATACACTTTAATTTTATCGTGTAATGCAGCAGATACAGGTGTTACAGGCAATCGCATAATGTTTTCAATAAAACCTAATTCATATAAAAATGCTTTGATGCCCGCTGGATTATTTTCTGCAAAAAGGTAATCGTAGCCTTTCAATAATTTATATTGAATAGCTCTTGCTTCATCAAACTTATATTGCAAAGAAAGGTTAACCATTTCTGTAAATTGTTTTGGCAAAGCCTGTGCAGCAACGCTTATTACACCTTTAAAGCCTAAAGCAATTTGTCCACAGCACAAAGCATCATCGCCACTTACAATTAAAAAATCTTTAGCACAATCCCTCACAATTTCCATGCATTGCTGCATATCACTTGTGGCTTCTTTTATGCCTTTTATATTTTCTACTTCGTGTGATAATTTAACAATGGTATCTGCATTTACATTTTTACCAGTTCTACCAGGTACATTGTATAGCAGTATTGGTTTTGAAGCGTTTTCTGCAATAGCTTTATAATGCAAAAATATTCCTTCCTGCGTAGGCTTATTATAGTTTGGCGATGCACTTAAAATAGCAGTTGCATTGTCAATTGGCAGGCTGTTTATTTCATTAATGACAGCCTTGGTATTGTTACCACCAACGCCAACAACAACAGGCACTCTGCCATTTACCTTTTCAAAAGTATATTGCAAAATATCTTTCTTTTCTGCAAAGTCTAAAACTGGTGTTTCGCCAGTAGTGCCAAGGCTTACAATATAGTTTACTCCATTATTAATATTGAAATCAATCACTTTACCCAAGGCATCAAAATCTATTGACTGATCTTTTTTAAATGGGGTAATAATGGCTATTCCTGTACTAGATAGAATGTTTGTTAAAGACACGAGATATTATTATTTATTATTGATTTTTCAATTAGTTATAAAATGTTAAACATGATTATTCTTCCCAAAAACCCATATTTCCATATTTAGTAATACGTTCTTCAACCCTGGTATTTGCATCAATATTTTTAAGTTCTTCAAGATTTTTAACGATGCTATTTTTAAGTATTGCAGAAGCATCATCATAATCCCAATGTGCACCACCAAGAGGTTCTGCTACAACTTCATCAACCAGCCCAAACCCTTTCATATCAATAGATGTAAGGCGTAGCTGCTCTGCTGCAATTTCTTTTTTCTCCCATGTTCTCCATAAAATGCTACTACAACTTTCTGGGCTTATAACAGTGTACCATGTATTTTCCATCATCAAAGTTCTGTCACCAATGCCAATTCCAAATGCACCACCACTTGCACCCTCACCAATAATTACAACAATAACTGGCACTTTAAGGCGAACCATTTCATAAATATTTCTTGCAATAGCTTCACCTTGTCCACGTTCCTCAGCTTCAAGCCCTGGATAAGCACCAGGTGTATCTACAAAAGTTATAACTGGTTTATTAAATTTTTCTGCTAAACGCATTAAGCGTAATGCTTTTCGATAACCTTCAGGGTTTGCCATTCCAAAATTTCGCAACTGACGGGCTTTGGTATTAATCCCTTTTTGCTGGCCAATAACCATTACAGTTTCTCCATTAAGTTGTGCAAAACCACCAACCATAGCTTTGTCATCTTTAACATTTCTGTCACCATGCAGCTCAACAAAATCAGTAAAAATTTTGTCAATATATTTTAAAGTATATGGTCTATCTGGATGACGACTTAATTGAACACGTTGCCAAGGTGTAAGGTGTTCTGTAATTTCTTTTCTTTTAGCAACAATTGCATCTTCTAGTTTTTTAACACCATCAGTTAAATCAATCTTGCTTTTCTCGGCAGATTGTTTAAGTTTTTCTCTTTCTTCATATAGCGTTTTAATGGGTTGTTCAAAATCTAAAAACTGTCTATTTGGGTACTGAGGCATAATTAAATTTTAGGGCTGTAAAAGTAGGGTTTGATTTTTTTTAGAAAAATTTTGTTGATATGAATTATGAGCCTATATATTTGCAACCCAATCAAAAAATAACACACAAGTTATTTAGAGAAAGGATCGGTAGTTCAGTTGGTTAGAATGCCGCCCTGTCACGGCGGAGGTCGCGGGTTCGAGTCCCGTCCGGTCCGCAGAATTAAAGCAAAAAGCCTTGTAAGTCAATAACTTACGAGGCTTTTTTAATTTTGGGGTAAATATAGGGTAAACAATTGCAAATGACCCCATTTTGATACTTGATTAATTGTAATACACTTATTTTTCAAGCCCTGTATAACTACAGAACTCTTCAACTGATACAAGCTGAATGGTTACAATCCAATTAGTGCAGGGATGATATTAGATAAATTAATGAAAGAATAACTATGATTAAAATTGCAATATTTTTATTTTATTTTTTGCAAATAATTTTCTATAGAAATAAAGCTTGCATCTTGCTTTAAATCATCAACCAATTTTTCTAATTTTTTGTATAATTCAATACCACAAGGATTTTTGGTATAATTTGGAATATTGTATTTTGCTAAATCTACAAACTCCCATGGGTGAAAATAGAGACTTAAATAATCATATTTTTTTAATGCCTGCAAGCACCAGAATTTATACAAATTGTAAGGCACATTCTTAAACATTAACCAAAAAAGTGGAATACGAAAATTGGGCGTAACTGCTGTTGGCACTCGTGTTAAACCATTCTCTTCATAAATTGTTTTGGGTAAATGCAGGCTGTTATATCTGCCAGGTAAATAAGTTGGGTTAATAGATGAATCGTAAGTATAACCAGCGTTTAACACATCTTTCACATCAACTTTTCTTAAACGTGGCATTCGCAAGCCTGTTACTTTTTTATTGGTTATTTCTTCTAATTTTTGTTTAGATGAAAGTAAATGTGCAACGTCGAACTGAGTATGGTAAAATGTATGTGAAGCTATTTCGTGCTGGTAGGAAAGAGCTTTAATATCTTCAGGAAAATGCTGTGCAAAATTTGCGGTTGTAAATAAAGTGCATTGCATAAAATCTTTTTGCAGCAAAGGTTCTATAGCTTTTAATCCATCAATACCTACCTGCATTTGTTCATCAACACTAATGTTGTGCTGATACTCCAAAGGCATATCAAATTCTTCTACATCAAATGTCAGGAATATATATTTTTTGTTGCTCATTGCTGTGTACTTGCAGTTAACTTACCTAAATCAATTTTAAGGAATTGCTTTTTTATTATCTGATAAATGATAATACACCACATGATAAAACATGGCAATGCTTTTAGCGAATAAGGACGAACAATATGTTCGCGTACATATGGAGTAAATATATCGCTATAAGAAAAACTTGTAAGCAATAATGCAAAAACAAAAAATGGCGTTACCCATTTTTCCTTTGGCTGCAACACATACCAAATGCACACAGCAGGAAAAGCTATAATGTATGTAGGCGACTCGGCACTTGTGGTAAAAATTACTGTCATCAATAAAACCAGGCACAGCATATATAGCCTGAAACGCAGGTCTGCAAAGTGTTTCCAGTCAAAATAATTACGTACAAACAAAAGCATGGCAGGTGCTGTAATCCAGATATTTTTAAAATCCTGAAACTTAAATATTCTTCTTACCATTCCCATAACACTTATATCTTGGTAATCATTATTAATATCCATTCTTACATTTTTATTGGCTTTAAAAACCAGTTCATTATACCAGTCAAAATAGGTTTGCACAATAAAATTGTAAGATGACAGCAACATTGGTGCTACAAAAAATACAATGCTCCAAACTATACTCCAGCCAATGAGCTTTAATTTATTTTTACTGAAAAAGAAAAAAGCAAAACCTACTATGCCATATAGCTTTATAAAAGTGGCAAACAAGAAAAAGAATGCAGCCCACAGTTCTTTATTTTTATTAATTGCCACAAACCCAAGTATAATGCAGGCTATAACCATTGGATTGGTTTGTTGCCACTCACTTGTAAGCATTAATTCGTGAGATGAAAAAACTAAAATTGCATTTTGATATTCTCGTAGAACAGGTAGTTTTCTTATGGCATAAAATAAAAATGCTGCATTAAAAATTACCCACAATACAATACCCACTTTATCTGGCAAATAATAAAATGGTAAAATAATTAAACTAAAAAATGGACCATAATGATTAATGTCTTCATATTCGGGGTAATGGACAAATAAATTAGTTTGATTTATTGTATGCTGGTAAACACCTTTAAATAAAGCATAATTGCCACCAGTACCTTTATGGTAAACCTCTACAATAATGCCAATAATAGCCAGGCCAAACCATAAAGAAGTTGCAACTTTATCGTTGTAAAAAAAGTTTTTCCAGGTAAGTTTTTTATCCATAAAATGAGGTTAGTTGTAGTTGGTTTCTTTGACAATGTATAGTGGTCGTTCTTTGCTTTGCATAAATAATTTGCCAAGATATAAACCAATAATGCCAAGTATTAAAAGTTGAAGGCCTCCAAAAAAAGCTATGGTTACAATTACTGAAATCCAGCCATGAACAGCATTGCCATTAAAGTAACTAATGATTGCATAGGGAATATATAACAATGACAAAGCAGATGAAACAAAACCCAGGTAAATAGCTATGTTCAAAGGTTTGGTACTAAATGAAGTGATGCCATTAAGTGCAAACCTTGTCATTTTTTTAAATGTATATTTACTGCTGCCATGTAGTCTGTTGGCTGCAGTATAATGAATAGCTTTTTGCTTAAAACCTACCCATTTTACCAACCCTCGCCAGAACAAATCTTTTTCGTTGAAATTTTTGGCAATGTTTACAACCTGTTTGCTCATTAACCTAAAATCGGCTGTGCCGCTTTCCAATTCAATATCGCTTAGTTTATTTAAAAAATTATAAAAACTTTTCGATGTTTTCTTTTTAACAAAACCCAGTTCCTCAGCATCTTTACGAATGGTGTAAACAATATCATAACCATTTTCCCATTCTGCAAGCAATTCAGGTATTAACGTTGGTGGGTGCTGCATATCTCCATCCATAGAAATAATTGCATCACCTTTTGCCTTATCAAGTCCAGCCTTTAATGCCATCTGGTGTCCAAAATTTCGTGAAAAGCTGATGTAAAAAATCCTTGAATCAGCTTGAGATAATTTTTGCAGTTCAATTAAAGTATTGTCTCTGCTGCCATCATCTACAAAAATAATTTCGTAATTGTAATTAACATTTTCAAATACATTATTTATAGCATTTGCTATGATGCTTACATTTTTTTCTTCGTTAAATGCAGGAATAACAATACTTATAAGTTGTTGCATTTGCAAGCAAAATTTTGGTTTATATTACAAATGTATGTGTTGGCATTTATTAATAAAACTGCATAACTTTTAAATTAGCATAAATGCGGTAAGCTATTTGTTAATAAAAAAATTAAACTCTTAAGCAACGTTTTTGTCATTTTATTTATCTATATATATGGTAAATAAATAATTTTAACGTCTATAAAGAATTCTTGATGTGTTTCTATGAATAAAATTATCATTCTATTGGTTATATTTTTATTGGCTATAAATAAGTATGGCAGTGCCTTTCATTTAAAGGGAGGGTGGATTCAATACGAATATTTAAGTACAGACTCTACTGCAAAAACCAATAAATACAGAATCACAATTCGTCAGTATTTATCATGCTCATCAACCGATCAGCAAATTGATGCTACTGTTTCTCTTGGCATTTTTGATGGAAATACTAATCAACTTTTCAGAACTGTAACTGTACCAGCATCGGGTAATAGTATTATTAGTAAAACAGACTTTGACCCATGTATTACTCCAAAACCAACTGCAGGTTCTGTGTGTTACAGAATTGATGTTTACACTACTATACAAGACTTGCCATTTAATGAAGGGGGCTACACACTTGCTGTGCAAAGGTGCTGCAGGATTAGTGGTATTATCAATGTTTCCAACTCGGATCAATTTGGTTTAACATATAGCAACAAAATACCAGGAAGGGTTTTAGGTACTTGGTATGCAAATGATAATAGCCCATTTTTTGCTACAAAAGACACGGTAATCATTTGCCATAATACACCTTTTGTTTTTGATTTTTCTGCAACTGATGCTGATAGTGATTCTCTTAGATATACTTTTTGTGATGGCTTGCATGGAGGAAGTGCAGGTCAGGGAGGAGGTAATCCCAAACCTGACCCACCTTCAAATCCACCTTATTCAACTATTACATACACTTCCAGTTTTTCTGGGGGTAATCCATTAGGTTTTATGGTTACTATTGACAGTAAAACTGGTATTATAAGTGGTGTGGCACCAAATGCAACAGGCGACTATGTAATTGCAGTTTGCGTTTATGAATATAGAAATGGTGTAAACATTGGTGTTACCCGAAAAGAGATTCATATTAATGTAGCCAATTGCCAACTATCTGCTGCCGATTTAAAACCTACTTATATCACTTGCGATGGTTTTACACTTGATTTCCAAAACGAATCATCTGCAACTTCTGTTACATCATACAAATGGTATTTTGGCGATGATTCAACATCGACCAGCCCTACACCAACGCACACATATAAGGACACTGGCGTTTATAATTTAAAGTTGGTTGTTTTGGCTCAGGGTTGTTCAGATTCAGCAGAGTCTATAGTAAAAATATTTCCAGGTTTTGTTCCTGATTTTACTGTAACAGGCTTTTGTTTTCAAACGCCATTTCAATTTAAAAATACAACTTTTGCCAAATATGGTAATGTTGATAGTGTTTTTTGGGATTTTGGCGAAACAGCAATAGATACAGATACTTCAACAAAATTTAACCCAATTTATAAATATCCAAATGGTGGACAAAGGCAAGTGTATTTATATGCACACAGTAGTAAAGGCTGTGAAAAAGATATCACAAAAACCGTAAATGTTTTGGACAAACCAGTTATTAACCTTGCGTTTAAAGACACACTTATTTGTAGTATAGATACCTTGCCTTTATCTGCTACATCTACAGCTGGTGTTACGTTTGCATGGACACCTAATAGCTATATTTCAAATATACATAGCCAAAATCCTTTAGTGTTTCCTAAAGATACTACGCTATATATTGTAACAGTAACAGATAATGGCTGTATAAATAAAGATACTGTAACAGTTAATGTGCTTGACTTTATAACTGTAGATGCTGGCCCTAATGCCAATGTATGCTTGACAGATGACTATAGAATGAAAACAACAAGCTATGCATTGGGTTATCAATGGACACCTGCCACAACATTAGATGATTCTACGAAAAAGTTCCCAATAGCAACACCAATTGCTAAAATGCAGAAGTATTATGTTACAGCTAATTTAGGTAAATGCCAGGATCATGATTCGGTTACGCTGTTTACTTTTCCTTATGCCAAAATAAATTTATCAAGGGATACTTCTATTTGTTTTGGAGACTCTATTCAACTTTTTGGAAGCATACTTGCCGATACTTTTTTCTGGCGTCCACTTACAAATCTTGACAACCCTAAATCATTAAGCCCAATTGTAAAGCCAGCACAAACCACCGATTATATTTTAACTGCAAATTATTTGACAGGATGCTTAAAGCAAGTGCATGATACTGCAAGGATTACTGTAGTGCAGCCATTTACAGTGTTTGCTGGTAGAGATACTGCTGTTGTATATAATCAACCTTTGCAGTTAAATGCAGTAGTTAAACTGGCAACAGACAAGCAGTTTCAGTGGACAGATATTAAAACATCATCTGTATTTGCTAACATACAAAACCCAGTTGTTACTTTTCCTATAACTACAGATAGTGTTTCATATAAAGTAAAAGCATACACTAAAGAAAATTGCTATGCATTTGATACCATTAAAATTAAAGTGTTTAAAACCATTCCAAGCATTTTTATGCCTGATGCATTTACCCCAAATAATGATGGATTGAATGACATTATAAAACCTGTATGTGTTGGTATTGCTACATTAGAACACTTTAACATTTATAACAGATGGGGGCAATTATTATATACAACTTCTCAGGTTAATAAAGGTTGGGATGGAAGGTTTAATGGTACAATTCAAAATACTGGCACCTATATTTATACTGTTCAAGGCACAGATTATTTGGGTAATGTTATCACTAAAAAAGGAACAATAGTTTTAATACAGTAGTTGGCAATAGCTGGGATTAATCTTTAACCAATTTATAAACTTATTCTCTCATATATCCACATTAGCGATAATATAATAGCAGCAATAGCTCCAGCATTTTTTATGTAACTGTAAAACGGTTTTTTACTTAGCATTAACAATACAGGTAATACAATAATTACAACTAACAACTGCATAGCTTCAATGCCTAAATTAAAACCAAGAATGCTTAATGCCATTTGCTTTGATGACAAACCAAGATTGGATAAAACTGTAGCAAAAGCCAAACCATGTACCAAACCAAATCCTGAAGCAATATACATTTCCTTGCCAAAAAATAATGGCTTTATACAATGTATAGCTGTAATAAAAATTGAAAAAGCAATTAATACTTCAACAGGCTTAACAGGCAATTGCACAATATTTAATGCACCTAAAATTAATGTAAGTGAATGCCCTACAGTAAATGCTGTTACTATTTTTATAACACGTGTAAATGAATGTTTTTTATTGTTTGCTGCCTGCCACTTTTTATTTACTACAATCAGGCAAGCTGGTAATAAAAGCATTAACAGAAACAATAAGTGGTCTGTACCTTCTGCAATATGGCGAATGCCTAAACTAAACATATTTGCAAAACCTTTCCAGCTACTGCCTTTTTGTAAACTGAAAGTAAATGGTTGCACTACATTGTTTTTTGTGTCCAAACTAATCACTCCAATCTGCTTCTCATTGTTTTGAGTAATTCCATTTTGCCAATCCTGTGTTATTGAAATAATTGCATTATGTGTTACTACCTGATGAATGATTACATCATACAACAAGGTAAGTTTTTCATTTCCTATTAATTCTATAGGAGCTTTAAACTCAATGCTGGCAAGTACTTCATTGTATGTTCCATTAACTTCTGTGTTAATGCTATCATAACCAACATATGTAATTTTCTTTTGCCAAACATTGTTGTTTTGGTCTACAAGTTTTACATGAGCATCAATATAGAGCCTTAGTTCATTATTGTATTTGCTTACAAAGTTTTCAATATTGCTGTTAAACTCTTTGCCAAAAGCCAATTCAAATTCACCAATTGGTAACTTCATATTCATCACAATTTTTTTGTGTTGAATATTCATTTGCACAATAGAATTGGGCATTGGGTGAGCCAGCAATTTAATATGAGAAAAAATGATAAGCAGTAAAACAAAAAGCCACTTTTTAAATGAGTGGCTGTTTATTTTGTATTGATTTATTGAAGACATTATTGCTTTATAAATTTGGTTTGTGTGGTTTGTGTTTCTGTTTGCAATGTTACAATGTAGTTGCCTTTGCTCAACTTTGAAACATCAATATTTACAAGGCTTGCATTGCTTACAATATTTTTTTCAACAGTTCTTCCATTCATATCAAAAACATAATATGTAAGTTTTTCGCCTTCTAGGTTATGGGTAATACTCAGAGTGTTTACAGCTGGATTTGGATAAGCATTTATTGTAACCCTGCTATCAATATTTATAACCATAATGCTTGAATACTGCACCTTACCATCGTTGTCAACACTTTTTATTCTGTAATAATTTTTTCCTTTTTGTGGATTGGTGTGAATGTAATTGTAACTACTACCTTGCAAATTATTTTTTGATTCAATAGTAGCAATTGTTACAAAGGTTTTGCCATCTGTACTATACTCTACATCATATTGTTTGCTGCTTACTTCATAAGTTGTTTTCCAATTTACAGATACAGCGTTATCGCTTACTTTAAATACAGAAACTGATTCCATTTTAATTGGCAAGGTAACAGTTGTATCTCCTCCAACTGCCGTGTTATAAATTCCATTGGTGCTACCTGTACCACCAAAATCTCTTTTATGGTCTCTCCAAATACTGTGATAATGCACTCCAGAAAGTATTACTCCATTTTGAACACTAAACTCAATCCACACACCAGCTCCATCAATTCTTACATAATCGTTTTTAGTAGCCAAAGCAGCTGTGCCACTATAGGCAATATAAGTTGAGTCAAGTTGATTGGTGTATTGAGCCAAAATTGCAGCAGCATTATTTTCATCAACATCAAGCACATAAGTTTTTATCGCTTCTAAAACCAATTGTTTTTTTGCAGTGGTTAAAGTACCAACTCTTATGCCCACTTTAGTTGTAGGGAATTGCCAATCTTTTGCAGTGCCTCCATTGGCTGCACCCAATACTACATCACCAAAAGTCTGCGAAAGTTTAGCACTTGCCAATTCAGTTGTAGTCAATGCAGCAAGCATTGCAGCAAACGCAACTTTCTCTTGATTCATTGGTGCATAAGTGGTGCCACTTGTTGTAAAGGTTAATGGTTCTATAGCTTCAAAATGTGGCGTTGGACCAACCATTACTCCATTATTATAAGTATTGGCAACAGTTTTATGATGCCCAGTCATCATAATTTCAAAAGTACCTGTAAGAGATGGTGTGCCAAAAAATGCTAAATAATAATTACCTGCACCATAAGTTGTGCCACCACCATTTGCAGCTAAATAATCATCGGCTAACCACAGTTGCACAATTTCATCATAACCTTCATTAGCTACACTTTGATTGCTCATTTCTTTAATAATAGCTTTTGCAGCACCCAATTGTGCAGCATTTAATGAGCCAAGTTTTATTCCTAACCTGGCACTCATAGCTGCTGGTAAATTGCTCCAGGTTTGGGCATTGGTATATGTATAGGCAAGTTGCAATGTGTTTACCTGTGTTGTAGTTAGCATTGCTTTTAAGCTATCTGCTAAATGAACAATATTGGCTACAGAACCTGTGGTGCCTGCTTTTGTAGTATTGAGGGTTACAATTAAAAGCAGTGTACAAAAACAAAGTTTCAATTTTTTCATAACGTGGTGTGTTTGTTTTGGGTAGATATCGAATGTAGCAGTAGGTTTAAAACAGTAGTCTGATTTTGTGGTGAAATGACTTTTTTTTGGGGTAAAAAATTAAACACTGAAATTACAGTTTCAATATACGTTTCACATCATCTTCATAATTTTTACTTATAGGAATTTCTTCTTCACCCACAGTTATAATTTTTTGCTTTATAGATTGTATAAATTGTATCGCTACAATGTATGAACGATGTACTCTAATAAAATATTTGGCAGAAAGCTTATCCAGCAAGGCTTTCATTGTCATCCTAACTACAACATCAGGCTTGCCGTGCAAATGGATTTTTAAATAATTATCTAACCCTTCAATAAATATAATTTCATTAAGCATTACTTTAACCATTGTATAATCTGCCTTCAGCATAATGAAACTTTCATTCTTATTAATGATTGTTTCCTTTGCCTTTGAACCATCAACTGCTCGTTGTATAGCCTTTTGAAAACGTTCAAAATCGAATGGCTTCAGTAAATAATCTATCGCACCAATGTCATAACTTTCCAAGGCATACTCGCTATACGATGTTGTGAAAATGAGCAGGGGCTTATGTTGTAGCTGTTTATAAAAATCTAATCCAGATATGGCAGGCATATTAATATCCAACAATAGAACATCAACTTCGTGTTGTTGCAAATAAACCAAGGCAAGGTTTGTTTTGGTAAAACAGTTAATCAAATCAATAGTCTCAATGCGTTTGCAATAGCTTTCAATTAAGTCTAAAGCCAAAGGTTCGTCATCAATTGCAACAACTTTTATCATATTAATTCCATTGAAAGATTAACGATATAGGTACTTTCATTTTCTTGCACAACAAGAGTGTGCTTGTTGGGATAAAGTAGTTGCAAACGCTCGTTTGTATTAAGCATTCCAATTCCTGTTGTATGTATAGTGTTGGAAACAACTGCAACCTTTTTATTAGACACTTTCATTGACAAATTATTATTTGTAACCTCAACATTTATTTCAACCATACAGTGCTCAACATCTGGATTGATGCCATATTTAATAGCATTTTCAATGTATGTAACTAATATTAAAGGTGCAATTTCATTGTTGGCTGCATTGCCTGTGCAATTAAAAACTATTGTAGCAGTATTACCCAACCTCGACCTTTGCAACTCAATATAATGTTGCAGATAATCCAACTCTTTTTGCAAGGCAATTTTTGTATCATTGGCTTCTTTAATTGCATAACGCATCAGACCACTTAAATTAATGATAGCATCGGCAGCCTTATCATCTTTTTTTACCACTAAAGAGTAAATGCTATTAAGCGTGTTGAATAAAAAATGTGGATTGATTTGTGCTTTTAACGATGCAAGCTGGGCCTTCATTTTCTCTTCCTTAAGCTGCGATAAATGTTCCCTTGTCCTTAATAAAAATGCAAAGAAGATGGCTGAGAAAAACAGAGACAAATGTCTGCGAAATTCATCGAACATAAAAGACAATAATGTAAATTGTCTGTGTGGTGCATCGTGTTCGAAATGCTCTGGTGGAAGATCGTGTTCAATAAAAGGTAAATGCTTACCAGCAAGGTGTGGCAACATTAAAGTAACAGATAAAAAAGCAATGATGGCTATTATATATAACACATATTTTTTCTGCAAAAAAAGCTTTGGTAGCAGCAAATAATAATTAAAATAAAAAAAGCAAAGCAGCACAAAATTAGCAATGGTATCCTGCACAAACACTCTTGACAAAAACATAAAAGGTTCGCCAGGAGGACGAACAAAAGCTAATGTTGGCACTATTAAAAAAAGTGTAACAAAAAACAGGTGGGTAAATATTTCTTTCTTGAAAATCTTGTGTGGCATTAATGAAATGCTTAAGCTTAGCTACAAATTTGGGAAAGCATTTTGAATTGTATTAGGTAAATCTTTTGACAATGTTTTTTTACCACATTTTTTTGGCATTTTACCACAACATTTTTAATTATGCCTTGCTACTCAAAATTACTCTGCAAGAAATTGATGAAAACAAAAATGTGGTAATAAAAGCCTAACAATACTATGTTATTGATGTTGTTTCAAATTTAGTTTTCTTAAAATCAATTTATTATGTATCTAACTGCAAAGCATACGATGAAAACACAACACTAGTTAGCAAAGGTTTAAACCAAATATTTTTGTATTTATTTGCGAAACCACTGTATTCTTTGCTGTTTAAATAATTTTATACAACCTCGTATTATAAAATATTCCAGAAAGATTCACTATTTAAATCATTGCAAACATTTTTTGTGTAATTATTACACAGTGCTTATTTTTACAGTCCACAAAAAAATGCTGTATGAATGTTTTATCAAATAAATCATTAAAAAAGGTTTTGGCTCTACTCCTATTCCTTTCACTTTTTTCATCTCAAAATTTTGCCCAGCAACGTGTTAAAAAAGTTGTTATGCAAGCCTTTTGGTGGGACTATTGGAATAATAATTTTCGCTTTAAATGGGCAGATTATCTAGCAGAATTAGCACCACGTTTAAAAGCTATTGGCGTAGATGCAATCTGGATTCCACCAAACTACAAAAATGATGGACCAGGCAGTGTTGGTTATAGCCCATTTGACCAATATGATTTGGGAGATAAAAACCAAAAAGGTGAAACTCTTAGCGACACTGTGCGTACAAGAAGTGGCAATAAGGATGAACTATTAAGAATGATTGCCATCATGCATGCAAATGGTATTGAGGTAATACAAGATGTTGTTTTAAACCATCAGGCAGGTGCAGGAAACAGAGGTGGTGGTGGTGGTAGAGATTATACTGCTGCTTCTATGCCATATCAAGACAACGCATCTAACTACTATAAAAATTTTAGATATGTGTGTTATAGCACACCACATTTAGATACAAGTGCTGCCGATTATTGGACACGAAAAGGAAGATGGAGTAAAAATTTGCATAATTTTTATCCGAATATGAATAACAATGCTGTTAATACAAATAGCATTAATACTGCTTATTTTGGCCCAGACATGGCCTATGAAAGCAATAGTATTGGATTAAGCACAAATATTCCAACATCTGGATCAGTAACAATTGGAGGAGTTACTAAACCATATTTTAATGCTGCACAATCAAGCAATTATATGGCTCAGGGTGCAAAAGACTGGATTATGTGGTATAAAAAGCAAACTGGTGCAGATGGTTTTAGATGGGATGCTGTAAAGCATTTTGGCTTTGATGTGCAACGCGATTTAACCTATGCCTTAAAATACCAAAGTGGTTTTGCAAATGGCGGTAATAGCATGTTTAATGTAGGCGAATGGGTAGGTACACAAAGTGAAGTTGACTATTATGTGAGCCAATTGGTAAAATCTGGAACGCCAACAGAAAGTGGTGTAGCAGATGAACAAATGAGTGGTGGTTTTGACTTTGGCTTAAGGGGCTATGGCTCTGGTGGTGGCATTTATTCAATGGTTTTAAATGGGGGTAGTTTTGATATGCAAACATTGCCAGGTGCACAACAAAGCACAAGGTATTTTGATTATCCAAATGGAACAAGAATTTATAAAACTGTGCCATTTGTAAACAGCCACGATACTTATAGACCCAACTTTACAACTAATGGTAATTATTCTCAGGCATTAGGCAATACAGCAGGTTGGAATACAGGACAAGAATTAGGAGGTAATGGACAACATATTGACCCACGCGAACCACGCTTTGCAGCAGCAAATGCAGTAATATCAGCTGTTGATGGCAATCCTTGTTTTTTTATTGAAGATGTTTTTGATTATTTTAGCTTAAACAAAAGATGGTCTCATTTACCTGCAAATGCAGATAGCTTGCCATTAAGAAAAGATGTTGTAAATATTATGCAATGCCATCAAAAACTTTCTTTTAAAGATGGAGACTATGGTGTACCTACAGCACAAACTGGCACATCTGCACCATTTTATCAAGTAGGTTCAAGTGGCGACCATATTGTATTTGAGAGAACAGGAAAGGCCCTAATTGGCATTACAGATGCATATTCATCTGTAAACAACAATACTGCAGACCAGCAAGTTTGGGTTACATGTAATACAGCATGGACTCCAGGAACAATTTTATACGATTATTCAGGTGCTCATGGTGTTGCTGGTTCTACAATTCAAAGTGACAGAAGGGTGCTTATTAAAACTGCTCCTTGTGGTCACACTATTTCTGGTGTATATGGGCATGGTTACTCTATTTGGGCTCCATACCCTAATGGCACACCTGCAAGCGTGAATGACTTATATAATCATATTGCAACATACGTACAACCACGTGCAACAACAACGCAACAAGAATGGGAAATGGCAGATGACTTAGGTGATAGTCATTGTGCAAGCTTAGGACAAGGTGGGCAATTGCCTGCAAATAGCACTAATCAACGTGTTGCAGGGAAAATATTTGTTCAAAGTGGAACTACTGTTGCTTACTATTTAAAACCTTCTGTTGATAATACAAATATTTCAATTTCATTGTGGGATTTATATGGTAACAAACTTAGCGAAGCAAGTGGAAACAGCACTGCTGCATCTCCAATTAGTGCAAGCTATAATGCCACATATACTGGATGGATTACTATTAAAGTAAGGAATGCAGATGCTAATCAACCAGCACAAAAAGCCTGGGCAAATGTTACTTATACAGCACCTACAACAATTAATACAAGAGATACTGCAAACTCAGCTACAACAAGGGTTTCAATATGGACATCAAATAAAGGAACGAGCGATATTACAGATTGTGGCAACTGGGAAGAAGGTATTGTTCCAAATGTAAATTCAGTAGTTATTGTTCCTTCATATGCAATGAAAAAAGCAAACTTTCCTAATGGTTTTGAAGGAAGAATTATTACAGCAAGCAAAAAGCTGGTTAAAAATGTAAATGTTAATATTCTTAGCTCAGGAACAAGCTATACATCTGCAAGCAGCATTGCTGATGGAAGTTATACTGCAAGCAGTTTTATTCCAAAAAACAATTACACATTAAAACCTTCAAAAAACAACGATGTAGCAAAAGCAAATGGTGTTAACGCCACTGATGTATTATTTGTTCAACGCCACATTTTAAATACTACAAAACTTAACAACGCGTATAAAATAATAGCTGCCGATGTTGATGGTAATAAGATAATAAATGCAACTGATGTTCTAAGGATTAAGCGTTTAATATTGGGCACTGATACCACTTTTACCAAAACAGTTAATGCAGTAAAAATTGACAGGCTTTGGGAATTTGTTGATAGCAGTTATGTATTTCCTGATACCACAAACCCATTTCCATTTAAAGACAGCATTAGTATTTCTACAAACCTTAACACAGTAAAAGGCAATCAAACATTTATTGGCGTTAAGTTGGGTGATGTAAATGATAACTGGATTGCTACAACAGCAAAAGGTGTTGCAAAAGAACATTTGCAATTATTGTATGAAGAACAAAATGTTGGCAACAATGTACAGTTAAATGTGACTTCGTTAAACTTTACCAACATAGCTGCAATGCAATACACGCTTCATTTTGATAATACTAAATATGAATTTGCAGGTATAGAAAACAATAAACTTAATATTGACTTTAATACTGCAAAAGCAAGCACTACAGGCAATATAGGTATGCTATGGACAGATAAAAATGCTGAAGCTAAAACCTACACTAAAGAAGATATTTTATTTAGCATTATATTAAAACCTAAAAAATCAGGTATTAATAATGTGGATGTAACTATCAATAACGACATTGCAGACGTTGCGGCTTGGGATAATAAATTGAATGTGCAACAAATCAGCTTGTCAAAAAAACAAACTGCAAGCGATAAACAAATTATAAAAAGCGATTTACTTCTTTATCCAAACCCAGCTACTACTGCTGTAAATATTGTTACTAATAATGCAAAACAAATTTTGATTAAGGATTATTTAGGCAGAACAGTAAAAGCAATAAACAACCCAAAACAGTTTGAAACAATCAATACAAAAGCCCTTGCAAGAGGAGTATTTATGATACAAGTAACCTTGCAAAATGGCAATTTAACAAATGAAAAACTAGTAGTAGAATAGCTACTATATAATATAAAAATAGTTTTAACTAAAGCCCTGAAGCATAATGCTTCAGGGCTTTTAGTTAACAGTGGTCTTAAAAAAATATAGAATTACCGATGCATTAAAATTAATTGCACCCAGTAAAACAAAGAAGTAATTTTCTTCATTTTTTAATTAAATATTACGTTGTTTTAAATTATTTTAAACACAGAAGCTACAAAGCATTTCACAGAGAGAACAGAGATATATCATAAACGCTCAGCAATCTCTGTGTTTCTTTAACCCAGTTACGCTGTGGTAAAATCTCTAAAGCATTTAGAGCTAAAACTTCCATCTGCATTTAAAATAAAGAAAGCCAACCTTAAAAGGTTGGCTTTAATAAATAATTCTTATTTCATTAAATATTTACTTTATCAGTACTGTAGTACCCTTTAAAAAAATCTCCTTCCCAGTTTCTTTATCAGTATAAACCAAAGTCCATACATAAGTGCCTGCTGGTTGTGCTACCCTTAAATAATTTTTTCCATTCCATTTACTACCTTCAGTAAATGATTCAAACATTAAAGTGCCACCACGATTGTAAACCCTGAAATTAAACTTACTGGCTTTATATGTGTTAAGTGGGTATAAATAATCATTTAATCCATCACCATTGGGTGTAAATGCAGTTGGCACCTGTATTAAACAATTAGAAGTAATTTTTAAAGTTTGATATAATGTATCGTAGCATGGCACTGCATTTCCTACAATAAGCGATGCAGTAGTTGTATAATAATTATCGCCTGTAAGCATTGTGTTTCCCGTGTTTGGATTAACTCTATCTGTTGGCACTGGATAATTTTGCTGAGCAGGATTAGGATTATTGTTTATTACCCCATTTCCAAAATCCCACTTCCAGCTTGTAATTTTTCCTGAACTCATGTCACTAAATTTTACTGATTCTGTAGGGCAGATAATATCTCTGTCAACAGTAAATCTTGCTTTAATTTTATCAAACACCAGATTAAACACTTGGCTTGAAGTATCCTTACAGCTTGGGTTTGAGACAATCAGCATAATATTTTTTTCACTGCTATCCCTGTAAGGAATTGTTAATGATGGCAACACCCCAATTGCAGTTCCATTAACAACCCATGTCCATTTATTTTCTTCGTTTGCTACAGTATGCATCAGCAATAATGTATCTGCTTTGCAATTCATTTTGATTGACGAAGTAAATGTTGCGTCAACATTGTTATAAGCAACAAAGCCAATAAAGCCTGGTGCAGTAGCAACGCCACAGTCATTTAAAATAGTATTCCCATCGTTGCCTTTTACAAGGTTTATCTGGTAATATCCACCAACAGTTATAGGCGATGAAAGCTTTACTACCACTGCTTTTCCAAAGCCATTATTGCAGTTTACAATATAAGCTGATGAAACAATTGGATTACTTGCTCCAGTTACTGCAAAATCACTTCCATTTACAGCAACTGTATTGCACAGCATTGGCGAATTGAAATAAATAATAAATGAATCAGGTGAGCAGATATTATAATCTACCTTATCCATCAACGCAGGCGATGATGGCTTTACAACAATATTTTTTACTACAGATGTATCAAAACATCCTACAATATTTTTTACAATTAATTGTGTAGGATATGTTGCATATACATATTGCAATGGATAATTTACTGGCATTGGATTTTTTAAAGTGCTTGTTAGCCCTGCACCAAAACTCCAGTTCCATTGTGTAATAATCCCTTTACTGCTATCAATAAAAACAGTATTTCCAAAACCACAAGTAGTGTCAGGAAAAACATATTTTGCCTGTATGCTATGGTCAATAACATTTACAATTTGATTAGATGTGTCATTGCATACACCATTACCTACAATCAATTGCACATTGTGGTTTGTTGCAACATTGCTATAAATTACTGTTGTGCTTTGAGTGTTGCTTGTTGCAATATCAGGGCTTCCATCAGTAAAACTCCATTGCCATTTATTTGCCCCATTGTTTATATTGTGGTTAAACAAAATTGTATCTTGTTTACAACCCCACTTTGCATTGTAAGTAAAAGCAGGATTAACATGCTCTAAAAATTTAAAACTTACAGTTGAAGGCGTTGTTGCAATGCCACAATCATTAACTATTGTGTTGCCATCGCTTCCTTGCTTTAAGGCAATACTATAATTTCCTGTTTTTAACGGTGCAGCAAGCTGCAAAGTAACAACAGTACCTACTCCACTGGCACATGCAATGCTTGCACTTATTATGGTATTTGGTGCTACCCCATTTATTGAAAAGTCACTGCCATCAAGGGCTACAGAGCTACATATCATATTCTGCTTAAAAAATATTTTCACTTCAGTTGCTGAACAAACAGGAGGAATGATACTATCAAATACAGCAGGAATTGTTCCTCTTACCAAAATATTTTTTACAATAGAATCTTTGCAACCAATGGCATTAATTATCATTAACTTGGTTGCATAAATTTTATTAACAGTTAATACAGGATATGTTTGTGTTGGAGGATTGGGTGATGTAGATGTCTGCCCATTATCAAAATCCCAAAACCTGCTTATAATATTTCCTGTTGAACTATCAATAAATGTCTCAGGATTATTAGGGCAGGTTGTATCTCTGCTCACATTTATTTTTGGCATTAATGTATGGTCTGCAATAGGAATATTCTGAGTTGTAGAATCTGAACATGCAGGATTAGAAACTTTCAACTTTACAGCCCTTGTAGCAAAAGAATTATAAACTACCTGTTGTGTCTGCAATGCACTGTTTGCAGGTGCTCCATCAAAATTCCATTGCCATTTATTTACACCATTATTACCATCGTGGGTGTACAACAATGTATCTGCTTTGCAGGTTGTATCAACTATTGTATAAGTAAAATTAGGATTAGGTTTAATATAGGCATTGAATGTAACACTTGTATTTGCAGGTGTTGCAACATCGCACTGGTTTAAAACTGTGCTGCCATCACTTCCTTTTTGTACAGATAAAGTATAATTGCCAGTTGCATTAACAGGGCTTGCAAAATTTAAAGTAACAATATTGCCCAAACCACTTGCATTGCAGTTAACGCTTGCATTGCTTATGTTTACAGTTGATGGACCAGTTATCAAAAAGTCTGAACCATTTGCTGCCACAGAATTGCATTGTATTGGTGCTTTAAAAACAACTTGCACTGATTGAGGGTTACAACCAACTATCCTAACACTATCAATTAATGTGGGCTGCGAAGCACCTACAACAGAAAAATTAAATACTAAGTTATCAGGAATACCATTGCCACAATTATCTAAAATAGTATTTCCATCGTTTCCTGTTTTTATTTGTGTAGTATAATTGCCAACAGGCAAAGGACTAGCTAAGGAAACTGTGATGCTATCAGTATCAAAACTTGTTGCACACCCAAAACCAACAATAGAATTAATTATTGGATTTGTACTGATGCTAATATCACTAGCATCTGTAGCTATGCTGCTACATTTCATTTTTTTATTAAGCTTAATAGAAATAACATTGGCAATACAGTTAGCAGTAATATTTTTTACGTTTGGTGCTGTTGTATCAACCATTCCATCAGCATTTGTGAATGAAAGGTTATAACCAGATTGCCCAGTTGATGTAAAATGGCTAACCATTAATAAATAGTTATGGTCTTTTATTAATGTTGGTGCTTTAGTAATTAATGGCACACCAGTTCCATCGCATCCATTGGCAGTTGTTGCAGTTAATGATGTACCTGTAGTTCCTCCTTGCCCACTCCAGTTGCAAGCCACAAACAAAGATGAATTGGTATAAATATCATTAGGATTTTTTCCTGTTATATCAAACAATTGCCAATCATAATCATCGCCAGTACTTATTGGTTTTATTGTAAATACAAGCGACATGGTTTGAAAAGCAGTGAACTTGTAATAGTAAGGATTTATATCTGTGTAGTTAACTGCAGCACCAGTACAAGGTGGTACAGGTATAGTGCGTCCATTACAGGCAGGTACAGTATTTTGTGTAAATGTAGTTGCTGCACATACAGGAAATGCAGAACCTGGGTTTTGTCCATTGCCAGGGCACTGGCTAAATAATTTTATATTGAAGAATACTAAAACTGATAAGAAAATACAAATTCGCTTCATTGCTAAAGTTAAAGACGTAAAGATAATGTTGCGAGCAACTCATTGCATTTGCATTGTGATAATTTTAAGAATTGTTACAATCATTTTTATTTACCAAAACCCTAACACCCTATTTTTGCCTAAACAGATTTTAAAAAAATGAACAAGAAAATATTTGCCTTAGTTATTGGTGCAGTTTTATTTAGTGTAGTGTATAGAGTGCAGCCATACAGAGTTAATGGCTTCAATCCTAGTTTGGCATTAGCAGTTTTTACTGGATTTTTATTTAATAAAAATAAAAAATGGGCGTTTGCTTTACCGTTAATCTCAATGTTTTTAAGCGATGTTATATATCAATTTTTATACATTAACAATTTGGGTACTGTAAAAGGTTTTTATGGTTGGTGGCAAATTGCTAACTATGCAAGTCTTGTTGCAGTTGCTGCTGTAGGTTTTTATATTAAAAAAAACAATGCTTTGCAAGTTGGTATTGCAGGTATAGCTGGTGCTACTTTGTTTTTTATTTTGTCAAACTTTTTTGTATGGGCCGAGGGTATGGGCTATCAGCATAGCTACACACTTACAGGTTTAATCACTTGCTACATAGATGGCATTCCATTTTACAACTATAGTCTTACAAGCACTTTGATATTCTCTGCTGTTTTATTTGGTGTTTATTATTTAATTACAAATCCTTCAAAAGAAAAAGAGTTGGCATAATTTATTATACCAACTCTTTTATATATTTCAGGCGTGAGATATTAGCAATTCTCAATAACCATAGCACTTGCACCACCACCACCATTACAAATACCTGCACCACCTATTTTGCCATTATTTTGTTTAAGTACATTTATTAATGTTACAATTATTCTTGCACCACTGCAACCCAATGGATGACCTAAAGAAACTGCACCACCATTAACGTTTACCTTACTTGCATCTAAATTCATTTTTTGCATATTTACCAAACCCACTACACTAAAGGCTTCATTCAATTCTACAAAATTCAAATCGCTCATTTGCAAGCCTGCTTTTTCAACAGCTTTTGGTAAAGCTAAACTTGGTGTAGTTGTAAACCATTCAGGTGCTTGTTCAGCATCGGCATAGCTACGAATAATTGCAATAGGTTTTATACCCAATTCATCTGCTTTTTCTTTGCTCATTAAAACAACCGCAGCAGCACCATCATTCATTGTGCTTGCATTGGCAGCAGTTACAGTTCCTTCTTTTGAGAAAGCTGCCCTTAGTTCAGGTATTTTATCAAACTTTACATTAAATGGTTCTTCATCTTTATCAATAACAGTTGTGCCTTTTTTTGTAACTAATTCAACAGGCACAATTTCATTTGCAAATTTTCCATCAGTAACAGCAGCCTGGCTGCGTTTGTAGCTTTCAATAGCAAAAGCATCTTGTTCATCTCTGGTAATATTACATTCCTTAGCACACATATCAGCAGCATTGCCCATTGCATAATTATGGTAAACGTCTGTTAAGCCATCTTTTGCCAAGCCATCAATCATATTTACATTACCATACTTATTACCCCAACGCATATTTGGTGAATAAAAAGGAACATTACTCATACTTTCCATTCCACCTGCAACCACAACATCAGCATCGCCAAGCATAATGCTTTGAGCCGCTTGTGCAATAGCTTTCATTCCACTTGCACACACTTTATTTACTGTTGTGCAATTAACGCTATCTGGCAATCCTGCAAACTTTGCAGCCTGACGTGCAGGTGCTTGTCCAAGGTTTGCTTGTATAACACAACCCATAATTACATCTTGCACCAAAGCTGCGTCAATATTGGCTTTGACAATAGCACCTTTAATGGCAAAAGCCCCTAATTGTGTAGCACTAAAATCTTTTAAACTACCACCAAAACTACCCAGTGGTGTGCGTACTGCACTTACTATATAAACTGTTCTGTTACTCATATTTTTTTTATTTGGGTGCAAATGTAATGAAGAGAAGCTAACGATTGTTAGCTTCTCTTCATTATTCTGTTTATGTTTTACTATTTAATTTAGTCAGGTATAACCAATTTGTTATTTATCCTGTTTACATCAGCCATTCTTTGTGTTGGGTCTATTTCAATAGTTTTTATTTCTGTAATTTTTTTGTTGATGAAAAATGAATATGCAGGATGTGTCCATAACCATTCTTTTTCAACAATTCTTGATATGGTATTTTCTGCTGGTTTATTGCCAAACATTAAATTTAATGGAATATAATGCAGTTCTTGAGAACCATCTTTATAGGTAATTAAAACATCAACAGGCATAGGCATTTTACCAACTCGTTCAATGCTGATTTGTGGTTTACCAGTTATAGAATCTGTGTTAATATTTCCTATTTTATAGTCAATGGTTTTGGTGGTGTTTATCCAGTATTCTTTATACCACTGCAAAGTGATGCCACTTGTTTTTTCTGCCACTCTTATAAAGTCATTTGGATTGGGATGTTTAAATTTCCATGCTTTGTAATAGTCTAATAAAACTTTATCTCTTAAGCTATCGCTAATGATATAACCTAACTGACTTAAAAACGTTGCACCTTTAGAATAAACAGCTGTTGCATAGCCAAAGTTGGTATTGAAATGGTCTGCATGTGTAGTCATTGGTTCTTCAAATCCACTTTTAGCTAACTTAAAATAACCAGCATAATCATCGGCTTGCTTAAGCGGCAAATCGCTTTTATTTTTTTCAAAATCATCTTTATTTTTTTTCTTAGAAGCATCGCTTACATTGGGTGAATTTGTAGCCCAATTAACATTATAATAATCCATTACTTCATTTTCAGCAAATGTGGTAAAACCCTCATCCATCCAGCCATACAGGCTTTCATTTGTGCCTAATATATGTTGATACCAACTGTGCATCCACTCATGAAAAACAGTACCTAAACTTGAACTTTTAACAAGAGTAGCCATAGCATATTCCATGCCTCCATCTCCACCTTGTATAAAACTGTATTGAGGATAAGGATAAGCACCAAAACGTTTTTCTATATAAGGCAACACTTTTTCGGCAGCCCATAGAACATTGCTCCATGCACTATCTGTACTTGCATTTCCAGCTTTATAAAATGCGTGAAGTACTAAGCCATTTCTCACTTTTTTTGAAATATGTTTATATGCAGTATCAGCAGCCCACACAAAATCGTGAATATTTTCCCCTACAAAATGCCATGCATTTTTATCTTTAAGTTTAAAATCTAATGTTGTAGGTTTTACTATTATAGAATTATCTTTATCGTACCCAAACCCTTTATCGCCTAATTGATGCAACATTCCTGTTGCGGCCACACAAAACTTTTTATCAATTTTAATTGTTACATCATAATCCCCCCACACACCATAAAACTCCCTTGCTATATATGGATTTGCATTCCAACCTTGATAATCATATTCCACCATTTTAGGATACCATTGGCTCATGCTAAATCTTACACCTTCTGCATTATCCCTTCCACTCCTTCTTATTTGTATTGGTACTTGTGCTTCAAAAGTCACAACTATATTGGTTTTGCTTTTAGGCAAAATAGGTTTTGACAATTGAACTTCTAAAATAGTCTCGTGTTCTATTAATTTTTGTGCAATACCATTAATAGTAACTGTCTTTACATTTTGATATCCAATTTCGTTTGACTTTAGTTTACCAATTCTATCTTTTACCCTACTATCCCAATCTGCTACAGGGTTCCCTTGTTTGTCTTTTCGTGTACTTAATTTTCCCAGTTCAGTACTTCTAACATCCATACTGCTATTAGGTCTAAAAGCATTCCAGTATAAATGAAAAAACAATTTTGTTAAAGTATCTGGCGAATTATTGGTGTATTCAATATTTTCTTTACCTGCAAACTGGTTAGCAACGTCATTAACATTAATATTTATATTGTATTTAATACGTTGTTGCCAACGGTCGGATTGAGAAAAACCAATTACTGAACTTAAAACCAATATTGAAAATACTACACTTCTAATCATATATAAAATTTTAGCAAATCTAAAGGTTGAACAATAAAAAGGGTTGAAAAACGATTATAAAAAAACCCCAAACTGTTGAGAACAGATTTGGGGTCTTATACGGTCTTAGTACAGACTTTATAAATGGTTTTTTCGGATATGGGACTCTAATGAGCCGTTATAGTGTTGTGAGCTGCACTAATTCCATGACAATATTACTATGGGACATTATTCAATTTTCACATTTAAAAAATTCAGGGGAAAATTCAGGGTATTGGGTCAAAAAATGCGAAAAAACCCCTTGCCAAAACCCCTGAATTTTTTGGACAAAACCCCTGAATTTTAAGCAAGGGTTTTTTAGATTATCCACATTATCAGTATTTTACATTTTAGATTAATTTAAAATCAATCGATTATGAGATTGCAGTTAAACCTTAACATTATTTCTGAAAATACTTTTACATCCACATTAATCAAATATCAAAAAAAAGTGTTATGCAAACTGTAACAACCCAAACAAAAAAAGCTGGAAAATTAGCAAGTACTAAACATGTAGATGCAGTTATAAGAAATTATAAACAAGAAAGATGGATTCATAATAGTGAAAGAATTGGCAAAGAAGATAGTTTAAGTGCATGGTGGAGCATTGAAGAAATGGAGAATTTTATTGCCACTGCCAAAGAGCAAGGTGCAGATGGATTGAAATTTTATTTTGGTGCATACGGTAACGAATATGCTAAAACACCAGAGTATTCTGACAGACAAACCCTTGTTATGGTAGGCACAAAAGAAGCTGAAACAAACTTAGGTGTAAAAAACAAAGATATTTATGTGCAAACAAGCACAGGTAGTAATATTTTGGCTAACTGCAACGCTGTTATGTGCCCACCAAAATGTGGTGGTATAGGTCCAGATACATTTGATGTTGATACGTTAGGTGTAACAATTATAGACAGAGGCGAAAAAGGTATATTGGTTTTTTAGGAAGTATCAATACATAAATTATTTTAATTGTTAATAACAGCAAGCTATTCAAATATTTGGGTAGCTTGTTTTTGTTGCAATAAACAATACATATTACATTTGGCTGTAATTAAAAAATTATTGTGGGAACTTTAACTGAAAATATTTATTACTTTTTGCTTATACTAAGTATTGTAACAGGTTTTGTTTTTGTAATTACTAACAAAAAAGTTACATCTATTCATCTACTCCCATTGTTCTTTGCAATTACATTTGGTGTCGAAAAATATGGCGAATACTTGATTGATCATTTACAAAAAAATTATTGGCTATTTAACTATTTTACAGTAGTGCAAATATTTTTTTATACCTGGCTTCTTGGAACAATGTATGTATCTAAACAGGCTCAAAAAAAACTACTTTTGTTAAATATATTTGTGTTTATTGTTTCATTAACAAATGTCATTTTTTTTCAGGGTATTAAGCGTTTCCATACAATTACCTATGGTATAGGAAGCATAATGCTTGTAGCAAGTTGTGTATATTATTACTACCAGTTATTTAAATATCCTACAGTGCAGCAATTATTGAAACAAGCCAATTTCTGGATAGTAAATGCCATGCTTTTTTATTTTGTATGTGGCTTTCCCATATTTGTTTTAAATAATATTTATTACAAAAAAGTTTCGGTAGTAATATGGCCTACCATAGCTGCCATAAGCGATTGTAACAATATTGTATTCTATACATTTATAATTATCGCTTTTTTATATAAAATAAAGCCACAAAAAATTACAAATATTTTTAAAAGAACAAACAATCAATTGTACACTGGCTGATTGGCTAGAACTGGATTTTGTTTAAGAATATCTTTCAATGCATCAAATACTCTTGGATAGTGGTTGTATAAATCACTTGCACGCTCAAAAAACAGCTCAACACTTACAGCCCAAAATTCCTGCAGGTTAGTAAAGGCATAATCAGTATACAAGTCATGTGGGCATTTTTTTTGTTCCAAAACAGTTTCGCCTTTATACATCAGTTCATTAAAATGCAGTTCAAAGCTGTCATCATCTTTATCCACTACAATCTCCTGAAAATATAATGCATGGGCCATTTCGTGCAATCCAACATTATTGCCATCTTCATAATTTCCAAATCCTTTAAGCAGTTGGTTCCAGGCAAGCGTTATGCAACTTCCCTGAACATTTCCTGCTAAAACCCTCATACTGTTTTCAGCAAAATACTCTTCTTTATGAATTTGTATATATGGATAATGTGGAAATTCAAAACTATCTAGCCCAAAGCTTATTTGCACAGCAGCTGCACTTATCAAAACCGGCATCTCCTTAAATGGCTCATCAGAATGAATAATAAATTGCTTTGAATGCATAAACTTCATCAACCTATCATAAAACTTATATTGCAAATCTCTGTTAAGGTTTCTGTAATAAGTATAATGTTTCTCCAAAATATAGGTCACATCTGCATTAGTTAAATCCAGGTTGCTGGCATCATATACCCAATAATTATTTTGTTTGCCAATGTGTGCATTTGCATAGCTAATTTCTTCATGATTGCCATTAGCATTGAGATAAATACCAAACCATTTTTCTATTTTTTCCTTTATGCTGTCTAACAACACTACACCAACTTTTATTACAACATATGCTGCTATAATTAGTAAAAAAATGAAAGGCAGCAAATGCAAAAAAGTTTTGCCATTATTATTAGTTACCTCATTACCTCTTATTACCTCGTTAATTTGTGTAACAATTGAATCAGGTAAGCCATTGGTTCCCAATTTAATTGTATCATCAATTGATATGTAGGTGGTATCTGGCATGTAGCAAAATAACTGCAATAATACAAAAGGGATTTATATGCAAAAAAGCAAGTATAAAATGTGAGTTATACACATTTATTTTTTTAAAACGATTGCACCTCTATTTTTGCAAAACTAACAAACGTAAGTTAACTTATGTCTATACCACAAACAATACAAATCCCTACAGAAAAATTATTGCAATTAGGTATTGCAGAATCAGTAAATATCCATTATCAATTGCAGCCTGAAGAGCTTGCTGAGCAAACACTTCAAAGAAACCAGGGCACACTTAACGACACTGGTGCATTGTGCATTAACACTGGAGAATTTACTGGAAGAAGTCCGATGGACAAGTTTATAGTTAAAGATTCAATAACAGAAAATACTGTTCATTGGAATAACTTTAACATTCCAATTGATGAAAAATATTTTCTTCAGTTGCGTAGCAAAATTTTAAATTATTTAAGCAGTAAAGATGAAATTTGGGTGCGTGATGCATATGCTTGTGCAGATGAAAGTTACAAGCTAAACATCAGGGTTATTAACGAGCAACCTTCAAGCAATTTGTTTGCTTATAATATGTTCCTTCGCCCAGAAGAGGAGCAACTTGAAGACTTTACACCTGAATGGCACATTATACAGGCACCAGGCTTTAAGGCAGATCCAAAAGTTGATGGCACACGCCAGCACAATTTTGCCATTGTTTCATTTACACACAAAACAATTATTATTGGTGGTACTGGCTACACAGGAGAAATGAAGAAAGGAATATTTACTATCCTTAACTACATTTTGCCACACAATAAAAATGTGCTAAGCATGCACTGCAGTGCAAATATGGGCAACGAAGGTGATGTTGCTGTTTTCTTTGGTTTAAGTGGCACTGGTAAAACTACTTTAAGTGCCGACCCTAACAGAAAATTAATTGGCGATGATGAGCATGGCTGGACAAGCAATTCTGTATTTAACTTTGAAGGTGGTTGCTATGCTAAACTAATTGATTTAACTGAAGAAAAAGAACCTGAAATTTACAGGGCAATTAAACCAGGTGCATTGGTTGAAAACGTTGGTTTTATTGACAACACTAACAAAATTGATTTTGCTGCAAAACCAATAACAGAGAATACAAGGGTTAGTTATCCATTAAACTATATCAGTAATTCGCTTGAGCCTAGTATTGGCGGTTTACCAAAAAATATTTTCTTTTTAACCTGCGATGCTTATGGTGTTTTACCTCCAATAAGCAAGTTAAGTGCAGGGCAGGCTATGTATCAGTTTATAAGTGGCTATACTGCACGTGTAGCTGGCACAGAAGCTGGCGTTACCGAGCCTAAAGCTACATTTAGTGCTTGCTTTGGTGCACCATTTTTGCCATTGCACCCAGGATTTTATGCCAAAATGCTTGGCGATAAAATGAGAGAAAATAATGTGAACATTTGGATGATTAATACTGGCTGGAGTGGTGGTGCCTATGGTGTGGGCAAAAGAATGAAACTGAGCTATACCAGAGCTATGATTACTGCTGCTTTAAATGGCGACCTTAATAATGTTGAGTTTGAGGCACATCCTGTATTTGGAATGATGATGCCAAAAACCTGCCCTAATGTGCCAAAAGAAATTTTACATCCTAAATTTACGTGGGCAAATAGGGATGAATATGATACTACCGCCAAAAAACTGGCACAAATGTTTATTACAAATTTTGAAAAATATGAAGCAGAAGTTAATAGTGAAATATTAGCTGCTGCACCAAAAGTTTAACGGGTCTCTTCGATTGCTGTGAACATAGAAGGAGTTCTGATGAAAGTCAGAACTCTTTTTTTTATTGAGGCATTTTAACAATTTTTTCTACAACTGTTTTATCAGTATAAATCATTCGCAAAAAATATACATCACTTGCTAAGCCATATAAACTAAGTTGTATGTCTTTATCTGCATTACCATTGACTTGCATGGTTTTTACTTTTCGCCCAATGCTATTAATTAATTCAATAGTTTTTAAAGTTGTGGGTGTGTTTAAGTGTTGAATATTTATAATATTTTTTGCAGGGTTGGGATATATAGCATAACCTTTTTCCTGAATACCTTGAGGATAAAATTTCGCAAATACGTTAATATTATCTAAGTACATATCATTGCCCCAAAGATTAATATTTCTAAAACGTATCTGTATCACATCCCCTACTCTAAAATTAGTTGAAAGTAGCATGGAATCTGATTTCCATTGATTTTGTTCTGGGAAAAATTCATACACTTCATTGGCAATTTGATTAAATGTTGTCAAATTTTTTCCTGTTTTTTTCCAAAGCGTTTTCCATGTAGCTCCACAATCTTTTGTGTAATCAATTTGCAGTGTATCAAAAAAAGTTGAGTCAGTTAACCTACGTAAGGCATAGGCATAATCAAAAGTTAAAAAAGCACTATCATAATTTTTGCTGCAAAAAAAAGCAGGGGTTATAAGGTCATCAATCTTATTTCTATCTCTATACACATAGTTTTTCATTACAATACTTTTATTACTGTTTTTGCCAGCAATATTTGTTGTAACCCAAGTTATCTCATCTGCAATATTTTGTTGTGTGGTCCAGTCTTTTGGCAATAGTTCATTTACTTCAAATCCTTCGCTGATAGGATTTTTAACATAAGTGTCTATATAAAAGCTAATAGAAATTGTGTCGTTTAAATTATAATTATCTGTAACATTATTTAGCAGTATACTAAATATTTTTATAGCATGATTACCAGCTGAAACAGTTGATGAATTAAGGGTTACAACTACGCTATCATTTTTGTTTAAATTTCCATTCCAGTTTGTAGAAACAATATTACCACCATCAATACTATAATTTATTTTGCAAGATGTAATATTGCTAAACCCTTTATTCATAAGTATTACAACAGGTTTTATTTCTTTATCACAAGTTGTATTTATCAATGAAATAAATTTAGTTACAGCAATATCGTTTTTATACAACACATCTATATTAATATTATCCAAGAACAAATTATTGCCTTTGCCATTTGTAGCTTTAAAAGCAAACTGCAAATTTTTATTGTTTTTATAAGAAGATACATCAAGCGAAATGTTTTTCCATTTACTAGCAGAAAAAGGATAGAATGCACTATCTGCAAGGCTTGCAGAGGTTGCTAATGTTTGCCCTCCATCTTTCCAAAGACTTGTAAAGCTATTGCCGCAATCTATTGAAATCAAAACTTCAAAGCTATCTGCAATAGGCAAACCTGTATTTCTATATTGATATGCATACCAAAAATTTAGCTTAATAGAATCTGTATTTTGCACATTAATTAATGGGCTTGTTAGTATATCAACCGCACCCAACAAAGTATTTAAATTATAGTTATACATACACATACTGTAGTTGTCATTAATTCCTGTGTGTGCTGTATCCTGTGCTGTATGTATCCAGCTTATGTCATTATCTGGGTTTATCGTTCTCCATTGCTGTGTAGGAAATAAAGGAAGGAAATCAAAGTTTTGTTCAGCACTGCCACTTGCATTAATATAAGCAGGAGCAATTATTTCAGCAGTTCTTCCCAAGGAATAATTATTACTTGCATCTACACTAAATATTTTAAAATAATGCAACATACTATCGTTGTTTACAATAGATAAATTACTTGCATTGCCAACATAAATAACTTTTGCATTATTACTAAAACTATTGCCAATGCTATATTGTATACCATTAATAGCAACTCCAATATCATTAATATTGCTATAAACAATTACTACATTTTTACTATTATTTTTCCAGCTAAGGTCAATGCTATTGCAATTATATTTTGCTTTAAAGCTATCAACAGTTGCAACAGTGTTATTATTTAAAATAGCTTGTGCTTTTTGCAAAGCTCTATAAGCATTCAATCTTCCAGTGCCTATTAAATTTATAAAATTTGGATTAAGAGAATCAATATTATCTGTTGTGGAAAGTATAATATCTCTAACATCGCTTGCACTTGCTTTGCCTGCTAGTTTACTGGCTACAAGTGCTGCTACGCCTGCAACTTGTGGGCAAGCTGCACTTGTACCTTGATCCATTGCATAGCCACCATTACTCGTTGTACTTAATATTTGTCCAGCTGCTCCATTTCTATCTTCACCACCAGGTGCTGCAATATCAACCCAACTTCCATAGGTTGAATAATATGTTTTTTCATCTCTGTTATTGGTAGCTGCAACACAAATTACTCTATCGTAGCTCGATGGAAAATATTTTAAAGGCTTGCTTATATTACCTGCTGCAAAAATTACTAACCCACCTTGCAACACACTGCCACCAGCAGTTTCAATAAAATAGTCAATAGCATCCATTACATTCAATTCATACAATCCAGCTACATCATAAGCCCAGCTATTGCTACTTATGCAAGCTCCATTGTCTGCAGCATATATATAGCTTTCGGCAGAACCATTGCTTACAAAACCCCCATTTCTAATATCAAAAATCTGACAACTCATTAATCTTGCACCACTATTTACACTGCCATTTCCACCAGCAATACCACTTACTCCAATTCCATTATTATTAACAGCAGCAATAGTTCCACCAGTATAAGTGCCATGATAACCAGGAATAATTGTATTGTTATTATCAATGAAATTAAAACTTTTATTAGGCAAAATATTTTGTGCTAAATCAGGATGATTAAGTTGTACTCCCATATCGTGAAGAGAAACAATAACCTGTGGTTTACCAGTTTCAATATCCCATGCATCAAGTAGCTTTATGTCTTTGCCAATTTTTCCAGAACCTTGGCCAGTGTTGTTGTAATGCCATTGTTCATTGAGGCGTGTGTCGTTGGGCAAAAAAGTTGCACTGTTATTTGCATCTAATAAATGCTTTTTATAAACTGGTTCTACTACTTCAAATAAATTAGTATTTTGTAAATCGCCAATTAATTGTTTAACATTTTTTGTTGTGTCAAATTCAATACAAAACCATAAGTCTAAATTGTATTTTTTGTGCAAGTCTATTTTGGTTTCATTTTGCAAAACAGTAGCAAACAAGGATTTAATTTTATTAAAACTATAGCTTACAGAAATTAAATTTAATGAAGAACTATTAAATAAAATCTGATTGTTATTTGTTGTAAAATTTATTTTATTAAATGCAATTCTGTTAAACTTTACAGAAACCTTTCCTTGCTCAAATGAATTACTGGCAACAGTTTCAAGATTAATTGCTGGTAAATTTCTTCCATTAATATTTTGAGAAGAAACAACAGTTGCAATAGAAACGAGTATAATTGATAGAAAAATTTTCATATTAAATGTTACTGGTAAAAATATGAAAAGCATTGCAGATAAATAATACTAATATACAACAGGTTTCAACTTATTGCATGTAATAACTAAAAAACTTTAACTTACCCAATATCTTTTTTTATCTTTGTTAAAATGAAAAAGATAATCATTGCTATTGATGGTTTTTCTAGCTGCGGAAAAAGTACACTCGCCAACCAACTTGCTAAAAAATTAAACTATATTTTTATTGATAGTGGTGCTATGTATCGTGCTATTACATTGTATTTTTTGCGTAATCATATTGATTGGAATAAACCCAATGAAGTGCTAAAAGCCTTACCCAATATACATTTAGACTTTGAATATGATGTTGAAAAAAGTGCCAGCCATATTTTATTGAATGAAGAAGATGTCAGTGCTTTGGTGAGGGATATGCTGGTGAGTGAAAATGTAAGTGCAGTTTCTACCATTAAAGAAGTGAGAGAATTTGCAGTGGCACAACAACAAAAAATGGGAAAGAAAAAAGGCATTGTAATGGATGGAAGGGACATTGGCACAACTGTGTTTCCTAATGCTGCCTTAAAGATTTTTGTAACTGCCGATATTGCCGTGCGTGTTGAAAGACGCTTTAAAGAAATGGTTGAAAAAAACATGGCTGCAACAATTGAGGAAGTGCAGAATAATTTAGAAATGAGAGACTATATTGATAGTAACAGAGAGTTTAGTCCTTTACGAAAAGCAGATGATGCAAGGATTTTAGACAATAGCAATATAACAAGAGACGAGCAATTAGAATTAGCTTTAAGTTGGGCAGAAGCAATTATTAATGAATAAAAAATAATGTCCAATATTCAATAATCAATATTCAATTTTAAATACAAATGAAACCCTTTATATCAACATCTTTTACATACGAAACACTTGAAGAAAAGTTGGACATAAAACCACAAGGCAGTAAACTTGAAATAGGTATTCCCAAAGAGATTGCTTTTCAGGAAAATCGTGTTGGACTATCGCCAGATGCAGTTGGTGTTTTAATTAGCAATGGTCATAGTGTTACTGTAGAACATAATGCTGGTGAGGGTTGCCATTACAGTGACAAAGATTACAGCGAAGCTGGTGCTAAAATTGTTTATGACAGGGAAGAAGTTTTTAAAGCACCAATCCTTGTAAAATCTGCACCTATTGTTGAAGAAGATTTGGACTTGCTGCAAATGAATCAGACTATTATTTCTCCAATACACTATGCAGCGTTAAAAGAAAATGTGATTAAGAGAATGATGGAGAAAAAAATGACTGCACTAAGCTATGAAAATTTAAAAGATGAATGTGGCACCTATCCTATTGTGCGTAGCATGAGCGAAATTGCAGGAAGTGCTGTAATGCTTATTGCTGCTCAATACTTAAGTAGTTTTAATCATGGCAAAGGTGTATTGCTTGGTGGCATTTGTGGTATTCCTCCTACTAAAGTTGTTATTATTGGTGCAGGCATTGTAGGCGAATTTGCAACACGCAATGCATTGGCTTTAGGTGCAAGCGTAAAAGTTTTTGACAATAACATTTCTCGTTTAAAACAATTGCAAACCAATTTAGGGCAAAGGGTTTGGACTAGTGTGCTTGAGCCCAAAATACTGGCAAAACAACTTAAAACCTGCGAAGTGGCAGTGGGTGCTTTAAGCAACGAATTTGGCAGGGCACCAGTTGTAGTAACAGAAGAAATTGTAGAAACAATGCGTATAGGCAGTGTTATTATTGATGTTGCAATTGATAGAGGTGGTTGCTTTGAAACAAGTGAATTAACTAGCCATGAACAGCCTATTTTTATTAAACACAATGTTATTCATTATTGTGTACCCAATATTCCAAGTGGTTTTGCACGCACTGCAAGTCAGGCAATAAGCAATGTATTAATGCCTTTGTTGTTGCAGATAAGTGAAGAAGGAGGTCTTGACGAAATGATTTGGCATAAGTTAAATGCACGAGAAGGAATTTATTTATTTAAAGGTGCATTGACTGATTTTTATATGAGTGAAAAATTCAATATAAAATATACCGATTTGAATTTATTAATTGCAAGCAGAAGATAAACCTAATATACGACGTACGATTTTTGATTTACGATTTATTGGTATAAATATGTTAAAACAAATCGTAAATCGTACATCTTAAATCTTAAATAAACTTGTCTCCTCAACGTTACATAGCACATTTTGATTTAGATTCCTTTTTTGTAAGTGTTGAAATGCTTAACCGGCCTGAGCTTTTGGGCAAAGCTGTAATTGTTGGAGGCAGTAAAGACAGGGGTGTTGTAACCACTTGCAGCTACGAAGCAAGAAAGTTTGGTGTACGTAGTGCTATGCCTATGAAACAAGCAATGCAACTGTGTCCACATGCTATTTTGTTGCAAGGCACACGTGGGCAATATAGTAAATACAGCAGATGGGTTACAGATATAATTGAGGCCAAAGCTCCTCTTTTTGAAAAAGCAAGTATTGACGAATTTTATATTGACCTTACAGGAATGGATAAATTTTTTAATGTGCTGGAATGGACAAAAAATCTTCGTGAACAAATAATAAATGAAACTAAATTGCCTATAAGTTTTGGACTTTCGAGCAACAAAATGATTTCGAAAATTGCAACAGATGAAGCCAAACCTAATGGTTATTTATTTGTGCAACCAGGTTTGGAAAAAGAGTTTCTTGCACCATTGCCAGTAAATAAATTTAGTGGTGTTGGCGAATCTACTTTTTCTAAACTAAAATCAATGGGCATTCATTTAATTGGCGATATTTTAATGCATAGTGAAAAAGAACTTGAAGAAAAACTGGGCAAATGGGGAACTGATTTATATAGAAAGGCTCAAGGCATAAGCACCAGTGTTGTTGCCAATTATCGCGAAGCAAAAAGTATAAGCTGCGAAAACACTTTTAGTGAAAATATAGGCAATGAAGAGGAGTTAATAATACAACTGATTAAACAAGTTGAAAGAGTAGCTTATGAGCTAAGACAAGATAATATGCTTGCAGGCTGTGTTGCAGTAAAAATAAGGTATCCAGACTTTGAAACAACCAGCAAGCAAACAACTATTGACTATACTTTAAGTGATGACATTATTATTAAAGAAGCCAAAAATTTGTTTAAAAAACTGTGGCGAAAAAATCAACCTTTAAGACTATTAGGAGTAAGGTTAAGCGAGTTAACCAATCAATCTTTTCAGGGAAATTTATTTGATGATATTACAGAAAAAACAAAATTATACAAAGCAGTAGATGATGTTAAAAACAGGTTTGGCAAAACAGTTTTGCAAAAAGCAAGAACAGTAAATAAAAAGGAAAAATAATTATACTACAAGGTTATTTTGAGCAGCATATACAGCTAACTCCTGCCTTGTCTGAATGCCAAGTTTTGTAAATACTACAGACCTGTAACCTTCAACAGTTTTAACATTAACAAACATTTTTTCAGCTATCTCAGGATATGTGTATGCACTACAAGCCCATTTTATAAATTCCCTTTCCTTTTCGGTAAATTCTACATTATTCTTTAAAAAATAACCTACACTATTCTGCAAAACATCATTAAACATATTAAGGCTTGCCTGGCTTAAATAAACATCGCCACGAAGAACAGTTTGTATGGCAAGCATCAGCTCTGTAGGGCTGGCAGATTTGCCACAAAAACCTTTGGCACCATTGCGTATAACCTTTGCAATAGAAAAACCATCCTCCTCGCTTGATACAGCTAATACTTTAATAACAGGATAATGGGATCTCATCCACAAAGCCACATCAAATCCACTTTTATCTGGCATTTTTATATCCATCAAAAGCACATCAATGTGTCTATCAGTCTTAAGTTGTGCTTGCAGCTCTGTAAAATTTTCAACATCAAACACAACATTAAATTCATTAAAAGCTTCAACCAAGTTCCTCAATCCCTTCCTCACTATAAAATGGTCATCAATCAAAGCTATATTGGGCTTTCGGTTTGTCATTAATTACTTCGTTTGTGTTTAATTGTAAAGGTAATGGTAATTCAAGCTTCATAGAAGTGCCTTTATTTAAATGGCTGTCTATATTGAATTTTGCACCTATTTGCAATGCTCTTTTTTGCATTCCACTTAGTCCAATTCCAGAAAGTTTACTTTTTGTTTTTTCAGCTACATTAAAGCCAATTCCATTATCTGTTACCAACAAAACAAAATTATTGTTAGCTTCAATATTCGTATAAATTTCAAGTACCGATGCTTTGGAATGAGCTAGTGCATTACCAATCATTTCCTGGAAAATGCGATAAATAAATATAGATTGCTCTTGTGTAAGATTGTATAACTTATCTTCAAAAACTGATATTTTAACAGTTACATTTTTATTGTTCCTTTGTACTCGGTTACTTTCAAACGTAATAGTGTCAATTAACCCAACCTTAGAAAGTTTATCATTACTAAGAGAGTGAGAAGTTAATCTCACTTCATCCCTCACTTGCACTAAATCTTTTTCATAACGTTCAAGCTCTTGAAAAACCTGATCGGAATTAATTATATTTTTTTTCCATTTTATTTGTATGGCAGCTATATCATTTACAATACCATTAATATTATTTTTTATTGAATCGTGCAATTTATTAGATATTTCTGCAAGTGTGGCTTCCTGCATTTCAAATTGAACTCGCAATATTTGCTGGTCATACTCCTCCTGCATCGAAAGTATTTCTATTTGATGCTGTTGCTGCCTTTTTTGATATAAGAAAACTATTGCAACTATAAAACCAATAAGCAAAAGTGCCAGCAAAATACCTAGCACAACAACAGCTAATATTTCTTGATTTTGCGATTGCATATTTTCTTACTATAGACTATGTTTTACTCTTACTTATTGAATGTGTAAATTTCACATAAATATTCAAACAAAAAAATGAATATTATAAAATTATAAATCTATTTTATATTTATGTGCCAAAGCCTGTAAATCATTAACAACACTTTCAACAACAGGAATACCATTTTGTCTCCTCTCAATTTCAGTTTCCCTTTCAGGATCTCCAGGAATTAAAACCTTATTGTTGCTGTTTATTGGTGTAGTGTTTCTAAAACGTTCAATCCATTTATCCATATTATTTTTAAAAGTCATGGCTTCACTAAATGCGTCAATCCTCATAGCACCAAAAAAATGCCCCAAACCCTTGCCAGGCATATTTTGTGGCATTGGTATATATGCAGGAAACGGTGGTGCCCATGGTCCAAAACTTGCACCACTCAACACGCCACTAAAAATATCAACAATGCTACCAAGGGCATAGCCTTTATGGCTGCTGTGTTCTCTATCGCTGCCAAGTGGCAATAAAGCACCCCCTTTTTTTAAAATATTTGCATCTGTGCTCTCATCACCATTTTCATCCTGTACCCAACCGGTTGGTGTATCTAAATTTTTTCGTTGAAGGATTTCTAATTTACCATTAGCTGCAGTTGTTGTAGAAAAATCTGCAACAAAAGCTGGTTGCTTATTAGCAGGAATAGCAACTGCAATTGGATTTGTACCCAGCATTTTCTCTTTACCAAAAGTTGGTGTAACCAAGGCACTTGCATTAGTCATGGCAATACCAATCATATCATTTTCTAAAGCCATCATAGCATAAAAACCTGCAATACCAAAATGATTGCTGTTGCCAACGCAAACCCAGCCTGTACCTGTAGTTTTGGCTTTATCAATTGCAACCTGCATAGCATAAGGTGCTGCTACAAGTCCTAATGCAGCATCAGCATCAATTGTAGCTGTTGAAGGCATTTGATGTGTAATTGAAATATTGGGGTTTGTATTAATTCTGTTAGCTTCCCAAAGTCTTACATAACCACCCAACCTTGCTATGCCATGACTATCAATGCCACGCAAATCGGCACTCAGTAAAACATTGCTGGCAGTTAAAGCATCATTATTTTTACAACCTATAGCTGTAAAAATATTATAACAAAATTGATGGAGTTGCTGATAAGAAAAAACTTGCATATGTTCACTATTTTTTCAAAAGTACATACTCAGTGTGTATTTATTTTTTGAAAATATATGAAGGGCAAACTACATTTATATTGCGGACGAATATAAACTTAACAAGTTACATCAAGAGAATATTGGAAAGGATATCTATTTAACAGAGTATGAAACCAACTCGCTATTATTTACAACTAAAGTTGCTTTTATACCTGCTTTATTGTCTGTTAAATTATACACCAATGCAGACTTGCCAATACTTTCATTGGGATTACCCAAAACTTCAGCTAATCTGTCAACAGAATATTTTTCAGCAATAAACCTGTCTAGGATGCCTGTAAGTTTATTAAAATCGCCAATACAATTGCCGCCACGTGTTAATTGAAAATTGATGCAATTGGTAATGTCGTTATTAGATAGGTTTAGACCTACCCAATTAAACTTGCAAAACGATGTGCTAAACAAAATTGTGGCACATAGGAACGAATACGTTGTTAGTTTTTTCATAAGTTTTTCTTCATTAATTGAACAATTATTTTAAAAGGTTCAACTGATAAACAAATTAGGGTATAGAGATATTTCGGATTGGACAAAAACACTTAAACTCTGATTTTCATTTCCAATTGGATGTCAAAAACGGGGTTTTTCTTGTTTCTACGACAAAAGAATACCCAAACAGAAAAGTGGGCTGTAGTTGAAGTACTACATTTCATAAAAAAAACATAATTTTGAATTTCAAACGTTTGCAGTGCATAAAAAAGCGACGTTAATAAATATTTAACCTACTTTCATTGCTCAAAAATAAATAAACTTATGCTACAATTTTTTCATGACTTCTGGTGGATTTTGGTTTTAATTTTTATTGTTTTCAGTGGGCTGGTTACAGTAAATCAGGGCACAATTGCTGTAATTACAATGTTTGGCAAATATCAGCGAATACTGAGACCTGGCTTGAATTTCAAGATTCCAGTTTTGGAGCAGGTTTATAAAACAGTTAGTATTCAAAATCGTTCTGTTGAGCTTGAGTTTCAGGCTGTAACAGTTGATCAGGCTAATGTTTATTTTAAAAGCATGTTGTTATATAGTGTTATAAACCAAGATGAAGAAACAATTAAAAATGTTGCTTTTAAATTTATTAGCGACAAAGATTTAATGCAGGCATTGATAAGAACTGTTGAAGGAAGTATTCGTGCTTTTGTTGCTACAAAAAAACAAGCTGAAATTTTAACATTAAGAAAGGAAATTATTGATTTTGTGAAAGAGCAAATTGACCATAGCCTTGAAGATTGGGGTTATCATTTACAAGATTTACAGATTAACGACATAACTTTTGACAAAGCCATTTTAGATAGTATGAGCAGGGTTGTTGCAAGTAATAACTTAAAAGCTGCTGCAGAGAATGAAGGTCAGGCATTATTGATTACAAAAACCAAAGCAGCTGAGGCTGAGGGTAATGCAATAAAAATTAGTGCAGAAGCTGAAAAAATAGCTGCACAATTACGTGGACAAGGTGTTGCTTTGTTTAGAGAAGAAGTTGCAAAAGGTATGAGCCAGGCAGCTGAACAAATGAAGCAAGCTAACCTTGATACCAATGTAATTTTGTTTAGCATGTGGACAGAAGCTATTAAAAACTTTGCAGAATTAGGTAAAGGAAATATGTTGTTTCTTGATGGCAGCCCAGATGGAATGGAAAAAACCATGAAGCAAATTATGGGTATGGTAAAGATGAAAGACGATAAATAAAATTCTTTAATCTATAATTAAGTAGCAAGTTGAAATTAGATATTCAGCTTGCTATTTTTTTTGCCATAAATAAAATAAATTATTAACCCAATAAGCAACCAACCTAAAAACCAAGCCCAGTTTGTTTTTGTCATTCCTGTAAGTAAATACATACAACTTGCTAACCCTAACAACGGAATAAGTGAGAATTTTTTGATAAAAGTATAAATTGCCAATATGATACAGGAAACCCAAAAAATAATTAATGAAATTTGAGGTGTAGCAACATCCATAAAACTCAATTTGCCTGCAACATAATCTTTATTTTCACTAAAGTCGAAATGAAATAAAGATGGAAAATATGCTGGAAATCGTATAGCAATAAAAACAATGGAACCCAACAATAGCAACAAAAAGCTGAATTGCCCATTAATATATGGCAAATGAAATTTACCTTTTTCTTTCTCTTTTCTTGGGATGAGTAGCACACCACCACACACCAACACAAAAGCAAATAAAGTTCCTATGCTAGTAAAGTCAAGCACAAAGGTTTTATCTGTAAAAATAATTGGAAGTCCAACCACCAAACCTGTTACAATAGTTGAAAAACTTGGTGTTTTATATTTTGGATGGATTGTTTGAAAAACTTTTGGCAATAGGCCATCTCTACTCATGCTCATCCAAATGCGTGGTTGCCCCATTTGAAAAACAAGCAATACACTTGTCATAGCAATTACAGCACAAATAGCTACAAGAAATTGCATCCAACCTATGTTTAAATTATCTTTTTCAAAAATAAATGCCAATGGATCGCCTACATTTTCAAACTTAGAATATACTACTGCACCTGTTAAAACAAGAGTCAATAAAATATAAACAATGGTGCAAATAACAAGACTTAAAATCATTCCTCTTGGCAAATCTCTTTGTGGATTTTTACTTTCTTCAGCTAATACACTTACTGCATCAAACCCAATATAGGCAAAGAATACACCACTTACAGCAGCCATTACACCTCCAAAACCATTTGGCATAAATGCGTGTTCGCCTTTAGGATTTACAGGATGCCAGTTGCCAATCAAGTCTAAATGAAAAACACAATAACCACCAACAATTATTACTAAAGCAACAACAATTAATTTTAAAATAACCATTATGTTGCTAAAGTTTTTACTCTCTTTAACACCACGAAAAACAAGGTAAGTAATTAAAAAATTTATAATAAGTGCAGGCAAATCAACAATCAACCTTAAGCCACCAATTTGAGTTGCATTGTTCCAAGCATTAACCAATTCTACATTTGCTTTTTTACTTAAAAAATCAAGCTTTTCAGTTGCATTTAAAGTGGCCAATTTTTCAATGGCACCTTTAGCTTCGGCATAACTGCAAGTTAAAAAATCGGGTATATGAATATGTATTTTTTCCAAGAAAGAAGTAAAGTAATCGCTCCAACTAAAAGCCACGTAAATGTTGCCCACACTATATTCCATTACCAAAGCCCAACCAATTATCCAGGCAAATAGTTCTCCAAAACTTGCATAGGCATAAGTGTATGCACTGCCTGCAACAGGAATACGACTTGCAAATTCGCTATAACAAAATGCAGTAAATGCACAAGCAATGCCACAAATAACAAACAAGACTACAACACCAGGACCACCACTAAAAACTGCACTGCCCAAACTACTAAAACTACCTGCACCAATAATGGCAGCTATACCAAAAAATGTTAAATCTTTTAAAGTTAACACTCTTGATAAACCTGTAGAATGCCCATCAGCATTGGCTTGTGCATCTGCAACAATGGTATCAATATTTTTTTTTCTGAATAAAGACATAGTTAGTTTGTGGTTTCACGCAAAGCTGCAAAGAAGCAGAGACGCAAAGGATTTAATGAAATAATGGTACTACTTCAATTTCATTTGTGGAAAGTATGGGTGTTCTGGATTTACCATTAACTGCTGCGATTGAGGATGAATAATAACATCCATATCTTCTAAAGGAATAGCTCCTAAAAGTGGTTCATTGCTTCCATTTAAAACCATAGCAAGGCAAACAGTATTTCTGTTTTTAAATTTAACGTGTACAGGACCTACAACATCATATTCTACAATATGCCCATTTGCTAGTTGCCCTTTTCTTTTTTCTACAAATGGCAATTGCAATTGTTCCTGAATACTTTCATTGATACACAAATTATAAGCACCTGTATCAACAAGCATTGTTACATTCATTTGCTTAATTTCTTCTTCACCAATAACATGTTTTCTTGCAAGTGATATATCATCTGCATTAAGTAAGGTTATATCTGCATATACTAATCCCATAAAATTATTTTTTCAAAAGTAATATATTCATTTGGTTTCACTCAAAGCTGCAAAGAAGCAGAGACGTAAAGATTTTATTTATTTTGTTTTTATTATTCTCTTAAACAAAACTATTAGTATTCCAAAAAATATAATCATTGGAAAAACTGTCATTACTTTTAACCAAAGTTTGTCTGTTTCTAAGGCTTGCATAAAAGTTCTACAACTCCAAATAAATGTAAAAAGCATAAGTAAAAATGCTCCACCACTCTTTTTCTTTTTTGGATTTATTTTGTTCATATGACTTTTACAAATTTAATTTTCCCTCTGTATCAAAAATTCTGCAAGCTCCTGTAAAGGCTTTTTACGTGCTTGTGTTACCGCAATATCTTCCAAATTTTTCATTGCAAGCTGGTAATATTTTTCCTTCAATTCATTTGCCCAGGCATCTACATTACAGGTTTTAAAAATAGACAACATTTGTTCTACTTTATCAGCTGGATTTGTTTTTATCAGTTCACCTATCTTTTTCTTTTGCTCTTCATTGGCTACTTCTAAAGCGTGTAAAAACAAAAACGTTTTTTTATTTTGTCTAATATCTCCACCTACTTCTTTTCCAAATTTTTCAGGGTCGCCAAAAGCATCAAGATAGTCATCCTGTATCTGAAAGGCAATACCAAGGTTTAACCCAAACTGATAAATGTGCTTACAGTTTCCCTCGCTTGCACCACCAATTACAGCACCCATTTGTAAAGTAGCAGCAAGTAGCACACTTGTTTTAAGGCTTATCATCTTTATATAATCATCAAGCAGTACATTTTCCTGTTGCTCAAAATCCATATCCATTTGCTGCCCCTCGCAAACCTGTGTTGCAGTAGTGTTGAATAACTGTAATATTTTAGACTGATAAGCAACATTTATTTTATTAATGTATTCATAAGCCCTTATCAGCATTACATCTCCACTAAGCAAAGCAATATTGCTGTTGTATTTTGTATGAACAGTTTGCAT
>CAYZDJ010000010.1:0-5336 GCA_964477265.1 uncultured Chitinophagaceae bacterium
TTGTAGAAACTCCTGTTATAGCAACTAACTGACCACCACAAGATGTAAAGTCGCTACCAGCAATTGGCTTAGTGCATATTTGATAACCAGCATCAACCGTGTTGTTATCTTTTGTTAAACCACTTCCGTGTGTATCTATTGTTATTTCTGGGCTAAATCCATCAGCAGGATTTACATCACTATTGCCATCTGTATTTGCAGTGCCATCTTGAGCAGTTAAATGTGTTTGTGTAAATGGATTTACAGTTGGCACTTTAATTTTATATACACCATCTTCACAAATACCAAAGTTGTAGTAACCTGGGTTACCGCTTCCATTATCTGCTGTTGTTGTAGTTGCATAATAATTGAAATCACCATTACCATCTTTTTTATACAATTCAACTGTTATTCCATTTACACCATTTGATGTTGGTTCATTTTGTAAGCCATCATTATTCTGGTCTTTCCAAACATAATTGCTTATTGAACCTGCTGGTGTAACAGTAACTTTAACAGTATCTGTACAACCATTGTTTGTATTGATAAAATTATAATCTCCAACAACACTAAAGTTGTTTACCTGTGTGCTTGCACTGCTTGCAGATACAATATTTGAAGTTCCTGCATTACCATTCATTGCACTCCATACGCCTGTAACATTTGATGTTAAAGTAACACCAGTTGCCACATTTAAAATACATACTGCATCATCTGTACCAGCATTTGGTTTAGGGCGAACTGTAATGCTCATTGTATCGCTACAATTTGTTGGTAATGTATAAATGAAATTATATGTACCAGAAGCAAGGTTGGTAAATGTTACAGATGCAGAACCACTAGTTGTTGAACCTAAACTTGCACCTGTAGGATTTGTACTTAAAGCAGACCAAGTACCATTAGTTGTTGTGCCATTTAATACCTGAGTAGCACCACCACATAAATAGTTAATATCAGCACCAGCATTTGGTTTTGGTGTTACAAAAACACTTGCTGTATCTGTGCAACCAAATGTTGAAGTGTAAACATAATTATATGTTCCTGTTGCAGCATTTGGATAAGTAACAGTTGCAATACCACTTGATTGAGTGAAGCCACCACCAGTTGCTCCATTGAACCATTTATCTTTTAAATAGTTTACAGCGTTTGTTAAATCATTGCTTGATAAGCTACTGTTATAATAAAGTATCTCACCAATTTTTGCATTTGAAGCTTCCCCACCTATATCAGAGCTTCCAACAAAAACTGTTTTGCTACCAGCAGAAATTGTTGTTGAGAAAGTAGCATTTCTTGTTACTAAACTGCCATTCAAATCATAAGCCCAATACTCTACATTGTTAGTTCCATTTCCATTTTGTGTTAATCTTCCAACCAATATGTAAGTATTGCCATTTGTTAATGGTGCTAATACAGTTGAGTTATCATTGTTTGTATGGAATCCTACACTATTGCTTCCATCGTTATTGTGACGCATTGACCAATCAGCATCGTGATCTCCGTGGCACATAAAATTACCCCAAGTTGCAATTGCACTATTGTATTTAACAGCCATTAATACTGTTACATTTTGTGCTAATGGAACTGAAGTTCTTGTCATTCTTTTTGCAGAATTAAAGTCGAACGCTTGCACACCATTTATAGTTGTAAGTGTTGGACCAGTTGAACTTTGAGTTAAGTTATAACCATTACCTGATAAATCATTCCAGGCTGTAACAACACCAGATGATTGAGTGAATGATGAAGTTACAGAAGCATCATATCTTGCCAATAAACTTGCACCAACCGAAGATAAACTTGTTGCAGTTGTTGGGTTGCTGCCCATTGCAGACCAGGTTCCTGTATTTGGTGCACCAGTTAATGAAATAATATTACCACCACAAATATTACTTACATCAGCACCTGCATCTGGTTTTGCACCAACAACAATATTCATTGTATCGCTACAATCTGTTGTTGGTAAAGTATAGATATAGCTATAAGTTCCTGTAGCAGCATTAACAAATGAAACTGTTGCTACACCTGAAGTTGTACTACTTAAGGTAGAACCACTTGGGTTTGTACTTAATGCAGTCCAAGTACCAGTATTTGCAGTACCTGTCAATGTTTGTGTACTTCCTCCACAAGCATTAGTAATATCATTACCTGCATTTGGTTTTGGATTAACTGTTATTGTTTGTGTTGCTGTTCCTACACAACTATTAGCATCAGTTCCATAAACTGTGTATGTTGTAGTTGATGAAGGATATGCAGTTTGAGTAGCACCAAGTACACTTGCTACACCACTAATACCATAGTATGCACCAGTATTGTTTTCTACCAATTGTCTGTTGGTAGTATTTAAAACAGAATTGAAAACATATAAGTCAGTAAAGTCACCATCAGATCTTTCACCATAACAGCAACCACTTGCACCCATTGAAATTCCATTTGGCCCTGAACTACCACCACCATTATTTGCAATCAAACTTCCATTTTGATATAATTGATATGAACCAGAAGTTCCTGCACCTGTGTAAACATATGGATTGTTATCGCCACTTGCAGTTGGTCCATTGTTTACCCAACCTTCAAAGTAAGCACAGTTTTTATTACCACCCCACCATCCTAACAACCAGTTTCCTGAATAGCTTGTAACCATTCTACCACGATTAGAACCAGTTTGTTTTGCAGCATAAACAACTGTAAATGGTTGTCCAAAATTTGTTGTGTTATATAAAGTTTGACCAACTGAATATTGTATTCTAATTACTGGTTTTCCATTTAATCCACTTGCAATAAATAATGGCTGAAGACTATTTGTTGTTTGAGAAAGATTGTTTCCATTTCCAGATTGATCGTATAAAGTTTTTACATAACCTGTTCCTGCACCTACGAATGTATTGATAGCAGCAACATCTAAGTCATTTCCACTAAAGCCAAAGTCTTGTTCTGCATTATCGCTTGAACGTCTTATACGAATTGCAGCACCAGAATAAGAAGATTTCAATTTATGTAACCCCACAGCTAATCTTGGTGTTACTGAAATTTGATCAATAACAGGACTTGTACCAAAGCCAGTCCAGCTATAAGTACTAGCACCACTTGCTGTTAATGTTGAAGGATATCCATTACAAACTGTAGTAATAGAAGGGCTGATACTTACAACTGGCAAAGGATTTACTGTAATTGTAATGTTTGCAGTTTTAACACAACCATTGCCATCTGTACCTGTTACAGTATAAGTTGTAGTTGCAGTTGCATTGAAAGCAACGCCATTTGTTACACCATTATTCCAAGTGTAAGATGAAGCATTGCCACCAGTTAATGTAACACTTGTTCCATAACATACTGTTGTAGCAGTTGCATTAGCAGTTACGTTTGGCAAAGCATTTACAGTAATAGTTTTTGTAACTACTTTAACACAATTATCAGTATTTGTAACTGTATAACTTATAGTAGCACTACCTGTAGCTACTGATGTAATTAAACCTGCACTGTCAATTGTTGCAACATTTGTATTGCTTGATGACCAAACACCACCAGTTGTTGCATTTGTATATGTAGTTGTGCTACCTATACAAACACCATTATTACCTGAAATTGCAGCCACAGTTGGACTTGCATTAACAGTTACAACAGTTGAATTTGTATTTGAACATCCATTATTATCTGTATATAAATAAGTAATTGTTGAGTTACCAGCAGCAACACCAGTTACTAATCCTGTTGAACTATTAACAGTTGCTTTAGCTGTGTTAGAAGAAGTCCAAACACCACTAGTTAAAGTATTGCTTAATAAACTTGTTGTGTTATCGCAAAGCGTTGTATTACCAGTAATAGCAGGCACTACAGGCAATGGATTAACTGTGAATTGCTTTGTAGAATAACCTACACAACCATTAACATCAGTAACTGTATAGGTAATTGTAACAACACCAGCTGCAATACCAGTTACCATTCCTGTTGAAGGATTGATTGTTGCAATAGTTGTATCACTACTACTCCAAACACCATTTGGTGTAGCACAACTTAAAGATGTAGTTGAGCCAACACAAACTGCAGTTGCAGAATTTGCTCTAAAAGTGTTTGAACCAATTGTAGTAAACGTATGTAAAGTATAGCCACCACTTTGAGTAATTGTACCACCTGTAGCAACTGGCGAGCCTTGATAGCGAATAATTACAACACCATTGTTTCCATTAGCAGTTGTACTTGTTCCACCATTGCCTTGTGCATTACCACCTTTACCATAGGTGTTTGTATAATTGAAATTACTTGAATTTGTAATAGTTGTTGTAGTACCTTGACCACCAACCCCACCACCACTATTTGCAGCACCACTAGCCCCTACATAAGTTGCATAAACATTTCTATTGGTTGGGTTAGCATAGTTTGCTCCACCGTTACCAACGCCATTTGTGGTAAGGTTTGTTTGTCCAGCACCACCATAATAACCACCACCACCTGCTCCACCACCACCACCATCTCCACTATAGGCAGTTCCATTTTGTCCAGTCATTGATGTACCATTAGCTACTGCCTGATTACCACCACCAGGTGTTGCAACATCATTGGCAGTTCCTTCATTAGAACCTCCTCCTCCTGCTCCACCACCTGCTACAACATAATATGTAGAACCTTGGTAGAAGCCACTCCAGCCACCACCACCACCACCACCACCAGAACAACCTCCTGTTCCAGCATTACCACCAGTACCACCACCATTTGTACCAGCAGTACCACCAGCAGCATTACCTGCACAACCTTGTCCATAACCACCAGCACCACCAACGCCAACTGTATAAATATTACTACCATTTGCAGGTAAAGTATATTTTCCATAAACAGCACCACCAGCTCCACCACCTGCTCCAACTGCACCATCAGGACCACCAGCACCACCACCACCACCAATGGCTAAAATTTCAATATTGGTTAAACCAACAATTGAATCAACTGCAGGTTTGTAATTTACAGTTAATACAAGTGTTGCAGTACTATCACAACCAACTGCATTAGTGAAATGAGCTGTATAAGTGCCGCTATTTTTATAAGTAGAACCATTCCATATTAAGCTATCACAAACTGTAGTTGTGGTTGATGATGTTGAAGAATGATTAACAGTTAAGTTTAATGTTGCTGTGCTATCACAACCAACTGCATTTGTTGTTGAATAAGTATATACACCACTTGCAGTATATGTTGTTCCATTCCAAACCAAACTATCACAAGCACTTGTTGTTGTGTTTGAAGTTGAAGAATGATTAACAGTTAAATTTAATGTTGCTGTACTATCGCAACCTGCTGCATTTGTTGTTGAATAAGTATATACACCACTTGATGTATATGTCGTTCCATTCCACACCAAACTATCACAA
>CAYZDJ010000010.1:5436-88452 GCA_964477265.1 uncultured Chitinophagaceae bacterium
AGTATATACACCACTTGATGTATATGTCGTTCCATTCCACACCAAACTATCACAAGCACTTGTTGTTGTGTTTGAAGTTGAAGAATGATTAACAGTTAAATTTAATGTTGCTGTACTATCGCAACCTGCTGCATTTGTTGTTGAATAAGTATATACACCACTTGATGTATATGTCGTTCCATTCCACACCAAACTATCACAAACTGTTGTTGTGGTTGATGATGTTGAAGAATGATTAACAGTTAAGTTTAATATTGCTGTGCTATCGCAACCTGCTGCATTTGTTGTTGAATAAGTATATACACCACTTGCAGTATATGTTGTTCCATTCCACACTAAACTATCACACGCAGTGGTTGTGGCTGTTGATGTTGTATTAGTGCAAGAATTTGTTAAACTAACGCTAGATGTAGCCCAACTTGCCCCATTTACTAATGTTCCATCATTTGCATTAGCAGTTGCATCTGCTGCAGTTGTACCAGTTCCTTCATTAAATTTATAATAAGCAGCTAGTCCACTTGTGTTAGCATTAATGTTTACGTTTTTATTATCATTAATTTCAGTAGCTGTTCTAGCAACATTCCACAAACGTAATTCATCCATTTGCCCATCAAAAGTATTGCAAAGGCAAGTTGATGGCGATTGACGACCAATATTTAAAACACCATTATCTTGGGCGTAATTAACATTGGCAGCACCATTAGCAGTACCATTCATATAAAATGTAAGCACACCACCAGACAAAGTAATTGCCACGTGTGTCCAGGTATTTAGAGGAACGGTAGAACTTGAGTAATTCCACCAGCCTCCAGAAAAACGATTGTAAAAACCTAATCTGCCATCATCAGTTTTAGCAAAGTCAAAATTGTAATCTCCCTTATCTACAATTGTAAGCCAATCACTACTTACTGGATAAATCCAGGCTTCAATAGTAAAAGTTGCACCGAGATTTATTGAGCTACTATGCGGAACTGAAACATACTGTGAGCTACTTTTGGCTAAATTTAAAGCATAGTTGGTTTGAGCATTTGAAACTAACGAAAATAATAGACATATAATCGTTAAAAAATTGAAGTACATTTTTTTCATAATCAAATTGAATTGGTCAATATTTAATTTAAACAACGAGCTCTAGAAATCAAACACCCTTGGATTATAGGTGGTGGTTTATAGAACATTGTTTTCGTAGCAGTATTAGTCGTAAAGGAAGTTTTCTATTACAAAATAATGGGATTATATTAAAAAAGCAAAAACATTTTTATAATTGTAACTAAATAACTATTTGTTGATACAGAATAAAATAAGTGAAAGTTGCTTTAAATATTTTCTGTCTTATACTACCCTGCTGTGTTTTCAAATCCATATTCAACTGCTTTCAAAAGCACATCAATATTTATATCTTTAAGGGTTTTAAATTTAATGCAATAGCCTGTCACTTTTGCCTTGCCAAGGTTTTTGCCATAGGTTTTAGCTAGGTATTCCTTATCTTTTAACCCTAGTATATATACAGATATTCCTTTTGTATTTGCACTAACACCAATCTGAAAAAAATCCTTGGATTTACCATCGGCATATTTAATTGTGTATAATCCATATCCAATGTTGGGATTGCTTACAGTTTTATTTTCACTGTTTTTTCCATCTTCAAACCATAACCTACACATTGGCAATACTTGCAATATGCGTTCATGCAACTGTTGCATGTCGCTCTGTTTAGGCTCAGGCTGGCTGGCAATATAATCCTTTATTTGTGCTTGAACATTCATTTAAATAGAAGTATGTAGTATCATTTTTTATTATTCTAAAAAGAACACGATAGTACTTACAACCCTTGCTTTTTGGACATAAGGTTCCTTTGGCTTTTCATTATCTGCACCACCTTCTTCATCATAATAGTATTTTCCTGCAATGGTAATTTGTCCTTGCGATGCTGTTTTAATTTTTCCTAATGTAGCTTTTGAATCATTAGCAAACTGCTCGCCTGCAACCCTTGCATTTTTTGTGCTTTCAGCAATCAACTTGGGTTTAACCGAGTTTAATTCAGGAAAAGAATAATTAGTAGTAACAGTTGATGTTAAATCCTTGCTTACTAAGTCTAGTTTTATCTGAGCAGATTTATCTTCAGTAGCTTTAATGTCTTTGGATATGATGGTTAAATTTTGCGATGCAATATATCTGTCAATTTTAACCTTAACCTGTTGCCCACCCTGCCATTCATTTTCATAATATTTCTGTTTGTCAGTAATATCAATATTGCTAGCCTGTATATCATCTTTGCTATATCCAATACTTGTTAAATAAGCGACAATTAAATTTTTCCTTATTTCCGTTTGTTTAATAATATCCTGCAAATTATCGCCAGAAAATGAAAAAGACAAACCAATAGATGCTGAAGTTGCCGTTATATTTATTTCAGCAAGTCCTTTAACTGTTACAATACGATCTTTATCGCTGAATGTTTTTAAACCTTTATAAATAAAGGTGCCTAGCAAGGTTAACCCTACTAAAATAGACACACCTAAAACAATTGATTTACCTGAAGATTTATTTTCCATAACTAAGATGTTTTTTGGTTTAATTTATTAAAGCCAAATATAGGAATGTTGTTGATAGATATTACAAAAGATGAACTGCGTTGTATCAGCCAATGTATAAAAGAAAATAACATTTCAAATTTTGATGTTCAAATTATTTATCCTTGATATTGCCAAACTTTATGCTGGCAGAAGTTTTATCTTTTTACAAGTGCAATAATTTTGTTTAAATGTAAGTCTCTTTTTATTTTCAATATTCTTGTGTTCGCCTAGGTTTTAAAGAGATACATATATAAGAGAACGTTCAAGTCTTGCAATGTTTATTGCCACCATCTTTTTTCATACCTAAATTGAAGCCTAATATGGTTACTTTATTGTATCAGAAATTTTTAATTGGTATTGTTATGCTTCTCTAAAAAATCATTCACAAACAATAGTAACCTTTACAACACCTTCCTTTATCATGTTAATTTTTTGTGCAGCAGCTTCGCTCAAATCAATCATTCTTCCTGCAACAAAAGGTCCACGATCATTGATTCTTACAACAACAGACTTGTTATTGTTAAGATTAGTAACTTTTACTTTAGTGCCAAAAGGCAATTTCTTGTGTGCTGCTGTTAGTTTGGTTGCATCATATATTTCGCCACTGGCTGTGGGTTTGCCTATAAACTTACCTCCATAATAAGATGCTATTCCTGTTTCCTCACACTCTCCTTGGGCTGATGGAATACTTTTTCTGTGGCATGATACGATTACTAAAAATATCAGCACAATCACAAATGTTTTTTTATTAGTCATTTTTTAATACACAGATTAGCATTGGTTGCTTCGCAATTTAACGTTTTTAAAACCAGCATTATTATTTTTTTACGCTATTTTAAACCATAAATAAAAAAGTATTTTTTAACGAAAAAAAATGTAGTGTACAATTTACATATTTTCCATACTTTTGTTAAAATGATTGTACCATGAAAAAAAATCTACACTTATTATTGTTGCTAATACCATTTATAGCAACATCACAAACAACAGTAACCTACACACAGCAAAACACTTACAATGTAAATCAGTTTACAGATGGTTCGGCCGGCTCATTTAACAATGGTGGCACCGAAATGGGGCAATATGCCAATACAAGTGGCAACAAGCAAGTGGTGTCTTTTCGCAAATTCAGAACAGATGGATCAGGAGGTGGTTCTACACGCTCATTACAAGTGGGCGATAAATTTACTATCAGAGTAGCATGTACAAGGGCTTATGGAAAAATAGGTGTATCATTATTAGCATCGCCTAGTGCATACACGTCTTGGAATGATAGAGAAAATAATTACGCCATTAGTGCTAATCTTGATGGCCCTGCATATACTGGCAGTGGATATGGAAATTGGTACATTAAATACAGTAGTGGTAGCACCTCTGCAACAAGCTATGCTGGAGACCAAACAAGTTACAGAGATTTTACTATGGAGTTTACATTAACTGCTCCTGATAGAATGAACGTATCTATAACAACATCTAATGGTCCTGCTACAACAACATTTAACGATGTACAATTAAATAATTCAAATCCCATTACTGACTATGCTGTTTACTTACAAGATGATTGGGATGGTGATAATGCATCAAACATTTATTGGAAGCAAACTACTACACAAGTAAATACTGGTGCAGTATCTTTAGGTGCAAGCAATAACAGTTTTACAGTTTCTGGTGTTGTTAGTAATGGTCTTGATGCCAACAGTACATCTACAAATAGTTTAAACAATACTGTTACAAAAACTGGTAGTGGTACAGTAACATTAAATGGTAGTAGTACCTACACAGGTAGTACAACTGTAAGTAATGGAACATTGAGATTAAATAAAACAGGTGGAACAACAATAACATCAGGCAATGTTGTTACCATTAATAGTGGTGGCACTTTGCAAATAAGTACAGATCAAAGCTTGGGCAATGTTACATTAAACAGTGGTGGTACTTTAACAGTTGATGCTGGTGTAACACTTGGTATTACTGGTACTTTCACTGGTGGTGGCACATTAAATAATTTAGGTACAGTATCATTAAATGGTACCTCTTCGCAAACTTTCCCAGGTTCATCAACAACGGTAAATAATGGCACTGCCAATACATTAACCAATTTAACTGTTAATAACAGCAACGGTGTTACCATCGATAAAAACTTTACTGTTGGTAGTACATTGGCTTTTAGTAGTGGCAAATTGGCTATTAATGGAAATACATTAACATTGAATGGAACAGTTACTGGAATGAGTGCTGCCAATAGCTTTACTGGTAGCAATTCAAGTAGTTTAACTGTAAGCTCTACAAGCAATGTTGGTACAATTTACTTTAATCAAACAACCGATGGAAGTATTGTAAATCCTACAACAGGCACCAACTCGTTGCAAAATTTAGTTGTAAGTGGTAGTGGTGGTAGTGTTACCATTGGTAATAAATTAAATTTGTTCGATAGATTAAGCGTAAGTGCAGGCACCTTAAATACAGGTGGATATTTAGTATTAAGAAGTAGAAGTGCCAATACTGCCTATGTTGATCAGGTTGGCGGCACAATAAGTGGACAAGTAACTGTTGAAAGATATTTTCATAAACAAAACAGAGGTTGGAGAATGGCTACAGCACCTGTGTCATTCAATGGCATTATTAGTAACGATAATGACAAAGTAATAAATAACTGGCAATCAAATTTTGGTTACTCAAGTAACTATGGTACACGTATTACTGGACCTGTTACACCAAGTGGCACAAATGGTTTAGATGACTTAAGTACAAGTGCCAACTTACTAACTTATAATAGTTCTGGCTCTGGTTCGTGGAATAAAATTTTAAATACCAAAACAGAAACAATGAGTGGCAGTACAGGTAGTGCTGATAACAAAGGTTTCTTTATTTTTGTAAGAGGTGATAGAACTGTAACCCCAAGCAACAGCACACCAAATGCTTTTGCAACAACAACTTTAGCGTCTAAAGGTTTATTACAAACTGGCACACAAACATTTAATTTTAGTGGTACTAGTGGCAATAGCTGGTTAATTGGTAATCCTTATGCATGTCCTGTTGACATGAGTACTGTTACATACACAAACATTGGAAACTTTGTTTATTTCTGGGATCCAAACTTAACAGGTGTATCAACAAATTCTCCTGGTACATATACTTATTTTGACAGAACCAATTGGGCTGCTGGTCCATTGAGTGGAAGCAGTACTAAGTTCTTTCAAAGTGGGCAGGCTGTTTTAGCAAAACCTAATAATGCAACTGCAAGCATCACATTTAATGAATCTAACAAAACAACTTCGTCTAACAACAACACACAAACAACAGGTACAGCAAATGGTTCAGTTGATTTATTTAATGTTAAATTATTTGCTGTTCAACCCAATGGCGACCGCACTAACGTTGATGGTTTAAGAGCTAAATTTGGAAATTATGCTGATGATGTTGATGATGAAGATTGTATTAAAATAGCTGCAAGCCTTGAAAACATTGGACTTGCGAGAAATTCAAAAAGCCTTGCCATTGAAGCTCGTCCATTTATTACAACAACAGATACATTGTTTATTGCAATGAACAGTATGGTTGCTGGTTCTAACTATGAATTTTTAATTAATCCTGTAAACTTTGATGCAAGTGTTAGTGGTTGCAAAATCATAGATAATTTCTTAAACACAGAAACACAAATAAACTTAGCTGATAACACAACAATCTATCCATTTAGTGTTTCAAGTGTTGCTGGCAGCAATGCTACAAATCGTTTCAGCATTGTATTTACTGGAGCAGGTGCATTACCAAGCAATAAACTAAGCGTAAGTGCATACAAGCAAAACAATAATGTTGTGGTAAACTGGGAAGCTATTGCTGAAACAGGTGTTAATGTCTATAATGTTGAGAAATCAACTACAGGTAGCAACTTTGCAATGCTTAGCGAAGCAGCAGCTAAAAATGGTAATGTTACCAATACATACAGCATTGTAGATAAAAACCCAGCTGCTGTTAACTACTACAGAATTAAAACCATTAACAAAAACAGCAGTGAGAAATACAGCATAGTTGTTAAGGTTGAAATGAATGGTAAAAATGTGAGCAGCGTAACTGTATATCCAAACCCTGTAACAGGCAATACCATTGGCTTACAATTGAATGGTGTGGCTACAGGCGTTGGTACTGTAAGGTTGTTTAATAACATGGGTCAGCTTGTATATACAGAAACAATAAACAATGCAGGCAGCAATGGCAGCATGACAGTTGAAATTAACAAACACCTTGCAGCAGGTACTTACCAATTGCAACTTACAGATGCAAAAGGAAACAGCTATAAAGAAACAGTGTTGAAAATTAATTAAGGCTGTCTAGTCATAAATAAAAAAGGTGATTGAAATTTCAATCACCTTTTTTATTGCTGTCAATTGCTATTAAAACAGAAGACCAAAATCTATTATCATTTTCCGTCCTTAGTTGCAAACTTTATTGCTAACTGCTCTGCAATTTTTATAATCTCAAAATTTACTTCTTCCTTTAAAATATTAAATGTATCGTTAGATTGTGAAACATCTGCAAATACATCAATATCTATAACATGAGATTGTTTGCCTGTATCAACAAGTAAAACCTGAAAGCTGTCTATAATATCTTTTGCACCTAACATATTTTTAATGGCAGTAGTAAATGCACTTAATTCAACTGCTGTTGTGTGTATGTCAATTTCCAGTTTTAACTCAGCTTTTCGTTTTGTCCTTAAAGAGATATTGTCTACCACGCTATCTACCATTTGTTTATTTGGCACTGTTATATAAGTTTTATTTTCTGTCCTTATGCGTGTACTTCTCAAGCCTATTTTTTCTACAGTGCCAGTAAACTGAAGCACCTTAACAACATCACCAGTGGTAAAGGGTTTGTCAAAAAAAATAATGAAAGATGCTATAAGATTTTCGAGACTTTCGCGTGTAGCCAATGCAATTGCTGCACCCACAATGCTTAGGCCTGTAAGCAGATTGCTTATATTTTTATGAAAAGAAAAATGCAGCAATAGCAACACCCCTATTATTACTATTATTACCTTAAAAAAATCTTTAAAAAAAACAATAAGCTGGCTATCATTAGCATCTTTTGAAAGGTCTGCTTTCTGTTCAATAATCAATGCTGAGAAATCGATTAACCTTACACAAAGCCTTATAAAAAGAATAACCAGTAAACCGCTTGTTATACTATCAACTATTTCTCTTGAAGTAACTTTAAAAATCCTGAAGTCAAATGTGGTTGGAAAATTAAGTTTATCTATAGAAACAAAAACAACAAACAATAGAATAAACATCTCTAAAGGTTGCAGCACCAAATCAAGAAAATGTTGTTTGGTAAGGCTTTTTCCTGCTTTACCTACTAATTTATACAATAAGCCGGCACAATATTTTGAGATGAGTTTTTTAATAATAATGGTAAAAAGAATTACCCCAAATACAATGAGGTAAGCCTTAATAGTATTGTCTAAGAAAGTGTATTGCAGTATTGAATTCATGATAAAATCTGTAGCAAATAATGATGTTGCAAATAAAAGGAATGTTTCATCATAGCTTGGTTTTATTAAATAGTTCTACAATCAATGCAATCATAATTATATTATTACATTATCTTTTTTTGATTGTCTCAAATTGTGGCAAACACTACATTTGCAACCAATCATTATTTAAAAATCAATAAATAAAAATGGCAGCAAAAATTAAAGTAGCAAATCCAGTGGTAGAATTGGATGGCGATGAAATGACCAGAATTATCTGGAAGTTTATTAAAGACAAATTAATACTTCCTTACATTGAAGTAGATATTAAATATTACGATTTAGGAATGGAGTATCGTGATGAAACCAACGACCAGGTTACTGTTGATGCAGCTAATGCCATTAAGCAATATGGCGTGGGCATTAAGTGTGCAACCATTACTCCTGATGAGCAAAGGGTTGAAGAATTTAAGCTAAAGCAAATGTGGAAATCGCCAAATGGAACTATACGTAATATTCTTGATGGTACTGTGTTTCGTGAACCAATTGTTTGTAGCAATGTACCTCGTTTAGTACCAAACTGGACAGCACCAATTTGCATAGGTCGTCATGCTTTTGGAGACCAATATCGTGCGACAGATTTTGTAACGAAAGGCAAAGGAAAATTAACTGTAAAGTTTGAGGGAGAAGATGGAACAACACAAGAATTTGAAGTGTTTAACTTTAAAGGAAATGGTGTTGCATTAACTATGTACAATACAGATGAAAGTATTTTTGGCTTTGCCAGAAGCTGCTTTAACACTGCATTGCAAAAGAAATGGCCTTTATACCTTTCTACAAAAAATACTATCCTTAAAAAATATGATGGTCGCTTTAAAGATATTTTTGAAGAGGTTTATCAAAATGAGTTTAAAGCAGCTTACGAAGCAGCAGGCATTACTTACGAGCATCGTTTAATTGATGACATGGTTGCAAGTGCTTTAAAATGGAATGGCAATTTTGTATGGGCTTGTAAAAACTATGATGGTGACGTACAAAGCGATACAGTGGCACAAGGCTTTGGTAGCTTAGGTTTAATGACTTCTACATTGGTTACACCTGATGGAAAAATTATGGAAGCAGAAGCTGCACATGGTACTGTTACTCGTCATTATCGTGAACATCAAAAAGGGAAACCAACTTCTACAAATCCAATTGCATCAATATTTGCATGGACAAGAGGTTTAGAGTTCAGAGGTAAATTAGATGGCAACCAGGAGTTGATTAACTTTTGCCATGCACTTGAACAAGTGTGTGTTGAAACTGTTGAAAGTGGTAAAATGACTAAAGATTTAGCAGTTTGTATTCATGGCAATAAAGTAAACCATGGAGAACATTATTTATATACTGAAGAGTTTTTAGATGCATTAGATACTAACTTAAAAGCTAAGTTAGGTTAGTCTTTTATTGAAATAAAAAAGGGTGAATGTTCTTAGCAATTGCTATAAAACATTCACCCTTTTTTTATACAGATGTTTGTTATAAATTAAAATTCAATCCACCACTCACCCATCTTTTTGGCATAATAGAACCCAACAAATCTGAATATGATTTATCATAAAAATTATTTGCCTGAATAAATGCACTGCAACGTTTTTCAGCAAACTGGTAGCTCAATTTTACATTGGCTACAAAGTAGCTTGAACTGATAACTGCATTAATAGCACTCGCTGCCATCTCTCCTCTTTGTTTATACAATCCATTTGCAGCAATACTCCAGTTTTTATAGCTGTATTGCACATTATAGTTTAACAAAAATGTTGCATGAGAATTAATATAGAACGATGTTTTTGTATTACTGTCTGCACTTCTGCTTTGAAGCCATGTTGCACCCAAGGTTACAAATAATTGGTGCTTGCCCCAGCCTTTGTTAAACTGTGTAGAAAGTTCTAAACCGGCAGTATTAACTTTAGAAATATTTAAAGCCAATGCATAAACACCTGCAGGATTCAGGTTGTCTTTCCTTGGCATATTGGCATAGGTTGTAGTTACAAAATCTATTAAGTCTGTCTGGTTTCTCTGAAACCAGCTTGCAGTAAATTTCCAGTTATTCTTTATCCAGTAATCTGCACCAAACTCGTAGCTTAAAGATTGTTCTGCCTTTAAATCTGGGTTGCCAATGCTGCCACTTGATACCAAAGCTTTACCATAATTATTATAACGTTCTGTAAAGTCTGCATCACGAATAGTATTGCCAATGCCAAACCTTAGTTGTGCATTTTTTAGTTTGTAAGAAGTATTTAATTGTGCTGTTATTTTATTACCAAAACCTTCACTATTATCATATCTTACAGCAGTGGTTGCAAATAAATTTTTACCAAATTGTTTTTGCAATATTGCAAATATCCCTAACTGTGGCACTTTATGATTACCCCTGTCATTACTGTTAATTTGCTTGCTAATAAACTGTACTCCTGTTGTAAGCAAAGTATTTTTTTGCATTTTTTTATTATACACTACCTGAGATTGGAATAAGCTGGCATCATTGTCATTTGCAGCAACTGCTGTATTGAATTTATAATAATCGTTTACCTTTTTATAACCAGCATCAATGCTTAATTTATTAGTTCCTTTTTCATATTGCAATTGCAAATGGTTCCACCATGTTTTAACCTGCTCATAAGCTGTATCACTTTTAAAGCTGGTATAAAAATTTTGTGCAGCAAAATCCCTGTTATCATAAGCAGTTCTCAATGCAAGGTTCCAGTTTTTACCAATAGCATTGGAATAAGAAAAAGAAGCTGTAGTATTATGTGCATAACCATTTGTGCCACGTTGTGGCTGCCCATCTGCATTATTGCTTAGAACACCACCAGCAAAGGTTTGCTTTCCTTTTTTATACAAGCCTCCAATATTTACATTAAACAATCCATACTCACCAGCAGTAAATTGTGCCTGCACCTGTTTGGTTTTAGTTATGCTATTTGAATGAAATGATTTGGTAATAATATGTATCACCCCTCCTACTGCCTCTGTGCCATAAATTGCAGACGCTGCTCCAAACAAAATTTCAATCCTATCAATTTCAGCTGGGGCAATGGGTATGTAACTACTAAAATGCCCAGTCAATGGGTCGTTCAACCTTATGCCATCCAGCACTACCAATACTTGCTGAAAAGTTCCACCCCTTATTACAATATCAGCCTGTGCACCCATAGGTCCACGTTGCTGCACTTCAACACCTGGCAGGTATTTCAATAAATCGTCAATAGACTGAATGGGTTGTTTGGCAAATTGTTCGCCTTTAATTACTGTAATATTTCTGCCTGTTTCTGATGCTTTAATAGGTGCAATACCAGATGTAATTGTTACAGGGTCTAGTGTATTTTCCTGTGCATTTACTAATGTACCTGAGGTAACAAGGCATAATAATGCCAAGGCTTTTTTCTTTATACTTCTCATTTTTAATATTGTTTTGGGTGGGCAAATGTAGGGAGCTAACAAAGTTTTGATTTTAACATTTTGTAAACTATATCTTTTAACTTTATCTTAAATATTAAAACTGCTATGCTTAACATTAATTCTTTAAGTTTTACAATACTATCAAAACCGCAGGTAATTGAATTGCTGGACTGGGCAAAAAATGAAGGTTGGAACCCCGGCTTAAGTGATGCAGAAATATTTTGGCAAACAGACAACGAAGGCTTTTATGGTTTTTTTAATGGCAATGAAATGATAGCTGGGGGTTCAATAGTTTCCTATAATGGCGAGTTTGGATTTATGGGACTTTTTATTGTAAAGCCTGCATATCGTCATTTGGGCATTGGCAAAAAAATATGGCATTTAAGAAAGGAAAAATTGTTAAGCCGTTTAAAAAATGGTGCAGCTATTGGCATGGATGGCGTTGTTGATATGCAAGGCTTTTATTCAAAGGGTGGCTTTAATTTACTTTTTAAAGATGAAAGGTACTTGTGCAATGGTGAGTCTTTTACAGTTCATAATGCTATCTCTTCAATTACTGCATCAGATTATGATGATATTATAAAATATGATACAATGTGCTTTGGGTTTAACAGAAACCAGTTTATCATTCCCTGGATAAATAACCTTAACTCATTTGCCTTTAAGTATAAAATAAATGATAAGCTTAAAGGATTTGCAGTAATGAGAAAGGCAGTTGAAGGATATAAAATAGGCCCTTTGTTTGCCGATGATTTTGAAGTGGCAGAAGCCATGTACAAAGCCTGTTTATCAGCAGCACAAAACCAAAAGGTTTTTATAGATATTCCTCTAAGCAATCAAGATGCAATAAAGTTGGTAAATCAATTTAACGCAATACCTGTTTTTCAGTGTGGAAGAATGTACCATGGTACACCACCACAACTTCCTTTAGAGAAAATTTTTGGAATAACCACCTTCGAGCTGGGTTAATTACCACTACCCTATTTTTAAATAACAATATTCCCCAATAACTCATTTTGACACAAAGGCTTTAATATACCTGCAAGTCTTGTCAATAATTTTATTGCAATACCTGACATTTCTGCCAATTTTTCACCTAAACTTCAATGGCAACATTATTGAATAATGGAAAAACGAAACAAAAGTCAACAAATCACTTGCTGGCTTTCATTAATTAGTAACAATTAAATTCAAAATAAAATGGGAAAAATCATTGGTATTGACTTAGGAACAACCAACAGTTGCGTTAGCGTTATGGAAGGCAACGAACCTGTGGTTATAGCAAATGAGGAAGGCAGGAGAACCACGCCTTCGGTAGTTGGCTTTTTAAAGAATGGTGAGAGAAAAGTAGGTGACCCTGCAAAGCGTCAGGCTATTACCAACCCACATAACACTATTTCAAGTGTTAAGCGTTTTATGGGTCGCAAGTTTGATGAAGTGACTGAGGAAATAAGCCATTGGAGCTACAAGGTTGCCAAAGGTGACAACAATACTGTGCGTGTTGATATTGATGGCAGGTTATATACACCACAGGAAATAAGTGCAATGGTTCTTCAAAAAATGAAGAAAACTGCAGAGGATTATTTAGGCACTGAAGTTACAGATGCTGTTATTACAGTACCTGCCTACTTTAACGATGCACAAAGGCAGGCTACCAAAGAGGCTGGTGAAATTGCAGGCTTAAACGTTAAGCGTATTGTAAACGAGCCTACTGCTGCTGCTTTAGCTTATGGTTTAGATAAAAAAGGGCAAGACCAAAAGATTGCTGTGTTTGACCTTGGTGGTGGTACTTTCGATATTTCCATCCTTGATTTGGGCGATGGTGTGTTTGAGGTAAAAAGCACCAATGGAGATACGCATCTTGGTGGTGATGACTTTGATAAAGTAATTATGGACTGGTTGGCAGATGAGTTTAAAAACCAGGAAGCAATTGACTTGCGTAAAGACCCTATGGCTTTACAACGTTTAAAAGAAGCTGCTGAAAAAGCTAAGGTTGAATTATCATCTAGCACAGAAACTGAAATTAATTTGCCATATATTACTGCTGTTGATGGTGTGCCTAAACACTTAGTGGTAAAATTATCTCGTGCAAAATTTGAAGCATTGGCAGATAAATTATTCGACAGATGTTTGCGTCCTTGCGAAGCTGCATTAAAAGATGCAGGTTATAGCACATCTCAAATTGATGAAGTAATTTTAGTAGGTGGGAGCTCTCGTATTCCTAAAGTACAGGAAATAGTAGAAAAATTCTTTGGTAAAAAACCAAACAAAGGTGTAAACCCAGATGAGGTAGTTGCCATTGGTGCTGCTATACAAGGTGGTGTTTTAACTGGAGAAGTTAAAGACGTATTGTTACTTGACGTAACACCTTTAACATTAGGTATTGAAACAATGGGTGGTGTGTTAACGCCAATGATACCAAGCAATACAACTATTCCTACTAAAAAAACAGAAACATTTAGCACGGCTGCAGATAACCAGCCTGGTGTTGAAATACACGTATTGCAAGGCGAAAGACCAATGGCTGCACAAAATAAAAGCCTTGGTAAGTTTAACTTAGCTGACATTCCACCAGCACCACGTGGTGTGCCACAAATTGAGGTTACATTTGATATAGATGCCAATGGTATGTTGCACGTAAGTGCTAAAGACAAAGGCACTGGTAAAGAGCAAAAAATTAAGATTGAAGCTGGTAGTGGTTTAAGCAAAGAAGAAGTAGAAAGAATGAAAGCTGATGCCAAAGCACACGAAGCAGAAGATAAAGCTGCAAAAGAAAAGGTAACTAAAATTAATGAAGCAGATAGTATGATTTTCCAGACAGAAAAGCAATTGAAAGAGTTTGGGGACAAAGTGCCTGCAGATAAAAAAGCACCTATTGAAACTGCTTTAACTAAATTAAAAGAAGCACACAAACTACAGGATATAGCTGCCATTGATACTGCTATGGCAGAAATGAATACAGCATGGACAGCAGCCAGCGAAGACATTTATAAAGCACAACAAGAAGGTGGTGCAGCACAACCACAGGAACACGCTGCAGGTGGCGAACAACCACAAGGCAAAGCAGACGACCATGTAGAAGATGCACAGTTTGAAGAAGTGAAATAGTGAATGATAAATAAACAAAACCCTCGTAGAAATACGGGGGTTTTTGATGTAAAAAAATTATGTAACCAGAAACTATTGAAAAGATGAAAATTAAATTGAATGATATTAGCATTGAATCGAATAACCCTTTCATAAACTGCAAACTTGAAAGAGAAAAATATGCGATTATACTTACTGAAATAATTAAAAAGTATGATAAAGGATTTGTCCTTTCAATTAACAATGAATGGGGAGCTGGGAAAACGACTTTTATTAAAATGTGGCAAGGTTATCTAGAAAAGCAAGGTACAAAAACTCTCTACTTTAATGCTTGGGAAAATGATTTTGAAAGCAGCCCACTTATAGCTTTATTAGCAGAGTTAAAAGAGATTACAGGCAAGGACCATAAACCCTATAAAAATATTTTACAAAAAGGAGTGAAACTCACAAAAAGTCTTATTCCGACACTCACTAAAGCAATTGCTGAAAAGTATGTTAATATTCAAGTAGTCTCTGATGCAATTGAAAAAATCGCTGAAGATTCTGTAGAATTACTAAAAGAGGAAATTGATGAGTATGCAGAAAAAAAAGTAGGGATGAAGGAGTTTAGAAAATCGTTAGAAGCATTTGTTGAAAAGGAATGTGATAATAAACCCTTAGTTTTTTTTATTGATGAACTTGATAGATGTAAGCCAAGTTATGCGGTAGAAATACTTGAACAAATAAAACACTTTTTCTCCGTTCAAGGTATTGTTTTTGTTTTGTCAATTGATAAAAAGCAACTTGGAAACTCAATTAAAGGATATTATGGAAATGATAATATTGACACAGACTCATATTTAAAAATGTTTATTGATCTAGAATTTAAAATGCCCGAACCAAGCTACAAGGAGTGGGTTCGCTATTTATATGAATATTTTGATTTTAATTTATTCTTTGGACGAGATGAAAGAAAGCACCAAGAATTAAAATATGATGGTGAGAATTTTAAAACTATTGCAGGGCTAGTATGTTCAGATTTTAAATTTTCACTTCGTTCTATTGAGAAATATTTTGCACAATCACGAGTATGTTTACTTCAATTTAAACCAAATGAGTACACATTTTCTCATTTGCTATTCATTTTAATAGTTTTAAAAAATAGTCATCCTGTTTTTTTTGAAAATATTATAAACAGAAAAACTACGCCAGAATCAGCAAGTCAAAATTTGAAATCCTTAATACTTGATAACATTCAAGAAAGATCGGATATTAGAACTACTTATATAGAGGCTTTATTTTTACATCTTTATTTTAATTATTACAAAGAAATTTATCAATCATACAAATTACTAGATGACAATACAACCATCGGCAAGAAAAATTTTGTTATTGGTTTTTCAGGTTATCCAGATATCCTTATTCAACACCTAGATAGCTTTAATTCTGGATTTAATAATTTCTCAAATTTATCAATTGCTTTCCTAACAAATAAGATTGACTTTACAGAATCAATATCGTAATATCCTCAGCTCTTCGAGGCTTGTAGCCTCTTTCCAGCTCTTCGAGACTTGTAACCTCGCAAGTTTTATTTTATTACTTTAAGCAATAAAATACCACTGCCGAAACTGCAAGTTTCGCAGAGCTAAAGCAGTTGCAGACACCCCTCAACTCGGCAAATAATATTACCCCAGCTCTTCGAGGCTTGTAGCCTCGCAAGTTTTATTATATTGCTTTAAACAATAAAATACTACTGCAGAAACTGCAAGTTTCGCAGAGCAAAAGCAGTTGCAGATCCAGCCAGCCCAGTTCTTCGAGGCTTGTAACCTCGCAAGTTTTATTTTATTACTTTAAGCAATAAAATACCTCTGCCGAAACTGCAAGTTTCGCAGAGCTAAAGCAGTTGCAGACACCCCTCAACTCGGCAAATAATATTACTAATACAAAAAACCTCGAAGCTATGCTTCGAGGTTTTTTGTATAATAAATATGTTCAATCATTATTCCACCACTACTTTCTGTGTTTGTTTACCACTTTCAGTAATAACAGAAACAAGGTACATTCCTTTTGCAAAGTTTGATACATCAATTGTATTGGTACCCATGCTTAAAGCTTGCTGTTTAAGCTGTTTGCCATACAAGTCAGTAACTACAATACTTCCTGCACCAGTTAATTTATTAACCTTTAAGCTAATAAATGATTTGGCAGGATTAGGATATACAGTCAATTGATTATTTTCAATAGATGACTGACTTGTACTTATTCCCCTGCAGGCTACAATGTTTGAAGGTATTGTTCTGCTTGTACTGCAGCCATTAGCATCTGTTGTAGTATATGTTATGCTAAACGCACCAGTTACATTACCAGTATTTACAACTGTTGTTGTGCTATTGGTACCTGAAGGGTTGATAGAAACTACACCACTGCTACTCCAAACACCATTAACAGGTTTACCTGTAAGGGTAAACGTTTTGTTTTTGCAATAACCACCACTACCGCTTACACCAGTTGTTCCAGGTGCAAATGCAATTGTTGGTACTGCTGGGGCAGAATTAACAGTAACGCCTAACGATGAAGAAGCACTACAACCTGCAGCATTGGTAATTGTATATTTAATTGCAGTTGAACCTGCACTTACACCAGTTGCAACACCACCTGTTGTTATAGTTGCCCTGCCTGTTGTGCTCCAAACACCACCTGTTGATGTTGTGCTGTAGGTAGAGGATGCATTAACACACATAGTAGCCGAACCAGTAACAGCGTTAGGTGTAGCCTGTTGTGCCACTGTAACTGCAATTGTTGTTGCTGTTGTGCAAGTGGTATTAGGTGTTGTTACTGTGTATGTAACATTGGCATTACCATTAGCTATTGCAGTAACATCTGCACTGTATGTAGAGTTATTGCCTCTTACAACTGTAGCAGCACCTGTATTTGAACTACTCCAAATACCAGCAGCAACAGAAGGATATAAGCTTACAACATTGCCTAAAGTACACATTGCAAATGCTGTTGTACTATTACCATATTGAGATGAAATAGTTGCTGCAGCAGGGCTTTGGTGTATAGTTAAAGTTATTTGATTACTAGTAGCTGTTGTAGTTGTTACACATGGTTTGTTAGATGTTAATACGCAAGTAATAACATCGCCATTTGCCAGGCTGTTAGCAGGGAATGTAATTGAAGTACCAGTAGTAAGGTCAATTCCATTTTTCTTCCATTGATATACTGGCGAAGTACCATCGTTGGTACCAACTGCATTAAATGTTACGCTATTACCGCTACATACAGTTGAACTTGCAGTTGATATGCTAACTGTTGGGGTTGTAAGTGTGCAATCATTACCTAAAATAATATTGCCCAATATAGCTACACTACTTATTGTATTTGCATTTGTTCCTGCCGAAATTGATTGAGAATACCAGCCTCCATCATATACATAACCATAAACTGAGGCAGCTGTTGCTGAACCTACTAAATCTGTATTTTTATAATTAAGCGTTGCAGAGTAAGTGTTAAACAACAATGTGTTCACATTTTCTAATGTCCAGTACCTGTTAACATAATTTACAGGGCTAACAACTGATGTTGCATAATTAGGAACATTGCTGATTGGAGAATTAACAGATACAGCAACATTGCCTGCAAAAATTACATTGCTGAATACTAAATCTACAGGTAAATAATTGCTTGCATCTCCCACTTCAAAAGAAGCTGAAGATATGCTTCCTGTACTAATTGTTTTACTAAGTTTACCATTAACCCAACCATTTGTTTTACTTACACTTCCTGTTACTGTCATTGTATTAGAGCCCATATTAGCTAATCCATTTGTTAAGTTTAATGTAGTAGCAGTTACATTTCCATTAAAGGTAACACCTGCAGCATTGTTAATAGTTAATATTAAAGCATTACCAGTAAATCCTGTAGAAGTTTTAGCAGCACTACCTTGTAATACAACATTATTACCTACTAAACTACCAGTTGCATTTGCAAAATTGCCTCCTGTAACCGATAGATTTCCATTTACATTAATAGTTCCAGTACCCGCGTTGGTAGAAATAGTTGGATATAATTTACCACCTGTTACATTTATAGTACCATTAACCGTTAATACTTGTGCTGCACTTGTGCCACTTGTATTACCATTAACATCATACTCACCACCACTTACATTAAGATTACCATTAACCGTCAATGCTCTTGCAGTTCCACCAGTACCATTATTGAACTGTCCATTCATAATATTAAAATTACCATTAATAGTATTTGACGCTTGTTGAACAATAGAAGCAGTTCCAATAGCCGTAGTGTTCCAGGTTACATTGCCACCCACAAAAGAAGGAATACGTGGTGCACCTTGTAATACTTGAATTTCGCTACCAGCACTATAATTTCCAACACCGATAAAATAACCATTGGTTACTGGTGCATTTATTTTATAAACACCATTACTATTTATTACAAACCTTGCACTATCTGCATTAGCAAGTGTAGCACTATTACCAGAAGATGCTAATGAACCCCATGTTGCTGTACCTGTAGATTGATTATCTAAAGTACCACTAACAGTTAAGATTTTGCCACTTGCTACGGTAAATGCAATACCATTGCTGCCAGCCATTACCCAAGTATCTCCAGCATCAATTGTTAAGTTTTGAGAAATAAGGCAACCTTTATTTACCACTACACTACTACCGCCTCCTTGAGTAATACAACCACTACTATTATTTACAATTAAACTATCATAAGTAAATGGTGGAATAGTTTGAGGGCTAGTGCCATTAAAACTAATTATACTACCACTATTTGCAGTATTATAAGAATTTGTTGTAAACTGATTTGCAATACCTACAACACTGCTTGGGAAAGTTCTTGTACCACTGCCACTTAATGTTAGGTTATAATAATTAGCCGAACTAACAGTTTGATCTATGCTACCACTATAACCAACAGTGCTACCACTATAAAGGGTACCAAATGTTGGTGCTGTTGCAGTTTTAACTTCTAAGTCACCGTCATTTTCAACATCTACAGTTCCAGTAATATCTGAAGTAACATTAAATACTCCACTACCTGCGTTTACAGATATTTTACTGTTTGTACCACTTACTGTCCAGGCACCACTCATTGTAGCACCAGTATTATAAATTTTAAATGTTTGTAGGTTATCTGTAAAATTAGCTGGGTTTGTGCCTGTACCATCTTGGTTTGTTCCCCAATTGCTTACGTTAGTGACGTCGCTATTAGCAACGTTGTAATATGTTGTTGGAGTTTGGAAAGTAAATCCTGCAAGTGTTGCAGTACCACTACCTGTTGTAACACTAACATCTCCACTTGTTCCTGTGCTTACTACTGCAGTTATTTGTGTACCACTATTTACAGTAAAGCTTGTTGCAGGTGTGCCACCGAAACTTACAGCAGTAACACCACTAAAATTAGTACCAGTAATAACAACACTGCTACCACTAACTTGAGATGTAGGAGTAAATGATGTAACTGTTGGAGGAGGAGGCGTTACGCTTCCTTTAAATTGAACATTTTTTAATTGTCCATAACGACCAGTGCTAGAGCTACCCACAGCATAATATAGTCTAACTGTTAAAGTTTGTCCACTTGTTAAACTTACGCCAGTACTACCATTTAATGGAATTCTGTAAGTAGTAGATGGACCAGATGTTGATGTTGAGTTTGCCGGTGTAATTGGTGTTGTAAATCCGCCATAGTTTGCACCCAATGCAGTTCCATTTAATGTACCTCCAGAAGTTACATCTGAACTATCACTTGCAAAACCACTTTTTGAATACACAATTGCTAATCTACCATTAGCTGAATTCCATATAGCAGATGTTAATACTACTGAATCTACCCTAACACCATAACCAGTATTACCACTAACTGTAAATTGAACATAATGCAATCTTGTTACACTTGAACCAGGTCCGCCATTGGCACTTGTCCATAATCCTGTAGATGTAGATGTTAATGATGGAGCAAAGCCCATACCTATAGTAGATGAGTATGCAGCAACAGACGCTACAGTTGTTCCATTAGATAAAGCTACCCCATTTAAAGATGATGAAGCAGCATTAATACCTACAGCTCTAGTTCCTGAATTGTCGTTATTATTTGCACTAAAAGGATATTCTTGTAATACAGTTGCTACATAAGAAGGTGCACTACTTGTTGTACCACTAACAGCAACATTAACAGTTGTTCCGCCAGTTGTTGAAATGGCAACATTACCACTGTAAGAACCATTAGCTACAGCTGCCAATCTTACGTAAACAGGAGTGCTTGCAAGTGTTCCACCACTTTGAGTGTAGTTTGCTGTAGAACCCCATGAACTATTATTGGTACTTACCTGAAAATTAGTTGGTGCAGTAACTGTGATATTAGCAGTAAGATTGGCACCACTAATAGTGAAATTTTGAGATGATGATGCAGTATTAGTAGTTGCCGAAAAAGCAGACAATGTAGTTACACTACTTGTAATAGTTGGTTGATTAGAAATAGTAATAGTATCTGTACTTGTATAAGTGGTACCATTATAAGTCATTTGCAAAATATATCTGTTAACGCCTGTTGGCATAGAATTATCAGCAGTAGAATAACTAAAGTTTGAAGATGTACCATTAGTAGTAGAAACAACTGTAGAAAATGCACCACCATTATTATTACGCATAACAGTGTAAGTCATAGCAAGTGGCCAACACATATTCCAAGATAAACTTGCAGAAGTACCGCTTGTTTGTGTGCCACTAAAATTAGCTGTTGCCACAGGTAAATCTACTGCATTGCACATAGTGCTTACAGTACTAGTGCAAGGATCCCATCCTCCTAAAACATTTGAAATAGTATAATTTGAATATTGCCCTGCACTTAATTGTGTACTAAAATTCACTCTTGCAGTACTGCTATATCCAGCTCCAGAACTATTATATTCTCCAAAAGAAACATCAGCAGTTGTAGCTGATCCTGCTGCAGAACGACTCCAACCAGAATCCTTAATTACACTGCTCATATTACAATTTAAGTAAACGGCTTGTGGTTTATTTTGCCAAGGACGACCCAGATAATAAAGACCAGTCATATCAGAAGCTCCATTTATTTTACATCCATTAAATACAAAACCCCAAGGACTGCCAAAACTTGTGCCTGCAGCAGTGTTTGGTGCACAAATTACACCACCCGAAGTACGACTTTTACAATATATATAGCAGCTATCCATCCAAACTGTGCTTGCACCAAATATAAAATCAACTGTTCCGTCTATATAACAATTTTTAAAATAAGATGCAACACCAGAATTTTTACAGTATAATACATCTTGTCTTCCTAAAAATCTACAATTTCTAAAACTTGCTTTATCGCCACTAATATTTACTGCTACAGCTTGATTACTGCTTGTAACACCATCAACTGCATTGTTTTGAAATGTTAAATTAGCAGCAGTAAAACTAGCCCCATTTACAAAAAAAGATGCAGAGCCAGAAGTTCCAATTGGGCTGCCATTTAATAAAGTAGTAGTAGCGTTGTCGTTATAATAGATAACTGTTGTTAATACACTTTCTCCCACCATGGTAATGTTGGGTCTGTTTGTAGGGACAGTATCTTTTTCGTAATAAACACCAGCTTTTACAAAAATGTAGTAGGTTGATGTTGAGTTGGTTGGTGCAGAAGCAATAGCTGCTGCAACTGTTGTGTGTGTTCCACTACCATCTTTAGCAACGGTAGCGTTGTAGGTTTGAGCGTTTAGTACAAAACAAGTACAGAATAACGCAAATAAAAAGACTGAAATCTTTTTCATAAGGCAATCGTTTTTGTTTAAAAATTAAGAATGTGAAGTTGTGATTTTTTCTTAAAAATTAACGTAAAACGATTGCATAAAAAATGCAATCGTAATCGGCATCGATTGCATTTAATTCAATGTTGATAAGGGTTTCAGCCAATTGAGTTAAAAAAAATCAATCATAATTGGCAAAAGCAATAAGCAGGTAACCCTGTAAAATTTATTGAGTATAGTCTGCTTGCAGAAATCGTTAATGGCACGCAGAACTTTTCTGCGAATGCTGTATGCCCATCAAGAAAATAAATAAAAAGTGTTTGTGAATACAGCAGCCGTGTTTAAAACTTTTCCTTAGCTACTTTATCATGATATGGCAAAAACATGGGCAACGCTGCACTGCAATACCATTCGTAAAGCTCGGTAGCCAAAACGCCTGCTTTAATGGTTGGGTCTGTTTGCAATAATTCCTCTGCCTCTTTTATGGTTTTTACGTTTAGCACAAATATGCCCCTGTAGTGCTTGTCATTGTCTTTAAGTATGGGGCCTGCAACACTTAGCTTACCAAGCTTTGCAAGGTGGTTAATATTTGCCATGTGGCCTTTAAACAGGCTATCCCTTACTTTTTTATCAGTTACGTTATTTGTACCTGTTTTTAAAATCACAAAAATGTATTGCTTCATGCCATAAGCATCGGCACCCAAAGAATCAGCAAGCTGTTTATTATAAGTGGTATCTTTTTGTGCAAATGCAGTATTGATGCATACTACAGATAATAGTAAAGTAAATAGCTGTTTCATATTTTTTTGTTTGTTAGCAAAACAAACATATAAAAATATTGAGAGTCAATAGAATTATTATTGTTGAATGGTGCCAACGCCACTGTAGCTAAATAGTATTACCAATGCACGGAAAATAATAAAAATAAAATGTGCAAAGCACATTAATATACCACACATTTTCCTTTAACCTTAATTAACAAAAAATATCATTTTGCACAATCATATTTGCACAAACAATTTAGTTATGGAACCCATTATTTCGTTAAAGAATATTTATAAAAACTATGGCAGCAAGCAGGTGCTGCGAAACATTAATTTAGACATATACCCAGGCCAGGTTATTGGCTATATAGGCCCCAATGGTGCAGGCAAAAGCACTACAGTAAAAATTTTGTGCGGGCTGATTTTTGATTTTGATGGTGAAGCCATTATTAAGGGTTACAACGTTAAAAAAAATCCATTGGAAGTTAAGGCCACCATTGGCTACATACCAGAGCTTGCAGAACTATATGATGTACTTACACCTCATGAATTTTTAAATATTATGGGCGAATTATATAACCTGCCGGCAAATGTTATTGAAGACAGGATGAATATAATGCTTACTGCATTTGGCTTGCAGGATAATATGCACCAAAGGATGGACACGTTTAGCAAGGGTATGAAGCAAAAGGTTTTAATAACAAGTGGGCTGATTCATAACCCTGACATTATTATTCTTGATGAACCATTGAGTGGACTTGATGCCAACAGCGTGATTATTATTAAGGATTTAATAAGCAGGCTGGCACAGGAAGGCAAAACCATTTTTTATTGCAGCCACATGATGGATGTGGTGGAAAAAGTGAGTGATAAAATTGTGCTGATTAATGAAGGAACTGTTATTGCCAATGGCACATTTGAAGAGCTGCAGCAGCAACAAGGTAATATAAGCCTGGAGAATATGTTTGCCCACCTTACAGCAAAGGAAAACCTTGGCGATGCTGCCACAAGCCTGGTGAATGCACTGAGGTAATATTGGGAATTAGGAATTAGGTATTGGGTATTAGGTATTGGGTATTGGGTATTGGGAATGATGAAGTTTATCACTAACCATTAACCACTAACAAGTAACAACTAAACGAAATGAACAAGTTTAACAAATTTTTAGTAAGCATATTTTTATTTCCAAAGGGATTGTATAAAAAATTGGGTTGTGATGTAAAACAGCTTGAAGCCATATTGGTTTTAAAATTAATGATGGATGACAGGCGTCCAAATGCTTTCAGGCAAATGAAACGCAACGAGCCAAAGAAGAAAAAGGAAGTAAGCAATGCCACTATCTGGGGCATGGTTGGTTCGTTGTTTATGGGCTTGTTCTTTTTGCTGTTTTTTGTTTTTGGCAACAACACATCAGATTTCACAGTTTACTTTACTTCGTTTTGCACGCTGCTTGCACTAACATTAATTACAGATTTTACAAGTGTTTTACTTGACGTAAGGGACAACTTCATCATATTGCCCAAGCCTGTTAACGACAGGACTTTTGTATTGGCAAAACTGCTGCACATTATTATACACATCAGCAAATTAATTGCTCCTTTAAGCTTGCCAGTGCTGGTGTTTATTGGTATTACAAAGGGATTGGGAGGGTTACTTATTTTATTACCTATACTTGTTTTAATAACACTGTTTACCATTTTTCTTATTAACGCATTTTACCTTTTTGCCTTAAAGGTTACCACGCCCGAAAAATTCAAGAACATTATCAGCTATATACAAATTGCATTTGCCATTGGTGTTTATGCTGCTTCGCAAATATTGCCAAGAATGATAGGAAAATTTGGCAATGGCGTTGACCTTGAAAAATACAAATGGATAAAACTGTTTCCTACCTATTGGTTTGCCAAATGCTGGAATGCTTTATACACAGGCACTTTAGACAAGGCAGGCATTTTTGCAATAGCTTTTACCATCATCGTTCCTATATTGTCGGTGTGGGTTGTCATTAAATATTTTGCACCTTCCTTTAACCAAAAATTATCGCAAATAACTGGCAGCAGTAGCGATGAAAGCAACAAAAACGTTGTTAAGGAAAACATTAACAAAAAAAGCTACAGCAACTGGTGGGGCAATATATTAACCAAAAAAGGTACAGAAAGAATGGGCTTTTTATTTACATGGAAAATGATGATGCGTAGCAGGGATTTTAAGCTTAAGGTTTATCCTGGAATTGGATATATGATTGTTATCTTTTTTATAATGTTCTGGCAAAACAGCCATACCAGCTTATCCAAAATTGGCACTGCCATTCAAACACAATCAAATGCTGGCAAAGGTGCTGTGCTGATGATTATTTATTTTTCTACATTAATGATATCAACTGCACTTGGTGGCATTGTTATGAGCGATAAATACAAAGCTGCGTGGCTATATTTTATAACACCCATTTATGAACCAGGAAAAATTATAGTGGGTGCAGTAAAGGCTGTAGTAGTGATGTTTTTTGTGCCACTGGCAATTCTTGCAATAGGCCTGGGTGTTGTGTTTGCAGGGTTTTCAATTTTGCCTAACTTGATACTGGCTATTTGCAACCAGGTTTTAATTATTGGGTTATTTTCAATAAATGGTGTCAGGTTTTTACCTTTTTCCACCAACACATATAAGCCCAGCTTTACAACTGCATTAAAGGGAATAGCCATGCTTATACTGGCAATGATTGTGGGCACGCTACACTTTTTTATTTACGACTATATATGGATTGTGTTACCAATGATGGCTCTTTCATTAACTGCCACATATTTTATCTATAAAAACATTGGCAACTATAGCTGGAACAAAATAATGTCTGTTTACAGAGAAGATTAATGAAGCAGTTGCAAGGCCTTGTTTACAACCGTATCTGTGGTATTGTTGATTTGATAGTAAGCCAGGTTGCTTATGGTTTGCTTAGCAACATTTGCCTTTATTTTTTGGGTAATTATAGTTTTCAATTCAGTAGAAAAACTTGCGATAGCAATGCTGTCTTTTGCTGCAATATCCTGCAGTTGCTTAAAATCATTATCACTCAATATAACATTTGTATTTACTGCGTTTAAATTATTTATTGACGAAAGCTTTTGCTTATTTGCAAGGTAATATTTCAACTCAAATTTTTCCAAAGCATCAGACCTGTATAAAGCATTTAATATTTTTTTATTGGCAGATGTATCTATGCCAATAAATACATCTGGAGTAATGCCACCACCACCATAAACTGTATTGCCCTTTGGTGTTTTAAATGCCTTGCCTTTTAGCGTAGCAGAGTCGCCTTTTACCACTTCGCCATCAGTATATCTTTCAATTAATTCGTGCATATATTTTGCCTTGCCTGCAGTGTATGGCTTTTGAATATTTCTGCCCAATGGAGTGTAATACCTTGCAACAGTTAAACGCAAAGCACCACCATTGCTAAGGTTGTATTGCTGCTGCACCAAACCTTTACCAAACGAGCGTCTGCCTACAATTGTAGCCCTGTCCCAATCCTGCAAGGCACCAGCCAGAACCTCGCTTGCACTGGCACTTGTTTCATCTATCAGCACCACAAGTTTTCCCTGTTCAAACAATCCATCTTTCCTGCAACGCTTTTCATCTTTTGCTATTTTACTGCCTTGTGTATAAACAATTAATTTATCACCATCCAAAAATTCATCTGCAATAGCTGTTGCTGCATGCATGTAACCACCACCATTGCCACGCAAGTCAAGCACCAGACTTTCCATTTTCGCCTTTTGCAGCTTCTCCAATTCCTGCATAAATTCCTCATAAGTCCTTTCGGCAAACTTGTTTATTTTTATGTAACCTGTTTTTGCATCAAGCATGTAAGCAGCATCTACACTTGGCGTTGATATAGAGCCTCGCGTTATATTTATCTTTTTTATAGCGGCACTACGAATTAAATTTAATGTAACCACACTCCCAGCATCACCACGCATTTTGCTTCTTATAAATTCTTCAGTTATATTTTTTTTAGTAAGTGATATGCTATCATTGATACCTATAATCTTATCCCCTATTTCAATACCAGCTTTTTGTGCAGGTCCATTTTTTATTAACTGCACAATGCAAACAGTGTCATCAATAATATTATACAAAACACCAATACCTGTAAAACGTCCTTCCAACTGGCTGTTCACCATCTCAAGTTCACTTGGCTTTATATAAACTGAGTGTGGGTCAAGATGAGAAAGCATTTCATCTATAGCAAAAGCATTAATGCTGTCCATGCCAATGTCATCTACATATTTATTTTGAATTAAGGTAGATATTTCCTGCAAGGTATTGCCATTGCCTTTGCTAAAGAAACCATTGCCACCAATAGTACTGTTTAGTGCATAACCCAAAGCCAGCCCAATTAATAAAACTACTGAAAAATAAACAGGCATTAAACTTTGAGATGGTTTACGTTGCATATATAATTGTTGAAATATCTGTAAATGTTGGGTTGCAAATAAAAGGCAAATAAATTTACAGTACGTCTATGGAATAAGTAGCTTACTTAACAGGTTTAACAACTGCTTGCTTAGGGATAAATCTGGCAATGATAATGGCAGTTATTACCACACTCATACTTATTAAACCAAGTGTATCGTAATGATGCAGTTTTTTTGTTTCATCTGCTACTACAACTTTTCCTGCAATTAAACTTGCCAAACCAATAAACACAGAAGTAACACAACTGTTAAAGCTTTGAAAGCTGCCACGCTGGTGTGGAGGCACAATGTTGCTGATAATAGCTTGTGCAGGAATATTACGACTTGTGCTGAATATAAACCAAATGCCTGTTATTATTAATGCATAGTAATAGGGCATTACGCCTAAATGAGAAACAATGTAAATTGGAATTAAGCTAAGTGCTGCACAAATGTAAAATATGGTATGCTTGCCATATTTATCTGAAAGCCTGCCAGCAAATCTTGCACTGAAAATTGAGACCAACCCACCAACAATGTACACTAATTTTCGTTCATTTTCATTAAAGCCTACATTGTGTTGCATATAAGGATTAAGGAAAGGTATAATTAAAAAATGCCCCATCATTAAAGTGCCACCTAATGCATAGGCTATAAGATTAGAGCGTTTGAAAACAATTTGCTGCAAAGTGTTCCATACGTTATTACCATTACTGGTTTTATTAACTAAATGCTGGTTAAACGATGGCAAATAATTATAAATGCAAAACAATACAATGGCACCAATGCCTACTATTAAATAGAAAGGTGCATGCCAGCCAAACATATCTGCAAACGTTAAGCTTAATGGCACGCCAATAACAGACGCCAATGAAAATGCACCAAACAAAATACCCATTGCCCTGCCTCGTATTTCATAAGTAAAGCTATCGGCAACTATACTAATTACTTGAGCTCCTAAAACACCACCAAAAATTCCTGCAACTATTCTTGCCAGTAAAATGAAAATGTAACTTGGTGCTATGCCACAACAAAGTGTGCCAATTAGAAAGCCAGTGTAAGCAAAAAGCACCACTTTTTTCCTGTCAAAATTATCTACAAAAAACATGGCAATAAATGCACTGATACCAGCACTGATGCTATATGCAGCTACTACGTAGCTAAATTGTTCTGGAGTTATTTTAAATGCAGGCATTAAGTAATTGCTCAATGGCATCATAATCATAAAATCAAGTATGTGTGTAAAATTGATGCTTGTTAAAATAAAAAGAATAAGCTTTTGTTGTTTAGTCACTGTTAAAATTTGTGCAAATATGGTGTGTTGGGGTTGTTGTATTATTTATAAAATTGTTCAGTGGTAAATTAGATTATTGTTTATTTGTTTTATTTTACAATATGCAAATAAGAAGAGCAACTATAGCTGATGTAAAAACATTGAGCCACTTAGGCAGCAAAACCTTTTATGATACTTTTACTGGCACCTGCACAGAGCAGGATATGACTGATTTTTTGTATGAGTATTTTAACGAAGAGCAGGTTGCTAAAGAATTAAAAGATGATGATGATTACTTTTATTTCTGTGAAGTTGATGGTATTGCAGTAGGTTACATAAGGATAAAAGAAGATAACAGTGGATTTGATGGATTGCAACAATACAAGGCACTTGAGCTAAAAAGGCTGTATGTATTACACGACTTTCATGGCAAAGGCGTTGCACAGCTTTTAATGAATTTTGTTTTTGATTTTGCAAAACAACATAGCTACAGCATAGTGTGGCTTGGCGTTTGGGAACATAACGAACGAGCTAAGGCATTTTATAAAAAGCATGGATTTATTGACACAGGATACACCCACGATTTTCCTATTGGCAATACGCCACAAACAGATTTATGGTATTGGAAGAAATTATAATATAGATTTGAAATATGTTCAACACACTTTTAAAGAAATTAATTAAAGCTGCTGGTGGTAGAATAAAAATGGTAATGGCAATTATTGGCTTGTCAGTAGCTACATTACTTATTTTATTTTCAGTTCAGTTGCAGGCAAATTACTACGATTTATTAAATGCAAAAAACAACCAGGATAGTATAACAAATTTTTTGGTGATTAATAAAGTACTGAACAATGAAACCATTGGCAGCACAGGCATTACAACAGATAATGTTGCAGATTTCAAGAAGCAAAATTTCGTACAGGAAGTAAGCGTAATTACACCAAGTCGTTTCAAGGCATCGCTTCAAAGCAATAGCAACAGGTTTCCTTTTTATACAGACATTTCTTTTGAGAGCGTGCCATCATCTTTTATTGATGTAAATACAAAAGACTGGACATGGAATGAAGATGCTGATTTCGTTCCCATTATTGCACCAAATATGTTTTTAGATTTTTACAATTTTCAATTCGCATTTAGCCAGAATATGCCTCAGCTTACACCAGATGTTGTAAAGATGATAACCTTTACAGTAAATGTGCAAACTGCTGTTGGAACAAAGCAATCTTCAGGAAGAATTGTAGGCTTTAGCAATAGAATAACAAGCCTTCTTGTACCACAAGAATTTATGACCTGGGGCAATCAATTTGCGACAGGAAAACCAGTGCAGCCAAGTAGATTAATCATAAAAACAAAAGACCCTGGAAGCCCAGTATTGGTAGGCTATTTAGAGAAAAATGGTTACACTACAGATGCTGATAAAACACGCTTTAGCAAGTATAGAAAAATTGTAAATACTGTGGTAAGCATTAGTTGGGCAACTGGTGCTATTATGCTTGCCTTTGCACTATTAATTTTTACATTGTTTATTCAACTTACTGTTACTGCCTGCAAAACTGAAATTGCTTTATTAATAACACTTGGCACAGCACCAAAGCAATTGGAAAAATTTTTAATGAAACAATTTTTTCCTGCCAATATTTTAATTGTAGGTTTATGCTTAGCAATGATTACAGCCTTGCAATTTTTTACTGCAAAATGGTTGATTAAGTTAAATATGTTTGTTAGTAATTACACATCAACATATACCATTGCAGTTGCAGTGTTATTGCTGCTTGTATTGTGGGTTGTAAATAAATTTACTGTAAGAAAATATGTGTACAGCAGCAGCAATTAATCTTCACGAATGCTGCGACCTGTTAAGTGTATAAACACATCTTCAAGGTTGGCTTGCTTTACTTCTTTTGGTTTTTCAAAACCTGTAGCTACAAGGTCGTCGATTAATTTATCTGGCGTTGCTAAAGAAATAATTTTACCTGCATCAATAATGGCAACCCTGTCACAAAGCAATTCTGCTTCGTCCATATAGTGTGTAGTAATAATTACAGTCGTTCCTTCACTTTGAATTTCCTTAATTAAGTCCCACAAATTTCTACGTGCTTGTGGATCTAAGCCAGTTGTAGGCTCATCTAAAAAAATAATTTTAGGTTTATTGATTAGCGTTGTTGCAATAGAAAAACGTTGCTTTTGACCGCCACTCAATTCTTTAACTTTTGCTTTAGCTTTATCTCTCAAATTTACTTTATCAAGCAACTCTAAAGCATTTACATTTTGATTGTATAAGCCATTAAATAAATTGATTAATTCAACTAAATTCAAGCCTGGATAAAATCCACTGCTTTGCAGTTGAACACCAATTATTTTTTTTATTTCAACAGCTTGTTTATCTAAATCAAATCCAGCAACAGTAACTGTTCCACTTGTTTTTGTTCTAAGCGTTTCTATTATTTCAAGTGTTGTTGATTTGCCTGCACCATTGGGTCCAAGTAAGCCAAAAATTTCACCTTCAAACACTTCAAAGCTGATACTTTTTACAGCTTCAAATTCGCCATATTTTTTTACTAAATTTTGTACTGATATAATAGGTTGCATTATGCTAAAATTATGTAAGTAACTATTAAAATGATAAATGACAAGATAGATAATAACTTGTTCCCATTTTGTTTATTAGTTATTAAAGTAAATATGCTAAATATACTAATTGCTAAACCACCAATTAGCATTGGCAATGCAAGAAGTTCAAAGATAGCACCTGTTATAGCATAAGTATAAACGTTAAAGTTTTTACCAATATACCAAAAAACAAATTCAATTAAACTTAACAGGAAAATTATTATTCCTTTTTTTGAATGCTGCCAGTTAATTGAAATGTTTATCATAAAGAGTGTTTAAACAAAATTACTCTGCCATCATCTCATTCACAATTCTTATCACATCTTCAACATTTGGCTTGCTAAAATAATCACCATCACTACCATAAGCTGGGCGATGAGCGTGAGCTGTAAGTGTTCGTGGTGCTGCATCAAACCATTTATAACCACTTTGCTCTTCCATTACTTTATTAAACATAAACGCTGCTGCACCACCTGGCACATCTTCATCTACAAATAAAATCCTGTTGGTTTTCTTTAAGCTATTTACAATGTTGTGATGAATATCAAAAGGTAATAATGTTTGCACATCAATAATCTCGCAACTTACATTTTGTTTTTCCAAACGTTCAGCAGCCTCACTAATAATTCTTAATGTAGATCCATAACTTACAATCGTAATATCTGTGCCTTGTTTAATGGTTTCTGTAACACCCAGTGGCACTGTAAATTCCATTAAGTTGGCTGGCATTTTTTCTTTTAAACGATAACCATTCAGGCACTCAATAACAATTCCTGGGTCATTGCTTTGCAACAAAGTATTATACATACCAACTGCCTGCACCATATTACGTGGCACACATACATACATTCCACGAAGTGCATTTAAAATCATTCCCATTGGGCTACCACTGTGCCACACACCTTCAAGCCTGTGCCCTCTTGTTCTTATAATTAATGGGCAACTTTGCTGTCCCTTTGTTCTGTAATGCAATGTAGCAACATCATCACTTAAAGTTTGAATAGCATATAATAAATAATCGAGGTATTGAATTTCTGCAATAGGTCTCAATCCACGCACAGCCATACCAATTGCTTGTCCTGCTATAGTTGCTTCTCTAATGCCCACATCAAAAATCCTTTCCTCACCATATTTTTTTTGCAGTCCTGCAAAGCCCTGATTCACATCACCAATAAATCCTAAATCCTCTCCAAATGCAACAACCAAAGGGTTTGTAGCAAAAAGGTTATCCCAGTATTTATTTAAAATTTCAAAGCCATTTAATTGCTCTGCATCAAAGCTTATCCAGGGTTTTGCTTCACTCACACGCATTGCACTTTTAATGCCTTGATTATATAAATGAGAGTTGAATAAATCTTTATTTTGGGCAACCAATTGTTGATAATATTGCTTAACATCTTCGTTAGATGAAGTATCTGTAACTAGCTCTGTTGCTAAGCATAAACTCTGCATTACATCTCTACGTAATGGCTCTCTTATAGCAGTTAAGTTATTTGCAATTTGCTGCACCTGATGATATGTTTCCATATCTGTAACATTCATTGAAGCTATTAATTCTGCTGCTTTTTTTACCTGCTCTTTTATAGGTGTTTGAAATTTTTCCCAAGCTCTTGTTTTGCTTTCTCTAACAAAATCCCTTGCTTCATTTTCGATGTTTGTCAACTCTTCTTCGCTTGCAATGGCGTTTTCTAAAATCCAGTCTTTAAATTTTTTATTGCAATCAAAATCTTTTTCAAATTGTAAACGTTCAGCATCTTTATATCTTTCGTGGCTTCCACTTGTACTATGTCCTTGTGGTTGTGTAATTTCCTGAACGTGAAAAATTGCAGGTGCGTGTGTTTCCCTCATTCTTTGAATACCTGCTTCAAACACTTCACACATTTCTGCATAATCCCAACCTTTTACTTTATAAATATGCAAGCCATTAGTATCCTTTTCTTTTTGAAAACCAGACAGAGCCTGGCTTATAGAGCCTTTGGTTGTTTGGTATTTATTTGGAACAGAAATTCCATATCCATCATCCCACACAAAAATTGCCAAAGGAATTTGCATAACGCCAGCAGCATTTACACTTTCCCAAAAATGTCCTTCGCTTGTACTTGCATCACCAATAGTACAAAAGCAAACTTCATTTCCATTATGGCTTAAATCAGTTTTATTCCAAAGTTGTTGAATGTGCCTGAAAGATTTTGAAGCCAACGCCAAACCCACAGCACGTGGCATTTGACCAGCAGTTGGCGATATATCTGCACTAATATTTTTTCTATTTGCAAGGTCTAAAAAGCTGCCATTTTCATCAACATTTCTTGTGGCAAAATGAGCCACCATTTGCCTTCCTGCACTAAAAGGTTCGTTGTTAATATCTGGGTCGGCATACATTTGAGCAAAGAATTGTTCAACACTGGCAAGCCCACTGGCAAACATAAAAGTCTGGTCACGATAGTAGCCACTTCTAAAATCGCCCTGTGTAAAACTCTTAGCCATTGCAATTTGAGCAAGTTCTTTACCATCGCCAAAAATGCCAAACTTGGCTTTGCCAGTAAGCACTTCACGCCTTCCCAACAAACTTGTTTCTCTGCTAACTTGTGCAATTCTGTAATCTGTTAAAACCTGATGTTTAAAGGCATCGTAACTTAATTCCTCGTTACTGTAGGTAAATGTTAATGTTTCTTCCATAATCAAATATAAACGTTAGAAGGTTTGTAAAATAGTATTGCAAAGTAAAGGTTAAACGTATTTTATTTAAGGTTTTTTACTGGCTTTTAGTTTTGTGGTAAAACATCTTTAATTTTGGCTAAATAAAAATATTTTTTATGAGTATTACAGAAATGAAATTGCAAGCGTTTGAAGATTTGACAAAACTTAATAAACCAGATGAAATTGAAGAGGTGTATAATTTATTAAAAAAGTTAAATGATAAACATAAGGTTTATAATTTGAGTCAGCATTTTGATGCAATCAATAACCAATATGGAGATGTATTAAAAAAGTTAGCCCAATGATTTTAATTGAAGATATTTTAGCATTACATTCTAAATCTATAAAGATACATGGCGGTGCTGATGGAGATAGAGATAATGGATTATTGGAAGCAGCGATTGCAAGACCTTTTCAAACCTTTGATAGGGTTGATTTGTACCCATCTGTCATTGAGAAATCAGCTGCATTAGCAGAAAGTTTAATCATCAATCATCCTTTTATAGATGGAAATAAAAGGACTGGTCATTTAGCCATGCAAGCACTTTTAATAAGTGAAAATTTAAAATTGATTGCTTCTTCTGATGATATGTACAATTTCATCATCAACATTTCCACAGGCTCTATAAACTTTGAACAAATTGTTGAATGGTTAAAGAATAACACAATTACTTTATAAAATTTATGGCAGAAGATTTATTGATAAACAAAGGCACAAAAGAAGAACAATATCAATCATTAATTCCTCAGATAAAAGGCTTGCTGCAAGGCGAAGACGATACAATTGCAAACCTTGCAAACATTACTGCTGCACTTAAAGAACAGTTTAACTGGCTATGGGTTGGTTTTTATATTGTAAAAAATGATGAGCTTGTTTTGGCACCATTTCAAGGGCCTGTTGCCTGCACAAGAATTAAAAAAGGTCGTGGCGTTTGTGGTAGTGCTTGGCAGCAGCAACAAACCTTAATTGTACCAGATGTAGAAAAATTTCCAGGGCATATTGCCTGCAGTAGTTTAAGTAAAAGCGAAATTGTAATTCCTGTTTTTGGCAATAATGAAGTTGTTGCAATACTTGATGTTGATAGTATCAACTTAAATGAATTTGACGAAACTGATAAAAAATATTTGGAAGAAATTGTTCGATTAGTAAGTCTTTAGATTTCAGTCTTTGGTCTTTAGCAGCCAAAGACTAAAAGAAAACATCTTCAATTAAAAAAATTTCTTCAACTTCTTTATTGGTAAGGGTTATAGCTACTACGTCAAATTGAATCAAAGTCCACTGTTCATTAATTAACAAATATTCTTCAGCACCTTTTTTCAGTGCATTCATTTTGGTATTGCTTATACTTTCTTCAGGATAGCCAAATTTTTTATTGGTTCTTGTCTTTACTTCAATAAAATGCAGCTTTTTATTTTTAATGCAAATAATGTCAATTTCCCAATGCTTGTGCCTCCAGTTTCTTTCAATAATGGTATAGCCATTTTTCTCTAAGTATTCACAGGCAATAACTTCACCCCTGTTTCCTATGTTAATATTTCTGGTCATTTGTATTTTTATTTACACAACAATAATTGCAAAAAAATATTCGTGTATTCGTGGCAAATAAATTTATATGCCAACAAATATCAATAATAAAATTTTTAAATTAAAAGGCAAAGTGCAACACTATGCATGGGGTGGAAAAACCTTTATACCAAACCTTGTTCACTTTAATAATATTGAAAATAAACCTTGTGCAGAATACTGGATGGGTGCTCATCCAAGTGCAAGCTCTACTTTAATTGTTGATGCTAATGAAGCAGCATTAACACAAATTATTGCAGAAAATATGGACACTGTTTTAACACCAGATATTATTAAACAATTTGGTGAATTGCCTTACCTATATAAAATTTTAGATGTTAATGAAATGCTTTCAATACAAGTACATCCAACCAAGGAAGAAGCTGTAAAAGGCTTTGAGCGTGAAGAAGCTGAAGGTATTGCCATTACTGCATCTAACAGGAATTATAAAGACAAAAACCACAAGCCAGAAGTAATGATTGCATTAGGGGAATTCTGGTTGTTGCATGGCTTTATGCAGCTTGATAAAATTGAAAAAAGATTGAGCGATATTCAAGAGTTTAATGTGTTTTTGCCATTATTTAGAAGTGAAGGTTTAAAGGCTTTGTATAAAATGATAATGGAATTAACCCAGCATGAAGTGGATGCTATTTTGGTAAATTTAATTAAAAAAGAGTTGTATCATAAACAACATGGAATGCTTGATAAATCTATGCCTGGCTGGTGGGCTTGTAAATTGCTTAACGCAAATGATGAAATAAAAAATATTGACAGAGGTGTGTTTTCAATTTACTTATTTAACATAGTTGGCTTGCAAAAAGGTGAAGGAATTTTTCAGGCAGCAGGTGTGCCACACGCTTACCTTGAAGGACAAAATGTAGAGTTGATGGCAAATAGTGATAATGTATTGCGTGGTGGTTTGACACCAAAACATATTGATGTGCCAGAGCTGATGAAGCATACTTTATTTGAACCTATTGTGCCAAATATTTTAAAAGGAGATACTGTTGGCAGCAATGAAAAAAATTACAAATGCCCTGTTCCAGATTTTGACATTAGCAAAATAGAACTCAATGCTGATAATAGTTACAAGGCTTTATCAACCTCACCAGAAATACATATTGTAATTGATGGCGACTGTATTGTAAATGGAAAAAATGTGAATATGAGTGTAAAAAGTGGTGAAGCTTTTATGGTTTTTCCAAATGAAAATTACAGCATTACTTCAAGTGGACATTGCGAACTTTATAAAGCTTATGTTGGTTAAAAATATTTGGAACCATTATTGTTTCATTTCAAAAAACATTATGAAAAAAATAATCTTAATACTTTTTTTATTGCCATCAATTTTATTTGCCCAAAAGCAAAATACCTGGCAATTGCTACTTAACAATAAGGTTGTTTTAAATGGTAAAATTGGCGAGATTAAAGACTATACTGTAGATAATAAAACAAAATCCATTAAAGTAAAATTAAATGCAGAAGTAACAAAAAAATGGAACGTAAGCTTTATTGTAATGGATACTAACAAGATTGAAATATGCAGAAAAAAAATAACTGTAAATGACAATATTTTTTCCATTGCCAAAAAAAATTTTTTGAATAAGGATAACAAAAAACAGGATTTAATTGTTTATACAATACGAATACCAAGTGACAAAAAAACTGCAATGCTGGTAAAAGTTGCACCACAACCTTTGGTTAAATTATCTTTGCAATAGGTATATACAATCACTCAAAATTATTATAGATTTTTTTCTCGCAGACAGCACAGATAATACAGAAAATATCTGTGATATTAGCGTTATCTGTGAGAGATTAATTAAATTTAATTCTTTCAGGAAAAAGATTTAATGAAGATGTTGCAACTGCAAAATATCGGTCTTACACAGTTTAGAAACCATGTTTCAAAGCAATATATTTTTACAAAAAATATTGTTGGTATTTGTGGTGCAAATGGAACAGGCAAAACCAATTTACTTGATGCCATATATTATTTAAGCTTTTGCAAAAGTTACTTTAACAGAACAGATTCAAGCAATGCAACACATAGCCATCAAGGGTTTAGGCTTGAGGGTAATTTTGTGTTAAACAATACCAACAATAATGCTACCTGCATTGTGAGAGAAAATAATAAGAAAGAATTTTACTTTAACAACGAGGAATATAAAAAACTGTCTCAACACATTGGTCAGCTACCTTGTGTAATAATTGCACCAGATGATGTTGAATTAATTACAGGTGCAAGCGAGTTGAGAAGAAGGTTTATTGATGTAATATTGTCTCAAACCAATTACAATTATTTACAGCATTTAATTGATTATAATAATATACTTCAGCAACGCAATAGCTTATTAAAGCAACAAGCCATTACTGGTAACATTGATGATGTTTTGTTTAATATTTTAACACAACAATTAGCAGCAAAAGGCAATATTATTTTTAAAGAGCGACAAGAGTTTTTAGAAACTTTTTTACCAAAGGTTATTGCCAATTATAAAACAATAGCCAATACTGCTGATGAAATAATATGCAACTATCAATCTCAATTATTCAATAAAATCTTTAGCGATTTGTTGCAACAAAGTTTACAAACAGATTTTGCTGTACAACGCACCACTATTGGCATTCATAAAGATGATATTGAGTTTTTAATGCATGACATCAAATTTAAAACTGAAGCATCGCAAGGACAAAGAAAAAGTTTATTGTTTGCATTAAAGCTAAGTGAATGGCAAACTTTACAAGAACATAAAGGCTTCTACCCTATTTTATTGTTGGATGATGTTTTTGAGAAATTAGATACTGACAGGATGAACAATTTACTGCATATTGTAAGCAACAAAAACAATTGCCAGGTTTTTATTACAGATACACATAAAGAAAGACTGGAACTGCAATTAAAAAACTTGAATACAGATTTTGAAGTTATTGAATTGCATTCATAACCAACAAGCATATTATTTTAAATGAAAAAAAATAATGTAAAAACATTGAGTTACATTTACAAACTCTGATAAAATAACAATAATGCAAAATATCTATACAAATGAGGTGGCTAAGAATATGGAAGTGATTGGAATGCTTGAGCAATTTGTAGGCGAAACCGTAGATAAAGATTTATTAGACCCTGATGATTGCTGGCAACCAACAGATTTTTTGCCTGATATGACACAAGATGATGCTTTGGATGAAGTAAAAAAATTAAGGGAAAGAACAGCTTGCATTCCTGATAGTATTATTTGTTCTTTAATTGGCAACATGATTACCGAAGAGGCTTTGCCAAGCTATCAAACTTATTTTAATTTATTGGTAAATGAAGATAGGGATTTAACAAGCACAAATGGTTGGGTGCGTTGGAGCAGAGCGTGGACTGCAGAGGAAAACAGGCATGGTGATTTGTTAAATAAATATTTATATCTTTCAGGAAGATGTGATATGACTACTGTAGAACAAACCATTCACAGACTTATTTATAATGGTTTTGATGCAGGTGCAAATGGCGATCCTTATCAGGCTATTGTTTACACTTCATTTCAGGAAAGGGCTACAAAAATTTCTCACGTAAATACAGGTAAACTTGCAGATAAAGCTGGTGACAATAGCTTATCAAGAATTTGCAAGCAAATTGCTGGCGATGAGGCAAGGCATGAGAAAGCTTACAAATCTTTTATGTCAAGGGTGTTTGAAATTGACCCAAACGGTGCCATAAAATCTTTTGAAACATTGATGCGTAAACAAATTGTAATGCCAATTGCTTTAATGGCAGATGGTAATAAAAACCCAAACATATTTGTTGACTTTTCTGCCATTACCCAAAAGATTGGTGTTTACACAACCTGGGATTATGCCAATATTATTGACCATCTTGTAAAACTTTGGAACATAGAACACCTCACAGACCTGAAAGATGGTGCAGCAAAGGCACAAGAATATTTATGCAAATTATCTGAAAGATACAAACGAATTGCAGATAGAATGAAAGTGCCTGATGAAATTAATTTATCGTGGCTTAATAAAGGAAAGACTGTATTGTAATAAAAAATAACAACAACGAATTTATCTGGCTACAGCAACAATTATTTTGTAATTATTCCTTCAATAACCTATTCTTCAAAGTAGCCAGAATATTATTTTTTAGCTTATGCCAACATAAATTTTACTGGCAAACAACTTACCCCCTATTTTTAAAAAAAATTTAACTGTTGAGTCATCTACACGAACGCGAGGAAAAAATTTGCTTAAACTGCAACGCTGCTATTTATGGCAGATATTGCCATGTATGCGGACAAGAAAATATTGAACCAAAAGAAAGCTTCTGGCATTTGGCATCTCATTTTATTGCAGATTTATTTCATTACGATGGCAAGTTTTTGAAGACTATAAAATATCTTTTGTTTAGGCCTGGTTTTCTGGCAAAAGAACATTTGCGTGGCAGACGTGCAGATTATTTGCACCCTATAAGGCTATATATTTTTGTAAGTGCATTTTTCTTTTTAATTGTTTTTGGATTTTATACAAAGCATAAAGCATCTCATTTTGAAGATAAAACAAGTGAACATTACATTAAAATAACTCAGGACTTAAAAGAAGACAAAGCAGCTAAAGTAGCATTGTTGTCAAGCAAGGATAATACTGTTATCAATAAAGAACGCATACAAAATAAAATAATATGGATTGATTCTGCAATTGTGCTTTTGCAAAAAGATACAACAGCAAAAGAGCAAGCTTTATTATATGCTGAATATGGCAATGAATGGCAAGAATATTACTGGCAAAAGCGAATGACTAAACAAACGTATTTAGACTCACAAAATAAATTACCACTAGAAAAACGTGATGGTTTTTTTAAGAAGAAAGAACATCTGGTAAATATTGCTATTGAAGAAAAAGCAAAGCAGCAAAACATTACATCAGGAGAGGCTATACTTGATATGCTTTTGCACAATATACCAAAAGGCTTATTTATTAGCTTACCAGTTTATGCCTTAATACTTTTTATAATTTATTATCGTAATAAAAAATACACGTATGTAAGCCATCTTATTTTCTCTATTCATTTGTTCTGTTTTACCTTTTTATTAATATTAAGCAGCATGTGGTTTAACAGTTTATTTACTGTTTTGCACATAAAACTTAATAATTATATAAGTTTGGTTGCTTTTATAATAGCCATGCTATATACCTATAAAGGATTACGCAATTTTTATGAACAGCGAAGAGCCAAAACGATTGCTAAATTTTTAATACTATCTTTTTCATGCATATTAATAGCATTGCTTGTTTTTACAATTGCATTTTCAATATCAGCATTAACTGCATAAAAGCAACTTTTATTTCACCATTTTTTAATATAAAACTTTATTTCCTAATTACCTCAAATACACTTTTAACAACAATTTACTTTAATTTGTAGCAAATACTAATATGAAAACAAAATACTTTACACTACTATTTTTATTGGGATTATTCAGCAATGCAATTTCGCAGAACATTAAAGAATCTGCCATTGAATACATCATATCTAAATTGCCATTAACGCCATTGCCTGCATCTGTAAAAAATTATCAGGTTACAATAGTTGCAGCCTATGAAGAGAAAAATAAAAAGCTACAGGATGAATATGAAGCAGACAAAAAAAAGGCAGAAGATGAATATGTAGCTGCCATAAAAAAGTTTAAGGATGACAGCCTTGCTGCTGAAAAACAATATCCATTGGATGTGATTACATACAAAAAAAATGTAGAAGAGGCTGAGAAAAAGTATAATGCCGAAATGGAAGAGTATAAAAAGAAAAGCTTGGGCAGTAAAGTTGTTGAAAAAGTGTTTCTTAACCAGAACGATAAACCAGTAAAACACTTACCCAGCGAGCCTTACAAAAGATTGCCATCTTATCCTTACAAAAGGATTGTAGAAAAGCCATATCTACAAAAGACTTATGATTTACCAACCATGGCATCAACTTATATTCACTTAAACAATTTAGAAAACAATGCAGCCAATGCCATAAAAATTATTGTAACCATTTATGGCTACGACTTTACCAATCCACGTATTTTAAGTGAGCAAAGAAATGTGGCAAGCTATGGTACAGGCAGTGGCGTGCAAGGTGGCTCACAAATTTATTACCATTCAGAATATTCATATCGCCATCCAATGGCTGTAAAAGTTATTATGCCTGATGGAAAAGAAATTTTGAACCACACGCCACCACAATTAAATATGTATAAAATTGCTTCTTCGCAAAACAGCACAGCTGCTCCAAGCCTTAACACAGAAATTATTGTAAAAACAACCGAAGAAAAAATTTTTCAGGAGGGCTTGCAGTTTATTAATAATTATTTGAACGATAAATTTGGAATAGCTAAAGAAAAAAGAAAAACAGAATTGTTTTATATTAAAAAAGGTGGCGATGAATATGCAGATTTAACCAATGCCTTTAATACTGCATCAAGTGCATTAACCATGCTTGAAAATGATGAAGCAACAGCCAAAACACAATTGCAGCAAGCAACAGACCTTTGGAGCACTGCATTAAAGGAATCGAACCCAGGCGATAAAAAAGCAAGGATTGATAAAGATGTAACCATTGCTATTTGCTTTAATTTATTAGAGATGAATTTGGTTTTACGCAACCATGCTGCAGGCATGGCAATTCTTCAAAAGCTTAACACGCTTGATTTATCTAATAAGGAAAGGATGAAAAAGGCACAGTACGAAATGGACTTTGCCGATTTAAAAAAACGTTTAAACATTAACAACAACTAATACAAAACAAATACATGAAAAAACAATTTTTATCTATTACATTGCTATTTGCATCATTGTTTTCAATTGCACAGTTTAATGTTACTGTAAGCAATGGTGTTTCGTATGACTTTAAAAAAAAGCCAACATTGCAGGCATTCAATACAGGCAACAAAACATTGATGCTGGTAAGGTATTACGAAAATTTCTTTAACACATATGATGCATTTTCATTGGAGAATAATACGCTTAACAATCTTGGTAAAATAAAGATTGATAATGGCAACTTCAATAACATGACAGAGATTAACAGTGTAAACCAATTGGGTAATAAGGTATTTGCATTGGTGGAAAATAAAAACAAGGACGAAGGAAAAAACAAGCTGACTGTTAGAAGCATTGACGAGTATGGCACTTTGGGCAACGATGAAAAAACAATTGGTGCTATAGAGTATGAAAAACGCAGCGACCCAGGCACTTGGCTTGCTTATGTAACAGAAGATAAAAAGCACCTTGCAGTGGTAATGGTAAATCCCTATGTAAAAGGTCAGCCATTAAGCTGTAAATATTTTTTCTATGATGAGAATTTTAAGGAAATAAGCAGCAGCAACTTTACTATTGGCAACGAAAAAAAGAAATCATATTTATTTAAGTTACTTGCATCAAACGCAGGCGATTTTTATTTGATTAATGAAGAGTTTGACAAGTCTTATATTTTTCCTGTGGTGTATAAAAAACCTGCTGCTGATAAAGCTTTCAGCGAATTTCCTGTAATGCTAAACGAGCCATTTAAAAATTTTAACTACACAAGTGCCATTGCACCAAATGGCAATCTGGTTGTAGCTGGTTACTACCAGGAAAAAAAAGGATTTATTGTTGGCGATGTACAAGTAAAAGGTGTTTGGGTTTATACAAGCGACAAACCAACTGTTGCTACACAACCATTTGATAAACCTATGAAAAACCTTGTTGCACGTGGGCTTTCATTTTTGGGCAATACCATGTTTATTACTGGCGAAGATGTAAAGCAAACAACAGTGCCTACACGTCCAGGTTCTATGAGCTTTGAAGAGAATATTAATTATGCATTTGAAAATATTTTAATTACAGGCTACGACTTATCTGCTGATACAAAATATGATTTGCCACTTACCAGAAAAGATGCAGCAACAAATAATACAACACATGTTATACCAGCATTTGGCGTTGTTAATGGCAAGTACCATCTAATGTTCTCTGACTATGAAAATAAATACGACCAGAAAGCTTATCAATACAATAAAATTCCTGTGCTGGTTTCTATAAACAAAGATGGATTGATGGAGCAACCTGTGCCGTATAAAAAAGCTATTAAAACTGCACTGCAGGAGCAAAATGACCAAAGCAATATTTACACAGGCTATGCTAGCTTATTTACTGGTTTGTCTTGCGTGGTAAATAATTCATTTGTATTTTTTAGCCACACTTCAAACAATCAAAAAGCAGTTGTGGTGCTAAAATAAAAACACCCTGAATTTAATAGCCAGAATAAAGTTTACTTAATCAATTATAGAATGTACAGATTTTTTCTGTGCATTCTTTTTTTGCAGTAATGAAAGTTGTTTAAAATTTAGTTTTCTTAAAAATCAATTACTATGCATTTAACCGCAAAGCACACAAAGAAAACACAACACAGAGTTAGCAAAGGTTTGAACTAAATCTTTTTGTATTTCTTTGCGAAACCATTGTGTCCTTTGCGGTTTAAATAATTTTAAACAACTTCACTGCAATAAAAAAATACAATTATATATGGTTAATGCTTCAATGGCCTTTTTTTAATCATGCCACCTTTGGTGTCTCTTATGCTGCTCATTACCACAAAAGCGTCCTTATCAATTTTTTCAAGCTCGGTGTTAAATTTATTTACTTCAAGCCTGGTTAATACGGTATAAACTATTTCAATATCTTTTCTTTCGCCTTTATTGCCAAAGCCACTTTTTCCGTTGTAAACAGTTACACCACGCCCCAGGTTTTCAATAATCATTTGTTTTATCTTTTGGCTGTGTGCAGATATAATGGTAACGCCAGTATATTCCTCAATACCTTCAATAACAAAGTCGAGGGTTTTTGAAGCAGATAAATAAGTAATCATGGAATACAAAGCAATTTCTACCGAAAGAAAATAAGCTGCTGCCGAAAAAATAATAATATTGATAACAATAATAATATCGCCAATGGTGGCTGCAAATTTCCTGCTTAAATAAATTGCCAATACTTCTGTGCCATCAATTACTGCTCCACCCCTTACAGATAAGCCAATGCCTGCACCCAGAAAAAAACCACCAAATACTGCCACCAGCAAATTGTCTTTTGTAACATCAGGGAAAGTAACTGTGCCCACAACAAGTGCAAGACCCAGAATAGCTATCATTGTTTTAATGGCAAATGCTTTACCTATTGTATTATAGCCAAGAATAACAAAGGGAATATTAATGCAAATAAGTAAAATGTACAGTGGAATGGGAGTTGTTGCAGAAATTAAAAGTGAAATACCTGTAGCACCACCATCAATAAAATGATTGGTAAGTAAAAAGCCCTTGAAGCCAAACGCTGCCGAAAACACGCCTAAAGTAATTAAAGAAAAATCCTTTACATTTCTTACAAATGCCCTTTTAAAAGCCAGCATTCCTTTGGCAAGCTGATAATTGGAGTAATCGTTTTTTTTACCCAATTTTTTGCCCTTGCCTTTCAGTGTTGTTTGTATAACTATTTGTGTGAGGAATGGGTTCATAATGCTGTAAATTTATACATTTTATTACAGCTTTTGCAAGTATGATTACATGAATTTGTTTTAGTGTACTTATCACAGATTACGCAGCTATTGCTATTGAAAAATTGAAAAGCAATGACCTTGTTGTACAAAAGAAAACAGAACTAAAAATTCAGGCTTTGGATTTGTAAATTGCTCTGCATTTCCCTTAAAAGGTTGCATTAATATTATTCTATATTCAGCACACTACTTATCCCCTATTTTTATACCTTATTATGAGTACTGAAAATAAAAAAACATTTTCCGATTTAGTTCAGATAATGAACGAGCTTAGAGAGCAATGTCCATGGGATAAAAAACAAACCATACAAACATTGCGTAGCATGACTGTTGAAGAAACTTATGAATTATCTGACGCCATTATAGGAAACGACTGGCAGAATATTAAGGAAGAATTGGGCGATGTGTTGCTGCACATTTTATTTTACTCGCGTATTGCCAGCGAGGAAAAGCATTTTACAATTGATGATGTAATTGATGGCATTGCAAAAAAATTAATCCATCGCCACCCACATATTTATGCAGATGTAAAAGTGAATGACGATACAGACGTGAAAAAAAATTGGGAAAAAATAAAGCAGGCCGAAGGTAAAAAAAGTGTGTTGAGTGGAGTGCCTAATTCTATGAACGCCTTGCCCAAAGCCATTTGCATACAAGAGAAGGCAAAAAAAGTGGGCTTTGAATGGGACAATAAAGAAGATGTGTGGAATAAAGTGGAAGAAGAAATTGGTGAATTAAAGGAAGCTGTTGTAAGTAATAACCAGCAACATATTGAGGAAGAATTTGGTGATGTGTTGTTTAGCCTTGTAAACTACAGCAGGTTTTTACATGTAGATGCAGATGTAGCTTTGGAAAAAGTAAATAAAAAGTTTATAACACGATTTAAAAAAATGGAGGAAGTGGCAACGCAGCAAGGCAGGCATTTAACAGAAATGAACTTGCAGGAAATGGATGCCATTTGGAATGAAGTTAAAAAAGATATTCATTGCTAAGCAGTTTAAAAAAAATATTATTCCCCAACAAAAATTATTTGCTTATTGCTGCAATAGTTTTTTATTTCATCTCTATTGTTGCTCAACAGTTAGAGGAAAGAAAATATACTGAAAAGCAAGCACAGCTTACCATTGAGCAAAATCTTATTAGTAAGGAAAGGAATTTTGAAACACTTGTAAAAAACAAGTCTTTTGTAGATGACATTATAAAAAATAATGAAAGCATAAACAACGATTATGGTGTAAACTTATACAAACTTGTAGGCGATTCGTTGGAGTTAGTTGCATGGCATAACATCATTTTTAATGACAGTAGTATAAAAAAAATTGTTGCAGACACCAGTTATTTTATTGCAAATGAAATTGGCTACTTTGAATGCAGGGCAAAAAAAATACAACATGCAGAAGCAATATATTTTGCTGTTGGATACCTGCCTGTAAAATACAATTTAAGTGTTGCACAGCACACACAATATACAAACCATGCTTTATATAAATATTATAACATTGAGGTATCAAAACAAACTACATTACCTGTAAAGAATATTGATAAAAGAGTTCTCTTTTATTTACAGAAAATACAAACTGAAAACAAGGTTTCTTATGGCGTGTTATCAATATTAACAAGGGTTTTATCCATTTTATTATTTTGTTTTTATATACATTTTATTACAAGGTTTGCTGCAAAAAAACATGGCTTTAACAAGGGCTTTGCACTGCTTATTGCTATACTTGCATTATTGCGTTGCATAACATATTTTGCAAAAATTCCATTCGATTTTTCTAATCTTGCTTTATTCGACCCCACCATTTTTGCGTCTAATTTTTTACATCCTTCGTTGGGCGATTTGTTGACAAACTTGTTGCTGCTGTTTTGGCTTATTAGTTTTTATGAAGGTCATCAGGATTTTTACACAGCAAAAAGTACAAACAAAAGCAAACTCAGCCTTATTTACCTTTTACTGATAGTGTTTATCAGTTTTATTTTTATTGATGTTATTAAAAGCCTTGTAATAGACTCTAAAATTCCTTTTGATGTAGGTCATTTCTTTAGTCTTAATATTTTTACAGCTGTTGCATTTATTACTATTTGCCTTGCTGTTATAAACTATCTAAAGCTTGCTACATTTTTTTATCGAAAAGTAATTGAAACCAAAATGCACATTGCACTGCAGGTTTTAATTGTACTGGTAACAGGCATTGCTGGCACTTTTATAGAAAGCTATTTTACAAAATACAATATTGGCTTTATTGCAAGCATTGTGGTATGGCTTGTGGTTTTTATTCTTCTACTATTTTTATTTGAAACAAAGCCATATTTCTTAACCAAAAGAAATACCATTATATCGCTTTACTGGATACTTTTTTTTACCACTTCAACAGCTGCAATTATTATTTTTTTTGAAAACAAACTTGAGATTGAGCAGAGAAAGCAACTTGCTGAAAAAATTTATCTTGAAAGGAATAATGAAGAAAATTTGTTATTAAGCGATTATGAAAGCAATGAATATCCATATGCCATTTACCAAAATGGAAAGTTAAAGGAAAAGAATGGTAATTACTTTTTTTATAAGCATCAAAGCCCTGTTAACAATGGGTTTCAGGTTATTGAAGAAAAAAATGCAAGCAAATTAATTTACCAGATAAATGAAAATAATGCTGTTGTAGTGATAAAGGAAACAAAGGATTTTATAAACTTTATCACATTGTTTGCGTATTTGTTTTTCTCGTTTTTAATAATAGTTTTTTTACTCTTTATTATTATTAACTTGTCAATAAATGCAAGCCAGTTTTTGTATGGCATTAAAGAAAACTTTTATAGCATTGATGCTCAGATTAAGACAACAGTTTTATTGCTTAGTGCCGTTTCATTTTTAATTATTGGTTTAATATCAATTTATTTTTATACAGAAAAATTTAAGCAAACTAATGACGAAAAAATTATAAACGTACTAAACACAATTGAACAAATTGGCTACTTTACAAGCATTACTGACACAAGCATTCAGGCTACTATCGATGACATTAGCCAGAAAAATAATTTACTATTATCGGCTTACGATACTAAGGGAAAATTGATTGCTGTTGCACATAATAAACTTTTTAAAAATACCCTTGTAGCACAGCAAATCAACTATACTGCATACCAATCCATTTTTCAGCAACATGAAACATTATTTAAGCAGGATGAAAAAAGTTTTGGCAAAACACTGCACGGCTTTTACAAACCATTCTTCAATGAAAGTGGCGAAATCATTGGCTGCATCAACATTCCAGATGTGAATTATCAAGCCACGCTTAAGCAGGATTTATCTGGATTTATTGCTACATTAATCAATATAAATGCTTTTATTTTTTTACTGGCAACAGCCATTGCATTTATTATTACCAACAGAATTACTGCTTCATTTGCCTTAATAAAAAATAAAATGAAAGCAGTGAAATGGCAAACAGAAAATGACGAAATTGTGTGGACAAGAAATGATGAAATTGGTGCACTGGTGAATGAATATAATGCTATGGTTAGAAAGCTTGATACAACTGCAAAGGCATTTGCACAAAGCCAAAAAGAAATGGCATGGAAAGAAATGGCAAAACAGGTTGCACACGAAATAAAGAATCCGTTAACGCCAATGAAACTTAGCATTCAATACTTGCAAAATAAAATTGATGATGATGCCCCAAACATTAAGGAACTTTCTAAAACCGTTGCCCACACTTTAATTGAGCAGATTAACCAGTTGTCAAATATTGCAAATGACTTTTCGCAGTTTGCAAATATTGGAACTGCCAATGCTGAAAAAATTGACTTAAATGAAATAGTAAAAAGCGTTGTTACTTTATTTAGTATTAATGAAAATGTATGTATAAATACAGAATATATTATTGGGGAAAATTTAATTTTTGCTGATAAAATTCAGATAACAAGATTGTTTAACAACATTATTAAAAATGCTATTGAAGCACCCAACACCAATTCAATTATTACAATTAATATTAAAGCGGAAATACGAAAACATAACATCATTATTTCTGTGGCAGATAATGGAACTGGCATTCCTGTTGACTTACAGCCCAAAATATTTACCATAAACTTTACTACAAAAAATTCAGGTACAGGTTTGGGACTTGCCATTTGCAAAGGCATTGTAGAAAATGCCAATGGAAAAATATGGTTTGATACTGCCGAAAAAGGCACAACATTTTTTATTGAGTTGCCTTTGGCTTAAAGTGCAATTATCTTTTCTTCTTTACTGCTTTTTATTGCTGCTTCTATAATTTTCATCACATTCAATCCATCTTGTGCAGATACAGGAACTGATTCATCATTTATAATTGCTTTATACATGGCATCATAAAAATCATAATAATTTCCGTGCACCGATTTTATTTTTTCCCTTACTAACTTGCCATTTTTAGTGCAATGTAGTGTACCGTAATTTTCTTTTTCCTCTGCACCCCAACTTGTTTTATTAGGCTTTTTATTTTGCTGTAATAAAGTTTCCTGCACATCTCCACGAGGTTTTACAAACGAGCCATTAGTGCCATGTAAAACATAAGCTGGTATTGGTTCTTGCACAATATAGCCAGCTTTTAACCTTACTCTAAAAGTTGGATAATAAAATAAAATATCAAAATAATCATCAACCTGTGTTGTGGGTCTTGTGTGCCTTATATCTGCAAAAATTTTTTGTGGCATTCCAAATAAACATAAAGCCTGGTCTATTACATGTGGTCCTAAATCAAGTACAATACCTGCACCAGGATTAGGTTCTTCTTTATGCTTTTTATATGATAACTCTAAATTAAACCTATCGAAATGAAACTCTGCTTCACACAAATCTCCAAGCACTCCTTCATTTAAAATATGTTGCACAGTTTTAAAATCACTGTCCCACCTTCTGTTTTGAAACACCGCTAATTTTCTATGTACCTGCTCACTTAAAAACTGTAAGCCACTTGCCTCGCCACTTGTTGTTGTAAACGCTTTTTCAACCACAACATGCTTATCATTCATTAAAGCCTCTTTGGCAAATTCGTAATGCGTGTTGGTTGGTGTGTTTATAATTACCAAATCAATATCATCATTCAACAACTCTTCATAAGTATCATAGCTTTTGCAATTAGGATAATGTTGTTGCATTAAATTAGTGCTACGCTCCCATGCACCTACAAGCTCAAACCCTTGATGCAATTGAATAAACGGTGCATGAAAAACCCTTCCACTCATTCCAAAAGAACATAAAGCTGTTTTAATTTTTTGCATAAAATATTTTATAATAAATAAAATAGAACACGGATAAACACTGATTTAACAGATTGGCACAGATATTTTTAAAGACTTATTCCATTTGCTTTCAAAACAAAAATTATTTTTTACCGACATTAAAATCAAACAAAGTAGCAGTAAACACAGCAGTTTCTCTCTTCTTAAATATCACACTCCAGTCTCCTTTATATCGCAATGTTTTTGGTACAATTAGGTCATTATACTTCTGCATTTCCACTTCCATCGAAACATTAAAATCATACACGCCTGCTTTGTAACTCAAACTATAATTTCTACCTACTACTTCAAGCGTTGTATAGTCAAACCAGGTTGTCATTTCATCTACAACTATATTATTATCTTTTAACCAACCCAAATCTTTCTTTGGAGTTATAGAAAATATGTAGCAGCTTTTTCCACTATGCTCTACAATATCAATTTTATAGTCGTAATATTTTTGTGCCTGCTCATCATACAAGTCAAGCTTATTGCCAATAAACGGAATACCACTAATTTTTTTTCCAGGATTAAAGAATAACATTTTAAGTTGCTCTTTATGCTTCTCCATCCCCTTTTTATTTTCAGTACTGGCTTGCTTTCCTTTTACAATATTATCCTCGCCACACACTTTGCCTTTTGCAAAAAACAAGCTTGCATACATTTCGGCAGTAGTGTAATTATACTTATGGTTTACTGTGTAAAAATCGCCTGTTGTAGTTTCTTCAATCACTTCTGTTGTTCTGCAACCATTCTCTCGCACTTGCTTTGTTTTACTGTTTAAAGATGCTTTAATGCTTCCTTTTTTATCAAGCATTTTAATATCATTAAAGCTGGTGTAGCCAAGTATTCTTAAATTTCTAAATGCCTTGTAAAATGTAGTATCATCCTGTATTTGCTGAATGAGTTTTTTGTAGTCAAAATTGTTTCTTATAAAAACTTCTGGCAGCGTTACAGTTCTTTTTTTTTCAACAATAGTAGTATCTTGTGCTATAGCAAAACAAGGCAATAAAAGTAGTATTGACAGTAGTTTCAGCATTATTTGGCAAAGCTCATTTTATAGTCAACTTTTATTTTGCCTTTGGTAATATCATTCAGTTTACTGGCTAATAACTTTCTTTTAAAAGGCTTCATATAATCTATAAAAAGCTTGCCTTGCAAATGATCATATTCGTGTAATATAACACGTGCAGTAATGCCTGTAAATGTTTCTTCTTTGGGTGCAAAGTTTTCATCAACATAGGTAAGTGTAACAGTTTCCTGTCTGCTCACATCTTCTCTTATGCGTGGGATACTTAAACAGCCTTCGTTGTAGCTCCACTCCTCTCCTTTTAACTCTTTAATTTTTGCATTAATAAAAACTTGCTTAACACCATTGGCATCAGCATATTTTTTCTTTTCATCGGCTTCCATTCCTTCAAAAATTTGTGTGCTGTCAACAACAAACAACCTTATTTCCCTGTCTATTTGTGGAGCCGCCAAACCCACGCCATTGCTATAATACATAGTCTCCCACATATCTTCAATCAGCTCTTTTAGCTTGGGATAATCTTTTGTAATTTCTTTAGCCACTTTTCTCAAAACAGGAGAACCATAAGCCACAATTGGTAAAATCATTTTTATTTACAATTTAGTAATATCAGACTGCGAAAATATGGATTGCAGGTTACTTATTAATTAATAGCAATCAAGGGTCTGGTAGAATCGAGTTTAATAAGCTTACAGATAACACAAATGCCACAGATATTTTCTGTGATAACTTAATATCCATTTGCATTTACAAAGTCAGGGCGTTTAATAAATGTGCTGTTATAGGTAAACCTTAAATCAGTTTTAAAATCAATCCTGTATTGGCTCATGCCTTCATTAACTCGTGGAAAATAATTAAACCTGCATTCCATTGTTCCAAAAATCAAGGCTTCATTCCTTGTTCTAATTCCACCACCTAAACTACTATAAAAATCTCCTTCTGTTGCCAATCCTTCATAAGGAACTAAAAAGCAAGCATTGCCAAAAATGAATGGTGCAAACTTGAATCCTAACAACTTAAAGTTATTGTACAACACAGATTCTCCTTTAACAGTAAGCCTTGTTTGTGCTGCAATATCTCCATTACTAAATTCTGGCAAACCAAATGGCGATGATAAAAATAAACGTTGTGTTACAGGCGATGGACGAACCTGATGAGTAATACCAAACATTGTAAAATTCCTTAAATAAGTTTTACCACCAAGGTGTTTCAATCTACTAAAATATTCAAGGTTTAGCAATATGTCAATATCTTCAAATTTACTGTCAGCAATATAGCCACCCAACCTGAAAGTGTAATTATAATAATTACCTTTTTTACCAAAGAAATTTCTGCCAAAGTCAATGCCATAGTAAGGCCTGGCTTTATCTTGCTTATTTGTCCAGCCACCAATTACGCTTAAGCTGAATCCTTCTGGCACATCTTCTTGCCTTCCAAAACCATAAATATATTTTGCCTTATAAAAGTTTTGCTTAAAAATATTAATAGCACCTAAAACTGCAGTTTCATTAATGTAGTTAAGGTTTATTGTGTTTAAATATTTACCAGGTATTTCATCAAATTTTTTATAGAAAGCACGTAAGGCTATAAACTTACGCAAACGGCTTTGCGTGTTGCTTTGCAAATATCTTTTTGCCCCCAAATTGTACCCACCCCAGGCATCAAAGTTTATATAGTTATAACTATAATCTGTTTTGTATAACGAATCTGTTAAATATGCATTTGCAGTTTTATGTAAACTAATTTCTGCGTTGCCAGTAAATGGCAAATATGGGCTCACCAATGGTCTGTCCAACTTTGCATACAAATATCCTTCTTCTGGTCGTCCACTATTAAATGCATTGTTAAAGGCTTTAAATCCTGCACTAAAATCAGCAAAGCTGCCCCACATATTTCGTTGTATAAATTCTGCACCAAAACCATTCTTTGGGTTTCTATTTTCATCGTACAACATTTTAGCAGAAATCTTTTGTGCATTGCCCATAAAATTCTCCTCTTTCAATTCCACATCAAAATTATTTCCACCATTAAAATTGCCTGCTCCACCAATGGAAAAATTATCTTTTACATAAACATACACATCTAGTACATTGTCTAAAAGTGTTGGTTTTACTGTAATCTTGGCGTCTTGTAAAAAAATCAGGCTACGCAAATGCCTTTCATTATCTGCCAACAAATAGGGAAACATTTTATCGCCTTCATTAAAAAACAAATTGGCTTTTATAAATTTTTCTTTTGTTTTAGAATGCAAGGCATCGGCAATTCTTACCCCCAAATTTCTATGCTGTGGCGTAGTGTCATTAATATCCTGGTTGAACCCTAAACGAATAACATAAATTTTATTGATGGTAAAGCCTTTGTATTTGTTGTAAGGCAAATCGTTTTTAATGGTGCCATTTTTTGTTACTTCAGGCTTTGGAGGATCAGCAGAAATGCTACGTCCCAAATCTCCAAGCCAGCCTTTTTTCTTTGCTAGAAAGAAACTATCATACACAAAATTCAGAGTGTCACTTTGATTTTGTGCAAACGCTTTACTGCTCTGCATTGTAATTACTATTGCCAAAACAAAAAGTATATTTTTTTTCATAGTATAAAACCTTGTTTATGTTACCTGCAAATAAATAAAGTTTATCGCTTAAAAGTTTTGTTGTTATAAAATGATTTTTTATTTATAAAAAGCAACATTTTATATTTACGCTTTAATGACTCCAATAAAGCATATACAATCTATTTTAACTGATGAGGAATTGCTTGCAGATTTTCAGCAAGGCAATAACCAGCAGGCACTTGCATCCTTGTATTTGCGATACACTGACCTTATTTATGGGGTTTGCTTAAAGTATTTTAAAAATGCTGAAAAAAGCAAGGATGCTGTAATGGATATTTACCAGGAAATCAATCAAAAGCTGCAACACCACAACGTAGAAAATTTTAAAGGCTGGCTATACATTGTAAGCAAAAATTTTTGCTTAATGCAGCTACGAAAAAGTAAAAAATCGACTGTTGTAGAATTTGATGGCAATAGTTTTATGCAATTGGAGGATTATTCGCATCTTGACAATGCCCTGCAAAAGGAAAGGGAATTTAACAGGCTTGAAAATTGCCTGAAACAGCTGAATGCAGAGCAACACACTGTAATTGAAATGTTTTATTTGCAGCAAAAATGTTATAACCAAATTGTAGAAGAAACAAAAATGGATTGGAATAAAATAAGAAGCCTTGTACAAAATGGAAGAAGGAATTTAAAAATTTGCATGGATAAAAATGACTGAAAAAAGTAAACATATTATTTACTCAAAAGCTGATATTGAAAAATATTTGCAAGGCAAAATGAGTTATGAAGAAATGCACCAGCTTGAGTTGGCTGCATTGCAAGATCTATTTTTGGCTGATGCAATTGAAGGATATACCAATGCAGACCAAGCAATAACAGCACAGCATTTAAGTGAAATTGAAACAGAAATTTTAGCTAACAGGCCTGTTGCAAAAGTGGTGAATATTAACAAGAAAAAAAGTTGGGGTTTTATGCAGGTTGCAGCGTCAATTGTTGTAATTGTAATTGGTACTTATGCTGCAAGTTTATTGTTTAAAAAAAATATACCAACTACAACTGAAAAGGAAATTGCAGTTACTGAACCCAATAAAACTATTGCAAACACTGATACCATAACTAACAACAATATTGCTTCAGTTACTGAAAATAAAGCAACGCAAAAAACTGAACAATCAAATGGCAATGCAAATGCAGCAACGCCATTTATTTCAACAGAAAGAAATGATGACATCAGAAATGTGAATAATAATGTGATGGATTCAGCACAAAATTATGACAGGCAACTTGCACAGGCAGATACAAAAACTTATCAATGGAAACCGGAAGATGAAAAGACGAAAGAGGCAATTGCAAAAGATAACACGAATATAAAAGTTGATACAATTGCAAATGGAAATTTAGCTGCAAACACAAATGCCGTTTATTATAACTACAATGGCTATGCAACTGCGAATGATGCAAGTAAATTTAATACCAAAGCCAGAAAAGGCTACAGCACTGAAAATGCAGCATCAAATACCATTAACCTGGCACCTATAAAAATGAAGGCTGACACAAGCTACAAGCCAGTGGCTGTAAGCAATGTTGGTTTTAAGGCTAAAAAAGAGCTAAGCACTTTGCCATATAAATTAACCAAAGAAGATAGCCTTGCAGTGCCTGTAAATGGCTGGGCTTCGTTTAATGAATATGTAAGAAACAACACATCAACTGTATCATACACTGACACCTCAAGAAATAATTTTACAGTTACAAATGGCAGGACTGGTGAAGCTGTTGTTGACCTGGAATTTTTGGTTGATAAAGATGGCAAGCCAGATAAAATTGTTGTAACAAACTCTACCAATGCTGCAAATGATACTACAGCAATTAATTTATTGAAAAATGGACCAAGGTGGATTACAACAGATAACGAAAATTCTCAGAGAAACAGAAAAAACTATAAAAAGAAGGCAAAAGTTTCCATTAAATTTTAGTTTAGTCAGCCACTCTTTTAATTCTTTGTTCAAGCAGCATCATATCTGTTAAAACTATTGCTGTTGCTGCTTCTACAACTACTGGAACACGCAATGCAATACATAAATCGTGTCTTCCTTTAATTGCAAATTCTTCTATTTCTTTAGATACATTATTAAATGAATTTTGTGTTTTGGGTGTTGATGAAGTAGGTTTAACCGCAACACGAAAAACCAAATCATTTCCATTACTTAAACCACCAACAATACCACCAGCATTATTGGTTTTTGTTTTTCCATTTTCATTAATTATAACATCGTTGTGCTGAGAGCCAAACATTTTTGCAGCAGCAAAGCCACTTCCAAATTCAATACCTTTTATTGCAGGAATGGCAAACACAATATGGCTTATCAAGCTTTCAACGCTATTAAAAAAAGGTTCGCCCAAACCAACAGGCAAGCCAGTTGCAACACATTCAACAATACCACCAACGCTGTCATTATTTGCAATAGCTTTATCAATTCCCTTTTCAATATCAGTTTCACCACCAACTTCAATAAGCTTTGCATTGATTGAAATATTGTTCAGCATTTTTTTTGCAACCACACTAGCAGCAACTAAGCAAAGTGTCAATCGTCCACTAAAATGCCCACTGCCCCTGTAATCTTCAAATCCTCCAAATTTTTTATGTGCCACAAAATCGGCATGCCCAGGTCGTGGAATATCCCTTTGCTTTTCATAATCACTGCTGCGTACATTTTTATTTTCAAATAAAATAGTTAGTGGTGCACCCGTAGTTTTATCATTAAAAATTCCAGATTTAAAAATGGGTAAATCTTCTTCCTGGCGTGGTGTTGTAGCTTTTTGCAAGCCTCCTTTTCTTCTTTCAATATCTTGCAAAAAGTCGTTTTGAGTTAATGTTAATCCAGCAGGAACGCCATCAATTACAATACCTATACACTCGCCATGCGATTCTCCAAAAATGGAAAGCTTAAATATTGTTCCAAATGAATTCATTTTCTTTTATTTTTTTTCACGCAACGAAGCAAAGGATACAACGAACGCAACGTTTTTAATATATTTTATCATTCATCATTCCTTGTTCATTATTCAATTTACTTTATTACCTAATTTTTAAAACCCACCTATCCCAAAGCTGTCTTGCATCTGGTGTTAATTTCAAAGCAAAAATCCCTGCAACAAATAAACCTGAAAAAATAATTACCCTTAAAGCAATTCCAACAAAACCAACAAGTGTATTGCAGCAGTAAAATGCAATAAAATAGCAGCTTACAGCCAAAACTATTGCTAACAAATTTTTATAATTAAACGGTTGCATTTTAAACTTTCTACGCAAATATTCATAGCGAATAAAATTGTAAATTGTAATAGAAATAATATCGGAATATGCCGAACCAATAATTCCAAATTTGCCAATTAAAATCCATGCAGTTGGCATTCTTACAGCAAGCAAAACCATACCTGTAATAAACTCAAATTTCCAAAAGGTAGATGTGCCAATAATTAAGCTATTCACGCCTGTTGATGCATCAATAGTACGAGCAATACATATAAAAAACATGGTGTTCATACCTGCTTTCCATGTTGGGTCTATGTTTAAAAAATCAATTGTTGGTAAAGCATTAAGCCAGATATTGCCAAATAAAAACAAAGCCATTAACGAAAGGTTAATACAGCTTCTGCTATAAATCCTGTTTATCTCAAGTAAATTTTTGTCTTTCCACGCCTGTGTTAAAATACCAATAGAGCCACCAATCATAGCCTTTTGTGGCACGTTTACCAAGTTTGCACCATACTGTGCCAAACCAAAATCGGCTACAAAATTTTGCCCATAAAGTTTTCCAATTATAAACGAATCCAAAACACCTGTTAATGTCATTATAATTAATCCAGAGTAAATTAATGACTGCATTGCAACCATTTTTTTCCAAAACTTTTTTGTAACACGCGAAATACTAAAATGGAAATAAACTTCATTTTTTCTTTTTAAAAACAAATAAAGAATTAGGAACAGAAAGCAAAACTGCAAGCTGTATAGTAAAACAAAACTGCTAAGCCCAAGCCAACCTTGCATTACACAAATCATTAATACAACAGTAATAAATCTTAACGCAGTTTCTTTTAAAAAATTGGTTACAATTGATTGATGCTTAACATAGGCATAAGTTTCAAACACAGTAAACAAAACCACTCCAAAAGCAAATACATACAAGTAGATATAATTATCAACTATTAATGGCGAACGTTCGACATATTTAGAAACAAAATATGGTTTTAAAAAATATCCAGCCAAGCTAAATAGTGCAAAACCAATTAAACACACAATTAAAATAAGTGTAAGTAATTCATTTTTTTTCTTGGGTAAATTATCGTTGTAGTATGGATAGAATTTATATAAAACTGGCAATACACCAAATGTTGAAAATGCAATAGCCAATTGAGAAAAATCAATGATAATTTTTGTTAACCCAACATAGCCTTTATCTATAACCCCAAACTTTGTATAAAGCAATACAGTTACACCACCAAACACAAAGCCCATTATCATAAATATAGTTGATAAAAGTGTTTGTTTGCGAAGTGTCTGCATTTAACTGTAAAATTTTGGCGAATATAACAACCTACAATCCAATTTATTTTTTATGAGGAATATTGTTGAAGCAAACAATCTGAAACTGGCTTCTGTTGCCACTTTCAAGCATCTGCGTCATTGTTCCAAGTTCAAACCTTAAATTATTTGTAACCATATATCCCAATGCTGCATAAAACCTGTTGCGGTCGAATGTTGGCTTTTTTGCATTTAAAAATATTTCGTTGTAAATGGATGCATACAAAGTATTTTTTTGCATTACAGTTTTATTTAAAGGGATATTGAGTGATAGAAAATACCTGAACCTTACGTTCACATCATCATTCATAAACCTTTCTTCTATTCTATACCTGTGCAAAATATTTATGCCTTTAAAGCTTTGCCTTGTTATAAACTGCTGGTAAATCCTGTGCTCATTAGTCGAGGTTTTTTCATCCGTATTCGCAATGTATTTATTTGAATTAACAAAGGCATAGCCCATTAAAACGTTGTTATTATTTTCAGATAAATTATAGCCAATGCCAGTTCTTACAAGCAGTTGATCCAAATCGCCAATAGCATTATAGTTTCTATATTGCACTTCATGATGCCAATTCCATTTTTTATCAATTGCCTTGTTGCCAAAGTATATAAGCCAATTGCCATAATTAGATTTTTGAGCCATTGCAGCACCAGCATACAACATAAGAATAGCCAATACAATGCTTAGTTTATTTAATTTCATTAACGGTATTTTTTACTTTAAGCAAATAAAGGCGTTCTACATTTTTACTGTTAAACCATTCTTCATTTTTCATTCTTAATCGTTTGTGTTGCCATTCGGTTGTAGGTATTATTTTTTTATTGGTTGATGGAATAGTGACAGGCATATTAAATCCATCAATGCAATTTGTGTATCTGTAAAATAATTTCTTTCCTTTAAAATAATATTCAAGCGTGGGTATTTGTGTTGTGGTTAAATACTGGTCAAATGTTTTTTGCAAGTCAAGCCCTGTTTCATTTATTAAATATTGCTCAATCTCGCTGCCATCAACAGTTTTATGGTAAAACCTTTCATTCATTCCCCTTAATATTTTCCTGAATTTTTCATCATCATTCAAGGCGTTGCGAATGCTGTGTATCATATTGCTTGCTTTATAATACATATCGCTACTACCCTCTTTATTTACACCATAAGGTCCTATAATAGGCTCATCATTACTTATGCTTTTCCTTAATCCATAGCAATAATCATTGCCAGCTTCCTTGCCATAATAATATTCTGTAAACAACACTTCGCTATAGTTAGTAAAGCCTTCGTGCACCCACATATCAGCAATATCATTTGTGGTTATAGAATTTGCAAACCACTCGTGCCCACTTTCGTGAACAATAATAAAATCCCACTTTAAGCCCCAGCCACTGTCACTGCCACTTAAATCCCTGCCCTTATAGCCATTTTGATAACCATTTCCATAGGCAATGGCACTTTGATGCTCCATACCCAAATAAGGTGCTTCCACCAGCTTATACCCATCTTCATAAAAAGGATAAGCACCAAACCAATATTCAAATGCACGCAACATTGGCTTTACTTGTTTAAACTGTTCCTGTGCTTTTTCTTTGTTGTAATCTAAAAAATAATAGCTGAGATTAAGTATACCTTTTTCACCTTTAAACGTGTCGATTATATAATCATAAGCACCAATATAAGGAACAATACAATAAGTATTAATTGGATTTTTGACGTCCCATTTATAAGAAACATTATATCCATGATGATTTGGAAATATTATCTCCCTATCACCACTATCCAATGGTTGAAGAATTGGATTTCTGCCATTACTTACTCCAATTAATTTGGGGTATTTATAGTAGTCCCTTATTATTGTTAAACTTGCCCCATTATCAGGTTCATCTCCTTGATAATCTTTACAGGGAAACCAGCAGCTTGCACCTAACCCTTGGCAAGCAACGCTTACAAATGGTCTTCCTAATTTATCTTTACCCCAAACCCAACCTCCATCCCATGGTGCTTTTTTTGCTTCTTGTGGTTTGCCGTGGTAATAGATTTTAAGTTCATAAGTTGTATCATAAAATAAATCATACTTGCTTAAATCTGCATATTCATAATTTTTTTCTATTGTATCTTCCAAATCAAATTGATATAGATAAGGATTATCGTCTTCTAAAAGTTGATTTTGGAATAAAAAACTGTCAATCTGCATTGGATATTGCAAATCTATTTGCATATAACAATCTTTCTTTTTTCTAGGAATATGCTCACTTGGTAGTTTAATCAAATTCGTAGCATCGTATTTTAACTCACTAACTCTTCTTAATTTAAAAGTAATCTTACAAACCCCCTCAATCTCCTTCTTTTCAAAATCTGGTTTCACAGTTATATCATATCTCAACACATCCCACCAACTTCTGTTTTCATTATTGCTGCCACGCAGGGTATCGGCTTTGGTAAAAGTATTTTTAGGCGTGTTTAGTTGGGCTTGCAGGCAAGTAGTAATTAGTAAATAGCAAATAGCAAGTAGTATTTTTTTCATACAACAAATTAAGCAAATAAAATTGTAAATCGTAGTTCGCAAATCGTAAATTAACATTATACTTCCAAGTTATAACTTCATACTTCATACTTACGCTTACATTTGCAGCCATTATGAAATCTGGTTTTGTAAATATTTTTGGTAAACCCAATGCTGGTAAAAGCACTTTATTAAATGCTTTGCTGGGAGAAAAATTGGCAATTGTGTCGCCAAAAGTGCAAACTACAAGGCATAGAATAAAAGGTTTTTTAAGCAAACCTGGCGAGTACCAGATTGTTTTTAGTGATACTCCAGGCATTATAGAAAGCAAGTATAAGCTGCACGAAAAAATGATGGCTGCTGTAAAAAATGCCTTAGAAGATGTGGATGTAGCATTATTGATTGCAGATGTGAATGACGATTTTGATGAAGTAGATAAAATGTTTACTGCCCTTAATTTAAAAGTGCCTTCTTTATTAATTTTAAATAAAATTGATGAAGCACACAATGGCAGAATTGCAGATGCTGCTGCTTTTTTTGAAAGCAAGCCTTATGTAAAAAAACTCATTAAGGTTTCTGCTTTGCACAAACATCATTTACCTAAATTATTAAATGCAATAATTGAGTTATTACCAGAAGGTATGCCTTTTTATAGCGAGGATGATTTAAGCGATTTGCCTACCAAGTTTTTTGTTAGCGAATTGATAAGAGAAAAAGTATATACATTGTTTCAAGACGAAATACCTTACCATGTAGCAGTATTGGTTAATGAGTATAAAGAAAAAGATACTTTGGTAAAAATACAGGCAGATATTATAGTGCAAAGAGATACACAGAAAGCAATAATAATAGGTAGTGGTGGACAAATGATAAAAGAGCTTGGAAGCCTTGCACGCAGAGACATTGAGAAGTTTATAGAACGCAAGGTTTTTTTGGAATTACTGGTAAAAGTAAAACCTAAGTGGCGAGACAATGAAATGCAGTTGAAGGAATATGGATATTAGCAATGTTGAATTTTGAATTATAAATTTTGAATGATGAGTTGAGAATTATCAGGATTGTAACTTTTAGTTTTTAACTTTTAACTTTTAACTTTTGACTTAAGAAATGTATACAGTAGCAATAGTAGGAAGACCCAATGTGGGTAAAAGCACATTCTTTAATAGAATGTTAGAACAACGCAAAGCCATTGTAGATGATATAAGTGGCGTTACACGAGACAGGCAATATGGCGTGAGTGATTGGAATGGTAAGACTTTCAATGTAATTGACACTGGTGGTTTTGTGCATGATAGCGTTGATATTTTTGAAGTAGAAATTCGCAAGCAAGTTAAAATTGCCATAGAAGAAGCTGATGGTATTATTTTTATGGTAGAGGTAGAAACTGGCATTACCCCACTTGACGAAGCAATGGCAAATATGTTGCGTCAAAGTAAAAAGCCTGTTTACCTTGCAGTAAATAAAGTAGATAACCATAAACGCGAATTGGAAGCTACCGAATTTTATAGTTTAGGTTTTGAAACTTTATATAATATAAGCAGCATTAGTGGTAGTGGTACAGGCGATTTGCTTGATGCTATCTGCGAAAAAATTGCTGTTGAAAAGGAAGAAGAAACAGATAAGGTTGAACTGCCAAAGTTTGCCATTATTGGTCAGCCTAATGTTGGTAAAAGCTCTTTGCTAAATGCATTGATTGGGCAAGAAAGAACCATTGTAAGTGATATTGCAGGCACTACAAGAGACACAATTCATACTCACTATAATTTATATAATAAAGAGTTTGTTTTAATAGATACTGCAGGTATAAGAAAGAAGAATAAGGATAAAGATGATTTGGAGTTTTATTCTATTATACGTGCCATTAAAGCAATGGACGAAGCTGATGTGTGCTTATTAGTTATTGATGCAGAAAAAGGTATTACAGCACAGGATGTAAATATTTTTAGCCTTGCCACACGCAAAGGCAAAGGCATTGTAGTATTGGTAAACAAATGGGATTTAGCAGAAAAAAGTACCAACACTGCAAGAGATTATGAAGCAGATTTAAAAAGGAAGATTGCACCATTTACCGATGTGCCAGTAATATTTATTAGTGCAAAAGAAAAAACAAGGATTTTTAAAGCCATTGAAATTGGCTTGCAGGTTTTTGAAAGTAAAAGCCGAAGAATTGCAACAAGCAAGTTGAATGAAGTGCTATTAAAAGCTGTTGAAAATTACCATGCACCTGTTGTTCGTGGGCATACAGTTAAAGTAAAATATATAATGCAGTTACCAACGCATGTTCCATCATTTGCTTTTTTTACCAACTTCCCCGATGATATTAAAATGCCATATAGAAACTATCTGGAAAATCAATTAAGAACACATTTTGATTTTAAGGGTGTACCTGTAAGAATATTTTTTAGAAAGAAATAAATTTATTGTATATAAAATTTTATAGAATGGCAGTCAATAATGGCTGCCATTCTTATTTAGTATTAACTAAACATATAATAAAATTTTCTAAGTTTGTGGGTACATGCTAAAACTAAAGCTGCTTATACTATCTATATGCATTACGTTTTTTTGTAATCAATCAAAAGCAATTGACAAAGCTTATATTGATAGTATAAAGCATGTTTTTGATACAGCAAAAAGGCAAAGTAACAGATTATATTGCCTGTATATACTGACATACGAACATGGGTTATTCAATCCCAAAAAAGGTTTGGAGTATGGCAACATTTTGCAAAGGGAAGCTGAAGCTTCAAATAATCCTCTATATAAATTTTATGCATATAATGGCAAGGCAAATTGTTTTGAAACAACAATGAGCTATGACTCTATGCTGTATTATACAAATTTGTCTTACGAGCTTTATCGCAACTCTAATGAAGCCAATTATAAATATGTCAGCTTATCAAACCTAGCTACTATTCACAGAAAAATGGGGCACTACAATATTTCATTGCAATGTGCATTAATGGCAGATAGTTTGATTAAGGATAATAAATATAATCCAAGAAGATATGGCGACAGGTGTATTTTATTTTTGAGGATAAATAATTTAAAGAAAGCCAGAGAATGCATCTACATTGGATTAGATGAATATAAAAAAATTACAGATGCAAGACAACTTAATTATTTTGAAGGAATATTGACAAGCCATTTAGGTTTAACAATGTCAAGGCAAGGAGAAAATGATTCTGCTATTGCAATATTAAAAAAATCTATTTTAATGTTAAGGCAGGAAACAGATACTGTGGCATTAGCAGAAGCTACAACCTTTATGGGCGAAGCCTTGTATAGGATTAAAGATTATAATCAATCTGCTAATTATTATCGTTTAGCTTCTGATTATTATAGAACGTTGAATAATATATCGCAGCAAAATTTTTTAATTGTGCACGAGTTACGTTCTAAAGCAAATTCTAATTATTACAACAAAGATGATATAGCCAAAGCTTTGGAAAAAGCAATAGCAAATATTACCATTACGCAAAGCAGCAATGAAATTCGTTTGGACTTATATAATTTGCTGAGCGATTGTTATGAAAAAATTGGAGATTATAAATTGTCATTGAAATATTCAAGGCTGTTTGATGAGTTAAGTAAAAATGTTTTGGATAATGAAAACAGGTTGCAGTTTGTAGAATTTCAAAAGTCGTTTGACCTCTTAAATCGTGAGACTAAAATTGCTCAGTTAAATCAACTAAACACTAACAATTCTCTTAAGCTCGAGAATAAAAATTTGCAGCTAAACAGATACATCATAATAGTAATTTCATTAGCATTATTATTTCTTATTTCCTGGATTTTATTTATACAAATCTCTAAAAGAAACAAGGCTTTGATGCAGGCTAAAAGTGAATTACAGATAAAGGAAGCCAATGAAAAAGAAAGAAACAGGATAAGCAGAGAAATGCATGATGACATTGGTGCTGGCTTAACACAAATAACATTAATGACAGAATCTGTAAGAAATAAAATTAACTATAAAGAGCTTGATGATATTGCTGGCACAAGCAGGCAATTGGTGAGCAGTATGAGTGAGATTATTTGGAGCCTTAATCCTGAGCAAAAAACAATTAACGATCTGTTCAACTATCTGCGAGAACAATTAAATAAGTTACTTGAATACACTACAATTGAATACAGCATTGACTTTGAAGAAATCAATCAAACAATATCATTAACCAACGAACAAAGAAGAAATATTTTATTGGTGGTAAAAGAAATAATAAATAATGCCATTAAATACAGCAATACAAAGCAGATTTATATTAAAGCAAATTGCAGCAACAACCAGCTACATTTTGTTATAAAAGATGATGGTATTGGCTTTGATGTTTCAAAGGCTTATAATGGTAATGGACTAAAAAATATCAGATATCGTATTGAAGAAATTGGGGGAACCGTTTCTGTACAATCTAATGCTGGCATGGGTTGTATGTTTGAATTTTATATTCCAGTATAAAATTTACAATTTATAATACTACTTTAATCACATTTTTTGTTTTGTTTATATAGCTCAGTTTTGTTTAAAATTAAACATTATGAAAAAGCTACAAATTTCAAAACAAAAACTGTTAAAGTATTCTATTGCCTGTTGTTTTTCTTCACTCACTTTCCATTCATTTTCTCAAACTAAAGAAGTAACCCAGGATTTGTCTAAACCTGCAAAAAAGGGAATGATGGAAGATGCTATGATTGATAAAAATGGCAACCTTAGAATTACTTATAAAATGAAGGTTGATAAAAAAAGTGATGTGGCAAATTTTGAAGACTATGTATTTGATGAGAACATTAATTTTAAAGGTATTGAACCATATACTGAACCTAAAGACAATAACCAGATGAAGCCTGATTTTAACTTAACATCGCTTTCTGCCTATGTTGGTGGCAGCAACTCATTCAATGTTCTTAGTATGACTTTAAAATTTGAAAAAGAAGTTTGGGAAAGAAAATGGAATATAAAAAAGCAAAAATATGACTGGGGCAAAAGACTTTCTAAAGAAACCATAAAAATGAAAGATGGAGATGGCAGGTATAAAGGTTTTGCTAATTATCCTAACGACGATGATGGCAGCCAAACTGTAATTGCAACTTATGACGGCAAAGGAGATAATGACCAATTCTTTTGCTTATATGCAACTAACGATTTGAATATTAAAGAAACCAAAGTACCTGCAACTGGTAGCTATTCTTTGGCATTTTGTGGGCAGTTGCCAAATAACAATGTTTTTGTAATACTTGCTCCAAATAAATCAAATAGCAATACCAAATATTTTTATGCTGAGTTTAGCAACACTGCTAATCTTGTTACTTCATTTGAATTTGCAACTCCTTCGCCCAATATGGCTATTACTGATTTTCAATATGACAATGGAGCATTGTATTTACTTGGTGGTTCAACCAAAAAGAATGATGCATACGATAAAGTTTTTACCAGCTATGCACCTATTGACAATCCAGGGTTTTCAACTTCTAAAAACATGCAAATGTCAAAGTATGAAAAGGAAATTAAAAACAATGAGTTTGAGAATATTCATTTTATAAAAATTGCAAACAATAAGGTTGAGTTTTTAAGTAGCATTCCTGTTAAATCAATAAAAGAAAAAATTAAAACACCTCCATCGCAAAAAAAGGGTGAAGCTTTTGATGGCAATAAATTCTGGTTTGAAGGATTTAAAATAACACCAAACAATGAATTTTTGATTGCTGGCCAACTTTACGAAACAAAAATTGTAAACGGAGGTACCAGTGTAGAAAACAGGTATGGCAACATTGTTTGTTTGCATCTTACTGCTACAGGTGAATTAAAAGCCCAATACGCAGCAGAGAAAATAAATGATGACAGAAAAAGTGAAGTATTTAGAAACAGGCAAAACTTTAATGTAAGTGCTGATGGTAAAAATATAATCTGGGAAATTCTTGAAGTTAAAGGAGCTAAAAGCTACGATTCATGGATTGATGCTTACAGTGGGAATGCTTCTTTTAACGCCAATTATTTTCCTCGAATTGCTAAAATAAATGTTACAGATGCTACTATCTCTGATTTTACAGTATTAGCAAATGGAGGTAAGTTTTTGTTGTACAAGTACCACACTCTATTAACCAGTGCAGATGGAAAAACAACTTTCTATATTGGTCACGATGAAGATTATGAGAAATTATGGATTGGCAAATTTCAAATGAACTAAGGCTAATGATACTATAAAGCAATAGCAGATTTACAGTTAAATAAATTATTTTAAAAGAAAAATTTGCTCATTTCATAAAAGCCCATATTTTCGCGTCCGAAATTTTAAAATTTAAAAAAACTTACAAATGAAAAAAGTATTAGGCTTATTAGCTATTACAGGTTTTGTTGCTTGCAGCAACGGCGAAGGTTCAAACGCAACTGTTGATTCAGCGAAAATTAAAGATTCAATTGCAAAAGTAGAAGCTGATGCTAAAGCTGCTGCTGATTCTGCTGCTAAAGCTGCTGCTGACACAGCTCACAAAGCAACTGCTGATACAGCTCACAAAGCTGCAACTCCAGCTCCTGCTGCTCACTAAGAAGAAACTAATAATTGTAATCAATTATAAACTTTTTAAGTAATAAAAAAGCCTTGCAAGTATTGCAAGGCTTTTTTATTAAAAATAGTTGAAAAAAAATTGCAAAATGTTTTGCAGTTTATTTATAGCTTCTATATTTGCAACCCAATCAAAAAGGGAGGTGAGGTGGATGAGTGGCTGAAATCACCAGTTTGCTAAACTGACGTACGGGTCAAACTGTACCGGGGGTTCGAATCCCCCCCTCACCGCGAAAAAAAAGCTCACAGCAATGTGAGCTTTTTTTAATTATAGGCTATGCTGAATAGCATTGAAATGTTGAATGGTGCCAACGCCACTGTAGTCAAATAGAATTACATAAGCTTGGACAATAAAAAAAGAAAATGAAATACGAAAAGGAAATATCGAGGCGAAGAACATTTGCTATTATCTCTCACCCAGATGCTGGTAAAACAACGCTTACTGAAAAACTATTGTTGTTTGGTGGTGCTATACAAACTGCTGGTGCTGTTAAAAGCAACAAGATTAAAAAACATGCCACCAGTGACTTTATGGAGATTGAAAGGCAAAGGGGAATTAGCGTTGCTACCAGTGTAATGACGTTTGAATATAAAGACAATTTGATAAATTTATTGGACACGCCCGGACATAAAGATTTTGCAGAAGATACTTACAGAACGCTTACTGCTGTTGATAGTGTAATCCTTGTTGTGGATAGCGTGAATGGTGTGGAAGACCAAACACGCAGGTTAATGGAAGTGTGCAGAATGCGTGATACACCTGTGATTGTATTTGTAAATAAAATGGACAGAGATGGTAAAAACAGGTTTGATTTATTGGAAGAAATTGAGAAGGAATTGAAGCTGAGTTTGCACCCAATGACATGGCCCATAAATAGTGGTAAAGATTTTAAAGGCGTGTATGATATTCACAACAAAGGTTTGGTTTTGTTTACTGCAAATACTAAGGCTGATGATGAAGATGATGTGGTAAATATTGGTGATATTAATGATGAAATTTTAGTAAATAAAATTGGTGAAAGAGACGCTGCAACCTTGCGTGAAGACGTAGAATTGATAGAAGCTGTTAATGGAAATTTAGATGTTGAAGATTATTTAGCAGGACTAGTTGCACCTGTATTTTTTGGTAGTGCTGTAAACAATTTTGGTGTAAGAGAAATGCTTGAAACCTTTGTAAACATTGCACCACAGCCACGCAGCAGAGAAACGAGTTTAAGAAAAATTGAAGTTGGTGAAGATAAATTCAGTGGGTTTATTTTTAAAATTCACGCCAACCTTGACCCAAAACATAGAGATAGAATTGGGTTTATGCGAGTGTGTAGTGGTAAGTTTGAAAGGAATAAATATTACCATCACGTGAGGTTGGATAAGGATGTTCGTTTCAGTAATCCTTATTCGTTTTTGGCAAGAAGCAAGGACGTGATTGAAGATGCTTATCCAGGTGATGTTGTTGGTTTATTTGACACTGGTAATTTTAAAATTGGTGATACGCTAACTGAAGGGGAAGATTTTTACTTTACAGGAATACCAACGTTTTCACCAGAAATATTTAAGGAGTTGGTGAACAAAGACCCAATGAAGACAAAGCAACTGGAGAAAGGTGTGCAGCAATTAACTGATGAAGGTGTGGCACAGTTGTTCACCCAGTTTGGTGGCAATAAAAAAATTATTGGCTGTGTTGGTGAGCTTCAGTTTGAAGTGATACAATACAGGTTGTTACAAGAATATGGTGCTGCTTGTGAGTTTAGAACTTTACCTTTTTACAAGGCTTGCTGGCTTACCAGTAAAGATGATAAAAAGCTACAGGATTTTTTAAGGTTTAAACAACAAAACAGTGCTGAAGATAAAGATGGTAATCCTGTTTATTTAGCACAAAGTGAATGGTTCTTGAATACTGAAATAAGCAATAACCCAGATATTGAATTTCACTTTACAAGTGAGGTGCATAAGTAGGAATTAGGGAATTGGTTTTAAAAATTAGAAATAAACAAATGAAAGATTTAGTAAAAAATAATTCAACAGAAATAGTAGAGAATATTTTAACAACATTATTGGCTGAAAGCCATATTGAAGTTAAGTTTGATGAATTCAAACAAGATAGCTGGGCTTATATAACTTATAATAATTATGATGAAGACAAAGAGTTTTCAATTCGTTTTCATAAAGATAATTCTTACGATTTAATGGTGGGCTATTATGATGATAAAGATGAGTTTTTTGAGATTGTACAACCATTAACACAAAAAGAAATTGACAGCATTACTGATGGTTTGAAGAAAGTAATGAAGAAAGTAGTGATGGATGAAGATGGATTAAGGGTACCTTGTCAATTATTACTTGGCAAAAAATAGTTTCAATTATTAAATAGAAAAATTTGGCACTCAATCAGCAGCACATAAAAGATTATTACAATCAAACACAGTTTGATTATAGCTTTATTTGGAACTGGCGTTTAAAAACCACGCCAGCATTGCATTTTGGCTATTACGATGAAAAAGCTACTAAACACGAGCAAGCAATTTTTCGTGTAAATGAAGTACTAGCAGATTGGGCAAACGTGACTGAAGGAACGAAGGTTTTAGATGCAGGTTGTGGCTTAGGCAATACAAGTTTATGGCTAGCTCAAAACAGAAAAGCAAAAGTTACTGGTATTACATTGGTGCAAAAGCAAGTTGATACTGCTTATGAATTAGCCAAAAAACAAAACATTACTGGTGCAGAATTCAGAGTAGCCGATTACTTAAAAACGCCTTTTGAAGATAATAGCTTTGATGTTGTTTGGGCTTGCGAGGCTTTGTGTCATGCACTAGATAAATCTTTATTTTATAAAGAAGCATTTAGAATATTAAAACCTGGTGGTAGAATTGTAATTGCAGAAAACTTACGTCCTGAAAGACCGATGACTGCTGAAAAAGAAAAATTTTTGCACGACATTTTTGATGCCTGGGCAATACCAGATTTAGACACTTTGGAAGAACATCAACAGCACGCAAAAGATGCTGGTTTTATTAATTTTCAATATAAAGATGTAACCCAAAATGTTTGGGTTAGTTATAAAAATTTAAAGAAAATTGTGAAGCAGTTAAAGCCTTTAGCAGTTGTTTTAAATACTTTTAGATTAGTACCAAAAGTTAGATATAACAATTACATACAAAGTGGCAGACAAGCTGATGCAATTGAACAAGGCGTGTTTACTTATGCTCATTTATTAGCAACCAAGCCCAGCTAAGCTTCCACCTTTTGTAAATAACTTATCAACTCTCTTTTCAATTTCAGGATTTTTTTCCAGTATTGGTGCGTGATGAGGTTTAATTCTTGCATCAATAATTAAACTCCCTTTACAGCCCCAATGTTTATTTTCAACAAACTCGTTAATACCATAAATATCATTCGCAGGATTGCAGCGAGTGAATGTTACCCAAAGAAAATTATTTAAAGTAGCAGCTGTAAAACTTGCATCATCACAAATAACAATAATTGGCAATTGAAAATTGAAAATTGAAAATTGAAAATTCAACTCTTTAATCAGTTCATCAGTTTTTGCCTTTGACTTTTCACTTTTAACTTGAATTGCCACTACGCCAGGCATACATAATTTAGCATTTTCAAAACCTTGCAGTTCTTTTAATTCCTGTGGTACTTCAGTACAAAGCTCTCTAATCTTATCGCCATAAGCTGCAAATACAACTTTACTTCCTGTGTTTAAGCCATCACCACTATAATCTAAAGTATCAATAGTTGTTTTTGTGTAAAAATGAATGTCTCTTGTTAAATCAATTCTTTCCAAAACATATTTAAAATACTCTTGAATATTATGTGTGGTTAACTGATTTGTATCATCGGCAGCAATAAATAAAAACTTAGCTAAACTTAGTTGCCCTGTGCCTAAAATATGATTAGCAATAGTTAATATTTCTGCAGGTTGTTTAGTGGGTAAATAAGGTGTGTAACGCTCACTGCCAATAGCCAATAATAAAGGATGCACGCCAGCAGCATCAACAGCGTGAACTTCCTTAACTCCTGGTATTTCCTGAGGAATGGCATCACCAGTAAGTTCGTGTATTAAGTTTCCAAAACTTGTATCTTCCTGTGGTGGGCGACCAACAACTGTAAAAGGCCATATCGCATTTTTTTTTGCATATACTTTATGCACCTTCATTACAGGAAAAGGATGTTGCAAACTGTAATAACCCAAGTGATCTCCAAATGGTCCTTCTGGTTTATTTTCATTAGGATAAACCTCGCCTGTAATTACAAAATCAGCATCGCTGCTTATGCAAAATCCATCATCATAAAAATAACGAAACCTTCTGCCACCAATAACTCCAGCAAAAGTCAACTCACTAATTCCTTCTGGCAAAGGCATAACAGCACTAAGTGTGTGACTTGGTGGACCACCAACAAAACAACTTACTTTTAAAGGCTCTCCTCTCCTATTTGCTTTAGATTGATGTACTCCTATTCCTCTGTGCAATTGATAATGCAAACCAATTTCTTTATTCAACTCATAATTATTTCCACTAAGCTGTATGCGATACATTCCCAGATTGCTTTTCATTATTCCTGGTGCGTCAATATCTTCTGTATAAACCTGAGGCAATGTAACAAAAGCACCACCATCATTTTGCCAATGCTTTATTAATGGTAAATTTTGTATTTGTATTTGCTGATGAAGAATAGGCTTACTAATAGGATTCTTTAATGGTAAGGCTTTCAATGCTGCAAGCCCTGTTGTAAAATTATCAATTGGATGCTTTATAGCAGCGATGGGATTGTTCTTAAGCTCTATTAATTTTTGAACTTTAGTAAATGTTTTTCTAAAGATAAATTTGCTTCTATCAAGTGTTCCAAAAATATTGCTTGCAGCCCTGAACTTGCTGCCTTTAACATTTTCAAATAACAATGCAGGACCACCCATTTCGTGAACTCTCAAATGTATAGCTGCCATTTCAAGATTAGGGTCAACCTCCTCTGTTACACGAATAAGGTGATTGTTTTTTTCTAAATCGAGCAAGCATTGTCCAAGAGATGAATAGTTCATTATGCAAAGAAAAACAGTTTATAATACTTGCCAATTATTTATTAGCCCTAACATCTTGCCATCTTTTTCTTTTTACCCAACACCCCTTTGTTTTTAACTTTCATAATGTATTCAATTGCGTCAGGAACTTTACAAGATGTACCATTCATATCTACCTCAACTACACCTATTTTTTTTGCAACATCCATTGCATAATCTGTTAAAGAAACAACATACGAACCAACAGCAATTATGAATAAATTCATTTGTTGTCTCACACGGTTATCTGCTTTATGAATATTTTTTTCCACCCTTGCTAATAGTTTTTCTATTGATGGAATATCTAATTCACTATCTGGTTTAATAGCTACCAAACTTGATAATGCAGCCCAACCAGCTGATGCAATATATTCTTCTTTGGCATCAATCCATTCCATAGCAAGCTCATATCCATAGTTGCTTTCAGCAGCAATCCATGGTACTGTATAGCCACTTATGTTGTTAGAAACTGCTTGCTTAACCCATAATGACAAGTCTTTTTTTGTCATTTTATTTTCATCAGCAATTAAGCCAGCCAGATACATGGCATCAGCATTGCCGGTTGCATATAAACCTTTAGACAATTCATAATCTTTCTTAACCTTTTTTTGAATAACCTTTAAGTACTCTACCTTAACGCCAAAAAATGGTTCTTTAACTCCATGTTTAAGCAATATCTTTTTTATTCCCTCATTGCCGTTTGCCTTCAGGTCAGCCATTATAGTTTCTACAGTCATAATAGTTAGTTTTAAATTATTATTACTATAATCCATTTACAATATCGCCAAACTTCCACACATCTTCAAAGCTATTATACAAAGGCACAGGTGCAATGCGAATTACATTGGGTTCACGCCAATCGGCAATTACACCTTTCTTGGTAAGTTCATCAAACATTTGCTTGCCATTGCTGCCAGTTAGCAACGAAATTTGACAACCATGTTCAACTGCATTTCGTGGAGTAATGATTTCAAAAACGTTTTTGTTTTTATTTATTTCATCAACCACAAACCATAAAAATTGATTCAATAATCTTGCTTTGGCTTGCAATCTTTCAATTCCTGCTTCTTCAAAAATATCAAGGCTTGCCTTGTGTGCAGCCATGCTTAAAATAGGTGCATTGCTCAATTGCCATCCTTCAGCAGTTGGTATAGCTTTAAAGCCTCTGTCCATTTTAAAACGAGTTTCTTTTTCATAACCCCACCAACCTGCAAAACGTTTTAAATCTGTATTGGTAGCATGTTTTTCATGTATGTAAACTCCACTAACACCTCCTGGTCCACTGTTTAAATATTTATAACTGCACCAGCAAGCAAAATCAACATTCCAATCGTGTAAATGCAATTCAATATTGCCAGCAGCATGAGCCAAATCAAAGCCACACAACACACCAACTTTATGTGCAACAGCAGTGATAGTTCTCATGTCAAACACTTGCCCTGTATAGTAATTTACGCCACCAAACATTACCAAAGCCAATTCATTTTTATTGTCTTCAATGGCTTGTAAAATATCTTCTGTTCTAATGTTATATTCACCTTGCCTTGGTGCAATTTCTATTACAGCATCATCATATTCAAAACCATGAAATTTTACCTGACTTTCTAAAGCATATTGGTCGCTTGGAAAAGCCTTTGCTTCACAAATAATTTTATATTTTGTTTTTGTGGGCTGATAAAAACTTACCAGTAATAAATGTAGATTCACCGTAAGTTGATTCATTACAACCACTTCATTTGGCAAGCAACCAACAATTTTTGAAAGTTGTTGAGGAAAAATTTCGTGATAAGGCATCCAAGGATTGCGTGCATGAAAATGTCCTTCAACACCAAGACTTGCCCAATCTTCCAATTCGTTTAAAACATAGTCCTGCGTTGCTTTTGGCTGCAAGCCTAAAGAATTACCTGTAAAATATACAGCTTCTTTTCCATGCATCATTGGAATGTAAAAACTATCCCTGAAATGTTTTAATTCATCGGCTGCATCAAGTTGTTGTGCAAAGGCAAGTGTGTTTTGTAAGTTCATATTTGTTTTATTTCTCGCAGATATCACTGATAACACAGAATATCTTTTTTAATTTTATTGGTTGTAATTTTAGAGGGAATTATTTTTCACCTTTCACCCACTCATAATCTAATTGTCGTTTATCTAAATTAGCAGCAACCACAAGTATTGTAACAGTATCACCCATTTTAAATTTACGACCACTGCGTTTGCCTACTAAGCTATAATCATTTTCCACTAATCTAAAATCATCAAAGTCGCTCAGTGTATTAATGCTTACAAGCCCTTCACACTTGTGTTCAATAGTTTCTACCCAAAAACCAAATGCAGCAACACCGCTGATTACGCCTTCAAAAGTTTGTCCAAGTTTATCTCTCATAAACTCAACTTGCTTGTATTTATTTCCTGCTCGTTCACTATCCATAGCTGCACGTTCCTTTACACTACAATGCACACATTTTTCCTCCATTTTATCATCAATCAAAATTTTGTCTTGTAAAATACTTTGCAAAACTCTATGCACCAATACATCTGGATAACGGCGAATGGGTGAGGTAAAATGAGCATAATATTCAAAAGCTAAACCATAGTGCCCAATATTATTTGTAGTGTAAGTAGCTTTTGCCATTGTACGAATACCAAGGGTTTCAAGCACTTGTTGTTCTGGTTTGCCACGTGCATCATCAAGTAATTGATTAAAGCTTTCAGCAATTTTTTCTGGAGATGAAATATCAAACTGATGACCATATTTTCTTGCAAAAGCTATAAATGGTGCAAGTTTGGCTTCATCTGGTGTATCGTGTACTCTATATGGAAAAGGTATATCCTCATTCTTATATTTTTTAGTAGCAACAAACTGTGCAACAGCTTTATTGGCAAGCAACATTAATTCTTCAATTAGTTGATGAGCTTCCTTGCTTTCTTTTACAACAATACCAATTGGCTTTCCATTTTCATCAAGTTTAAACCTTACTTCCTTACTACTAAAATTAATTGCACCCTTTGAAAACCTTTGCTGGCGAAGTGTTTGAGAGATTTGGTTTAATAGAAGAATTTCATTTTTATACTCATTCTTTGTATCTCTTCCTTCAATAATTTCTTGCACATCTTCATATGCATATCTATGGTTTGAATGTATTACAGTTTTGCATAAAGTTGTTTTTTTAACTTCAGCTTTTGCATTTATTTCAAAGATGGCAGAGAATGTAAACTTGTCTTCGTGTGGGCGAAGCGAACATAATTCATTACTTATTTTTTCTGGCAACATTGGGTTAACCCTATCAGGTAAATAAACACTTGTTGCTCGTTTGTATGCTTCATCATCAAGCTTTGTATTTGGCAAAACATAATGGCTTACGTCTGCTATATGCACACCAATTTCATACAAATCTTTTTTAATTTTTTTAATGGAAATGGCATCGTCAAAGTCTTTCGCATCAACTGGGTCAATGGTAAAAGTTAATGTTTCTCTAAAATCAATTCGTTTAGCAATTTCATTGCTGTCAAGAGTTTCAGGCAAAGCATTTGCTTCTTGCATCACTTCATCAGGAAAAGAAAGAGGGAAACCATTTTCAGTTAAAATCTCTTTCATTGCAAAATTACTTTCATCTTCTGGCTTAATTATATTAATGATTTCGCCAATAGGTTTTTTATCATCTTTCTCCCAGCGTGCTAATCTTGCAACAACTTTTTCCTTGTCTTTCGCACCATTTACTTTTTCTAATGGTATATAAAAATCTGGCATTGATTTACTACTATCAGCAACAAAAAATGCATGTTTGGCATTTACCTGAATATGGCCAATAAAGTCAATTTGTTTCCTCTCTACAACATCAGTTACAAAGCCTTCTTTTCTTCCTGTTCTTAAGTTTTCTTTAGTAACTTTTACACGTACTGTATCGCCATTAAAAGCCCTGTTAAAATCTTGTGGACGAACAATTACATCGCCTGTATCATTTGGTATTACAACATAACCAAGCCCACTTCTGGTAACTTCTAAAACTCCTTTAAGTGTAGTGGCGGTTGTACTATTTTTTTTCTTGTTTTTCAATATCGTTGGTTTCCTCTTTTTGTTTATAATGATTTTTTATGTAGTTCAACACACTTGCATTAAACGCCTTGCCTTCGTTAAATAAAAACTGGTGTGTAATAGGCAATACATACACAGGCAGCTTGCTTAGCTCAGCATCAAATTTTACAAAGCGAACTGCATCTTTTTCTGTTGTTAAAATAATCTTATTATGCACATCAATACTTTCAAATTTCTTTTTAATATTATTCAAATCATCAATATTAAAGATATGGTGATCGCTAAAATTAATTTGATAATAAGTATGTGTTTTGTTATGCAAATAATCTTTTAAAGGTTTGGGATTGGCAATGCCACATACCAATAAAACTTCTTCCCTGCCTGTAAGCTCCCATGTTTTTTGTGTGTCAAAAATATGATAAGGTGTGCCGTAATTTATTGTTGTAAAAAATATTTGCTGGCCCTGCCAAGCATGCAATTCATACAATAATTTTTTCTTTCTTATTTCGTCCAAATCAGCAGGGCACTTAGTTACAACCAATATGTTTGCTCGTTTGTAGCTTTTTCTTTCATCTCTTAAATCGCCTGTTGGCAAAAAATAATCGTGGGTAAAACGATTGGCATATTCAGTTAATAAAATATTATAGCCAGCATTAATTTGCCTGTGCTGAAAAGCATCATCTAAAATAATAGCTTGAAGATTGGGCTTGTCTTGCAACAAATGTGGCACAGCCACAACACGCTCCTCGCCTACTGCCACTGCTACATCAGGAAACTTTAAATGAAACTGCATCGGCTCATCTCCAATTTCAAGTGCAGTAGTTGCAGAGCTTGCCAAAACGTAGCCTTTTGTTTTGCGTTTATAGCCTCTGCTTAAAGTTGCAATTTCAAATTCGTCTTTCAAAATTCTTACTAAATACTCAACCATTGGGCTTTTGCCAGTGCCGCCAACAGCAAGATTGCCAACACAAATAATAGGGAAATTAAACGTTACACTTTTAAGCTTGCCCCTGTCATATAAAAAATTTCTTACAGCAACAATCCATCCATAAATAATAGCAAATGGAAGCAGTAATATGCGAAATGACTTTAAAAAAATATTGTTATGATTCATTGTTTTTATTTCACGCAAAGAAACTAAGGCTACAAAGAAACAAAGTTTTCTTGTGACTTAAAGATTAGTTATTGCCTTGTGAGAAAGACTAAAATTCATAAATTTTATTTGGTGTTATGCAACAGCATAAAGGTATATCAAACTCATTTATATCATCAATTTTATTAATAGGTTCAAAGTAACTAAAGCCAATTGTTGTAACATCTTGATTGCACTTTGCCAGAAACCTATCATAGAATCCTTTTCCATAGCCAACTCTATAACCTTGCATATCACAAATTATCATTGGCACCAAAATCAAATCAATTTCCTTTGCATTTATTTCAATACCAGATTTTGGTTCAGTAATTCCATACTCATTTGTTTTATAAACAGTTTCTTCATCAATTAAAATTGCTTTCATTCCATTGGTTGCAAAATTGGAAACAGGGTAAACAATATTTAAACCTGGAATTATGTGACGCAGGTAAGATGAAAATAAATGCGTGTTTGGTTCATTATTTTTCTGAACGCCCCAATAAGTCAAAACTATTTTAACGCTATTAAAATTAAATTGCTGAAACTGCAACAGCATCATATCATCATATCTCAATTTATCTTTTGATGAAATGTTTTTCCTTAGCTGCAAATATGTTGAACGTAACTCTTTCTTGTTCACAATTTAATAAGTTAATAGTTATGTGCAAATAAACAATCCTATTATTTCTGAGCCATATTTTTCTGTAAAAACATATTCCCCTATTTTTCCCAAAAATTACCGAAAATGCGTGAAGCATTATTTATAAAGAAAAATAAAGAACGCTGGGAAAAAATGGCTTATATGCCAGAGCAGGATATTGATGATATGGCTGGCGAGTTTACGCAATTGGTTGATGATTTAGGCTATGCAAAAACATTTTACCCAACCAGCAAAACCACAACTTTTCTTAATACTGAAGCTTCAAAAAGATACTTAACCATTTACCAAAACAGAAAGGAAGAACAAAACAGATTTACTACTTTTTATAAAACAGAATTGCCCTTAACCATAGCAAAACATCATAAAACATTATTAGCCTGCTTTCTTTTATTTATATTATTTTATGGCGTTGGTTTTTACAGTGCCATTAAAGATGAAAGCATTGTAAGTGATATGTTGGGCGATAGTTACATAAGAATGACAGAAAAAAATATTGAGCAGGGAAATCCTTTTGGCGTATATCAAAGAGATAATAATGTGCTGATGTTTTTGGGTATAATGATTAACAATATACACGTTGCATTTACTTATTTTTTAGAGGGTTTATTGTTTCCATTTTTTACTGTAAAAAATCTGGTGACCGAAGCTTTGAGGTTAGGCAGTTTTAATGTAATGTTTTACAAGAAAGGCATGGGTGTTTCTTTCTTTTTGGCAGTAATGATACATGGCACTTTAGAGTTGGCAAGTTTAATTATTGCAGCAGCAGCAGGCGTTGTGTTGGGTAAAAGCTGGCTGTTTCCTAAAAGTCTTACAAGGCTACAGGCCTTTAAGCAAGGAGCAAAAGAAGGATTAAAAATTATTATTGGTGTAATGCCTGTGTTTATTATGGCTGCATTGTTTGAAGGCTTTGTGACACGCTATTACAATACAATGCCAGTTTGGGTTAATATTATAATTTTAGCTATCTCATTCACTTTTATCATTGGTTATTTTGTTGTATATCCATTTATTGTTAAGCGAAAATTTAAGGCCAATTTTGAATAAGCTTGCTTACATATTAGTGGTTATGTTGTGCTGTTTCAGTATTCATTCAAATGCCCAAAGCGTTGAGGAAAACTTTGCAGATACAACTTATGATGTGATGGCAGACACTTCAATGAACTATGATGATGATGAATATGCTAATGACACTACTGCTACATACGAGAAAACAAGAACTTTATATTTTAACAATGTTGTTAACGACACAGATGCCATAAACATTAGGTTTAATGCAAATGATAGCATTAACAAATACAAGCATGAAGCTGATTTTAACTATCCAATTGACGAGGATAGATACAAGCTAATTCAAGAGCAGAACTACCACAAGACAGATACTACCGTTACTTCTAAAAAAGATATTAAGGACAATTATCCCAAAGAAAAATCAAGTTCTTCAGTATTTATTGCTGGCAGTTTTTTATCTATACTACTGTGGACAGTTATCATTGCTTTTTTTGTTATTGTAATTTGGTTATATGTTAAAGACAACAACATTAACATGTTTGTAAAGCGTGCAAAAAAAATTGACACAATAGATGAGATAGATTACAATAACATTTTTGAAATAGATTATAATAAGCAAATTGAAAATGCAGTAAACGCTGGCAATTATAATGTGGCTGCACGTTTGGGCTTTTTAAAATTATTGAAACAATTAAGCCAGAAAAACATTATTAACTATGGAATTGAAAAAACAAATTTTGAATACCAGTTTCAATTAATCAACACCAAATATTACCAAAGTTTTAATGCTGCTGCTATTTGTTATGATTATGCGTGGTATAGTGGAATTATAATTACTGCTAACCAATACAATCAGATTGTACAGCAATATAAAGCATTGGAAAGTTTGATATAATTTTCTTAATTTATTAAAGCAAATGATTAACCACAAAGAACACAAAGCAGAAAACACAGAGTAACACAAAGTTTTAAAATACTGATTCTTTCTCTGTGTAAAATCTCGGTTTACTCTGTGGTAAAAAAACATACTTAGTGCCTTTGTGGCACAAACAAAAAATGAAGAAACAAACATTATACATACTACTTGCAGCTTTACTACTAATAATAGTGGCAGTAATTATTTTGTATAAGCCAAAAGAAGAATTTGATAAAAGGATTACGTTTTCCTACAAAGAGAAAAGACCTTATGGGGCTTATGTTTGCTACAATACACTCCCAGCTTTTTTTAAGACAAATGATATAAAAGTTGAAACAAAAGAGCCGGCTGACTGGATGAGCTTTGATTCAGTTTATACCAATAAAACTCTATTATTCATTCTTACAAAAAGGTTTAATCCCAGTGACTACGAGTTGCAAAAATTGTTTGATTTTGTATCAAAAGGAAATTATGTTTTTATAAGCAGCTTGTCTTTTAATGAAACATCAAGAACGTTTTTTGACTTTGAAAACAATATATACTACGAAGATGGTTTTTACAACAATGAAGATACAAGCTTAGATAAAGTTATCCTTAACAAGCCTTACTACACAAAGGATACACACTTTTTGAATCCTGGGTTTTCGGCACAATTATATTTTGAAAAGTATGACACTTTACGCTTTTCGGTTTTAGGGTCAAATGAAAAGAATTATCCAAATTTTATCAGGGCAAAGGTTAACAATGGAGCATTTTATTTTAACACTAACCCTTTCCTTTTTTGCAACTATTTTATCCTTAACAATAACAATCAAAGCTATTACCAGCAAGCACTTTCAGCTATACCAGACAGTGTAAAACATATTGTGTGGGATGATTATTACATGTATAGAAGGCAGGCATATAAAGATAATAATGAAGATAACGACACTAACAGTGCATCTCCATTCAGGGTGTTGTTTGAATACCAGAGTTTCAGGTGGGCATTTTGGCTGGCAATTATTTTATTAATCGTATATGCCATCATTCATATTAAACGCAGGCAAAGGTTTGTAAACAAGGTTGTGCCTGTTAAAAACGATTCGCTGTATTTTGCCCAAACCATTGGCAGGCTTTACTTTGAAAAAGGAGACCATGCTAATCTTGCAAAGAAAATGGCAGCTTATTTTTTAGAGCATGTTCGCAGCAAATACTTAATCAACACTTCAAACTTAAACAATGAATTTGTAGAAAAATTAAGTGCAAAGTCAGGATATAGCAACGACGAAACACACCAGCTTGTACAAGCCATTGTTAATATTCAGCATTTAGACAGCATTACACAAAATAAATTGAACGAATACTATTTATTATTTCAAAAATTTTATAAAACAACAACCTAATGGAAGAAAACATTTTTGAGCAAAGAACCAACTTGTATCAGTTGCATCAGGCAGTAGCAAGCATTACAGGCGAAATAAGGAAAATTATTGTGGGGCAGGATGATATGATTAGAATGCTGATTGCAGCTATACTTGCAGATGGGCATGTAATTATTGAAGGTGCACCAGGTGTGGCAAAAACAGTAACTGCAAAGCTTGTAGCGAAAAGCATTGATGTAAAGTTCAGTCGCATTCAGTTTACGCCAGACCTTATGCCAAGCGATGTATTAGGCACATCAATCTTTAATCCCAACACATCAAAGTTTGAGTTTAAAAAAGGACCAGTTTTCAGCAACATTGTTTTGATAGATGAGATTAACAGAAGTCCTGCAAAAACGCAGGCTGCATTGTTTGAAATAATGGAAGAAAGGCAGGTTACAATGGATGGCGTTACTCACAAGCTGGAAGCACCATTTATTGTAATTGCAACACAAAACCCAATTGAGTATGAAGGAACGTATCGTTTACCTGAAGCACAATTGGACAGGTTTTTATTTAAGATTCAAGTGCCTTATCCAAGTGCAACACAAGAAGCTGATATACTAAACAGGTTTCATAATATGGGTTCTTCAAATCCATTTGATGTTATAAATGCTGTGCTGAATGCAGAGCAGATAAGGGAAATAAGAACACTGGTAAAGCAAACTATTATAGATGAAAAACTATTGCACTTTATAGCACAGATTACTACCACAACACGTAATCACAAGTCTGTATATTTAGGTGCATCGCCACGTGCATCATTGGCTATTATGAATGCTTCAAAAGCAATAGCAACAATAGCTGGGCGAGATTTTGTAACACCTGATGATATTGTTTTTGTTTGTCCTTATGTATTGCGTCATCGTATTTTACTTACACCAGAAAAAGAAATGGAAGGCATTACAACCAACGATGTAATTAAGCAGATTATTAATGGAATTGAAGTGCCGAGATAAAAGCTAAACTTCCTGCAAAAAAAGTACACAGATAGAGTGTACTTCCTTATTGTAGTTCCTACCTGAACTTCCAATAAAAAAGTGGACAATTTTATTAAGAGCATTAAGCTACGTTTT
>CAYZDJ010000011.1:0-87561 GCA_964477265.1 uncultured Chitinophagaceae bacterium
GTTGAGAGTTCTATTTTATTTTAATACAATCAAATTATTTTAAACAACTTCATTGTCAGTATTTATTTAAAAAAAAAAATCAATTGATATATATTAAAATTTGTTTAACAAATACAAATCAACAAATTAACTGTTGCAATAACTTTTTCGATGTCATTTGGTTAGCACTAACATCATTTTTTGTACAGATTTTATAAAACCTTTTCACTGAAATTGTTTTATAAAAAAATGATATTTTCAACTACAGCTCAATAGTAGCAATGTAGCTTAGACAATAAATAAAAAAGAGATGTGCAATGCACATCTCTTTTTTATTTATACTATTTTTATTGAATTTACTTCATTGCAAAAACGCCTAACTCCTGTGCAACTTTTTCAATAGTGCCAATGCAAGTATTTAATTGTTGTTGTGTGTGTGTTGCCATTATTGACAACCGAATTAACGATGAATCGCTTGGTACAGCTGGCGATACAACTGGGTTTACAAAAATTCCTTCTTCGAATAAACGTTGGCAAAACTGGAATGTAAGCTGGTTGTCGCGAATGTAAATTGGAATAATTGGTGTTTCGCTTGTATTAATATCGAAGCCTAAATCTGTTAAACTTTTTGAAACATATCTTGTGTTATCCCACAATGCTGTTTGGCGTTCAGGTTCAGATTTTATAATTTCCAGTGCAGCCATAGCAGCAGCTACACCACTTGGTGGAATGCTTGCACTAAAAATCATTGGTCGAGAAACGTGCTTTAAATAATTGATAGCATCTTTAGTTGAAGCAATATAACCACCTACCGATGCTAATGATTTACTAAAAGTTCCCATGATAATATCAACATCATCTGTCAATCCAAAATGACTTGCAGTACCACGTCCACAATCGCCTATAACCCCAACAGCATGTGCATCATCGCACATTACTAATGCTTGATATTTATTGGCTAAAGCACAAATTTCTGGCAGGTTTGCAATATCACCCTCCATACTAAAAATGCCATCGAATACTAATAATTTTACTGTATTTTCTGGAATGGTTTTTAATAACCTTTCCAAATCTGCCATATCGTTATGAGAGTACTTTAAAACTTTAGAAAAAGACAACCTGCTGCCTTCGTAAATTGAAGCATGATTATATTCATCCATTATAATTACGCCACTACGTCCCGTAAATGCAGACACTGTTCCCAAATTTGCCTGAAAGCCTGTTGTAAAAACAAGGCAAGCTTCCTTCCCAGTATAATCGGCCAAAGCTTCTTCCAACTCAATATGCAATCTTGATGTGCCATTTAAAAAACGAGAACCAGAGCAACAGCTTCCATATTGTTCAAGAGCTTTACGTGCTGCTTCCACAACTTTTGGGTGATTGGTTAAACCCATATAACTGTTAGACCCAAACATCAACAAGCGTTTGCCACCAATTACAACTTCGGTATCATTGTTTTCCTGAATAGGTCTAAAATAAGGGTAAACACCAGCTTTTTTTAGCTCATCAGGTATGGTAAATGCGTCAAACTTATCTTGTAGCGATTGTTGTATCATAATTGTTATTTACTACAATAAAAAAACTATGGATAAGGGTATATTTATCCAAAGTATTTTTACTTAATATTTAAAATAGGCTGCAAATATAATAGTTTAGGGTTTTATTGCAGGTTTTGAAAAACTTGGTACGCTAATTCAACGATATAACAAGCAAACGAAACATTATTTAATTGTTAATTCATTTTGAATTGCTGCTAAAGTAAAGGAAAAAAAAACTAACAACTGTTAAATGTTTTAGAAAGGCAGGCAACTACATTAAATTAACTGTGCAGCACATAGGCACCACCAATCAAAATTATTGGCTTCATGTGCTTCTTTGGCATCAATATTTTTTTGCAAAACAGTTGCATTTAAAATTTTATGTTGCACTAATTTTTGTCTTGCAGCCTTAACCATTTCTTGCACTAATGCATTTTGCATCCAAAGTTTTTGTGGTGGCTCGTAACCAACTTTTCCCTTTCGCCACACAATTTCTTTTGGCAGTTTATTTTTTACACTTTCACGCAAAATCCATTTTGTAAAGCCATTTTTTATTTTGTAAGATGATGGAAGTTGACTAACAAAACCTACCAGTTCTTTATTTAAAAATGGCAATCGTACTTCTCGGCTATGAGCCATTGAATTTCTATCTGCATATCGCAGCAAATCATTTAATCCAAAAGTATAAGTATTATAATGTAAAATGTTTTGCAGGGTTTTAACAACAGGCTTTTCAAGAGTTTGCTTATTTTGACTGTGATGCAAAAAATCTTTATTAATAAAGCCATTGATGTTTTGCTGCCTTATAGCTTTTTGTTGCAATTGCCTGGCTGTAAATTCAGGAAAAAATGCAGCAGCATAGTTTTTAAAATTCCAGGTTTTTAAAAAATCATTTGCAAGTAGCAATGCTTTTTCCTTCTTAAATGTTGCAAGATTTGTTCTTAGCATCTCCTGCAAAAACCAATGGGCATATTTTGTATAGCCACCCAAAATTTCATCTGCACCTTGCCCATCAAGCAATACTGTAATGCCTTTTTCTTTTGCTAATTTATACACCATATACTGTGTAAAAATACTGGCACTTTGTATGGGCTCTTCCTGGTGAAACATTAAGTTTTCAAACTCATTTACAAAGTCAGTTTCAGTTGGGTTTGTAAAATATTGTGTTAAATTAAAATGTTGTGCAACAGCTTTACTGTATTGTGTTTCATCGTTTTTAAAATTGGGAAAACCTGCAGTAAAAGTTAGTGGTTTATAGCTGCCTTTTTGCGTTAATTGATGGATGGTTGCAACAATACTTGAACTGTCAATTCCACCACTTAAACTTGTACCAACAGCAACATCACTTCTCAATCTTTTTTGTACAGAAGCGGTTAATAAATTATCAAATTGTTCAACTATCGTTTCTTGTTTCTCGTTTCTCGTTTTTTGTTTCTCGTTATTATCATTTCGCCAATTTGTAATTCGTAGTTCGTAGTTTGCAAATTGCAAATAATGACCAGCAGGCAGGTTCTTTATATGGCTATAAAATGTTTGTGATGCATCAATTGGATTTGAAGTGTAACCAAGCGTTAAGTAGTTTAGTAATTGTAAATTATTCACTTGTTTTTCTATACCCACTACCCATAATGCTTTAATTTCACTGGCAAAATAAAAACTATTATCTTCTGTTGAAACATGGTAATACAAAGGCTTTTCGCCAAATTTATCCCTTGCAATAAATACTTCATTTAGCTTGCTATCAAAAATGGCAAAGGCAAACATCCCATCAAATTTATCTACACAATCTACACCCCAAAAACAATAAGCAGCAGCAATAACTTCAGTATCGCTTTGTGTAGTAAATACAAAGTCTTTTGTATGTAAAAATTCTTTTAACTCTATATAATTATAAATCTCACCATTAAAAACAATAGTATAATGCAGGTAAGTAAAAGGCTGTGCTGCTTGGGCAGATAAATCAATAATGGCAAGCCTTCTATGGGCAAAGCCAACAGTGTTTTCTTCATTAACAAAAAAGCCTTCGCCATTGGGTCCACGATGTTGCAATGCAGTTGCCATTTTTTGCAAACTACTTTTTGTAACTACATTTTTATTTAATGATATAATGCCAGCAATGCCACACATAATTGGGTTGCAATATAAATTGATAAGGTTTGATAAATTACAAAAAATCAATACTAAATAAATGATTGCCTTATTTTGTGATACTTATGACCGAAAAACTTTTACAGTATATATGGCAGTTTCAATATTTTAATAAGCAGCAGCTACAAACTGTTGCAGGAGAAGATTTACAAATAATAAAAACCGGTAATTTAAACTCTAATCAAGGGCCTGATTTTTTAAACGCTTCTGTTAAAATAAATAACATAACACTTGTTGGAAATATTGAGGTACATATTCAATCATCAAACTGGTTGCAGCACAACCATTCTAAAGACAAAAATTATAAAAATGTAATACTTCATATTGTGTGGCAAAATGACAAACAAATATTTGATACACACAATAAACCTATTGCCACACTTGAATTGCAGCATATTGTACCAAAAATATTATTAGAAAAATATGATGTATTAATGCAAGAAAAAAGCCCTTTGCCTTGTGCTAATTTTTTGCCTGCATTAAGTAGTATTGGCTGGCTTGCATGGAAAGAGAGGCTGGCAACTGAAAGGCTTTTAATAAAAAGTGAAGCCGTTTTAAATGTATTTGAAAAAACAAATAACAACTGGGAGGAAACTTTTTGGCAAATGCTTGCCTACAATTTTGGATTGAAGCTAAATGCTGAATTATTTAAACAGGTTGCACAAAATATTTCTGTAAATATTCTTGCTAAGCATAAAAACCAGATTCATCATTTAGAGGCATTGTTGCTTGGGCAAGCAAACTTGCTGCAAGCCAATAATAGCAATAGTTATGCAACTATGTTGTATAAAGAATATTTGTTTTTACAAAAGAAATATTCGTTGCAAAACATTACTATTCAGCCAATGTTTTTAAGAATGCGACCAGCTAATTTTCCTACAATACGTTTGGCACAACTAGCAATGCTTGTTCATCAAAGTATTCATTTATTTTCTAAAATTAAACAAATACAAACTGTTAAAGAAATTAAGCAATTGTTTAACATAACAGCAAATGATTTTTGGAATTTTCATTACACTGTAAAAGACGAAGAACATAAATGCGAACCCAAAAAATTGGGCAATCAAATGATTAATACCATTATTATCAATACTATAGTTCCTGTAATTTTTGCCTATGGACATTATATGAAAGAAGATGAATACAAAACCAAAGCAATGCAGTGGTTGCAGGAGTTGCAGCCAGAAAAAAACACTATAACCAACAACTGGAAGTTGTATAATATTGAAAACAAATCTGCACTTGATTCGCAGGCTTTTATTCATTTAACCAATAATTATTGCAATAATAAATTGTGCCTTAGCTGTGCAGTTGGCAACAAAATATTAACCAAGGGTTAAGCTCTGCTGTAATTTAACATTTACTTTTAACAATACTCCTACTTTTGCAATTCATAAAAAATTACAAATGGCATCAAATTTTTTTGTACCCAAATTTCCTACTGTAAAAGAGCCTTTACATGCAGTTTTAAGAGACAGGGTAAACGAATACTTTGCAAATAATAAGATTAAGCAAACAGGCAATATCAAACTTTTCTTTAAAGCAATATTGCTGATTGCAATATTTGGTGCCTTATACATCCATTTAGTATTCTTTCAACCTGCATGGTATTTTAGCCTTATTGAGTGTGTGCTGCTTGGTGGAGTTATTGCTGCTATTGGGTTTAATGTAATGCATGATGGTAGCCATGGAAGCTTTAGTAAAAAGAAATGGCTTAATAAAATTGCTGCACATAGTATAAGTATGATGGGTGCAAATCATTTTATGTGGAATATGAAACACAATATGATACACCACACTTTTACCAATGTTGATGGTGTTGATGATGATATTGAAGTTGGTGTTTTAATGAGGATGGCTCCATCGCAAAAGCATTATAAAATGCACAGGTTTCAGCATATTTATTTTTGGGTGCTATATACAATGCTTTATATTTTCTGGATTTTTGTAAGTGATTATAAAAAATATTTTTCACAAAAAATTGGTGATGTGCCTCTTAAAAAAATGGAAGTGAAAGATCATATTTCATTTTGGTTGGTTAAGGTATATCATTTTGCATTATTTGTTGTGTTACCAATTGTTATGCTAGGCTGGGCAAAATGGTTGGTTGGATTTTTAATTGTATGCTTGTTTGCTGGCTTTGTATTAAGCATAGTGTTTCAATTGGCACATACTGTAGAGCATACTGAATTCCCTACAGCCAACGTAGATTCTAACAAATTGCCAGATGAGTTTGCAATTCATCAAATAAAAACAACAGCCAATTTTGCTACACATAACAAATTAGTTAATTGGTTGGTGGGTGGCTTAAACTTTCAAATAGAACATCATTTATTTCCAAAAATTTCTCACGTTCATTATCCTGCAATAAGCAATATTATTCGTACTGTGTGTGCTGAATATCAATTGCAATATATTGAATACCCAACCACAAGAAAAGCTATTGCTGCACACTACAGGTTTTTAAAGCAAATGGGAAGACCGATATAATATCGAATATTGAAATTTGAATATAGAATGTTGCAATTAGTAATCTAATTTTTGTTTGCTTTTTGTAAGCTCATTAGCTTATAATATTTTATCATTGTATGATAAGCAACTGTTGATGCAATAAAAAATCCATCAACTCCATTTAAAAAACCAAGTTTAAAAATAAATCCATTTACAAAAGCTACAAATGGATTTACAAACAGCTTAAAAACATTGCTACGCTTACCTTGCAACAACATAGCCTTTGCTTGTATAGTTGTAAATTTGTTGTTTTGGACAAGCACTTCTTCAATTGTATAATAACTGTAATGCAGCAAATCTCCTTTCAATAAAGTTTGGCTACTGCCTTTTTGCATTTCAATTTTATCGTGAGGATTCACCCCTGCCCAGCCTCCTTTTTGCTTATTAAACAATCGTAATTTTCTATCAGGATACCAGCTGCCATATTTTATCCATTTGCCACAAAAATTACTGCACCTGTTCATGGTGTAGCTATCACTTAAAAAATTATTTTGTCTGGCTTTTTTTATAGATTGAATAAGCGTTTCACTTAAACATTCGTCTGCATCTAAACACAAAACGTAATTGTATTTGCAATTTTCGAGTGCAAAGTTTTTTTGCTCAATGTATCCCAAAAATTTCTGGCTGATAAACTTTACGCCATATTGCTTACAAATATTTTCGGTATTATCTGTACTTAAACTATCAACTACCACAATTTCGTTGGCAATGTCTTTAACACTGTCAAGACATCGAGCAATGTTTTTTTCTTCGTTAAACGTAATTATTGAAACAGATAGTTGTTGCATTAGAAATAAAAATCAAATATAGTTTTTAGAAAACAATGGCATGTAATGAGTGAATAAGATTTTCATTTCGGTTTGTGAGGACACAAAACCGATAGAGTCTCATGGATGCTGTTCTCACCATCCATAAATAATAAACTAAAAAGTGAATATGCTTCTTGCAACATTTCATTTCTGTTAAAAAAATAATTCTCTTATTTTTGAACCATAATTTTAAAAATGAAGAAAATATTTTTTGCAGTAGCAATAGTTGTTACAGTATTGGCTTGTTCAAAGAAAACCGAAAATCCGCCAACCACATATTTGTCATTGAATAAATACAATATTGCTGGCACATATAAAGTAACTGCATTAACATTTAAACCTAATGACTCGCAAATTGAGTATGATGTATTTAACATAGATACCATTTTTAAGGCTTGCCAAAAAGATGACTTATTGAGTTTTGATACCAATTATATTTTCAATTATGCTGACTCTGGCACACAATGCAGTTCGCCACAAAATTTTACTGGTATTTATGCCATAAACACTCCTAATTTGTTATCATTTGCAAGCGAAAATTTTCTTGTTCAAAGTGTTTCAACTACAAATATTGTCCTTACGCAAACAGAAACAGTTCCTTTTTTAATGAGCTATATTACCGGCACATTAAAAACCACATTAACTAAGCAACCATAAATAATTTACCTTAAACTTTAAAAAAATGAAAAAAATATTTATAACATTATCTGTAGTGGCATTAGTAATTGCAGCTTGCAAAAAAAATGAAACCAGCACAGAACCAACTGTGCCATTAACCAAGGCAAATATTGCAGGAACATATAAAGTAACTGCAGCTACATTTACGCCAAGTGGCTCGTCTGTAGATTTTAATATTTTTGATGATACTTCTGTTTATAAAACTTGCAAAAAAGATGACTTATTAATTTTTGACACAACAAATTACAGATACAGCGATGTTGGCACAATTTGCAATCCAAATGGCAGCACAACATCTTCGCCTTATACCTTAAAATTGCCAGATACCTTAACCTATGGTGGCACAAGCTATAAAATTGAGAGTTTAACTGCATCACAAATTAAAATATCAAGCAGCGTCACATCTCCAATTGCTGGTAAAGGTGGACTTACATTAACACGTCAGTAAATTAAAATATGAAAAAAATATTATTGAGCTGCGTTGTAGTGTTATCAATGCTTGTGGCTTGTAAAGATAAAGATGCCAAAGCTGGCAAGCTGGATAAAAAAACTTATAAGGAGCAAAAAGAAAATTTGCTTGACAAAGAAAAAAAATCACCAAAGGAATTTTTAACTATTGAGGGGACTGACAAAAGAAATTTCTGGGGTCAAACAGTTTATAAGGGTATAATACATAATAGTGCAAGCATTTGTAGCTATAAAGATGTTCGTGTAAAGTTATTGTATTACAAAACCGATGGAACACTTGTTACCAACCATGAAGAGCAATTTGACGAAACCGTGAAACCTGGCGACGATATTGAATTTAAAGCAAAATATAAAACACCAAAAGGCACTGATAGTGTAGCTGCAAGCATAATGAGTGCTGTAGCTGTGAGCAATTAGAAATAAGGAATAACAAGTTAAACTATAAACTAAAACTAAAAAATTATGATACGCAATGCTACAGCTGTGTGGAATGGCACAGGAAAAGAAGGAACAGGAAATCTAACAACCCAAAGCACTGTACTTAATAAAACTCAATATTCTTTCAATACACGTTTTGCCGATGGCATTGGCACTAATCCTGAGGAATTGGTTGCAGCAGCACACGCTGGTTGCTTTACAATGAAATTGAGTTTTGTGTTAAACGCTGCTGGCTTTACTGCTACAAGTTTGGAAACAAAATGCGATATTACTTTTTTAGATGGAGCTATTACCAAATCTCATTTAACTGTAAAAGCTAATGTTCCAAATATTGATAACGATGCTTTTCAAGCTTGCGTTAAAGATGCTGAAGCCAATTGCCCAATAAGCAAGCTATTAAATACTGAAATTTCTTCGGAAGCAACTTTGCTATAATATTTAATGCTAAAAAAAAACTTTGTTAAATATAGGCTACTTCTAAGCGTTTTTGTGTTAAGCTGCATTTCAGCTCAAACACAAACAGACAGTGCATTTCAAAAACTTTTAGATGCTATAGACCTGAATGAAATATTTGGAAATGGAGCAGATGCAAAAAAATCATCTTTCAAAATACAGGCAAATTATTTAACAAATTATGTGTATGGAGGAAGAAAAGATACTTCCTCTCTGTATCCCTATTTTACACCAAGTTTAGAATACACACACAAATCAGGCTTTTTTGCAAGTGCTGCATTTTCATTTTTAGCAAATGATAGCAACAGATTAGATGCAACAAATCTTGAGTTAGGTTACTCGTCAGATTCAATAGGAAGATTTAGTTTCAATGCATATATTAACAAATCTTTTTACAACTCAAAAAGTGCAAATGTTCAAAGTGATGTTAACTGGACAATTGGAACAACAATAAATTTTGATGCAGATTTTGTTAGCATCAATGCATCGCCAAGTTTAATGATTGGTAGCAGCAGTAAGGACTTTGCCTTGTCTATGTCTGTAGATAAACTTATTAATATAAAAGAAAGTGAAACTTATAGCTTGTCAGTTAATCCTGGCATCTCTACCTATTTTGGAAGCACAGGATTTTATCAAGCCAATAAATTGCGACCGAGAAAAAATGGCTTACAGCAAGGCATAACATTAATTATAACTTCCCCAGAAAAGTTTCAAATGCTATCATATGAGTTTGGGCTACCAATTTATTTTGACAAGGAAAAATGGGGATTGTTTGCTACGCCAACTTATGCTGTTGCAGTAAATCCAGTTATTTCATCTTACAAATTAGTTGGTCCAAATGGCAATCAGTTACCTGGGCCAAACACAAGTGGAACTGTCACAGAAAAATTATCAAACTCTTTCTACGCCGAATTTGGTGTTTACTACAAGTTTTAAATAAGGCTGAATTGTTTGGCGTGGTGCAGCAAATGCTTATAATGCAAAAGCACCCATTCCTCAAAGTTCAAATTTCCAAAAACAGGATGTTGTGTGGTTTGCAGCTTATCATTTTCAAAGAAATCAAAAAAGGCTTTTGTCTCAGTTTTCAATTCTTCAATTGCATTATCCATATTTTCATTTCTTGCTGCAAAAGGCTCATCAGGCAACACAGGTGCTTTTGTATTTTCTTTAAATACTTTTTCGCTCAATAAAAATTCCTTGTATTTAGGCAAATGCTCAACTGGTGTTACCAAAGGGAAAATAATTTTACCAGACGATACTTTAAAAAAATCAGCTAAGTGTTCTATCATTTGCTGTGCATCCATTTTACCCCAAATGCCCTTGTCTGTTGGGTTTAAGGCGCTTGCAAGGTTTACAAAATCAGACTGAATAAAGTTTATTTTGCTTTGCATAAAAATGAGTTTAAACACAAATAAACACTCTTTTTGCTGCTTATAAAAACCTTAATGCTATTGTGTTCAAACGCCTAAATTTGCCAACTTAAATTTTAATAATGAAGTTTTACAATACAGTTATACGTTACAGGTTTGCATTAAGTTTAATAGGTTTGGCTCTTGCAATTTTGGTAAATTATAAAGCCAATGTATGGGCTGCACTTATTTTATATATCATCAGCATCGTAGGCTTATTTAGTCATTTTTTTGTTGGTCCATTACGCCTTGTGCAAGAGCCAATGGAAGCAGGAAACATTGAAGAAGTTGAAAGGATATTGAACAGTATAAAGTTTCCTAACTTGTTGTACAAACCTATACGCAGCACATACTTTACACTAAAGGGTAACCTTGCAATGATGAAGCAGGATTTTGATGGTGCAGAAAAGCATTTGAAAAAAAGCAGTGAATTGGGTGCCCCAATGCCAGAAGCAGAAGGTGCAAATAAGTTGCAGTTGGGAATGATGAGTTTGCAAAAAGGAGATTTTAAACAAGGCGAAAGTTATATACGTGCAGCGATTCGTTTAGGCATTAGCGATAAAGAAAGTGAAGCCATTGCTTACTTAAGCATGTGCCAAATTTTTATGAATAAACGTGAATTTAGGGCAGCTAAAGATTATTTTAGAAAAGCCAAGGCCTGCAAGCCAACTGCCAAGCAAACTGTTGACCAGATTAAGGAAGTTGAAAAATATATTAGTAGAATTCCTGGATAGTCTTTGGATTTTAGGTATTGGTCTTTAATAATAAACTTTCGATTTAAAGACCAAAAACTAAAGACGAAAGACCAAAAAACTAAAGACTATGTTACAAATAAATTTCATAAAAAATAATATTGAGCTTGTAAAAGAGCGATTGGCTGTAAAGCATTTTAAGCAACTGGAATTGGTTGATGAAGTTGTGGCATTAGACGATGAAAGAAGAAAAGCACAGGTTGAGTTTGATAACACACAAGCCAAGATTAATGCTGCTTCCAAAGAGATTGGAAAATTAATGGCATCAGGAAAAAAAGAGGAAGCTGAAAGTTTAAAGGCTGAAGTGTTAGCTTCGAAATCAGATATTGAAAAGTATAGCCAAACACTTGCAGAACTAGAGAAAAAGGTAAATGATACTTTAGTTTTATTTCCTAACCTCCCATCAGCAAAAGTTCCTGTTGGTAAAACGCCAGAAGAAAATGTTAATGTAAAACAGGCAGGAGAAATTCCAACGCTTTATGAAAAGGCACAACCACATTGGGAGTTAATTAAGCAATACAATTTAGTTGATTTTGAAATAGGTGCAAAAATAACTGGCAGTGGCTTTCCTTTATACAAAGGCAAAGGTGCAAAGCTGCAACGTGCGTTATCTCAATACTTCCTAGACTTCAATACTGCTGCTGGTTACACAGAATTTATTCCTCCTTATATGGTAAATGAAGCAAGTGCTTATGGCACTGGTCAATTGCCAGATAAAGAAGGTCAGATGTATCATGCAACAGCTGATAATTTTTATTTAATTCCAACAGCCGAAGTGCCTGTTACTAATATTTACAGAGATGTAATTTTAAAGGAAACTGATTTACCAATAAAAATGACTGCTTATTCTCCTTGCTTTAGAAGAGAGGCAGGAAGTTTTGGTAGTGATGTTCGTGGATTAAATCGTGTACATCAATTTGAGAAAGTAGAAATTATTCAAATTGTTGAGCCAAGCAAAAGTTATGAAGTGTTAGATGAAATGGTTGCACACGTTGAAAAATTAATTCAGAGTCTTGAGTTGCCTTACAGAATTTTAGCACTTTGTGGTGGCGATATGAGTTTTGCTAGTGCATTAACTTACGATTTTGAAGTGTATAGTGCAGCACAACAAAAATGGTTGGAAGTTAGTAGCGTAAGTAATTTTGAAGCTTTTCAAACAAATAGAATGAAATGCAGGTATAAAAACGCTGAAGGAAAAATGCAGTTTGCTCATTCATTAAATGGAAGTTCTTTGGCATTGCCAAGAATTTATGCTTCGCTAATAGAAAATAATCAAACTGAAAATGGCATTAACATACCTAAAGTATTGCAACCATATTTTGGTGCAGAAACGATTAACTGATAAATGTTTAAGTCATAATTTCAAAGAGTAAGATTTCAATCTTACTCTTTTTTTATTCCATTAAATTAACCTATCACAATAAACGTCATCAATTAGCGTTTATGATTTGTAGTTTTTTAACTACAAGTCCTCTATTCTATTTTAAAAAAATCATCTAATTATCTAATGCTGTTTTAGTCTTAAGCACATAAAGCTTAAGCTGGAAAACCCTTTGCAAAAGCCAAAAAATTCAGCTTTTGCTTATAACATCTATATATCCTCAATAAAGCTATTCTATACTTATGAAGTAACCGTAAAAGCAATGTCCCTCATTTTAGGGATTGTACGACTGTTCGCTGAATTCGTGCTTTGCACTTCCAATTCCCTATTCAAACCCAAAAAAGGTTTTTTCACACTTAAAACAATAAATATGTTAACAAAATTGACACGCATTTTTGTGTTTATGCTATTGGCAACAGTCAGTACAAAATCATTTGCTCATTCTGTTGTCTGTGGGGTAAATAACAACACACAGTGCCTTAGTGGCAACTCATTTGCTTTTACAGCAACCCCCGATTTAGTAAACCTCAATCCAACATTCGATTGGGATTTTGGTGATGGCACGGCACATTCCACACTACAAAATCCAACACACACTTACGCTACAAATGGTAGTTATACCGCCACTTGTGTTTGCACATGGACAAGTGATGGTTATGTAGCAAGTTGTACAAAATCAGTAACTGTTTATTCAATGCCAAGTACACCAACTATTAGTGCAGGAAGTTCAACAACTTTTTGTACAGGTGGTAGCGTAGTACTAACATCATCTTCTGCAACAGGTAATCAATGGTATAAAAATGGTGTAGCTATTTCGGGTGCAACTAATCAAACATACACAGCTACTACGAGTGGTAGTTATACTGTAGTAGTTACAAATGCAAATGGTTGTAGCAGTACAAGTGCAGCAACAACTGTTACAGTAAATTCAATTCCATCTACACCAACTATAAGTGGTAGTCCAACTACATTTTGTAGTGGCGGTAGCGTAGTATTAACTTCATCAAGTGCAAGTGGCAATCAATGGTATAAAAATGGTGTTGCTATTTCGGGTGCAACTAATCAAACCTATACTGCTACTACATCTGGAACATATACAGTAGTTGTTACAACAAGTGGTTGCAGTAGTGCTGCAAGTGCAGGAACTGTAGTAACAGTAAACTCAAATCCAAGCACACCAACAATTAGTGCAAGTGGTTCTACAAATATTTGTAGTGGAAGTAGTGTAACATTAACTTCATCATCTGCAACAGGCAATCAATGGTATAAAGATGGTGTTGCTATCTCTGGTGCAACCAATCAAACTCTAACAGTAACTGTAGCTGGTTCTTACACAGTAACAGTAACCAATGGAAGTGGCTGTAGTGCTACATCTGCTGCTGCAGTGGTTACAGTAAAATCAAATTCAACTTCTACAACTAATGCTTCAATATGCAGTGGTTCAAGTTATACTTTCAATGGAACTTCTTATAGTGTTGCAGGAACTTATGTTGCACATTTAACAAGTGCAAATGGCTGCGACAGTGCTGCAACATTAAACTTAACAGTTAATGCAAACCCAGGCATACCAAGCATTTCAGGAACTGCAAGTTTTTGTGTTGGTGGCAGCACAGTATTAACTTCATCATCTGCAACAGGCAATCAATGGTATAAAGATGGTGTTGCTATCTCTGGTGCAACCAATCAAACTCTAACAGTAACTGTAGCTGGTTCTTACACAGTAACAGTAACCAATGGAAGTGGCTGTAGTGCTACATCTGCTGCTGCAGTGGTTACAGTAAAATCAAATTCAACTTCTACAACTAATGCTTCAATATGCAGTGGTTCAAGTTATACTTTCAATGGAACTTCTTATAGTGTTGCAGGAACTTATGTTGCACATTTAACAAGTGCAAATGGCTGCGACAGTGCTGCAACATTAAACTTAACAGTTAATGCAAACCCAGGCACACCAAGTGCTACAGTAACTTGTGGTGGTGGTGCAGGTACAGGAATTATTACAGTTAATAGTCCAAGTGGTGCAGGCATTACTTACAGTTTAGATGGTGGTGCTTATCAATCATCAAATACATTTAGCAGTGTAGCTGATGGTAGTCATACTATTACTGCAAAAAATAGTTCTAACTGTATATCTTCAACATCAGTTTCTGTTTCTTGTACACCAGTTTGTACCAAGCCAAATGCAGGCAGCAATGCAACTGTATGTGGTGGTAATTGTATGAATATTTCTGGCACTTCACCAGCAACAGGAACATGGACTGCACAAGCAGGAAACCCTGCAGGTGCTACACTTGGTTCTACAAATGCTGGTGTTGCACAAGTATGCTTTAATAGTAGTGCAAGTGGTTCTTACAATTTTATTTATACAGTAAGTGGTGGGTGCACAGATACAATGACAATTGTTGCAAACACTCCTGCAACTGTAGGTAATTATGTATGGACTGATTTAGATAGTAATGGCATACAAAACGAACCTGCAAGTAGTGGTATAAATGGCGTTGTTGTTGAGTTGTATAAAGATAATGGAACTGGAACTTTTGTTTTGGTTACATCTACAACAACCGCAAATGATGGCAGTGGAAATCCTGGTTACTACAATTTTAATATTTGTACAGATGGAGATTATAAAGTTAAATTTCCTACAAATGTTGGAGGAGGAAGTTTAACAACACAAACACCAACAGCAGGTACTGATGGCAATAGTGATGCTAATACATCAACTGGCTTTAGCCCTTCATTTACTATTAATACAACAGGTGTTGGTATTGTAAAAAATAATCCAACTATTGATGCTGGATATTTACCAAGTGGTGTAACACCACCAACAGGTTTAGAAAGTAAAACATTAGGTGATGTAATTGCTGTAAGATTATTTGGCAATGCAATTAATAATTTACCACAAGAGAATGAGTTTACTAATAAAAATAAATTTACAACAAGTGGTACTGTTGTTAATGGCATAAATGATTTAACTCTTGCAACGCTAACGCCAACAAGTGTTTCAGGAACAGATGTTGCTTATACATCTACACCAGCAGACTTAATGAGCTTTACTAATGCAATAGATGTTTTGGCAGTAAATTATAACACAGGAAATATTGTTAAAGCAGTAGCATTTGGAACCAAAACATTAGGTGATGTTTACACACACACTAAACCAATTTGCGATAGGTTAAAAGGTGCAGAGTTGATGGAAGTAAAAACAATAAACGTGAATGGCTATAGTTTAATGGCATATAAAGTTCGCCAAAGAACAGGTGAAACTGAATTTGCTATGAACCTGAGTGCAGGAACAGCAGCAAACAGAAACAGCATCAGCCTACAAAGCAACTGGTTTACCGATAGCTATGTTCAGGATGAGAAATTATACAACTTTCAGCTATGGGCAGTAAGCTATGATATGGTAAAAGCAATGGCACAGGATATTGTAAACAGGCTACAAGCCAATGGCACTGTAAATGCAGTAACGACAACCGATTTGCCAAAAGCATATATTAGCAATGGCAGCAGAACAAACACTAACTTGAATGTTACCATTCAAAACAATACTGCTGCAACAACAGGATATTTTGAGTTGAAAGAAAAGGCAAATGAGAATAGTGCAGTAACAACAAGGCAGATAGCATTTAACTTAAATGCAAACAATGTAAGCAATGTAACCATACCTGTAAAAGACAACTACGAAGGAAACATTTATGTGTATGTAAACAATACATTGACTGACCTTGTTTACTTAGCAGATGGAACATGGAGCTTGGATTACAACAAAGCAACAACAAGCATCAGCAAGTTTAATGTTACAAACGAGGCAACTATTGCATCAAATAACAATGAGTTAAGATTGATGAGAAATGTATCTGTAACAGGCACAAGCAAAGACTATATCAGCATTTACAAAACAATGTTGGGCGGTGGTTTAGAGCAAAATGTTAGCGACTACAAATCAATTATTTTTAATGCTAATGCAATAGGTGCAAGCAGTGTAAAAGTAACATTGATTAAAAAATCAATTACTACTTACAGCGAGCAATACACTTACACACAATCGTTAGATGGTGATAAGGAATATGCAATAAATCTTAACCAGTTTAAATCAACAAAAGGCAACACTGCATTTGATGCAAGTGACATCACAGCAGTAAGCTTCAGCTTCAATAACAGCCGTGGTGTGGCAACAACCATGACAGCAGATTTAAGCAAAGTAAGATTCAGCAAGGCTGTTGCAGCAACGGTAACAGATAACAACTTATCAGCAATAAGTATTTATCCAAACCCAGCAACCACAAGGTTTACAGCCAACTTCAATAGCGATAAGGCACAAAGCTTAGTGTTGAAAGTAACAGAACTTGCAACAGGAAGAGTTATTAAAACTCAATTTGTAAATGCAACAAAAGGCTTGAACAAACAAAGTATAGAATTGAGCAACAGCACAGCAAGTGGCAACTACATTGTTACCCTTGAAGGTGACGATGTGAAATACAATGCTACTAAAGTGATGGTGGGTAAATAAGATTTCTGATTTGGAATTTGAAGATTGGTGATAATCATACATTAATTAAAAAGCCTCTCAAGTATTACACTTGAGAGGCTTTTTGTTTTGTTGAGTGTTATAAATTTTTTTCTAATTGTTGCAATAAAGCACGTAAATCTTTTGGTGGCTCTGCAACTAAATTAATTTGTTTACTATCCCATTCAAATATTAATTGATAAGCATGTAAGCCAACCCTTGATAATATTGGTGTTTCGTCTAATTCGTTTTTAGAAAGCTTATATTTTTTTTTGAATGATGAAAGCAAAACAGGCTTACCATCACCGTATAAACTATCACAAACAATTGGATGACCTATGTGCTTGCTATGTACCCTTATTTGATGCATCCTACCTGTATGAATCCTGAATTTTACCCAGCTAAACATTTTAAAATCCTTCAACACTTCATATGTAGTTAATGATGCTTTGCCTTTAGAATTAGTCATCATTTGACCCTTATTGATATGATGTTCTGCAATAGCTGCATCAATGGTTCCTGTTTGATTATATAAAGTTCCATTTACCAAACCAACATAATATTTTTCAATTTGCCTGTGTTCAAACTTTTCGCTCAAAGCCTTATGAACAATGGCATTTTTAGCAAATATGATTATACCACTAGTTTCTTTATCAAGTCTATGAACAATGTAAATTTTTTCAAATTTCTGTTCTAAAATTTGTTTTAAAGATGTTTCTTTTCCTGTTCTATCTGGCACACTAAATAATCCTGCTGGTTTATTTACAGCAATAAAATCGTTATTCTCAAATATTATATCAAGGTCTTTGTATTTCATATTTTAAGGGTGCATAGCAGTTGGTTTTATTTTTTTAACAAAACTTTTATTCATATACTTCAACAATCTTACTTCTTTTTCTGTAAGCATTCTCCATCTTCCTCTGTTTACGTTTTTCTTGGTAAGGTTGGCAAATAAAACCCTGTCTAATTTTTCAACTGAATAACCAAAGTGCTCAAATATTCTGCGAACAATTCTGTTTTTGCCATTATGTATTTCAATGCCCACAACGTTTTTAACTTTTGCATCTACAAAACTCAACACATCAGCCTTGGCTATACCATCTTCCAATGGAACGCCACTTAAAATTTTCTCAAAGTCTTTCTTGGTAAGGTCTTTATCCAAAGTTACTTCATAAATTTTCTTTATTTCATAGCTTGGGTGTGTAAGTTTTTGAGCAAGTTCGCCATCATTTGTAAGTAATAAAACTCCAGTTGTATTTCTATCTAATCTACCCACAGGATAAACTCTTTCTGGCGTAGCTCCTTTAATTAAATCAAGCACAGTTTTCCTGCCTTTGGGGTCATCAAGTGTGGTAATATAATCTTTGGGTTTATTTAATAAAATATATACTGCCGTTGTTTTTGCAAGCAATTTCTTGCCTTTATATTTTACTAAATCTTTTTCCGATACTTTAAATCCTGGCTCTGTAACTAAAGTTCCATTTACATTTACTTCACCTTTTTTTATTAGTTCAGCAGCTTCTCTTCTACCACAAACGCCAGCATGTGCAATAAATTTATTCAGTGGCATCAATTCTTCGCTTGGTTTATCATCAACCATTTTTTCAACTTTGCCTTCACCAAATTTTTTATTAACAGGTTTACTTGCTTTTGTATTTTCTTTTGGAACAAATGTTCCATTTTGTTTGGCTATTCTCTCAAGGTGTGCAATACGTCCAGCTTCTCGTCTTTCAGCTTTCATTTGCCTTTTTGCCTGCCTAAATTCTTCCTTCTTTTTTGCACCAGTGCTTTCCTTATTAATAAATTTTTCAAACCCTTTTGTATTGGCTTTTTTCATAAACTTTTATTGTAGCTGATAATGGCAAAGGAACGCAAAAAACAAATAGACTAAGATTTTAAAACAGAAACACATATTTTTTTAATAGAACACAGATAAACACAGATGCAACGGACTAGTACAGATTTTTCTACAACAACACATCTTAACCCAATGCAATATTTTTTACAAAAACAAATCTGTGCAAATCTGTAAAATCAGTGTCATTTGTGTTCCATAAAAATTAATAGCACTTAAAATAATCAAATGGCTCTTTGCAGTTATTACATTTATATAATGCTTTGCAAGCTGTACTTCCAAACTCGCTTATTAAAACTGTATTTATTGAATTGCATTGTGGACATTCAATTCCATCTTGAGGTGTAACTTTTATATTTTTTTGTGGTGGAGCTATTCCGTATTCTTTCAGTTTTTCTTTACCGACTTCTGTCATCCAATCTGTAGTCCAGGCTGGTGTTAAAATTTGCTTTACTTCTACATTTTTAAAACCATTTTCAAGTAATGCCATTTTAATATTCATTGCAATCATATCCATTGCAGGGCAACCTGTATAAGTAGATGTTATGCTTATAATAGTTTTATCATCTACTATTTCAATATTTCTTACAATACCTAAATCAATTATTGTCAACACAGGTACTTCTGGGTCGCAAACAGTTTCAAGTATTTGCCAAATAGTAGATTTCATTTTTTGCCAATATAATTTTCAAAAGTAAGTTTTATTATTTTCTCACAAACAACTCGCATAAAGGGAAAACGTTCAGTTGTTTTTGCGTGTTTAGCAAGAAAAATAAAAAAGAGGGATGTGGAAACAACCCTCTTTCATCTGAAAAACCCCGCTATTGATTAGCAATTTTAACCTCTTAATATATACTTCGACATTTCAAGGAAAAAGGTTGCCTCAACCTCAAAGTTTTTCTAAAAATATTTTAAATTAATTTCCTGTGGCACCTGTAGCTGTAGGTTTTCTTTTGTTTTTTAAAGTTTCTAAAATTTGTTTCTGGCGTTCTTTTTCATTCTTCTGCGTAATTTGGTCTATACTGTTCTGAGCAATTTCTTCTTCAATCTTTTTTTTCTTTTTGACAAGAGAAACTCCGTCTTCTTGTAAATTAATATATTTCTTTTCTGCTTTTTTTATTACTTCTTCTTGTGCTTCAATTTGCAATTCTAAATCATAAGCAGCAACAACATCCCTTAAATTGCTCAAATATACTCTGGTTGCTGCAATTAAATTTTGGTCATCCACATCATTGGCAAATGTTTCAAAACCTTTGCTCATTAAAAAAGTTACCACTGCAGTTCCTTTATCTTGTCTGCTTTTTTTCTCAACAGCAACATAAATATCATGAGGCTCTGTGCCCAATTCTGGCAAATTAACAGCCGAGTATAGCATAAACCCTTTTACCTTTTTGCCTTTGTAGCCAAGTTTTTCAAAATTTTTATCTATAGCATCTCTTACCACATCTTCTTCATAAGGAATTTCGCCAATAACAGCTGGCACTTCCTTTTTATTAAATTCGGCTACGCCAAAACGGGTCTGAGATGTTGCACAAAAACTTGTTGCAATAAAAACAAATGCAATAATTATTTTCTTCATACAATTTTCATTTTGTATAGAACGAAATTTTGGTAATTGTATTATTCAATAACTAATTTTTCTGTTTTGGTTTCATAATTGTATCGTAAATAAATTTTCACCAATCCTGCCAACATTTACATCAATTCTATATCATACCTGCCAAATTATGTTATTTGCACTTTAAATTGCTACCATGGCATTGTAATTGACTTTACATTCGCCACCCAATTTTTATGGAATTAGGTATTAGTAATTTGTGGTTAATATTTTGCAAAACCCAATTCCTGATTCCCAATTCCCAATTCCTAAATTTATGAGAGAAAAAAACTTTTTTGCCCCAGCAGACGATAATGACTTTATGCCCATCATTTCTATAAATGAAAATGATGTAGAAGATAAAGACCTTAAAATACCAAGCACTATTGCTTTATTGCCTTTACGCAATACAGTGTTGTTTCCTGGTGTGGTGTTACCCATAACTGTTAGCCGAGATAAAAGTATAAAAGCTGTAAATGATGCTTATAAAGGCGATAAATTAATTGGCGTTATATCGCAAAAAGAATTTGCAGTAGAAGAACCCGAAGCTAAAGATTTGTGCAGTATTGGTACTGTTGCCAAAATAATTAAACTTATTAAAATGCCTGATGGTGGCACCACCATTATTATTCAGGGCAAAAAAAGATTTGAAGTAAATAGCATTATTAGTGATGACCCTTACTTTACTGCCAATATTACTGTGCTTGAAGACGCACCATTGGAAGTTGACGAGCATTTTAATGCACAAATTGCATCTATAAAAGATTTAGCTACGCAAATAATTTCTATTTCACCAAACATTCCTACAGAGGCTTCTATTATTTTAAAAAATATTGATAGCCCTAGTTTTTTAATTCATTTTGTAAGCAGTAATTTAAATAATGAATTGCAACAAAAACAAGCTTTGCTTGAAGATAGCAACATAAAAAGCCGAGCAGAAAAATTAATTGCACTACTGCAAACCGATTTGCAATTTGCCGAACTGAAAGAAAAAGTGAGTAATAAAACACGTGTTGAGCTTGACAAACAACAACGTGATTATTTTTTGCAGCAACAACTTAAAAGTATTAAAGACGAATTGGGTGGCGATAATAATGACAGAGAAATTGCAGAAATGAAGAAAAAAGCCGAAGCCAAAAAATGGACTGACGCTGCAAAAAAACTGTTTGCTGATAATATTGCTAAGTTGGAAAGAATGCATCATCACTCGCCAGATTATTCAACAATTTATAATCATTGCGATTTAATGTTGAGCTTGCCTTGGCAAGAATACACTGCTGATAACTACGACTTAAAGAATGCAAAAAAAGTATTGGACATAGACCATTATGGCATGCAAAAAATTAAGAGCAGAATATTGGAATACCTGGCTGTGTTGAAGTTGAAGGGAGATATGAAAAGCCCAATACTCTGTTTTGTTGGTCCTCCAGGTATTGGAAAAACCAGCTTAGGAAAAAGCATTGCCAATGCTGTTGGCAGAAAATATAGCAGGTTTAGTTTGGGTGGCTTGCACGATGAAAGTGAAATTCGTGGACATCGTAAAACCTATATTGGTGCCATGCCAGGACGCATTATGCAAAACCTGAAAAAATGTGGCAGCAGCAATCCTGTAATGATTTTAGATGAAATTGATAAAATAGGAACACACCATCATGGCGACCCGAGTAGTGCTTTGCTTGAAGTGTTAGACCCAGAACAAAATGGTAATTTTTACGATAACTATTTAGAGCTTGAATACGATTTAAGCAAAGTGCTTTTTATTGCTACTGCAAACAATTTACAAAGTATTCAACCTGCATTGAGAGACAGACTTGAAATTATAGATTTAAGTGGTTATGCTGTTGAAGAAAAAATAGAAATTGCCAAACGACATCTTGTGCCTAAACAACAGGAAGCACATGGTTTAAGTAAGGTTAAAGTAAGCATTAGCGATGCTATTTTACAAAAAACAATTGAGCAATATACACGCGAAAGTGGTGTGAGAGAATTGGACAGGCAACTTGCAAGTATTATGAGAAATCTTGCAAAAGAATACGCAACAAAAAATAAAATAAAACCTACTGTAAGTGCTGGCGACATTGAAAATATTTTAGGCAAAAGCAGATACAGTAATGATATGTATAAAGTTGCCAATATGCCAGGAGTGGCTGTGGGCTTGGCTTGGACTTATGTTGGTGGCGATATTCTTTTTATAGAAACAGCATTGAGTGATGGAAAAGGAGAATTAAAATTGACTGGTAATTTAGGTAATGTAATGAAAGAAAGTGCAACTACTGCATTAACTTATTTACAAGCCAATGCTAAAAAATTAAATATAGATAGTGAGTTATTTGGCAAGAAAAATATTCATATTCATGTGCCAGAAGGTGCCACGCCAAAAGATGGTCCAAGTGCAGGCATAACAATGCTTACAGCACTTACAAGTGCATTCACAAACAAAAAAGTAAAATCGTTTTTAGCCATGACTGGCGAAATTACTTTGCGTGGTCAGGTGTTGCCAGTAGGTGGTATTAAAGAAAAAGTATTGGCAGCAAAACGTGCAGGGCTAAAAGAAATTATTATGTGTCATCTTAATCAAAAAGATGTTGAAGATATTGATAGCAGCTTTATTAAAGGCATTACATTTCATTATGTAAAAACAATGCAACAAGTGATAGACCTGGCTTTGGTGTAAATTATACCACAATGAAAATGTAATGAAAATACTACAAGAAAAAATATCAGCAACTATACTTTTGCCTCATCAACAAATGTTTTCATGTTGGTTGTTTTAAGGGTTATATCCTCTGCCACAAGCAGAGGATATTTTTTTGACGTAATATATTTACTTAGTCAATAGCTCGTTTATCTATTCTATTTATTATTTCCTACCCCCTATTAACCATTTACCATTAACCAGATATCGTTTACCATTTTCCCCTTACGTTTGCTTTTCAACAAAACAAAAAACTAACGAGATGAAAAAAATTTTAGTTTGTCTTTCATTCGCTTTTTTGGCATTAAAATCTTTTGCTGATGAAGGCATGTGGTTGCCAATGCTTTTAGGCCAACAAGTGTATGATGATATGGTAAAACGTGGCTTGAAACTTAAGCCAGAACAGCTTTACAGCATTAACAATTCTTCTATTAAAGATGCCATAATGATTTTTGGTGGTGGCTGCACAGGAGAATTAGTAAGTAACCAAGGATTAATTTTTACAAACCACCATTGTGGTTATGATGCTATTGCAAAAGCAAGTAGTGTTGACCACAATTATTTGCACGATGGATTTTGGGCTGAAGATAAAAGCAAGGAAATTCCTACACAATTAACAGTTCAGTTTCTAGATAGAATTGATGATGTTACAGATAGAATAATGAAAGGTCTTGAAGGATTAAATGGAAAAGACAGAGCAGATAAATATCAAAAATTGGTTGCAGAAATTGTAAAAGAAATTGTGGGTGAAGATGAGTTTAAACGTGCAGTTGTAGCCAGTATGTTTAAAGGCAATCAGTTTTTTGTATATGTATATAATGTATATAAAGACATTCGTTTTGTAGGCACTCCTCCAGAAGCAATTGGTAAATATGGTGGTGATACTGACAACTGGGAATGGCCAAGACACACTGGTGATTTTAGTGTGTTTAGGGTGTACTCTGGTAAAGATGGAAAACCTGCAAAGTACGATGCAGCCAACGTTCCTATGAAACCAAAATATCATTTACCAGTAAGTATTAAACCTTTGAAAGATGGCGATTACAGTATGATTTATGGTTATCCTGGTTCTACAAACAGATATGAAATTAGCGATGGTGTTAAACTTTCAATTGACATTAATAACCCAACTTTAGTGAAGTTGAGAGATATGCGTTTGAAATTTATGTACAACGAAATGATTAAAGATCCAGCAATCAAATTGCAATTGGCAAGCAGCTATGCAGGTATTGCAAACTATTGGAAGTTCTTTGATGGAGAAACAAAGCAATTAGTAAAATATGATGTGTATGGTGCTAAAAAGAAATATGAAGATGAGTTTACAAATTGGGCAAAAGGAAAATCAGATTATGAAAATATAACAAGCGATTATACAAAAAACTATGCTGCATGGACTCCCTATGCAAAGCATCGTCAATATATCAACGAAGGTATTAATGGCTCTCCATTGCTGGCTTTTGCTGGTAGCTGGATTGGTTTAGAAAATACTTTAAATAAAAAAGATGTAAAACAAGAAGATATTGATAAAGCTGTAAAAGCTGCTGACAAAGCAAGAGCTAATTTTTTAGAAAATGAAAATAAAAAAAGCGACCAGCAAATTGTTGCCAATGTGTTGGCTATGTTTATGAGTGATGTTGATGCAGACCAACACCCTAAAGGATTTTATACTGACTTGTTTAAAGCAAGTAATATTGACGAAAGTCCATTTAAAAAATATGCTGCATGGGTGTTTGAAAACACTATGGCTTTTGATGATGCAAAGTGGAAAGCATTTATTGCAAAACCAACAGTAGAAGCACTTAACAGCGATGCTGCTTTTAAAACTGCTGTAGCTTTTATTAAAAATTATAACACTAATTATGCACCTAAGTATTTGGCATTTGTAAATAAAAACAACGATTTGGGTAGGGCTTACTTAAAAGGAATTATGGAAATGAGTCCTGAAAAGAAAAACAAAATGTATCCTGATGCTAATTCTACAATGCGTGTTAGTTATGGCAATGTAAAAAGCTATGCACCAAAAGATGCTGTAAAATATGATATAGTTTGTACCATGAAAGGTGCAATTGATAAATATGTACCTGGTGATTATGAATTTGATTTGCCTAAAAAATATGTAGACCTTTATAAAGCCCGTGATTTTGGCAGATATGAAGACCCTATTAAAAAAGATGTTGTGATAAGCTTTATTACAACAAATGATATTACAGGTGGCAATAGTGGTAGCCCAGTTATTAATGCAAAAGGTGAATTGATTGGACTTGCATTTGATGGTAACTACGAGGCATTAAGCCACAAACTTGCTTTTGATAAAGACCTTAACAGAACCATTTGTGTTGATGTAAGGTATGTGTTGTGGTGCATTGAAAAGCTTGGTGGTGCTAAACATATTGTTGATGAGTTGGATATAAGAACAAAGTAATTTTTTTTATAACTAAATTTTCTAAAACCTTGAAGGGATTAAATCCTTCAAGGTTTTTTATTATGCCTGATCCACTCAGAATCCTCTAAAAAGAGGCTCTGTTGAAACCTTAAACAGATGCTCAATTTGTCAAGTCTTAACATTGCCAAACTTTTGTTGGTAGCAGTTAATTTTTTATGTAAAAACTATCTTTAACATTAATTTTTTCTCCTTTCAAAACAATTAGTTTTTTATTACTAATTAAAAGTTTTGAATTATCTATAGAAACATTCTCATTATCAATTTCTCTTTTTAATGTGACCTCAAAAAAATTTGATTTTACATTTTGTGGTACATAACTCCATTCCATTTGGTAAGGGCTACAACAACTAAAAAACAGTTTTCTAACTTCAGTCTTTTTGTAATAAATTGTATCATGAATCTTAAACTCGCCAATTAAGGTGTCATTAATTTGTAAATCAAATCCGTTAATAAAAGTAGTTAGTCGTCTTATATCATTAGGATAATTAGTTACTATCATTACATATCCTGTCGCAATAGTATCGATAATTTTTTCTGTTACAGAACAAAAGTCAGATTGTGTATATGTACTTGTTAAGATTACTGTGTCTTTATTTATTTTGTAGGATCCCGTACATTTTCTTTTTTGCTCTTTAGAAGAAAACGCATGACATCCTCCTAAATACTCAAAGTAAAATTTCCCTTTTTTAAATAGAAGTAATTTCTTTTCACCTTTCCATTCCACTTTCTTAAAAGCAAGTATGGTAGTTTTTTTACCGTCTATAAATGTATCATTTTTTTCGGTTATTGGGTAATACTGATTTTCTAGGGTGTACAATCCTTTGTATTCACCCTTTAATTGTGAAAATAATTTGTTGCAAAACAAAAGGACAAAAAAAATAATTATGAAATTTTTCGCTTTATAGAATCTATTAAGTGCCATCAACAAATTACTCTTTGTTTGAGAAAACAAAAAATTGCAAAAGAAGATTAATATAATACCAAGAGAAATTTTCATAAAACATAATAAAGATAAAGTTGAAACTACAATAACTTGACTTAACAAATAAAATTTCCTATTTTCAATCTTTCTTTACTTTTATCAACCTAAAAAAGATTAGCCTTGCTAAAATTTATTTTAAATAATAAAGAAGTTGCTACAACACTCGCTAATACTACATTGCTGCTGGATTTTATTCGCTACAACAAAAACCTAACAGGTACCAAAATTGGTTGCAGAGAAGGCGATTGTGGTGCTTGTACTATTTTAATTGGCGAAATAATAAACAATGAATTGCAATATAGAAGTGCAACAAGTTGTTTAACACCAATTGGCAATGTAAATGGCAAACACATTGTTACCATTGAAGGTATAAATTTTGAAAATGAATTGAACCCCATACAGCAAGCCATGCATAATGAAAGTGCTACGCAGTGTGGCTTCTGCACGCCAGGTTTTATTGTAAGCCTTGCTGGGTTTTGTTTAAATAAAAATATACCAACCTACGAAAATGCAATTGCAAGCATTGATGGAAATATTTGCAGGTGTACTGGTTACAAGCCTATTGAACGTGCTGCAAAAAATGTGTGCGATTTATTGCAAAATAAACCACAACAAAACATTGCATCGTATTTAACTAATAAAAATATTTTACCAAAATATTTTGAAACTATTGAGGCAAGATTAAAAGCTTTATCGCTTGAAACTATTGAAAATACTGATACTTCAGGCAAAGTGTATCTTGGTGGTGGTACAGATTTATATGTGCAAAAGCATGATGAAATGCTTGATGCAAATGCAATGTTGATGGCAGATAATAAAAATTTACAATACATAAAAAATGAAAATGGAATTTGTAAAATTGGTGCATCAACTACTGTAACGCAAATGCAGGAAAGTGAGTTGTTGAATAAGCATTTTCCAAATTTGCAACAACATATAAAATTAATTTCATCTACTCCCATAAGGAATATTGCAACTGTTGCAGGTAACCTTGCAAATGCTTCGCCAATTGGTGATTTAACAGTTTTCTTTTTAGCATTAAATGCCACAATTACTTTAAGTAATAGAAAAGAAGAACGAAAAATTTTGTTATCAAATTTTTATAAAGGCTATAAACAGTTAGATAAAAAAAATGATGAATACATTACTGCCATTGAGTTTGACTTGCCAACAGAAAATACCTTATTCAATTTTGAAAAAGTTTGCAAACGAACCTACTTAGATATTGCTAGTGTAAATACTGCTATTTGTTTGCAACAAAATAATAATATTATTTCAACTGCAACCATAAGTGCAGGAGGCGTAAATGCAATACCAATGCAACTTTCAAGGGCATCGCAGTTTTTAATTAATAAAAAAATTGATGCAGAAGTTATTAATGCCTGCATAAAAATTGCTGTAACAGAAATTGCACCAATAAGCGATGCACGAGGCACTAAAGAATACAAAACCTTACTGTTATCGCAACTTATCAAGTCTCATTTTATTACTTTGTTTGATGAAGTTGACATAGATGAGTTGGTATTGCAGCAATAATTATTTCACAATAAAATCTTAAACTTTTTTAATAAGGCTGCATATTTTATGTAGCCTTATATATTTGCCACTAAAATTTTTTAATGAAGAATATTAATACAATTATCATTTCAATTTTAGCAATAGCTGTTGCTATATTATTTTATATGCAGTTATCAGCAAATAAAAAAAATAACACGCCAGTTGCAAAAACACAAAATGGCAAGTCTTGCTTAATTGCATATTTCAATATGGATACTTTAGAAAGCCAATATGATTTTGCAAAAGAAGTACAGGTTGAATTGAAAAAAGTTGACCTTGATGCCCAAAATAAAATTGCCCAAAAACAAAATGAGAGTAATCGTGAATTGAGAGAATTACAAGAGAAATTTAAAGACATTGACCCAAGCAACATAACACCTGCACAGCAAACAGCATATATGCAAGCCCAAAAAAGAGTGCAGCAATTAAATGAGGAATTGCAAGGCTTTAAGCAAGAAATCAGCAGTAAGTCATCAGAAACTTTCAGGAACAAACTGACTGAAATGAAAAACAAAATTGAAGCATATTTAAAGGAGTATAATAGAAACAATACTTATGCCTTCATATTTGCAAATACTGATAATATTATGTATTACAAAGACAGTGCATTTGATATTACAAACGATATTATTAAAGGCTTGAATGAAGAGCATAAAAAGAAAAAGTAATCTCATTCATCATAAACATTTAATTTCATCTCGCCACAAAAGGCGAGATTTTTTTATCTCTCCAGATAGCACAGAATACACAGAAAAAGTATTCTCGAATTCTAATAGCTGAAATTTTGTGAGCACTAAAACTAAAAACAAAATGAACCAAAACTCAACTGCTTTTAAGCCATCACTTAGTTTATTAGACGCAACATTGCTAGTTGCTGGTAGCATGATTGGTAGTGGAATTTTTATTGTGAGTGCAGATATTGTAAGAAATGTAGGCAGTGCTGGATGGCTGATTTTAGTGTGGGTTTTAACAGGTGTAATGACGCTTGTTGCTGCATTAAGTTATGGCGAGTTGAGTGGTATGTTTCCTAAAGCTGGTGGGCAATATGTTTATTTAAAAGAAGCCTATAATCCCTTGCTTGGTTTTTTATATGGCTGGAGTTTTTTTGCTGTTATACAAACTGCAACTATTGCTGCTGTTGGTGTTGCGTTTAGCAAGTTTCTTGCATACCTTGTTCCTGAATTAGGCAATACTTATTTGTTATTTGATTTAGGTTTTATAAAAATTTATAGTGGGCAACTGGTTGCCATTGCTATCATTTGCTTTTTAACTTATGTTAATACCAAAGGCGTTAAAGAAGCTAAATGGATTCAAAAATTATTTACTAGTGCCAAGCTTTTGGCATTATTTGCTTTAATAGTTTTTGGTTTTATTTTAGTAAAAAATAGTTATTGGAGCGAGAACTGGAAAACGGGTTTTAATGCACAAAAAATAAAGGACGTTGCAGGTGTTTTGCAACCTGGTCAATGGATTGGTATTACAGGTAGTGCATTGGCTGGAGCCATTGCTACTGCTATGGTTGGCAGCATTTTTAGCAGCGATGCCTGGAACAATGTAACCTTTATTGCAGGTGAAATTAAAAATGCAAGTCGTAACCTTGGCTTAAGCTTATTTTTTGGAACATTGATAGTAACACTTATTTACATTGCCACCAATTTAATGTACTTGAATGTAATGCCATTAAACGAACTTGCTTTTCCTACAGATGACAGAGTAGCTGTATTGGCTGCTAATAAAATTTTTCCAAGTATTGGTACTACTTTGATTGCAGTATGTATAATGATTTCAACATTTGGTTGCAACAATGGTTTAATATTAAGTGGAGCAAGGGTGTATTACACCATGGCAAATGACAATTTATTTTTTAAACAAGTTGGTACGCTTAATAAAAATGCAGTGCCACAAGTAGCTTTGTGGATTCAATGTATTGCAGCAAGTCTTTGGTGCTTAAGTGGAAAGTATGGAGACTTATTGGATATGATTTCCTTTGTGGTGGTAATGTTTTATATATTGACCATTGCAGGCATTTTTATTCTGCGTAAAACACAACCCAATGCAGACAGGCCTTACAAAGCATTTGGCTACCCTTTTTTACCAATACTTTATATAATTTTGGGTTTAGCATTTTGTGTTTTACTTATAAAGTTTAAACCAGAATATACATGGACGGGTTTAGGCATTGCATTATTTGGAATACCTGTGTATTATGTAATGCTCAGTGTAAATAAATTAAAAAAATAATTCGCCAAAATGCTGGTGAGTTTATTCTAGAAAGTCTTAGAAATATGCCAGATTTATTTGAATTACATCAAACAAATATTTTTATCTGAATCACTACAATTTTTTCTATGTAACCCAAATGTTCCTTATAGCTTTAAAATGAGATAGCACATTGTTGTTGATTGTTAATCATCCATTTTATCTGCCCATTTTCTATTAATATTTTTTTATTAAAAATAAAATTAAATCTTGTAAGGTAAAATAATAATGCTCGTATATCTCATTAAATGACTATTATGAAAAAAGTAGCATCATTAATTTTAATGGGCATTGCAACAAATTTCCTTTTTGCCTAAACACCTTTAAGAACAAAACACTTTAATCTTGAAAATGGCATTGCCATTCAAGGCTAAAAAACAATATGATAGTTTGATAAACTTGAATGTTTAACATATAGCTTCGCTGCCAACAAATTCATTATGAGTAGCAACACTTTGGATCCTCAAAACTGGATAATCAATTACAGCGATATGTTGTATGCCTTTACGCAAAAAAGGGTGAACAATAAAGAGCAGGCCGAAGATATTGTGCAGGATGTTTTTTTGAGTGCCTGGAAAGCGAAAGAAAGCTACAATGGTGTTGCATCAGAAAAAACATGGTTGTTTACAGTTTGTAAAAATAAAATTATTGACTATTACCGTAAGCACTCTAAGGCTTCAATTGTGTCGATGGATAATAGTGAAGATGATGAATACTTTTCTGTAGATAGACATTTTAAGGCAGACCTTATTTCAAAAAAAGATTGGGATAGCAGCACAAGCAATATTGAAAAAAAAGAGTTTTACAACATATTGTCATTATGTAAAGCAAAGCTGAAACAGTTGCAGCAACAGGTGTTTGCAATGAAGTATCTTGAAGATATTGACACAGATGAAATTTGTGAAGTGTTGGGCATCAGCAATCAGAATTATTGGGTATTAATGCACCGTGCCAAAATTCAATTAAGAACCTGCCTTGAAAAAAATTGGGTAAAATAGAAAGTGATGGGCAAGAATTTAAAACCAAATATTAGTTGTAAAAAAGCCAGTTTTTTAATTAGTAAAAAACAAGAAACCAGCATTAGTGTGTGGCAGCATCTGCAGTTGGCTGTACATTTAATTACCTGCAATACTTGCACAATGTTTAAAAAGCAAACAGATTTTATAGTTAATTTTTTATCTAAAAATAAAAGTGATAGCAACCTAAATGAACAATTGGATGTTGCCGCCAAACAAAAAATAAGTGCTGAGTTAAACAAGATAATGAGTGAATAAACTTCCATTTACATCTTTGCATGTAGCTTTTTAACAATATTTACTTTGCAGCAGTTAATCAATGAAATAAAAGCTTGTAGCATTTGCCAGCAACATTTATCTTTGGGCTGCAATCCAGTGTTTTCAGTATCTTCAGCCAGCAAGGTTATGATTATAGGCCAGGCACCAGGACGAATTGTACACAGCACAGGCATTCCCTGGAATGATAAAAGTGGTGATAATTTACGCAGGTGGCTTGGTGTTGATAAGGACACATTTTACAACAACCAAATATTTGGAATTATGCCAATGGGCTTTTGTTATCCTGGCACTGGCAAAACTGGCGACAACCCACCAAGACCAGAATGTGCAACTACCTGACACAAAAAAATATTTGATAAAATGAAAGACGTGCAGCTTGTTTTATTAATAGGTCAATATGCACAAAATTATTATTTAGCCAATACAACAAAACACAGCTTAACCAATACTGTAAAGGCTTTCAGCGAATATCAGCCACAGTATTTTCCTTTGCCACATCCATCGCCACGCAATAATATTTGGATGAAAAAGAATGAATGGTTTGCACAGGAAGTAATACCACCTTTGCAAGAAATTATTAAAAAATATTTATAACATAAGCTATCTTATTATTTGCTAAATGGATGTAAAAAATATTTATTATCTGCCACAATTTTATTTTTTGCCACAAACTTTTTAATGTAGTAATGCACAGGACAAACACATCTAATTTTTGCATATTGAACACAGATGACTCAGATTAAATAAGATTCTATCAAAATAAAAATTGATATTCTTGGGTATCACTTAATTCATTTTTATTCCATATCGTGAGGTATGTTTTCGTATGGTATAAAAATCGTTTAAATCCTTGTCATCGTTGTTCTTGTTCGAATACAAAACTCATAATTCAAAAATACTTAGATGCGTTTACCCTGTACTAAAACAACCCTACAAAATCATTTTAATCAATAATGCTTAATATTGTTTTGCCAAACACTAAGATAACTGTATGAAATACATACTTATTTTATTTTTTATTGTAATGTCTTGCAGAACTTCATTTTGCCAAAACAATTTATATAACCTAAAAGACACTACCCTATTAAATAAAATAATTGACTCGTTAGACAAAAATTACAATGATGTTTCTTATGAAAAATTACTTGGCATTGGATTAAAGGCTAGAAGCTTTTTAAAAAACAAGAACAATACTTATTACGCAAACATCCTAAAGCAGGAAGGGTTTCATGGTATAACATATGGTAATTATACTTTAGCCACATTGAAGTTGGATAGTGCCATAATTATTTATGATGCATTTAATGATACTCTTAACGTTGCAAAATTGTTAAATACAAATGGGGTTAGTTTAATGTACAATAGCAGATACCTAGAAGCCTTGCAGTCATTATTCAAGGCTTTGTCAAAATCTAAACTACTCAACAATGTTAAGCTGCAATCACAAATATTGAACAACATATCTCTGGTGTATCAAAGTGTTAAAGACTATGAAGCTGCTATTTCATTTGCAAAGGAATCACTCAAGCTAAAACTACTTTTAAAAGATTCAATATCTACCATTGGCACCTATTCAAATATTGCCAATTTTTATTTTGACAAGAAAATATATGATAGTTCTTTACGCTATAATAGAACAGTGCTAAGTGTGTTGAGTAATGAAACTGAAGATTATTTTGCCAATACTTATCTGGCTATTGGCAATTGTTTTTTTTACACAAATAAAATTGACAGTGCCACTTATTACTATGAAAAAAGTCACAAGATGGTAACAAAAAATAGCCCTACTCAAGACAAGGCTAATATATTGATGGCTCTGCTTACAGGATATCTTCAGACCAATGAATTGAATAGAATTAAACCTTTAATTAAAGAGTTAATAGCTTATTCAAAAGAAATAGCTGACCCTGCTTATCAAAGAGAATACCATTACTTTTTTTATCAGTACAATAAAAAAATAAACAATATTTCAGCATCACTTAACGAACTTGAATTGTATAAACAATACAACGACACTGTTGAGGTAAATGCAAATAATATTGAACATCAAAAACTAGCCATAAAATACGAGCTTGGTAAAAAACTTGTGGCAGATAGTTTACAAGCAGAACATAAAATTTTTGTTGCCAATAATAAAAACATTAAAACCCGCAATAGCTTATTAATAGTGGCTTTGCTACTTGTAATTGCATTAGCTACAGCAATTATTTTGTATAATAGAAGCAACTTGTTCAAGAAGAAAGTAATTATTTCGGAACAGGAAAAACAAATTGAGGCACAGCAAAAAACTGCGTATCAATTAAAGACTTTGCAGGCACAAATGAATCCACATTTTGTGTTTAATTGTTTCAACACAATAGATTCTTTTATCCTTCAAAATAAACAATACGAAGCATCATTATTAGTTCAGCGTTTTTCAAAACTATCCAGAAAAATTTTAGAACAAACATCTTTAAATGCCATTTCTTTTCAAGAAGAGTTAGAAACACTTGATACGTATTTACAAATTGAACAGTTAAGAACTAACAATAGTTTTAATTTTAATATTGAAAAAGAAGATACAGTTTTAAACTACCAATTGCCACCAATGTTACTACAGCCTTTTGTTGAAAACGCAGTGGTACATGGCATTAGAGCATTGCAAAACAATACTGGATTTATAAAAATAACTGTTAAAAATAAAGATAGTTTTATTGAGGTAAGCATCGAGGATAATGGTGTAGGCAGAGGTAAGGCTGCTGAAATAAAAGAACAAAATGTATCAACACATCGTTCAATGAGTATGGATTTAACCTTGCAAAGATTGAAAGCATTGCACCAGAATGCAGGCATTGAAAACTATTTACAATTTACCGATTTTAATAATAATAAAACTGGTACATTAGTAACCATTAAAGTACCCAAAAATATCATTAATGCTTAAAGCTGTTTTAATAGATGATGAACAGGAAAATATTAACGCCCTGCAAATAAAATTATCAATGGTTTGCCCCGAGGTAAGCATTGCTGCAAGTTTTACAAACCCAGCAGATGCTATTGTTTTTTTTAGTGACAATACCGATATTGATATTTTATTTTTAGATGTTGAAATACCTGTGCTTAATGGGTTTCAGCTATTAGATGCTTTGCCTTTCAGAAATTATGAAGTGATAATGGTAACAGCTTATGCCGAGTACGCACTAAAGGCAATTAAAGCAAGTGCATTAGATTATTTACTAAAACCGGTAGAGTACGATGAATTAAGAAAAGCAGTAAATAAAGTAATAGAAAAACATCAAAAAGAAAAGCAAATTATTAAGCAAATAACCGAGCTTTCATCTGCCATAAAACACAGTTTTCAACAAACAGAAAAAATTTTATTACACTCATCAAAAGATGCACATTGGGTGCAGTTGTCAAATGTCATTCGCATAAATGGAGAAAACAATTACAGCACTTTTTATTTGAATGATGGATCAAAAATTATGGTATCTAAAACATTAAAAGAGTTTGAGGAAAAATTAGAGGTACAACACTTTTTCAGAGTCAATAAATCACAAATCATTAATCTTAATTACCTTACCAAATTATTAAAGCCCGATGTACTAATGGTGCAAATGACAGATGGAACACAAATAGAAGTTTCGGTACGTAGAAAGGCAGAGTTGCTTAAAATGCTGGAGAGTTTTAATGAATAAAGCTAAAGTTATTTGTTAAAGCATAATAGATAGAAAATTGACGTTACCTAAGTAATTGCCTACACTTGCTAAAGCATTGGTTATTGCACTAAACGCCTGTGTAGCTTTATAAAAAAGTTATTATAGTAGCTAAATTTATTTCTTTCATATAAAACTAACAAAATGAAAAAGCATTTACTCACAATCATTCTTGCAGCAATATTTATTACAACTGCAAATGCACAAGTAGCCATTAAACCAGCAGGCAGTGGCACAACAGCAGACCCAAGTGCCATGCTTGATGTGCAAAGCACCAACAAAGGAGCATTGCTGCCACGAATGACAGCAGCACAAAGACTTTCAATAAGTAGTGGAAGCCCAGCAATTGGATTAATTGTTTTTGATACAGACAGCAGCAGCTTAATGTTGCGAACTGTGGCAGGTTGGGTAAAGTTGCAAAGCACAACAGATTTGTTGTGGAAGAAAACTGGAAATAATATTTATAATTTGAATAGTGGGAATGTTGGAATTGGAGCTGACAATCCTGTAAAACCTTTTCAAGTAGGTATGAATAAGGATGTACTATTTGGAGCAGATACAGGAACAAATAATAAGTTGGTTTGGCTTGCAGATAAAGGAGCATTGAAAATAGGTACACTTGGAGCTGCAGATATAAATTCAAGCAGCAGTATAGGTCAAAATTCAGTAACCATTGGAAAAAATAATTCTGTTAGTGGCGAAAATTCTGTAGCAATTGGGGAAAATTTACATACAAGTGTATCAAACGCATTTGTAGTAGGTAAATTAAATGATTTTGGTTTTTTTATTAATTCAAATCCTGAAAAAGAAAAAATATTTGAAATAGGTAATGGAACTATTACAAGCAATGGTTTTGTAACTACTTATATTTCAAGTAATGCACTTACAGTTTTACGAAATGGAAATACAGGTATTGGCAATATTAATAGCCCCACTCAAAAACTTGAAATTGCAGGTGCTATAAAAATTGCTGACACTACAGGTACACCAACTAATGGAACAATAAGATATACAACTGGCAATGGTTTTCAGGGCATGCATGGGAATAGCTGGATGAATTTAGGTGGAGGTAATCAATGGACAACTAATGGCAATGATATTTATAATAGTAATTCAGGTAATATTGGAATAGGAACAACAAACCCACTTGCTAAACAAGAAATAAAATCTGGTTCAAATGTTTATTATCCACAACTACGATTAACAGACACAACCGAAAACAATTATTCAAGATTATCATTTACCAATACACATACCAACAAAGACTGGACAATTGCAGCATTAACAACAGACAATATTCAAAATGATAGATTGAATTTTTACCATTCAACTGGTGGCGATATAATGCAAATAAGAGGAGATGGAAAAGTAGGTATAGGAACAGATAATCCTGTAAAGCCTTTTCAGGTTGGGATGAATAAAGACGTGTTGTTTGGCGTAGATACAGGTTCAAACAACAAGTTGGTTTGGTTGGCAGATAAAGGAGCACTAAAGGTAGGTGCTGCAAGTGCTAATGATGTTAGTGGTTATTTTACAGGATTGAATTCAGTAACTATTGGAAAAAACAATAAGGCAGTGGGCGATTATTCTGCTGCAATTGGAGAAAATCTAACAGCTAGTGCTCAAAACTCATTCGTTATTGGTAAATATAATGCAGGTAGTCTTTTCATTTCCAATAATTCAACCCCTCAAGCCACAGATAAGATATTTGAAATAGGTAATGGAACTATAACTACTAGCGGTATTACAACAATATTTGCACCAAGTAATGCATTTACTGTACTTAGGAATGGAAATACAGGTATTGGCAATATCTACAACCCCACACAAAAACTAGAAGTTGAGGGTGCAATAAAAATTGCTGACACTACAGGTACTCCAACTAATGGAACAATAAGATATACAACTGGCAATGGTTTTCAGGGCATGCATAATAATACCTGGCAAAACTTAAACAGCGATAGCAGTAGTGGCAACCAATGGGCAACTAATGGGAATAATATTTATAATGGAAATACAGGGAATGTAGGTATTGGTACAAATAATCCTTATGCAAAATTTGAAATTGAAGAACTATTACCCACATTCAGACCTTCTTTAAAAATTACTAAAAAAGGAGCAGGTGCTGTTCCAGGTAGCAGTATTGGTTTAGAAATAAATTCATTAAGACCGAATTATAGTGGTACACAAGAAACAACCATGGGAGCAAAAATTTTTGGAGACCACTATGGTATATATGCAAATGCAAAAGTGTATTCAGCAATATCAGCAGTTGGCGATAGCATTGCATCAGCTTTAGAATTAGATGCCCCAAGTGGTAAAGCTTTAATAGTAAATACAGGGAATGTAGGTATTGGTACAACAACCCCTCAAACCAAATTAGATGTTAATGGTGCAATTAAAATTGCTGCATTACAAGGTGGTTTCAATCCTACTAATGGTATGATAGCTTATGATGGCACAGATTTTTTAGGTTTTAATAATGGCTGGAAATCTTTAACAACAAGCAATAGCGTTGCAGGCAGTGGTATCAATATTTCAGGCAATACAATCAGCACTATTCCTCAAACATTATCTATTGTTGGCGATAGTTTAGCTTTATCTGGTGGTGGTGGTAAAGTTGCTTTACCAACTGGTGGCAGTGGCAGCAGCCAATTTACCACATCTGGTACAGATATTTATAACAATAATTCAGGCAAGGTTTTAATAGGTTCAACTACAGCAACAGGTAACGCTAAGTTTCAGGTGGAAGATGCTAGTTCATTTGCAAAATCAGCACAAGTACTTTCTCGTGGTTCTTATAGCACATCATTATTTGTAGCAGATAGCTCTTCAAGTGGTGGTGCTAAAGGTGCACAAGGTGCATTAGGAAATCCAAGCCAGCCAGGCAATGCAGCTATTCACGCTTTCAGCAAATATGGAGATGCTATTTATGGCAACACACAAAATGGTAGAGGTTTATATATGTATGGAGGAACAAGTTCTTATCCTGCTGCACAAATAGAACACAATGCAGGCTCTACTGGTGTTGCTATTAAAACTCTTGGTGGTATTGATGTTACTGGTTATTTAAGATTAAATGATGGCACTCAACAAGCAGGCAGGGTATTAACAACTGATGCCAATGGTTATGCAAGTTGGCAGGCACCAACTGGTGGTGGCACAACTTATACTGCTGGTACTGGCATTAATATTAACAGTAATGTAATTTCAACCAACCTTAATGCTGGTACAGGTATAGCAATTAGTGGCAATACAATTTCTTCTAATTTGGTTGCAGGTGCAGGCATTACAATTACTGGTAATACCATTGCAGCAACTGGTGCAACAGGTGCTGGTGGTTGGCAAAAATCTGGTGCTAGTGTTAGCTTAGAAACAAGCACAGATTATGTTGGTATTGGTACAGCAGGCAATGCTGGTGCTAAATTAAGAATTGCAGGTGGCAGCGATGCTGGTATTTCAGTTTCAGCTAATGGAAGCAATGCTGTTTTTGCTTCAGCATCTGGTAGCACTGCAGCAGGTAGTTTTATTGGTAGTGTTGGGGCAAATGGATTGAGTGTAGCAGCAACAGATGCAAACGGTGCAGAATTTTTCTCTCAAAATGCAGCAGCAATAAGTGTTAATTCATCAAGCAGCAATTCAAAAATAGCTATTGTTGTACCTTATGATAATTCAGGTTTTGGAACAACAAACCCTACAGCAAAAATTCACATTAATGGTATAAATGGTTTGCGTTATCAGGATGGTAATGAAGGAGCAAATAAGGTTTTAACTTGTGATGCAAATGGCAATGCAAGCTGGCAAACTGTAAGTGGTGGTGGCTCATCAGCATGGACAGTTAGTGGCAACAATACTTATGCTACAGATGTGTATGGAACTATTGGTATGGGTTTAACAACTGGCTTTAACACTAACTATAAATTGCACGCAAAAAATACAAGTGGCAGCACAGTTGCTTTGTTCGAAAGTGGTACAGGCAGCACTAATATAAGCTTGAAAAATAGTAATGGTATTACTGCTGGATTAAATGCATTAAATAACGATTTGAATATTGTAACATATTTAAATGGCAGTAATGTTGGGAATATAAATTTTACAACTGGCTACAGTACCAATTTATCAATTGATGCAGCTTCAAATAATGTAGGAGTTGGCACTTCAAATCCAGCACAAAAATTAGATGTTGCAGGTGCAATTAAATTGGGTACAACATCAACAAATTCATTAGGCACCATTCGCTTCAATGGCAATGACTTTCAGGGTTATGATGGTTTTGGCTGGAAAAGCTTAACAGGCTATGGCTTGTGGACACTTGATAACAATGACGCTATTTTTAACAATGGTAAAGTTGGTATTGGTTCAACAACACCTGTTGAAAAATTGGATGTTGCAGGTGCAATTAAATTGGGCTATACAAGTACAAACAATGCAGGTACATTGCGTTTTAATGGCAGCGATTTTGAAGGCTACAATGGCACAGACTGGAAATCATTAACCAGCCAAAGCCTATGGACAGTAAATGGTACAAGCATTGACTTAATTAATGGTAGTAACAATGTAGGCATTGGTGCAAGTGCAGCAAATGAAAAATTAGAAGTTGCAGGTGGTATTAAATTGGGACTTGCGTCTGCAACGCCAACAACTGGTACAATGCAATATAATGGTGGTTTGCAGGTGCATAATGGCACAGATTGGGTTTCATTAAATCCTCAGTTTAATTTAGATGGTTCTAATAATTTATCAAATACAACAGCAACAAACTTTGGCTTGGGCGTTGCATCTCCTGTTGAAAAATTGGAGGTGACTGGTGGCATAAAATTAGGACTTGCTTCTGCAACACCAACTGCAGGTACAATGCAATACAATGGTGGTTTGATGGTACATAATGGAACTGATTGGGTTTCATTAAATCCTCAATTTAATTTAGATGGTTCTAATAATTTATCTAACACAACAGCTACAAATTTTGGTTTTGGTATTGCTACTCCAGTAGAAAAATTAGAAGTAAATGGAGGAATTAAAATAGGAATGTCATTTGGTGCAAATGAAGGAACAATTAGATATGGTAGTAACGAGTTTGAAGGATTTGATGGCACAAGTTGGAAATCATTAACAGGTAAAGGTTTGTGGGCAAAAACAGGAACAGACTTGTCTTTGGCTACAACAACTGATAATGTTGGTATTGGTACCACAACGCCTGCAAGTAAACTTCAGGTTGAAAATAGTGGTACACAATTAATAGTAAAAGAAACAACAGACGCTGCTGCAAAAATCAATTTTTTAAATGATGGTACAAGTAATTTTTGGGGCTTAACTGGATATAGTAATACAACAAATACTACTGCAGGTTTCAACATTAATTATAGTGGTACAAATTTATTTACAGTAAATGGTGCAGGCGATGCAACCCTTGCTGGCACACTAACACAGTCAAGTGATATGCGTTTAAAAAGAAATATTGCACCAATAGGTTTTGTATTAAATAAAATTAAAAACATAGGTGCATTTACTTACAACTGGATAGATGAAAAGAAAGATCAAACACAACAAATTGGTTTCTTAGCACAAGACTTAGAAAAACAATTTCCACAGTTGGTAAAAACAGATGCAAATGGCAATAAAAGTGTAGCCTATAGCAATATGGTACCTGTATTATTACAAGCAGTAAAAGACCAACAAACACAAATTGAAACATTGGAACAACAACTTAAAGCACAAAATATTGAAATGATGAAACGCTTAGAGTTGTTAGAAAAAATGTTATTAAATCAAAATGCAGAAAAAGCTGTAACAATAAAAAAGTAAAACAGTAGAACACAGATGACACTGATTGTTATGATGTATCAAGATGCTTTTTAAATTATACAAAATCATAATCATCATAAAAATTTGCGTTCCATTTTTACAAATATTTTCACGATATAAACTATATCAAAATGAAAAAGATAATACAATATTGCTGCTTTGTTTTTCTGCTACTATTTAGCATTAATACAAAAGCACAAACAACAAATAGTGGTTTATTAAGCATTGCCACAAATACACAATGGGATATAACAGGCGATTTTAATAACAACAATCAGGAGCTTGCAATTGAAATTGGCAGTGCTTCTGAAAACAATTTACTTATTGCTTCGGGCAATATTATTTTAAATGGAAAATTAATCGTTAACCTGGCAAATGGATTTGTTCCTGCATCTAACCAGGCATTTACTATTATTACTGCTTCTGGGGTTTCAGGCACATTTGGCAGCATTGTTTTTCCAAGTAATTACCTTGCAGATATTACATATAATGCAACAACTGTTGTGTTATCAAACTTCAGGTCTTCTGCCTTACCCATAACTGGCAATTTTGTTGCCTGCAGTTTTGGAGCAGGTAATAAGTTAAGTATTGCAACTACTGGTGGCACATGGGCAAGCAGCAATACAAATGTTGCAACAATCAATTCATCAGGCATTGTTACAGCTTTGTCCAATGGTATTTCAACTATCAGTTATACATATAATGCAAATGGTACAACCAATGTATCTGCCACAACATTTACTGTAGCTGTTGTTCCTGCTTTACCTGCAATTAGTGGTGCAGGCAGTTTGTGTGTAGGGGCATCAACAACACTATCAATTGCAGCAGCAGGTGGAGCTTGGAGTAGTATAGCTGGCAGGGCAACAATAAACACTGGAGGCGTTGTAACAGGCGTAAGTGCAGGAACTGCAACATTAAGATATACTATTACCAATGGCAATGCATGCAGTGCTTTTGCAACACATAACATTACTATATCATCTGTGGGTGCCACACCAAGTATCGCATATGCACCTGGAACTGTAAATCCACAAACAACAAGTGTTGGCGGCTTGGTTACTTTCTGTAAAAATAGAACGTTTACTGTAACAGGAAATCCATCTGGAGGTTCATGGAGCAGCACAGGTGTGCTTACTATTTCAAATGCAGGAGTAATAAATACTGGCAATGTTGTTGGAGGCGGTTCTATAACATATACCAGTGCTGGTGGCTGTGGAGGTAGCAGAACAATAAATGCCAATGTAGCTACTTGTGCTGCCAGAGGAATTGCAGGTAACCAGCTATCTGCTTTTAGCAATGAATGGACAATTTATCCAAATCCTGCAAGTAAAATAGTTAATTTAAAAATTGATAGACTTGCAGGTAATTCAACTATAATTATTACAGATTTATTGGGTAAGGAAGTAATGCAGCAAAAAATAAATAACCTTGTATCAAGCATCAATATTGAAGCATTGGGTAAAGGAATTTATTTTGTTAGCGTAATTACCGATGAAGGAAAAACAACCAGGAAATTAATTGTTGAATAAAACTATGTATAAACTAAAAACCTCAAAGTATAGTGTACTTTGAGGTTTTTTTATGTATCAATATTTCATAATTATTTTTAATTAAGCCTGTGCAGTTGGGCCACCAAAGTTCATTGGTATTTCAACTTGTTCAAGGTCTTGTATAGGGCCATTTGCAGCTTCGTAGCGTTGAATATTTTCAACCATTGCTTTCATAAAACGCTTGGCGTGCATAGGTGTAAAAATTACCCTGCTTTTTACTTTGCTTTTAGGTGTGTTAGGCATTACACTTACAAAATCAATTACAAACTCGGCATGGCTGTGTGTAATTATTGCAAGGTTGGCATAGCTTCCTTCAGCCATTTCTTCACTTATTTCTATGTTTAATTGATTGTTGTTTTGTTGTTGTTCCATTTAATATTTTTTTTACAAATATATATTGATGAGCATAGAAACATATTACTGAAATACAGAATACTTCTATTACGTTTTATTTATCACTTCTAATTTAACAATCCATTTTCTTACAATGTAAAGAGGAATGATTCCAAATACACCAAAGCTGCAATCTATTAGCTGCCAGTAAAAAGGAATGCCACGTATTGGTCCACAAATAAATGCCAAAGGAATAATAGAAATGCAGGCAAGCATAGCCCATTCAATAACCCATATATTTTTTACAGGATTTTTTAATGGACCAATAAAAGCCATGGCAATTACAACGTGTGCAAATGCAAGCCAGTCAAAACCATAAGCTATATATGGATAATTTGCGTTGGTATTTTTAATGCCATTGTAAATTGAATTTAAAAAATTGGATAATGTTGTTGGCATCCAGGCACTGTGTTTTGTAAGCCAGCATAATTCAGTTTCTACAGGAAAAGCTGTTATGCCACTTAATGCAAGTGCTACAATAAAAAATACAAGCATTGCCCTAATTTTAAGTAAAAGTTTTTTGTTCTGCATCTTGCTAAAATAATTTTGTTTGTTGGTCAACAAATTTTGGTTTCATTAAATTAAGGCCACATGCAGCATTTAATTTATCAACCATATACACGGTTAATTCTGGCGAAAATGTTTCATCGTGCATATGCATAAAAAAATAAATTTCCTCAATGCCTTTATCTATCCAAGATTTTATTTTATCTATCCATTCATCAACCCTTGTATAATCTGTTTTATGCAAACTATTCCCAACAAATCTTATAAAAGCCTTTGGTAGCGTAAGGTTCAGGTGCACAACATCTCTTCTGCCTGCTGCATCTGTTATTACAAAACCCATTTTATTCTCTTTCAAAAATTGTAATAACTCTTCCTTTATATCTTCTTTATTAAACCAGTCAGTATGCCTTACTTCAACAAAAAAATCTAAGTCGGTTGGCAATGTTTTTAAGTAAGCAAAAAGCTCGTCTTTTCTTTTTGGAGAAAATGTATCGCTTACCTGAATAAATATTGGACCCAAATGTTTTTCAAATGCAACTATGCCACGCAAAAACTCATCAGTAATAAATTGCTTGTTGCTCAAAGCACCCCTATGCGTAACTCCTTGATACATTTTAGGGCAAAATTTAAAGTCCATATCACCTGCTTTTTCTGCCCATTTTGCAATACCTGTAGCACCATAAACTTTATAGTGCGTAGCATTTAATTCTATGCTGTTATAGTGCTGTACATAGTGTTGCAAAAAATCTTTTTCCTTTGTTTTTTCAGGATAAATTTTACCAAGCCATTCTGTTCGTCCCCACTTGGCACAACCCAAATAAACTTTAGGGTTTTTATTTTTTTTGAAAGCTAAAATTTGCTTGTTGAATGCTGGTTCTTTTGGCAATGAAAAATCAATACTATCTAAACCAGATGCTGCTACTCTTCCAAATTCCATAGCATAAAAATTTATTTCAAATGTATATTTATTACATAGAAGTTGTTTAAAATTTTGTCGTATAAATTATCATATTTGTATATGCTAAAACAAATTGCTTACAACGTTATGATACTATTATTTTGTGCAGCTTGTACAAGTAACAATAAGCAATTTACTAACGACAAAGTTGTTGCCGATTCTTTATTCAAAAATTATATCAATCCTACACTAGACAATTCGCAATTAAAACAAGCTTTAACACAAGTTGATTCAATATACAACAGTGTTACCACACCAAATACATTCGTTAAAATTCATTACTATCATCATAAAGGTTGGATGAATAATAATTTAGGAAATTACGAAAAAGCATTGTTATATACCGATACGTTAATTGATATTTTTAAGAACGAAAAACTGCAAAATAAAATGGCCAACGAATATGGCTATGCATTGTTTACTGCTGGCAATGCCTGCTTTGCAATGAACAATATTCCTAAGGCGTATAACTATTATTTTGAAGCATCACAAACAGTAGATGTTGATAGCGTAAATGCAAAATCAAAAACCTTTTTATTTAATCAATTTGGCTTGGTTTTATATAAACAACAACAGTATAAAGAAGCTATAATAAAGTTTAAAAAAGTAGTACAAATTATAAACAAGATATTGATTAACGACAAATATTTTACAACCAATCAACAGCAGGAAACTCTTGATAATATTGGACTTTGTTTTACTAAGCTACACGAATTTGACAGTGCAAAATATTATTACAACCTGTCTTTGCAAAAAATTGAAGAATATAAAAACATATGTGGCACTAACGAACAAAATAGTTTAAAACGATATGCTACTTTTAAAGGAATTGTATTGGGCAACTTAGCTAAAATTTATACCACTACCAACAAGCTTGATACTGCTATTACCTTGTATAAAGAAGCAATTTATTTAAACACAAAATATGGTGTGGATGCTTTTGATGCTGAACTATGTGTTGAACAATTGGCAAAAATTTATTTGCAAAAAAATGATTACAGTAGTTTGAAGCAAACATTAGATATATTGAAACTTGGTTTAGACACATTGCCTAATCTTAAAGCAAATTTGGGTTGGCAACAAATGATGGCTGCATACTACAATAAAAACAATAATGCTATTAATGAAATTAAGCATTACAAGGCATACATTGTTTTAAAAGATTCTTTTGCAAATACTGAAAAAGATATACAACAAACTACCATAACAAAAGAATTAAAAGACAAAGAACAGCAACTACAAATTACAGTTTTACAAAAAGACAATCAGTTAAGCAAATTATATTTATGGATAGTGGCAGCAGCTTGTTTTGTTGCAGCTATTATTGCTTTTTTGGTATATCGTAGTTTTAGAAAAACAAAGCAATTAAACGAGCAGGTAAACTTGCAAAAACAAGCATTGGAAAAAGCAAATAAAGACAAGGACAGCATTTTAAATGTAGTAGCCCATGACCTTAGAAACCCAATTGGTGCTATTGCCAATTTTTTAGACATTGCTCAGGTAAAATATGAACATAGTGAAGACGAGGAGCAAATTTTAAAAACAAGTCAACAAGCTGCAGTGCATTCTTTAACATTAATAAACGACTTGCTTGAAATTAATCAAATGCAAGATGGGCTATTAACGCTATGCCTTGCTACCATTGACGTTGAGCAATTAATAACACAATCTATTGAACAATTAAAATACAAAGCAATTGCAAAACAGCAAAGCATTTTATTACAAACAAGCAATGAAAAATATGTAATAAAAGCCGATGCTGAAAAACTACAAAGAGTAATAACCAACTTAATAGACAACGCCATTAAATTTAGTTTTTTGGAAACAGAAATTATAGTAGCACTTGAACAAAAAGATAACTATGTTGCAATTAAAATTACTGATAGTGGTGTTGGTATTCCATTGCACATTATTGAACAGTTATTTACAGCATCAATAACAATAAAAAGAACTGGAACAAACAATGAAAAATCTAATGGCTTGGGTTTATCTATTTGCAAACAAATTATTGAAGCACACAATGGCAAAATATTAGTTGAGAGTAGAGAAGGAAAAGGAAGTTGCTTTAGCGTATTGCTGCCTTGCTAAAAATTAAAAAAGCCTCGAAGCATTTTATACTTCGAGGCTTTTTGTTAAACCATAATTTCCAGTCATTGCAAGGCACAAAACAATTTGCGTTGTGTTTTTAGATTGCTTCAGGCAATAACCTTCGCAATAACATTATACCTTACTAATAAGGTTTATTCTACAATCACCTTTTGTGTTTGTTTACCTTGTTCGGTAATTACACTTACCAAATACATTCCTTTTGCAAAGCTCGATACATCAATTGTATTTACACCCATACTTAAAGCCTGTTGTTTAACTTGCTTGCCATACAAGTCAGTAACAACAATGCTTCCAGCACCTGTTAATTTATCAATTTTTAAATTAATTATTGAATGTGTTGGGTTGGGATAGATGGTTAACTGACGACTGTCAACTGTTGACTGTTGAGTGTTTATTCCCTTACAAGCTGCTGTTACAGTTGCAGTTTGTGTTCTGCTGCTGCTACAACCATTGCTGGTTACTGTGTAGCTTACACTGGCTGCACCTGGTGCATTAAGTGTTGTTACCACACCACCTGCCGTTATATTAAATGCTCCCGAAGCACCCCAACTACCACCACTAGGTGTGCCTACTAGCGTAAAGGTTTTATTTCTGCAATAGCCACCACTACCTGTAATACCTGTTGTGCCTGGTGCAAAAGCAATAGTTGGTATTGCTGGCGATTTACTATTGGTTACTGCTTTATTTGCACTTGCACTACAACCAGAAGCATTGGTAACGGTATAAGCAATATTTATACTGCCTGCACTTGTTGCTGTAAATACATTGCCTACAAATGTGCCTCTCACACCTGTCCACACACCACCTGCTGGTGTGCTGCTGTATGATGTACTTACTCCAACACAAGCTGTGCTGCTACCTACTATAGCACTTGGTGTTGCTTGTGGATCTACCCTTACTGTCATTAGTGTTACAGGATAACAACCATTTACCAATGTTGGTAAAGTATATACTATTGTTGCCACACCTGGTGATATTGCTGTTATATAACCACTCGATGTGCCTCCTGCTTGTTTTACACCTGTTGCTATACTAGGTGTATTGCTACTCCAACTGCCTCCTGTTATAGCTGGATATACTGATACAACCTGACCTATACTGCATATCGAAAAATTATTTACTATACCATTGGTATTGGTAGTAATGCTACCTGCACTGGCTGTAATGTTTACTGTTAAGTTTAATGTAGCTGCACTATCGCAACCATTGGTACTTGGTAAAAATACAGTGTAAGAACCCGATGCTGTATAGCTTTGATTGTTCCAGATATATGGCAACAAATTATTGCAAATGGTTACTTTGGTAGTACTGCTGCTGCCTGTATTTACAGTTAAATTTAATGTGGCTGCACTATCGCAGTTTACGCTATTGGTTAAATGTACTGTGTAGCTACCGGTTGCAGTAAAAGTGTTGTTGTTCCAAATATATGGCAAGGCACTATTGCAAATAATAACATTGGTAGTAGAGCTGCTTACCTGGCTTACAGTTAAATTTAAAGTAGCTGCACTATCGCAGCCTGCTGCATTACTTAAATGTATTGTGTATGTTCCGGCAGCGGGGTAGTTATTATTGTTCCAGCTATATGGCAATTGATTGCTGCAAATGTTAACATTTGTCGTCGATGTGCTGTTGGATTTTACTGTTAAGTTTAATGTAGCTGCACTGTCGCAACCTGTAGCATTGGTTAAATGCGTTGTTTGGCTACCTGCTACTGTAAATGTTAGATTGTTCCAACTATATGGTAGTTCTGATGGGCAAATACTGATATTGCTTGTTGATGTAGTAGGACTGCACAATGAACTAAAGCTTACACTGATGCTATGATTACCTGTTACATTGGTAAATGTATAACTGCTGATAGCACCATAACTGGTTCCATCTATCACTACATTGCTAATGCTATAGCCACTGGCAGGGCTAAATGAATAGGTTTTATCATTGCCCTCGCATACTGTGCTTACACCTGCACTGCTTATGCTGCCATTGCTGCCTGCACTGGCTGTTATGCTGTAATTGGGCTTAATAGTTAAATGTAATGTATCTATACTGGCACAGCCATTAGCATTATTGTAACTATATGTGTAATCACCATTGGTGGTATAGGTTGTTCCATGCCAAGTATATGTTCCCCCACACTGAGTTTCTGTAGTAGAATTATGGGTGGATTGATTAACAGTTAGGGTAACCGAATTGCTATACGTAGTTGTTCCACAAGCACTGTTGGTAATTGCACAAACGTAAGTAGTTCCATCTAACGAAGGTGTAACACTTGCAAGTTGTAGTTCGTCGGTTAAACCACCGCTATATAAGGTACTTGGTTGCGGAATTGGTTGAGGTATTGAAGGTGGAGGTGGAACTAAAAACCATTGATAAGATAAACTACTTCCTACTGCTTTTAAACCAATAGAAACTGCATTTCCGCTACAAGCACTTACATTGGTAGGTTGTGTGGTAATTGTTGTTGCCTGATTTATAGTTAAATGCAATGTATCTGCACTGGCACAGTCACTTGCATTGTCGTAGTAAAAAATATAATCGCCACTTTGTGTATAGGTTACCCCATTCCAGAAGTAGCTATTGCAAACTGTTTTTGTTTCGGAATTATGAGTACCATTATTTATAGTTAAATGCAAAGTATCTGTACTAGCACAACCATTAGCATTATTGTAGCTATATGTATAATTGCCACTTGATGTGTATGTTGTTCCATGCCAGATATAGCTGTTGCAAGAAGTTTGAGTAGATGAACCACGAGTACCTGCATTTACTGTTACTGTTATTGTTTTATTGGCTGTGCCACCATTACCATCATTTACTTGTATGGTAAATGTTTCGGTACCAGTATAGGTATTATCTGGTGTATATGCCCAGCCCGTTGGAGTTACATTGATACCGCTACCTACAGTTGAGCCAGTAGTAATTGCACCACCATGGTTAGGTGCTGTTATTAAACTAAAAGTTTCTGTTTGTCCTGCATCTGCATCGCTTACAGTTAATAAATTACTAAAACTTATCTGCGAAGTATTTTGACATACACTGAATGTAGTTGTTGCATTGGTAAATGTTGGGGCTGTGTTGGCAGAAACAGGAGCTCCAGCTGTAATTTCATCTATAAATACAGATGAGATAGGACCTGTAGCTGCTGACGCCTGAATTCTTAACTCATCTACTCTACCAAATTCACTTAAACTAGTTACATCAAATAGTTGCCAACCGGTAGAATTATTAATTGAAAAACTTTTTGTCATTGTAGCACCATTAATAGCACTACCTTGATAATAACCTAATAATGTTATAGTGTAAGTAGCATTAGCGATTGTAACTGTTCCAAAATTATTAGTAGCATTTCCTAACAAATAAATTGATCTAAGTCTAAAGGAATAGCCATTATTGTTCGTAATTCTCACATCTGACAACGTATTGGTTACTGGAGCTATTCGTTGAACAGCAATATTAGGGTCGGCACTTCCAAGTGCCCCAGTATTTGTTCCTCCAGTAATTGCCTGATTTGTGAATGTTCTTACAATGTATTTTCCACCATTAGTAGGTATTCCTACAAAATTCCATTTATGGTTTGTTTCCCCAGCATTGGTAGTAATTGTTGGATAAACATCGCCTGCATTTGCACTAGGATTCAAGTACTGAGCATTAGTGTAATTATTCGTTCCATTACCTGTAAAACTTGTGGTAAAGGTTGAAGTGATTTGTGCATTTAAACTTGCAATGCCTATAAATGCTAATAGGCAAATTGTAAAGATTTTTTTCATTAGAGTTTGTTTTGGTTATTTGTTTTTTGTGAGTTTTATAAAATACTTGATTTGCAGTTAAAGCAAACATTAATAAAGGCTGCAAAATTTGAAAATACAATTGGTTACGCAGATGATGGGCATTGTTTCATAGCGTTTGTTTTGGTAGAATTGTTGGTAGTAAAAAAAAGCATTTTATTTTATACTGCAAAATATTTAGGTGCGAACAGTCTTTTATAGACAAAATAATACCAATTTACAGAATAAAATTCCAAAATATCCATTGCAGTCATTGCGAAGGTTCTTGCCAGAAGCAATCTCAAAAACTGCTATAGACTGCTTCGTTCCTCGCAGTGACGTAGGAGCTAAATCGGAAGTTTATTATGTAATTTGGTATAACTATTAGTTAACCTTTATAGGGTTTAAACAGCCACCTGCCATTTTTGCTACTTTTACAAAAAAGAGCTATAAAATGCTTAAAAAGTCGGTCGGTTTGTCCAGTGAAATAGTCAGAATGGGTAGTGAAATGCTCGAAATGGGTTGTGAAACAGCCTGGCTGCGTAAAGAAATAATATAAATAAGTAAAGAGACAGCCCTGTTTGGCTGCGAATAATCCATTATTGCTATGGAAACAGTCGGTTTGCTTAACTAACAAATCTTACCAAGTATCTACTAAACATTTTTTGTAAGAGAAAAATTTAGAAAACTTTAACATAAGCAGAGGCAACGTTTTTTTTGATTTTAGCGTCTATATAGGCGAGGGTATTCCTCTACTCATTTTAAAATTTATTTACCATGTCTCAAAACAATGATGGAAGAAATTTCCACTTCAGCTACAACGAACTTATTAATTTAAGTTTTGAAAAAGAAGCTCTTTTAACAAGAGATATTACCGACCTTACACCAAGGGGTATTACTGCTGCAAGGCTTACTGCCTTTGGCACACTACGTAGCAACTTTGTTGCAATACCCACCGATGAAACTTTGGTTGCCAACATTACCATTGCCAAAAACCAGCGAGATGCACTGGCAGACCCACTTAGAATTTCTATTAGAGAAGTGCAAGGTATAGCAGCCAATACTTTTGGTAGTGGTAGTGCCGAGCATAAAAGTTTTATGCCACAAGCCCTTAGCGAGTTAGATGCAGGTGCATTGTTTTTATTATCATCTACCATTGTAGCACAAGGCACTACCTATTTAACACAAATGACACCCAAGGGCTTAACTGCTGCAATGCTTACAAGCATTACCACACAAGCCAATAACTTAAAGCCAAAAATTACAGCTTTTGAACTGGCACAAGGTGCACAACTTTTAGGCACTCAAAACAGGCACACTGCTGCCAATGCTTTATACGATGAAATGGCTGCCATGTGTGAAACTGCTATTGTTTACTATCAAGATAGAAACCCATTAAAAGCAGAGGAATATATTATTTATGATACTGGTGGTAACAGCCAACAACGCAATGGCAGCGTGGTAGGTGGCGATACGGTGAGCCGTAGTTTTAATACCATAACTGTAGATAGTGTATTTAAAATGAAAGCTTTTGAAGGCAATGATTTGCTGATGTATTTTAGCAATACCGATGCAGGAGACCCAGGCACAGCAAGTGTTACAGTTGTAAATAACGCCACAGATTATAAAGTAGCTACACCTGCACAACTGGGCTACAATACTGCAACAGGGTTTACACACTTTTGCATAAGAAATAGTGGTGCAATGGAAACAGGATATAGGGTAGTAATGGAATAGTACCCCTAACCCCTAAAGGGGAATATTAACAAAAAAAGCCTCGAAGTATTACTACTTCGAGGCTTTTTCTTTTAAGTCATTAGTTATAAAGTCATTTTGACCAATATCATTATGATTATTCTACAACCACCTTCTGCGTTTGTTTACCAGTTTCAGTAATGATTGAAACCAAATACATTCCTTTTGCAAAGCTCGATACATCAATTGTATTTACACCCATACTTAAAGGTTGTTGTTTAACTTGCTTGCCATACAAGTCAGTAATAGCAATGGTTCCAGCACCTATTAATTTATCAATTTTTAAATTAATTATTGAATGTGTTGGGTTAGGATAGATGGTCAATTGACGGCTGTCGATTGACTGTTGACTATTGGCATTAATTCCTTTAAAAATAAGGCATAAGGCTATGTAAGCATTTGCTGTACGACTATTTGAACAGCCATTACTATCAGTATGAGTGTACTTTACGCTACCTAAACCATCAACACCAGGATAGTGTGTTGTTACAACGCCACCACTTGTAATACTCATATATCCATTTGCAGTACTCCAAGCACCACCACTTGGTGTACCAATCAAAGTAAATGTTTTGTTATGGCATATAACTGGGTTGCCACTATTGCTACCCATTACCAAACCTCTTGAAGTGCCTGGTGCAAATGCCATAGTTGGCACAGCAGGCATTGGTTTTACAGTTACATTATAAAATGCAGAACGACCACAACCATCATAAAAGCCATTAGCAATATATTGAAGTTTTGCAGTGCCTGCACTAGTGCCAGTTACAACACCTGCATTACTTATTGTTGCTCTTCCTGCAATACTTTGCCATTTAAAAACAGAAGTACTAACTGTTGCGTTTTGCAATGTAATATTCGAGCCTACACATACAGATGTTGGCCCTGTTATTGGTGTTGCAAGTGGTGTTGCATTAAAATCTTTTGGCACACTTAAACTTATGCTACGCGAAATATAGCAAGTTTGTGCAGAGCCTGAAGCAGCAGGAATATTATAACCATATTCTGCCACAGGACTAACTGTTGAGGCACCTGCAAGATAAAACACACCATTCCCTTGATGCGAAAAGTTGTTTGTTTTACCTACCCAAGTACCATTATTGTTATCTGCAATTTGCAAATCAATTCTACCACCAGGGCATATCATATTGATACCATTAACAATTTGTATTTGTGGTAGTGTATTAGGTGTTTTGTTAGATGGCACTTTAATAGTTAAAACAATAGAACAATTATTAGAATAATTTACAGTGTACTTTGCAATGCCCATACCTGCGTTTGATGTTGGAAAAATATTTTTATATGATTGACCGAAAACTGTAGATACAGATTTAATGTTTATTATATTAGGGTCTTCAACTGACCAATAGCCTGTTCCAAGTGCATCTAAAATTGTAATAGAACTTGTTTTATTATAACAAAACCCAGGAATTTCTTTTTCAAATTCACCATTCTCGCTATTAATTGTTGCCAAAACAGCACCAAGTACGCCATTTGCAAAATTTATTCTAGGAAATTGATATTGACCTGGTGTTACAACATTATTTGCAAGTATAACATTGCTTTTAAAAACAGAATCATTTACAAATGAATTTATACTACTTGATGTTGCATACATCCAACATTGAATACTATCTACATTTTTTAAAGTAGAATCGGTGTATGTACTATTGCTTGTAGCAGCAGCAGTTACTGTATTTACAAGTTGTCCACTTCTATACCATTTAAATAAAACCAATTGATTGTTAGATACGCCTGTTGCGTTAGCAGTTGCTGTAAATGTAATTGGTGTGCCATAACACGTGCTTGCATTGGCAGAAGATGTAATACTAACCCCAGTTATTTGACTGTTTGAAACTAATACTAAAGTTGCAACACTATCGCAACCTTTAGCATTTGTTAAATGAATTGTATAAGTTCCAAAGTTGTTGTAGCTATTGTTATTCCAGGTATATGGCAAGTTGTTGGCAACAATACTTACATTGGTGGTAGATGATGTTGCAACATTAACAGTTAAATTAATAGTAGCAGCACTATCACAACCATAGTCATTAATTAAATGTGCAGTGTGTGTGCCAGCAGCAGTAAGTGTTAAACCATTCCAACTATAAGGCAATGCACTTGAACAAATAGTTACATTGGTTGTTGATGATGTTGTTGCTTTTACAATTAAATTAAGTGTTGCACTACTATCGCAACCATTAGAATTGGTTAAATGTACAGTTTGACTACCAGTAGCAGTAAGTGTTAATCCATTCCAGCTATAAGGCAATACACTTGAACAAATAGTTGTGTTAGTGGTTGAACTTGTGGCAACATTAACTGTTAAGTTAATTGTTGCAGCACTATCGCAACCACCAGCATTACTTAAATGTACTGTTTCACTACCAGCAGCAGTAAGTGTTAAACCATTCCAACTGTATGGTAATGCCGTTGCACAAATGCTTACATTGGTAACAGAAGATGTATTAACACAACTTGCACTAAAGCTTGCATTGATGCTATGATTGGCAATAACATTATTAAAAGTATAACTACTTACAGCACCTAGACTATTACCATCTACTATAACATCTGCAATAAAATATCCTGTATTTGCAGTAATGGTATAAGTAATATTTACATTTTGGCAAACAGTAATTACACCATTTGCACTAATGCTACCATTTGCACCTGCACTTGCAGTAATTGTATAATTGGGTTTTATAGTTAAATTTAATGTTGCACTACTATCACAACCTGCATTATTTGTTAAACCAGTTTTTGTTTGAGAGCCAGCAGCAGTAAAGGTTAAACCATTCCAACTATATGGTAATTGATTTGAACAAACAGAAAGATTTGTTGTTGAACTGCTTGTTTGATTTACAGTTAAATTTAAAGTTGCACTACTATCGCAACCCACATTATTGGTTAAACCAGTTTTTGTTTGAGAGCCTGTAGCAGTAAAGGTTAAACCATTCCAGCTATAAGGCAATGCACTTGAACAAATAGAAAGATTTGTTGTTGATGATGTAATTGATTTTACAGTTAAATTTAAAGTTGCAGTACTATCACAACCCACACTATTAGTTAAACCTGTTTTTGTTTGAGAGCCTGTAGCAGTAAAGGTTAAACCATTCCAGCTATATGGTAATTGGCTTGAACAAATAGAAAGGTTTGTTGTTGACGATGAAGTTGATTTTACAGTTAAATTTAAAGTTGCAGCACTATCGCATCCACCAGTTTTTGTAATGTGTGCAGTTTGAGAACCAGCAGCAGTAAAGGTTAAGCCATTCCAACTATAAGGCAATGCACTTGAACAAATGCTTGTATTGGTTGTTGATGTTGAGTTGCTACAAGCTACTGTTGTAAAAAAAGATATTTGATTGTTTTCAGCAGTTTGTCTTTGTGTGCTAGTTAAAGTTGTTGGAAAGCAAAGAATTTCTGAAATATATCCAGACCAATAATGAGATTGATAATGATTGCCAATAATGAATGGTGCAGAGAAAGAAGATGTAAGTGTACCAGCCGAACTGCCTGTTAATAATGAACCTCCATTTTTTCTATGTTCTATACCTGTGCCAGATGATTGTGTTAAAGTATTGGCACTTATAGTTTGTGTAGTTGTTTGAATATTTGAACCAGCTGTTGGAGGATTAATACCACTTTCAAATCGCATTGATGTAGAATTGGCTGTCCAAAAATCTAAAAAAGGATTTACAGTAACGCCACCACTTAATGAAAATAAACCAGCAGTAGTACCAGTGCTAGACCTTGCATATACTGCCAGTACAGAATGTCCGCTTCCAAAATTGGTATAGGTATTACTTGTGCCAACTAATTGCTGACTACTTGCTTGTGTAAACAATGCAGATGGCTTATTATTTTGTTTATCTACAACACCAGCACTTATAATTCGTGGTTGATTACTTGTTGTTGCCTGAATAACATTGTTGTTTCTACTACTACCACTTTGATCGTACCAAATATTAATTGTTGCGTTACTACTACCAATAACTGTACTTAAAGCTGTTGTACCATTTTTGGTTCCTGGCGTTGCAGATGGATTTGCAGCAGAAATAACTGAAGTTAAGCTAAACACACCAGTAGCATCTGGCCACACATCGTATTTATTGGCACCAATAGTTACTCTTACTAATGGTCCTGTGTAAGAATTACTTAATTGCCTTAAACTATAAGCAGCTTCTGCTTTTGGGTCGCTACTTGTGTATCCTAAATTGTCTAAAGTATTTTGTGCAAATGAAAAGTTTACACAAAATAAAAGTGTAAATGCAATTGCAATTTTTTGTAAAATCTTTTTCATAACGTTTTAGTTTTATTGTTTTGTAATATGATTGTAAAAATGTTTAAATCCTTTACACACTTTTTTGAAGTGGGACTAAACTGATATGTTTTTGTAGGTGAAACCACTTTTTTTTGTGGACGAAAAACCGACCAAACAGTTTTGAACTGTACTTTGCAGCGTAAATAATAAAATTATGCTACAAGATAATTTGCAGGAAATACAAATACTAATTATAGAAGATGACCCCATAACTGCAAGTATTATGAGCCTTATTTTAAAAGAGTTTGGCTTTACCGTAAAAGGTATTGCACACACACTTGAAGCAGCTATTAGTTTTTTAAATAAAGAACATTTTGATATTGCTTTGGTAGATATTGATTTGAATGGAACACGCAGTGGCATTGAAATTGGCACTATGATTAGCAATCTTTACAAGTTTCCATTTATTTTTATTACTGGCATATCCGATGCTGCAATAATTGCAGAAGCTGTAAAAGCCAAGCCTGCTGCATATTTGGTAAAGCCACCTAATGCAGCTACGTTATTTGCCTGCATACAAACTGCTATTCAAAATTTTAATACAAGTCAAATTGGTGCAATCAATCATCAACAACCTAATGATTTCTTTTTTATAAAAGTTGGTAATAAACTAAAACGAATTGAATGGAAACAAGTAGTGCTGCTATCTTCGGCAGACAACTACACTATTATTACACTTGTTGATACGTCTGAATATTATTTGCGAAGCTCATTGGCAATGACTATGAAGTTTCAAATACCACAACATTTGCAGGATACTTTTGTGCAAGTAAATCGTGCCGAAGCTGTTCAAATTAATTTTATTGCAGAAATTAATGATGAAGAGATTGTTACACCAATTAAACAATTGTCTATTACAAAATCGTATTTAAAAGATGTGAAACTGCGATTAAAAATATTGAATTAACCGTAAACAACACTTCGACTATTATGAATCATTAAAAACCATTATCCAATTTTCGCTGAAACTGACTGTGATGTGAGATTGTAGCAATATAGCACAAAAGAAAAACTGCAAAAATTACTATTCCCTCAAGGAATTACCTACAACCAAAAAATGAGGCATTTCGAACCGAAAAAGTAAACAAAGTATTCGAGCAAATTGCGAACCTGCAAGGCGTTTTAGTCCAAAATAAAAAGGGACAAGTTAATGATGATATTAATTTGTCCCTTTTAGCGGAGAGAGAGGGATTCGAACCCCCGGACCTGTAACAGTCAACAGTTTTCAAGACTGCCGCAATCGACCACTCTGCCATCTCTCCACTTGCAAAATAATAGGTTGAGGTTATATCTACCAAAAAATATTAAAAAAATAAAGCTAAGTTTTGTTGCAAGCATTGGTACCATTGTGTTTCATCTATACAAATAATTTTTGCATTACACGTTTTGGCAAAATATAATGCAACTCTCTGCCAATATTTCCTCTTTCTTTGTGTGGCAAAAAAATTGTAAAAGTGATTTTTTCAAAAAAGAAAACAATGCAAGAAAAAGAGACAGTTGAAATAGAACAAGAACCAGTAGAAATGAACGTGAATGCAGATGAAAATGCTGCTGGAAGCACACATTTAAACGAGCCTGTTAATGAAAGTGAAACTGAAAAGCTGCAACTAGAACTAACAGAGCAAAAAGATAAATATTTACGCTTAATGGCTGAGTTTGAAAACTATAAACGCAGAACAAGCAAAGAACGTATAGAGCTTATTCAAACTGCTGGCAAAGATGTTATTGTAAGTATGCTTGATGTGTTGGATGATGTGGACAGGGCTGAAAAACAATTGCAAAACAGTGATGATATAACTGTTCAAAAAGAAGGAATACAACTAGTTTTTAATAAAATTCGTACAAACCTCTCTGCCAAAGGCCTAAAGGCTATGGAAAGTGTAAATACCGATTTTGATGTGGAAAAGCATGAAGCCATTACTGAAATTCCAGCACCAACAGAGGATTTGAAAGGAAAGGTTTTAGATGAGGTTACTAAAGGATATTACTTAAACGATAAAATTATAAGGTTTGCCAAGGTTGTGGTTGCAAACTAACCCTAACCCCTAAAGGGGAATAGGGTATTTACAAAATAAAATTTCCCCTGTAGGGGACTAAGGGGTTATATGAAAAGAGATTACTACGAAATATTAGGTGTAAGCAAATCTTCATCTGCCGATGAAATAAAAAAAGCTTATCGTAAAACTGCCATGCAATATCATCCTGATAGAAATCCTGGTGATAAAGCATCTGAAGAAAAATTTAAAGAAGCAGCAGAAGCTTATGAAGTATTAAGCGATGCAGACAAGCGTGCAAAATATGATAGGTTTGGACACCAGGCATTTCAAGGTGCTACAGGTGGTGGTGGTTTTCACAACACCAATATGGAAGATATTTTCAGTCATTTTGGAGATATTTTTGGCGGTGGTGGTTTTGGCGATTTTTTTGGTGGAGGACAAAGGCAACAAGGTGGCAGGCAAACTGGCCAGCGAGGTTCTAATCTTAGAATAAAAATAAAATTAAACTATGCCGATATTGCCAATGGTATAACTAAACAAGTAAAAGTAAAAAAACAAATTGCTTGTAATACTTGTGGGGGCAATGGTGCAAAAGATAAAAGCAGTTTTCAAACTTGCAATACCTGTAAAGGAAGTGGTCAGGTGCGTAGGGTGCAAAGTACCTTTTTAGGTCAAATGCAAACTGTTACAACTTGTCCAAGTTGTAATGGAGAAGGCACTACTATAACTGCACGTTGTGGCAGTTGTAAAGGCGAAGGGCGACTGTTTGGCGAAGAAATGATAAACATTGAAATTCCTGCTGGTGTGCAAGAAGGCATGCAACTGAGCATGAGTGGCAAAGGAAATGCTGGTGAACGTGGTGGTTATCCTGGCGATTTAATTATTCAAATTGAAGAAGAACAACACCCAGACTTGCATAGAGATGGATTGAATGTTGCTTACGATTTATTTATATCTTTTCCTGAAGCAGTTTTTGGTACAGAGGTAGAAGTACCAACTATTACAGGTCGTGCAAAAGTTAAAATTCCCGCTGGCACACATAGTGGAAAAATATTACGGTTAAAAGGTAAAGGATTTCCTGAAGTGCAAGGCTATGCACGTGGCGACCAAATGATTTATGTAAATGTATGGACACCTCAAAACATAAATAATGAAGAAAAAGCTATGCTTGAAAAATTAGGCAAAAGCGACAACTTTATACCACGACCAGATAAAAAAGAGAAAAGTTTTTTTGAAAGAGTGAGAGAAGCATTTAGCTAAGAAGAAATAAATGTAATGAACAAAAATTTTTTACAAATCGCGAACCAGTTTTTACATTAAGTACACTATCAAACTTTATGTTTACCCATAAAAGAAAAGCGAATAACAAATGTTATTCGCTTTTCTTTTATCAGGTGCGTTGAATTTTATTCTTTAACAAATTTCAAGGTTTTAACTTCATTTTCATTTTTAATCACTACCATATAATTTGCTTTTGGTAATGATGAAGTATTTAATTCGAAAGACTGAGTGCCATTTGCTACTGCTACTTTTTTATCTAAAACAACCCTGCCCAAATAATCAACAATTTGAATAGTGCTTATTGTGCTATTAACAGCTGAACTTGTAATTTGAACATTAACAAACTCTTTAGCAGGATTAGGATATAATTGAACTGATTGTTTTTCTCCTATTTTAACTACTACAATATTGCTGTAGCTGAACTTGCCATTATCATCATTTATTTTTAAACGATAATATAGGTTAGCAGCATTTTGCTTGTAAGCATTTTCATCAGCATATTGATAGAAAGCAGCATTTGTAGTATTTCCAAGTGCATTTACGGTGCCAATGCTTTCAAAGTTAGTTCCATTTATACTGCGTTCAACCTGGTAGTTTTTTATGCCTTCCTCAAGCTTGGTTTCCCATTTACAAGTAATATTTTTTGTATTTTGCTGCACGGTAAATGATGTTAATTTAACAGGCAAAGGTGCAGGCACTGAATAAATACTAATATCATCTAAAAATAAATTTTGTCCTCCGCCATTTTTAGCTTTAAACGCTACATAAATAGGCTGGTTTTTATAATTCCATAATGATACTTTAACAGGTGTAGTTGTCCAGTTAGCTGCTACTGGCTTTGTCCATTCAGTAGCTAATGCTGTAGTAAGTGTTCTTAAAGTATTGCCTCCTTTTTTCCAAAGAGTTGTCCAATTTGCATTTAAAGGTGTACAGTCTGTTGTAACTTCAATTGAAAGTGTATCTTTTAATGCTGATGATGCAGTTGACCTTGCACGATATGCATAGTGGAATGAAAGGAAAACAGAATCGCTTGTATTATTAAAATTAAGTTGTTTTGAATTTAAATAATCTACATCTCCTACTGCTCCAGAATAATTGTAGAATTCTATAGTTGCACAATTACTTCCTGTTTTAAAAGCTCTTGTGTCTGCAGTATCCCATGTTGTTGTTGCAAGTTGTGCGTTGTTAACTGTCCATCCTGTTGCAGTTGCATTTATTGCAGTTCCTTCAAATCCTTCTGTTAACGGCAAGCTGGTAACTGCAGGAGTTGTATTGGTAATATTAATTGTTGTTGTTAGTGTATCATTTGTATTTATACTATCTAAAATTCCATTTGGATAAGATGTAAATAGTTTTACAATGTTACTGCCAAGTGGCAAAGTTTGAGCAGGTAAGGCAAAAGTTGCATTACGTGTAGGCTTAATACTTGTGTTAAAAGTTTGTGTTGCCACAACTGAACCATTAACCATCATATTAACAGTTATTGTATTTAACACATTAACACCATAGTTGGTAACTTTTAACTTAGGAATAAAACTATTGTTGCTGCAAGTTGGTAAAGCATTATACACACTTCCACAATTAATAAATTCGTAACCACCAGGACTAACAATTGTTGTAGCACCTGCTTCATTTTGTGGAGTACCATCTGGTGGCAAATGACCTTTAGTTGTTAAATATCCTGCTCTGAAATTTTGAACTACATAGTGCATCCTTTTAACTTGTCCATTTGTAAACAAAGACATGCAAGGATCATCTGAATAATCCATATAATTCTGATACATCATTTCAGCTGAATTAGTGCAATTATTTTGAATTCCAGAACTAGAAAGCGTGCAACTACCATTTGAACTGGTGCCATAATTTGGAGTACTCGTAGGAGGCGTATCGTCAGCAGTTAACAACAAACTTGCTGGTAAAGATTTTCCAGGAGTCGTTAAGTTACCACTAAAATCTGTACTAGTTGTTGAGCAACCTCCTTCAAATGTATGACGTAAGCCCATGTTATGACCTATTTCATGCACTGCAGTTCTTGCCAAAGCATACTCTTTTGAAGAGTAACAAGGATTATTTGCAAATACTTCCTCATCAACACACACACCATCTGCACTTGTACCAGTTGTTACACCTGGTCCAATTTGAGGCGAAATGCCCAACAAACCTGTAGTTGAAAAACCCTGTCCAATCCATATGTTATAATATTTTGTAACATCCCAGGCATTTAAACCTCCTGTTGAAGTAGTTTTAATTGACTGTGCCTGAGTTTGAGCAATCATTAGTGAGCTACTCACAACTTTTCTTTCAATACCAGTGGTTGCTTTACCACTAACGTCTCTGCGTGCCAAAGCAAAACGCATCAACGAGTGACCACGTACATTTAAAAAAGATGGTGCATTATTACTATCTGCATTAAAACCAGAATAGTCTTCATTTAATCTATCAATAAAAAACTGCACATTGTCATCTGTAACCTTGTATGGGTTTGAAGTAACTATATGTACTACAACAGGAATTATCACAGTGTCAGTACCATTTGGAAATGCTTCTGTAACAGGATGTGCTGCTAAATAAGCTGCAACATCTTTTTGTTTATCTTCATAATCCTTCCTAAAATCAGGATCTGTTTTTAATCGCTCATTAATTGCTTCCATTGTAGCACACCTGCGAACTTTTTGGGCAAGCACATTATTACTACTAAAACAACTAAAAATAATTGCTATTAACAGCAGTTGTTTGTAAATGTTCAATTTCATTTTCTGTATAATTTAAAAAAATAGTGTGGCAAGATAATCGATTTCGTGAAAAAAAAGATTAAAATGCGATTATTACTGTAATTCAAAAAAAGAAAATGAAAGACGAATAAAATATGGATTAGTTTAAAAGGGTAACCACGCCCTCTCTTTCCATGATTAAATAACCTAACTTATCATTGCTGATGCCATCTTTAAGTTGATAGCTAAACATCAGCTCATTATTGGTTACAGAAGTTTCGAAATATTTGAATTGTATATTGTTATGGTGCTTTAAGTCATTGCCAATCTCGTATAAATGTGTTGATAAAATAAAAAGTGCATTTTGCTTTTTTTGCAACCCTTCTATTACAGCTGTGCTGCATTTCATTGCATCTTGAATGTTGGTGCCTTTGAATAATTCATCAATTAAAATAAGCCACTTTTTATTGTCATTCACTTTTTCAATTGTGCTTTTAATTCTTTTTACTTCGTTAAAAAAATAGCTCTCATTTTTAAAAATATTGTCAATAATATTAATGTTGCTAAGCAAGCCATTAAAATAACTAAGCTCTATTTCTTTTGCAGGAACAGGAAAACCAAGATGTGCCAAATAAACAGTTACTCCTACAGCTTTTATAAAAGTGCTTTTGCCAGCCATGTTTGCTCCAGTTAAAAACAAAAAGTTTTTATCCTTTTTCAGTTCAATATTATAAGCAACAGCTGCAGGCAAAAGCAAATGGTGTAAAGCATTTGCCTTTATTATTGGCTCGTCAGTGTCAATAAATTTAGGAAAAGAAAAATCACTTTTCGAAATTGATTCAACCACGCTTAAATAAGCATCCATCTTGCAATACACTTCAATCAGCTCAAAACAATCATGCTTAAAATTGTTGCGTAACTGGCTTGCCAACTCAAGTACCTGCCTTTTTGAAATGGCTTTTATATCCTTTATTTCTATCAGTTGTTTTACCCAATTTTTGTTTATGTACAATTCAATTTTATCCAACCAAAATTTTACAATGTTGCTTTTTGAAGCATCAAGCAAGGTCTCAATTTTTTTAAGCCCTTTAACAAATTGTATAAAATGTTGCAACGAATATTTTGACAAGGAAAAATCGCCTTTGGAAAAAACAGAATACAGGAAACTATTGACAGCATTGCATTGCGATGGATAAGAATTGATAGCAGTGTCATAAAACTTTTCCATAACCATTATAGTTCCATTGCTGATAGTTGCTGGAATCTGATGTTTAATTTCTACTAAATGTTTGAACGTATTTTGCGTATCAATAATTGAGGAAATGCTGTTTAAGGGCGATGCAAGTAGCTGTTGCAAATAAAATTTACCACCATTTGTTTGTGCATGGTCAAATACATGAAATATAGATTCATCTTCGCTTGCAGTAAATATTGACAGGTCGTTTAAAGTAGTTTGGTCAACTTGCATTTAAAATAATTGGGTGCTACAAATTTAATTCTACAACTATACAGAATGTATAAGATTACTTTAAATAAAAAATCCATAAATAAAAATTGCAGGTTGTCGCAACACCTAATTTCCATTTTTGTTTTCTACAACAAATCTGTAGCCAATTCCTTTTATAGTAAGTATTTCAATCTTGTCATCAATTTTAAAATAGCTACGCAATTTGGTGATATACACATCTAAATTCCTGCTGTTAAAAAATGAATCACTACCCCAAATCTGGTTTAAAATATCTTCTCTTTTAATAACCTGATTTTTGTTCAATACCAGCATTTTCAATAGTTCTGCTTCTTTAAAAGACAATTTATGCTCTGCATTGCCTGCAATTAAAGTTTGCTTGTCTGTATTAAAAACAAAACTGCTAATGGCAACTTCTGTTTCAATAGCTTTATTGTTTCCAATATTTTTTATAGCTAATATATTTTCTACTCTGGCTATCAGTTCTTCAATGCTAAATGGCTTTTTCAAATAATCATTTGCACCAAGTTTAAAGCCTTCAACCACATCAGTAGTTTGGGTTTTTGCTGTTACAAATATGATAGGAACATTAGAGTTGATTTCCTTGATTTGCCTGGCTAAATCAAATCCTGAAATATTTGGAAGCATTACATCTAACACACATATATGTGGATTGAATTTATTAAATGCCATTACAACTTTTGCACCATCACTTTCAAGGCAAACATCATATCCACTTTGCGTTAAAGCATGTTTAACAATTTTGCCAAGCGATAATTCATCTTCAACGTATAATATTTTTACTTGCATATCTTGTTACCATTTAAAATTCTTTAATTATTTTTTCTAACTCCCACAACAAACCTGCTGCCTTTGCCCAAAGCACTATTTACATTAATGTATCCATTGTGCATTTTTACAATGTGCGATATATAGCTTAAGCCTAAACCATAGCCTCTGGCATTATGTGTATTGCCTTGTGGTACTCTGTAAAATTTATCAAATATTTTACCCTGATGTTGTGGTGCAATGCCAATGCCATTATCCTGTACAGCAATTTCAACAATATCATCTACCTGCCTTAAATCAACATTTATTATAGGTTGTTGGTTACAATATTTTATAGCATTGTCAAGCAAATTATACACAACACTTTTTATATGACTTTTGTCTGCAACTATATCTATGCTTGAGTTTGAAGTAAAGTTAACCGCTGCATTATGCTTGTCAAACTGAGGTTTCATATTGGCAATAACCTCCTCTATCAAAAGATTGATATTTACTTTCTCTGTTTTCAATTCTGTTTTTCCGCTTTCAAATAATGATAGCTTTAACACTTTATCTACAAGCAAATTCAACCTGTTTAACTCGCCAGTGCTTACCTGCAAATACTCTTTTGTAAGCTCTTTGTCATCTATTACACCAAATTTAGTAATGGCTTCAATGGCAACAGAGATTGTAGTTATGGGCGTTTTAAATTCGTGGGTTATATTGCTTATCAAATCATTCTTGGCAATCACCAGTTGCTTTTGGTTTCTTAATGCTCTGTATGCAAAAACTATTGATGCAATAAAAAACAAAACAATGCAAAAAGAGATGACAAGTTGCGGCAAGATTTTATTTAAAATATGTGCCTTGTAAGATGTGATGGCAGCATAATAGCTTACCTTCTCCTTTTGCCCAATAATAACTTTATCAGTATAAATAAAATCTGGATTTGATTTTTTTATCTCACTATTAATAGTGCTGTTAGTTTCCTCAAATATGTCAAAAGGCAAGTCAATATCATTTTCACTATCTGTTAATTTATTTTTATATAAACCTTTAATATCATTTACTGGCAACTCTATTTTTTTTTCTACAGGTTCCTTTAAAAATGCTTTATTCATAGTACTTTCAGCAATATTGGCTATCCTGTTTCTGTTCATTGCCTTTGCAATTCCTTCAAGCATTTTTTCATTTTCATATTGCTGCTTTTCGCCAACTATTTTTAGACCAAGCTTTAATTGATGCCAAAATTCACTTGCTAGATTTGTTGCATCGTTGCCTATACCTTTTAAATGCTGCAAATCCTTTATGGCTTTGGCAAGAAATGCTGTGTCATTTAAAGTTTGCCTGTCTTGTATTTCATAAACAGTTTCCTTAAACAATGCATTGGTAGTTTTTGTAATTACATTTTTTTCATTTTTATACAAAGAACTTATCCAATAAACCTGAAATGCAATAACAATAATTGCACACACAATCATTAATATAGAAGCAAGGTTTAATTTTTTCATATTATTATTTCAAAACAAAAATAACCAATCACTTACACTATGTGGTTTTATTAACTTTAATTAACTTAGGTTTTACCTGCAACACATTTGTACAATATATGTTTGCAGTAGAAAAACAGATACAATGAAAAAGATAGCCTTGTTTTTATTCATTCTTGCAATTGCTTCAATGGCAATATTGGCAAGTATTTCAAAAGAACCTGTACCTGCAGTGGAAAACCAAAACAAAGGTAGCCAGCAAGAATCTTATAATGGCTTTGACATGTTTTCGAAATATAATTTATACTAACTTTTACTTATAAAATATGAGCAATAATATTTTATCCATTAACGGCATTACAAAAAAATATGGCAGCATTACTGCTGTAAACAACCTTAGCTTTAATGTGCCTCAAGGTTCTATTTTTGGAATACTTGGACCCAACGGAAGTGGCAAAACCACAACGCTTGGAATTATACTTGATGTGCTAAAAGCCAATAGTGGCAACTTTAGCTGGTTTAATGCACCAGCAGACACAAATAATAGAAACAGAATTGGCTCTTTGCTTGAAACTCCAAATTTCTATCATTACTTATCTGCATTTGATAATTTAAAAATTACACAAGAGATTAATAAACGTGGCAATGAATATTCTATTGAAGAAGCATTGCATATTGTGCGATTGACAGAACGTAAAAACTACAAGTTTAAAACTTATAGTTTGGGTATGAAACAAAGGCTTGCCATTGCAGCAGCATTGCTTGGAAACCCTGATGTGCTTGTGTTTGACGAGCCTACCAATGGACTTGACCCAGTTGGAATTGTCGAGATAAGAGAGTTAATTAAGCAGCTTGCAGAACAAGGAAAAACTATAATAATGGCAAGCCATTTATTGGATGAAGTTGAAAAAGTTTGTACACATGTAGCCATTATGAAACGTGGAAATTTAGTGGCTTGTGGACACGTAAATGAAATAATTGCAAACGAGGAAATTGTTGAATTAAGTGCTGCAAACAACGAACAGCTTTACAATGTTTTAAGCAACTATAATCTTGTTAAAAAAATTACACAGGAAAAAAGTTATGTAGAGCTTGCCTTTACACAAGGTGATAGCAAGCTTGATGATATTAATAAATTTTGCTTTGACAAAGGCATTGTGCTAAACCATCTTACATACAAAAGAAAAAGCCTTGAAGCTAAATTTTTTGAACTAACCAATAATTAAAAAAATTGTTGAAAATTCATAATTCATAACTCTCAATTTATAATTATAAAAATGAAATCTTTAATAAAAATAGAATGGCTTAAAATAAAAAAGTATCCTGTGTTTTGGTGGATGTTGGGTATTGTGTTTTTGACTTATCCTAGCATCAACCTTATGTTTTATAAAGCATTTAGCTACACCCCTCCTGCTGAATCGAAAGAAGCAATGGCCACAGGAATTTTAAAAGCAATTTTAGGCGAGCCTTATGCTTTTCCTGAAGTGTGGCACAATGTAGCCTTCTTTTCATCAGTATTTATTGTAATTCCAGCAATACTTGTTGTAATGCTAATTAATAATGAATACACTTATAAAACCAACAGGCAAAACATAATTGATGGCTGGAACAGGAAAGATTTTGTTTTAAGTAAACTTATTGATGTAGCCATAATTTCTGTTGCTATTACAGTCGTATATATGCTAACTACTATCATTTTTGGTTTGGCAAATGATGCTTCATTAGTTAAAAAAATATTTGAAAAATCGTATTACATTCCATTATTTTTATTGCAAACATTTTCGCAGTTATCAATAGCTTTTTTATGTGGTTATTTTATTCGCAAATCCTTTCTGGCATTAGGTGCATTTATAATTTACAATCTTGTAATTGAAAATATTATTGTGGGTTTTCTTGATTATTATAAAGTACCAATTACACGTTTTTTTCCTTTTGAAATATCTGATAAACTTATTCCTCGCCCTGCTTTTTTTGATCGTTTTTCTGAGGATGGAATGGCTAACTACCAAAAGCTGCTTGATGCAATTCCTTTGCATATTGTATTGACAACACTTTTAACATCAGGCATCTGGTATTTATGCTTTAAAAATTATGCTAAAAAAGATTTGTAGAAGTTTATATTAAATTTAATTCAATTTGGCTTGGCAAAATATTATAGCTTTTTCTATGATACTTGCACAAGCCAAATTTTTGTATAGCTTGTCTGTGTTTTAAAGTACCATAACCCTTATTGTTTTTCCAGTCATATTCAGGAAATTTTTTATCTAGTTGCAGCATATATTCGTCTCTGTATGTTTTAGCCAAAATACTTGCTGCTGCTATGTTTGCATACTTTCCATCGCCTTTAACTATACATTGGTGCTTAATGTTTTTATAAGGCAAAAATCTGTTGCCATCAATTGCTAAAAACTGTGGTACAATTTTTAAATTATCTATGGCATTGTGCATGGCTTTAAAGCTTGCTTTCAAAATATTTATCTTATCAATTTCATCGCTATCAATTTTTGCAACAGCAAAAGCTAAAGCATTTTGTTCAATAAAAATTCTTAATTCATTTCTATCTTTTTCCTTTACTTGTTTGCTATCATTTAACAAATGATGTTCAAAATTTTTTGGTAAAATAACTGCTGCTGCAAACACTGCACCTGCATAACAACCACGTCCAGCCTCATCACAACCAGCTTCTATTAAAATATTTTGATATGAATTAATAAGCATTAACAGATTAAAAAATTATTTTCACAAATAAACTAATAAACCAATTATCCAAACAACTAACTTTAAACTCTCAAAAACGAACGCTTATGCAAGAATGGCAAACAGGTAAAGTAGTTGACATTGTTCAGGCTGCACCTAACACAAGACGTTTTTTTATTGAAGTAGAAAACACTACTGATTTTCAGTTTGAACCTGGCCAGTTTTTAACACTTGACTTGCCCATTCACGAACAAAAAAACAAGCGTTGGCGAAGCTACTCAATTGCCTCAAATCCAAATGGAACAAACATTGTAGAGCTTGTAATAGTTTTGCTTGAAGGTGGTGCTGGCACAACTTATTTGTTTAACGAAATAAGCGTTGGTAGCCAGCTTACATTTAGAGGTGCATTAGGTAAATTTACTTTGCCAGAAACTATTGATACTGATATTTATTTCATTTGCACAGGCACAGGCATTGCTCCTTTTAGAAGCATGTTAAAGCATATTCAATTGCATAATCTTGCTCATCAAAATTTATATTTAGTGTTTGGTTGCAGAAAAATTGAAGACTGTTTATACCAGGATGAATTTTTAGAATTGCAACAAAGCCTTTCCAGCTTTACATATTTACCTTGCCTTTCAAGGGAAGAAAATTTACCAGCTTTTGCACAACAAGGATATGTACACAATGCATACACAGCAAGCATTACAGCCAATAAAGTAAATGAAGAAAACAAACCCGCTAAATTTTATTTATGTGGTTGGAAAAATATGATTGATGAAGCCAAGCAAAGAATCATTGATTTAGGCTTTGATAAAAAAGCAATTCATTTAGAGTTGTATGGATAATATAGTGGTTAATGATTAGTTATTAGTGATTAACTGAATCTTACTGTCTGTAGGTTTTGTGCTCTACAAACCAAAATAAAATGTTTGTCAAAATATTTTTCCAAGTGTCTATGTGGTAAAATAAAATTTAATATTGCACCACAATGCAAATTCAAAACAAAATTTCCAAGCACTTTGTAACCTTTGTAATTATTGGCATTGCAGCCAATGCCTGTGGATTATTCAATGATATTTTAGAGCCAGATGGTGCATTGTATGCAAGCATTGCAAAATATATTGCCATAAAAAATGACTGGATAAATTTATATGGCAATGGTGCAGATTGGCTTGATAAACCTCACTTTCCATTTTGGATTTCGGCAGTTAGCTATAAAATTTTTGGCATCAATTCATTTGCTTATAAATTCCCTTCTTTCCTGTGTTTTTTAATGGGATGTTATTATACTTTTAAAATAACACAAAAAATATTTTGCACGCAAACTGCCCAATTAGCTACCATTATTTACATCACTTCATTACATGTTATACTTAGTAATTTTGATGTAAGGGCAGAAGGTTATTTAACAGCTTTTATCATTGCTTCTATTTATCATTTATATAATTCTTTTTCTGCAAAATGGTTTTTGAACATTGTTGCAGCATCTGTGTTTGCAGCTTGTGCTATAATGACAAAAGGAGTTTTCGTTTTCATTACAATTGGCTCTGGCTTTGTGTTGTATTGGATTTTAAGCAAACAGTATAAAGAATTTATAAACCCAAAATGGTATTTGTTTGTTTTACTAAGTTTAATTTTTATAACACCAGAATTGTATTGTTTGTATAAACAATTTGATGTTCATCCAGAGAAAATTGTTTTTGGAACAACACATGTATCTGGTATAAAATTCTTTTTTTGGGATAGCCAGTTTGGGCGTTTTTTTAACACAGGCCCTATCCAGGGCGAGGGAGAATTGTTTTTCTTTTTACACACAACGCTTTGGGCATTTTTGCCTTGGGCAGTTTATGTATTGTTTGCTATTATAAAAAATGCAAAACAATTAAAATCCTTTGCTGTCAATCATTCTACAATTATTTATGCAAGTGCTTTATGTAGCTTTTTATTATTCAGTGTCTCTAAATTTCAGTTGCCACATTATATAGTTATCATCTTTCCTCAACTTGCAATTGTTGTAGCAAAGTATTTAATGTGTGCCAATTCATCTAAAAAAATTGCAGTGTTAAAACACATTCAAACAGCTATTTTTTTATTACTTGCTGCACTTATTATTTTAATAACATTTGTTTACAAATTAAACAATATAATACCACCAATTGCTTTGCTGATAATAGTTTCAGCTATTTTCTTTTTTATGTTTAAAGAAAATACATTGTTTAATGTAATAATAAAAGCCATGTGCTTTAGTGTTTTGCTATCTGTGTTTTTAAATTTTATTTTTTACCCTCAGTTAATGCAATACCAAGCAGGGATGATGGCAGGAAAATGGCAACAAAAAAACTTACCAAACACAACAATACCAATGTTCAGGTGCAATGAATATTCATTTGAATTTTGTGGCAATACACAATTAAAAAGGGAAAACTATGTGCACGAGTTATTGGCAACAAGCAAATCTGCAACTGTACTTGCAACAATAAAAGAGACAAGAAATATAAATGCAGATAGCTTTTCAACAAAGCCATTACAGGTGTTTCCATATTATTATGTAACACAAATTAATGCTACTTTCTTTAACAATAAAACAAGATGGCAAGCACTTGACAGCCTTGCTATAATTACAATAGAGAAGAAATATTAATATACTTTTATAAAAAGAGAAAGCACAAAAATCACAAATACAAGTTCTGTGTTTTCTGTGCTTTCTACGAGAAAAAATATTTTAAAAGCTTAAGCCAGCATTCGTAAAGGCTCTTCCAATAACGCTTTCAGGGTTTGTAAAAATGCAGCACCAGTTGCACCATCAACAACCCTGTGGTCGCAGCTAAGTGTAACTTTCATAATGTTCCCTACAACAATATTTCCATTTTTTACAATTGGTTCCTGGCTAATGCCACCAACTGCAAGTATGCAGCTATCTGGTGGGTTAATGATTGCAGTAAACTGGTCAATGCCAAACATACCAAGATTGCTGATGGTAAATGTATTTCCTTCCCAATCGTTTGGTTGCAATTTTTTATCTTTTGCCTTTTGTGCATAGTCTTTTACCTGTGCACTTATTTGCGTAAAGCTTAATGTATCTGCATTGCGAACAACAGGTACAAGCAAGCCTTCATCAACAGCAACAGCAATACCAATATTAATTACATTGTTATATCTTATTACATCTCCAAGCCAACTACTATTTACTTTAGGGTGTTGTTTCAATGCCAATGCAGTTGCTTTAACTACCATATCATTAAAGCTAATTTTGGTTTTGCCATCAGCATTTAATTTAGTTCTTGCATCAACTGCAGCATCCATATTTATACTCATTGTTAAGTAAAAATGTGGAGCAGTAAATAAACTTTCGCTTAAGCGTTTTGCAATTACTTTACGCATTTGCGAAACTGGAACTTCGGTAAAAGCAGCAGACGACAGCTTACTGTCAACTGACGACAGGCTTTGACTTGAAGCAACCAACTGTTGACTATTGACTGTTGTCTGTGGACTATAATTATCTACATCACTTTTTACAATTCTTCCTCCATCTCCAGTGCCTTGCACATACTTTAAGTCAATGCCTTTTTCAGCAGCTAATTTTTTTGCAAGCGGAGAAACGAAAATGCGACCAGTGTTTATAATCTCGTTTGTTGTTTGTTGTTTATCGTTTAAGGTTTCAACTTTTGTTTCTTGTTTCTCATTTGAAGGCTGTTGACTGTTTGACTCACTGGCTTTCTGACTTCCTCCCTTCAATCCTGCAACAATTTCATCAACATTCAATCCTTCTTTTCCAATAATGCAAAGCAAATCATTTACCTGAATTTTTTCTCCAGCCTTTGCACCCTGGTATAAAAGAATGCCATCCTTATAACTTTCCAATTCCATTGTAGCCTTGTCTGTTTCAATATCAGCAAGTACTTCGCCTTTTTTAACAGCATCGCCAACATTTTTTTGCCAGCCTGCAATTACACCTTCAGTCATGGTATCACTTAAGCGTGGCATCAATACCACTTCTTCCATTGTTGAATAATCTTTTGCATCCTGTTTGGTGTTTGGAGTTTGGGGTTGAATGTTTGTTTGTTGTACTTCTTTATGACTTACTGACTCAACTGACTTCTCTGACTTTTGATTTATTAAACCAGATATATCTTCTCCTTCTTTACCAATAATTGCAAGCAAATCATTTACCTGAAGTTTACCACCTTTTTCAGTACCTATGTGCAGCAAAGTTCCATTTTGGTAGCTTTCCAATTCCATAGTTGCTTTATCAGTTTCAATTTCAGCAAGCACATCACCTTTTTTCACAGCATCTCCAACTTTTTTATTCCACGATGCAATTACACCTTCAGTCATTGTATCACTTAAACGAGGCATTAAAATCACTTCAGCCATAATAATTTATTTTTAAGATTGATATTGTACAACCTTATTGTTAGTTTTTTAAGGGCGTGAAAATAATGCAATTTGCATTTACAGCATAAACAGATTTATTTAATTTAGTATGAGAACGATTGTAATGTAAAAATAACATTGGTTTATGGCAAAAATTGTTGCTATATTTAGCAATAATTTTTGTGAATAACTCAGTAAAACTCTTCGCCAAAACCCACCCTCAAAACCCTATCTTCGCCACCATCTTTTCAAGGTTTGAGAAGTTTAATGTTTAAGTTTTAAAGTTAGCTAATTTTCTAGTTTTAAATTCTTATAAAAATAATTTCCCCTGCGTTCCTCTGTGTAAAATCTTTGTGTACTCTGTGGTAAAAAAACTCTAAACATCATACCTTAAACTTTAAACAAAATAAAATATGAGCGAAGAACAAAAGCCCAATTATGGTGCAGATAGCATACAGGTTTTAGAAGGTTTAGAAGCGGTGCGTAAACGCCCTGCAATGTATATTGGTGATATTGGTGTTAAAGGCTTGCACCACCTGGTATACGAAGTTGTTGATAACAGCATTGACGAAGCACTTGCAGGTTATTGCAAAAACATTATAGTTAATATCCACGAGGATAATTCTATATCTGTAGAAGACGATGGTAGAGGTATTCCTACAGGGATTAACCAAAAACAAGGTGTTAGTGCATTACAAGTTGCAATGACCATTCTGCACGCTGGTGGTAAGTTCGATAAAAATACTTATAAAGTGAGTGGTGGTTTGCACGGTGTGGGTGTTAGTTGTGTAAACGCATTAAGCACACACATGCATACAACAGTTTGCCGTGAAGGAAAGATTTTTGAACAGGAATATAAAATAGGTGTCCCGTTATACGATGTTCGTGAAGTAGGAACAACTGATAAAACAGGAACTAAGCAACATTTTTGGCCAGATGCAACTATTTTTCAAGAAACTGTTTACAGAAGAGAAATATTGGAAGGAAGATTAAGAGAGCTTGCTTTTTTAAACAGAAGAATAAGCATTACCATCAATGATTTCAGGGAAGTTTTGGATGATGGCACTACCTACACCAAAAACTTTTACAGTGAAGGCGGCATTATTGAGTTTGTTGAAATGCTTGACAAAGCCAGTAACAGAAGACCTTTAATAAGCAATACTCTTTATTTTGAAGGACATGACGAAACAAGCAATGTTGCTGTTGAGGTGGCAATGACTTACAATGATGATTTTAAAGAACATATTTTTTCTTATGTAAATAACATCAATACCATTGAAGGTGGTACACACGTTACAGGCTTTAGACAAGCATTGACGCGTGTTTTCAAATCTTATGGTGATAAGGAAGGTTTGTTTGAAAAGGCAAAGGTTGAGGTTGAGGGAGATGATTTCAGGGAAGGCTTAAGTGCTATCATTTCTGTTAAAGTACCAGAACCACAATTTGAAGGACAAACAAAAACCAAGCTTGGTAATAGCGATGTTGCAGGAACTGTGCAAACTGCTGTAGGCAGAGCATTACAGGCATATCTTGAAGAAAACCCACGTGAAGCAAAAAATGTAATTAGTAAAATAATTCTTGCAGCACAGGCACGTGTGGCTGCAAAAAAAGCAAGGGAATTAGTACAACGTAAAACAGTTTTAAGTGGCGGTGGATTGCCTGGTAAACTTGCAGATTGTAGCGAACGTGATGCAGAAAAATGTGAGTTGTATTTGGTAGAAGGAGACTCGGCTGGTGGAACTGCAAAACAAGGACGTGATAGAAACTACCAAGCTATATTGCCATTGCGTGGTAAAATATTGAACGTTGAAAAAGCAATGGAGCATAAAATTTATGAGAATGAGGAGATACGCAATATGTACACAGCATTGGGCGTAACTGTTGGCACAGAAGAAGATCCAAAAGCTTTGAACCTAACCAAGCTGCGTTATCATAAATTAATTATAATGACCGATGCCGATGTGGATGGAAGCCACATTGCAACATTGATTCTTACTTTCATTTTTAGGTATATGAAAGAAATGGTGGAACAAGGTTATGTTTACCTAGCACAACCACCATTGTATTTAGTGAAGAAAGGCAAAGAAGCAGAATATGCCTATAACGAGACGCAACGCAGCGAATTAGTTGCAAAAATGGGTGCAGGCAAGGAAGACAGCGTAACCATACAACGTTATAAAGGTTTGGGAGAGATGAATGCTGAGCAACTTTGGGAAACCACAATGGATCCTACACGCAGAACTTTAAAGAGAGTGAACATTGACAGTGCTGCCGAAGCTGATAGGGTGTTTAGTATGCTTATGGGCGATGATGTGCCACCACGCAGAGAATTTATTGAAACACATGCTAAGTATGCTAAAATTGATGTGTAACCCTGTTTACGATTTATAGATTTTAGAATTACGATTTATTTGAAACCTTGAGAGTGTAATGCTTTCAAGGTTTTTTATTGCCTTTATTAAACCTCTTTCACAATTACCTTTATTTATATAAAACTCAATAATGACAGTCATTGAAGGTTCGTGTCTGAAGCAATCTGCTTGAAATAGTTGAGATTGCTTCGTTAGGCAAGAACCCGATCTCGCAATGACTTATAACTATTCTTTAGACAGCTAATATGAAAGAAGTCTATTATAAAATTTTAAACGCTGCGAAGGTTTAAAGATTACAAAGGAATTATTTGATAAGTAGAAGTTGTTTAATATTTAGTTTATTGAAAATAAACAAATTATATTTATTAACCGCAGAGCAACGCAAAGTAGGAAACGCAGAGTTGGCAAAGGGTTAGGTAAATTCTTTGCGATTTCTTTGCGAAAACCTTTGTGTTTGCGGTTAAAATAATGTTAAACAACTTCGTAGTAATATAAAAAAGGAATTGCTGTTAAGTAATTCCTTTGTTGTTAGAAGGTCAGAATTAATTTAGAAGCTTTTGTTTATTAGAAACCAAAACTATAGCCTATATTTCCTATCAAACTGTTTACACTTGTTGCACCCTCAACATTTCTATTTTGATTAATCAAGCTAAGCACTATGTTGTGTTTTTTATAAAATGTATAGGCTGTACTTAATCTTAAGTTTAGTATTTGGCTCTGTGGCTGGCTAACTACATTTGATGTGCTTTTATTGTAAGATGCAGTTAACCCAGTTGTAACTGCTTTTTTAAATAATTTACAATTAACACCAACAGTAGGTCCTAAAATGCTATAGTTGTTTAATGCAACCACGTTGTAGCTATAATTAAATGCTGCAATTACATTTATATTGGTTGGAATAAAGAATATATTGTATGAAGCTGTGCCATTGTAAAACTTAGTGTTACCTGCATCAGTTACTTTACCACTTTGCTTATCTACTGCATCCTGATAACTAAAATTTATATTTAGGTTTTGTGTTTGTGAAGTTGATTGTTTTACTATTAAGTTCACATTCAAATTTGCATTTTGTGACAACTGCGAAAAATTTAATGTATCTAAATTTTGAAATTGGTTTACCTGGTTTATTAATTGAAATAAAGGTCTTATGTTCATAAAGGTTTTAAAGTTGTTATAGCTAATATTAATAGCTACTTTATCTACAGGATTATAGCTTAAAGTTGTTGCCAATACATAACGCTTATTTTCCCCTGATTTTGCATCATCTAAATTATCGCGTTGCACGCCAAAGTTGACTGCAAACGTAGCTTTGTTTTTTAGCAAAGATTTTGAAAGATTAAGTGTTAGATTTTCTAAATCGTTGGCAAAAAAGTAGGCTCCCAATGTTTTATATCCAGGATCAATTCTTTCGTAACCTATACCAATAGTAGTAGTTTTTACATGTAGGTTGCATTGCAACTTTAGTGCTTTATAATAGCCTGTTGAATTTTTTGCATCAACAAAATTGGTTAAAATGTTGCCCGATTTTTCTTTTACAAAACTTGTATCTCTAATATCCTTTGTTAATGCACTCATTGCATACTCTGCATTAAACTCTACATTAGACGATGGTTTTAAACTTGCATTAAAACTTGTTACAAAATTTTGTTGTGGTAATACACTTAAACTATCTGGCTGAAAGTTTAAAGAATTCAATTTATCGGATGCACCAAAAACAGTTACTCCAAAACTCGACTTTTGTTTACTGTCTGTGTATAAAATTTTGGCTCCATAACCCAATCTTCTATATGCTGGCAATGATGCTTTATTTGTACTATCAAATTCTACAGCTTGTTGCAAACGGCCATACATAGCACTAATTTTAAAATTGCCTTTAGGGCTCAAATCTACACCCGCTCCTGTAAATTGATGTCCATTTAAAGTGTAGGGGCTAAAGCTCATAGCCACATCGCCAAGGTGTGCTGTAACCCATTTGTAGGTTGGATGAATACCAATTCTGTTGGGGGAAGTTGGTGTTTGAAAATTACTGCCAGCATTGGTTAAATTCATATTGAATGGAATGTTTACTGTGTTAAACAAACTAATGTTTACATTACCCTGCAAATACCAATTAAATGACTCTCTCCCACTTTGGTCATTACCACTATAAGTTAGTGCTGTGGCATTTAAGCCTCCAGTAACTTTTACAGCGTTCTTCTTGTTAAAGGTTTCTTTTAGATTACCTAAATCTACATTTTGGGCGAACGAACTATTACTATAAAAAGCAGTAACAAGAAGAAAAGTTATTATTTTAATGTTGAGTTTATTATGCATAACCAATAGTTTTAGTTTTTTAATTAATCTTTTCGTATAGAAATTGATTTGCCTCGCTCTCCTTCTCTCCCATCAGTCTCTGTTATGGTAATAGCATAAACATATATCTGTTTTGCTTTAGCTGTTTTATCTATAAACTTAAATGTGTTAGCATTAATTTCTGTTAGCTTTTCAAATTGCAAATTCCCTGCATCTCTTCTATAAATAGTATAACTTTTTCTATTACCAAATTGCATTTGAGGTAAAGAGATTTCTATGTTTCCCTCAATATTTCTTACATAAAATACATTAACAATATCTACGGCTTGTTTTGCCAATTCAAAAGTTTGAGCACTACCAAAATCGCTTACAACTTTGTTGTTAGTTACATTGGCAATTCTATAATCATACTTTACACCTTCTATTAAATTACTATCAAGCGTTTTGTTACTGGTAATTACTTCGGTGTTTAAATTCACAAAATCTTTATCTCCTTGTTTTCTCTTTTGTACCATAAATCCTTCAATAACATTGTCGTCTTTTCTGGTATCTGTCCACGAAATATTTAAGATTCCATTGCTGTAATAAAAACTAATATCATTTGGTAAGCTTGTTTCAATTTTTCTGTTAGGTATAATCTTTACTATGTTGCTATATATGCTTGTGTCCTGCATTAAATTTTCACTCACAATAGCATAATAATATTCGCTTCTACCACTTAAATGTTCAGCAGTGTCAGTATATGTTTTTTCTTTAATAGGCCCATCAATAACGCTTAAGTTTTTTGTAGATGTGCCCCTATAAACATAATATCCTTTTAGTCCAAGCTGTTCTTTGCTTTGCCAGGTTAATTGAATATTTTTACCTACATTATTTGCTTTTAAATTATAAGGGGCATAAGGTTTTGAAAACTTTGTAATAGTTGCAACAGCACTAGCTGCAGCTTCTTGTTTCATTTTAAGTTGTGGCAAATACACAGCCCTTGCCTGATAACGATAATGTTGCCCTGCTTCTAATTTAGTATCAATAAATGTTGTATCTAAAGAGCTGATGATTCCTAAAGAATCATACACTTCATCGCTATTATATTTTCCCAATTCTATTCCATACAAATAAGGTTTTTGTTGTATTTGTTTCCAACTTATTTTAATGCCATTTTCAATTTCTTTAGCATCAATAGCTGTAAGTTTTACCAAGTTATTTTCATTTACAGAAAAAGCAAGAACTGTATCAGATTCTAATCCTTCATTATACACTTCATCTTCTGTTTTAATAAACATAGTGTAAGCTTGTTCTGGCAAACAATCTTGTTGGTATGTATAGGTTATGGTATCATTAGTTTCATTTAATTGTCCTAATAATTTTTTTACCATATTGTATTTGCCATTTACATCCAGCTCATAAAGATTTGCTCTAAGTTCCCCAAGTTCAAAAGGCATCATTTTGCTTTGAGACCTTTTATCAAATAAAAACGCTGATTTTGGAACAGGAATAGATTTAATGAAACTATCCTTAATAGGCAATTGCCATTTTACAATTACAGCACTATCATACTGATAAACATTGGAAACTGTGGGTTTTAAATGTGGTAGAAGATAGTTGCCAATTTTGCTTTCAGTAAAGCAAACACCCCATTTCATTTGAGATTTATCTTTACCAACTCTGTTAATAATATAAAAATAATTTTCGCCTTGTTTTACATCTTTATCTAAAAACACATGACCCAAAGCCATTTTAGTTTCAACAATTCCATAGTATAAAAAATAGTCTCGTGGTTGATAATGATTTTTGAAATAATTAACCACATCGTTTGCCGATTTTAGTTTGTAATGTGTTTTAAAATTATCTATGTATTCATCTGTATAAAAGCTTTTAAGCTCTTTAACATTTTGAACGCATTTTAAAATACCTACTTTATCAATTTTAGGAATATCCTTTATCGTAGCATTTGGATTATACACTGCTCTTTCAATAATAAAATAATCTGTGGTTGCAATTAAATTAGAATCGTCATTAGAAAATTGTGGTGAATTGCAAACAAAAATATAGTTACCACTTGCCGAAGTTGCACTTGCTACGTATCGTTTTGCTGTTGTAGTATCTTGGGCAGCAACTAGCTTAATAAATAAAACAGAAATTATAATTAAATATTTTTTCATTATTAGTTTTTAAAATGATAATTAAAATCTTAGGTTAATACTTGGTGCTTGTCCTTGTCTAAAATAAAAGTTTAAGTTGGCATTGAAGCATGCTTTAAAACTTGGTTTAAATATATTATAGCCACATGCTTCTATTGGACACCAACTATCACCACTCCAAAACGCCCAGCCACATATATAATAGCCAATTGTATGACACTCCCAAGGATAAGAAATTGTGTTGCAGCTTGCAAAAGGATGGTTATACACCTGAAAATACATACTCAAATCTCCATACAAATACCATTTACCATCATAACCTCCAGTAATATTTCCATTTACAGCTGCATCTCCATAAAGGCTAAAACCAAGTATAGTCATAGACCCTCCAGCATTAGCACTAATTGCTCCATTTGCCCATAAAACATTGTTAGAAAATTTGTAAAATAATCTAAACGACCCATTTGCTCTTGCATAGTACGAAACATTAAACACATCAAACCCTGCCAACTTAACTCCAAAATTTCCACTTTTACTTGGCACACTCATAGTAGCAGAAAGATAGATGCCATTTAGCTTGTCGTATGTTGTTACTGTATATGGCATATTAATCCCCAACACTTTTCGATACATAGTTTGTGTTTGCCCTTCTTTAGCTTCAGAAGCTATTAAATTCCAAATGTTTTTTATTTCTTGTGGTGCTAATGGGTGGTTGTTATCATACTTAATGCCTAAAGCAGCAAAAGCGTTTCCTTGTATATAACCATTAAATACGCCATTAACATTAACATAAACACTCATAAAAAATGCACCTTCTTTTCCACCTTGTGGTGCTAAACCATACACAATACCATCTACAGGCAGTTTTGCAAGCCCCGCAAGAAGTGGTACAGAAGCCTTAACAGTAATAAGCATTGTGTTTCTACAAAAATCAAACTTGGTTGTTAGCTTGCCCCAACTTTCGTTTTTAATAAATAGTTCTGCACTACCATCAAAAATTGGCTGTCCACCTGGGCATTTACCTAAATCAAACAATAAACCTATTCTTTCAATTTTTAAATATGCAGCAGTTTTTGGTGTACCTGCTGTTGATGCTTCTCCACTAAAAAATACTTCATAGGTTTTGGCATTGGTATTAAAATTAAAACCACCACCAATGCTAAACCAGTTTACAGGACCAGTTGTAACACCTGTTGTTCCAAGGTTTGCAATAATGGTTGCACCTAATTCAAAACCACCTGCATTAAAACTGTAATATTTAAACTTAGCATCAAAACCTTTGCTTAAGGCATTAAATTTTCCTTGAGCTTCAAAGCCTTGCTTAGTGTCATTAAAAGTCATGCTCACTTTTGCATATAACGTAAAGGCAGGTGAATTATCAATATTTAATTCTATATCGTTTACTGCTGCCTGAATTGAGCCATTTATATTGCCAAATAATACAGTGCCTTTTACTGCAACTTTTATTGCTTTAATAGGAAATTCTAATCCACCAGAAATACCAATTGCCCAGCTTGTTTTAGTTTCGTCAATAGCTTCATCTGCTGCACCATTAGAGGCTTGAGTTACACTTTTATTAATTAAAAAATTATTCATATCATTCAACGACATACTGTAACCAATGTTTACTAAAAAGTCGGTGATATTAATTTTCATTACTTTAAAATCAAGCTGCACATTAGCATTGGCTTTCATAAACACTCCCCAGGTTTTGGTATCAAGCATAAAAGATTGAATGCCTATTGGGAAAACCGATTTTATGATTTTGTTATTGTTGGTTCCATTGTAATCTAAAATTCCTGAAGCAGAAAGTTTAAAACTATTTTCAGTAAAGTTGTAGCTCATGTCAATTGTGCTTGAGCTGCCTGGAGAATTTTTAAACACTAAGTTTCTAACTGTAATACCATTGCTTGGCAATGAAAAACTTCCAGAAAAGGTTAGTCCTTCGGTTTTATTAACAAGTTCTAATTTATTAATGGTTAGCACATCGGTCTGGTCTGTACTTGTTCGAGGTTTTTGTTTCAGCCAAACCTCTCCTCCAAAACCAACGCCCATATTGGGTGTGCCTAAACCATAAAGACTTACACTAGTAAGTTTTACAGTTATTTTTTGCAACTGCATAAACAGTGGTTTTTGCTTACCAATATCAAAAGTTATTTCGGCAACTTTAAAGTTTCTGTCTAAAGTAAATTTCTCTAATTGTATTTTTCCATTACTGTCAATTTTAGACGCTAACTGTTTAGGTATTTGAAAATAGCCACTCATACCCAAACCATCTTTGCTGAGTGTAGAACTGAATTTATCTATGAACAAAGAAACCTTAGGAATAATAGCTACTTGTAAATAATTGCTATCTGGTTTGGCAGCATTCTTATCTTGTTTTAAATAAATGGTTTTTGTATAATCAAACTTATCTTCTATAAACTCTACATTATAAGTCTTTGCATCGCTTAGTGCATTTATGTTTGTTTTTGGTGTAATGTACACATAGTTAAATGCATTGCTGTTTTGTACAACATCTGCATCTCTTAAAATGGCATCTCTAAACTTAAACACACTGCCACTGCTTGCCAATTTTGTAATAATTTGTGCACCACCAATAACAGCTGGAGAATAATTACCTTTCGCTGCAGTTCTTAAACTGCTTAATTTTATTTGTGGCAAACCTTCAATTTCTACAGCATACCCAAATGCTTTGCTTTGTATCACGGCTTCTTCAAACAAAATGTCAACCACAGGTTTTGCATCGTTTGTTGATGGATCTGCCACTACAGAAATATTTCTAAACGTTAGCTTTTCATAATCTTTTACTGTGCTAAATACAGCATTGTTTTCCAAAATTAATTTACCCGAAACAACATAGGTATTAGCATTAACATCTGCAAGTTGTTTGTCTAATTCTACTTTAAAACCAGCAATAGTATAAATTGGCGTAAAACTATTATCGAAAGGTAATAAACTAAAGTTTAAACTATTAACGTTTGCTGTGTACTTAACAGTTGTGTCAAAACTATTATACCCTTTTCTTGTAACATGCAGTTTAATACTTTCATATCTGGGTAAATACACTTTATACTCTCCTTGCTTGTTAGATGAATCTTTATATGGCAATCCATCTGAAACAACAGAAGCAGAGTCTAAAAGTGAATTGTCTAAAACATTTTTAACAGTTCCTTTTACCAAAACCCCATCAGTTAAGTTTACAGTAATAGTTTGATTTGCCAACATAATTGTGCTGGTAGTATTTTTCAAACTAAACTCTCCTGCAAAAGGTACAAATGGTTCGTTATCACTAATTGGATTTACATAAAATTTATATGAACCAGCAGGTGCACTAAACATAAATTTTTTATTTGCCATAGTTGTGTAAGCTGAGTGTGGTGTTTCATTAACACCATTTACACTTACAAAACTTATTTGAGCAGCAACCAAATTGCCTTTCAATTTTAATTCAAGAGCTACACTTTCATTCTGGTTAATCATCTCAACTTTTGCAATGCTATATATACCAATAATTTTATCAAATGCATTGGCGGTTACTTTACCAAACAAACTATTTAATGTACCAGGAACATAGCCAAAAAACTGAGATGTAACACCTGTTTGTTTATCAAACCCTGGGGCAGAAGTTTGTATAAAATTGGTAATAGAATTTGCATTTCTAACACTACTGCACCAGCTGTCTTCTAAGTTTGATGTATTTACTAAATCATAAAAAACCGAACCGGGATTTGCTGGTAAAAACCGTTGCAACAAAATGCTTTTTGAAGTATATCCATTACCACTAAAGCTTATAGTTTTTGCAGGTGCATAATTTGTTTGCAACAAGAAGAAGCCATCGTTTCCTGTTTTGTTTGGCAAGACATTTCCATCAACCTCAATAAGTGCATTTACAATAGGTAAATTATTTTGGTCAACCAACCTTCCCATAAATGTATGTACCTGATTAACCAAATCAATATCATAAGTATTATTAAAAGAAGATGAAAGCTGGGTTGTAAAGAAAAATGGATCTCTTCTTACAGTGGCATCTTTTACTTCAATTTTAACGCTGCTATTGGGTTTCATTTTTGGAATACTATCAAAATTATATTCGCCATTAGCATTTGTTTTTGCAGCAATAGTTGTAGTTGTAGTTGTATTTGCATTTCCAATTCGGTCTGCATCTTTAATAGTTAAAGTTACTGTTGCATTATTTCTTGCAGTTCCGCCACTTTTTACAACACCATTAAGCTCTGTAAAAAATGGATAATTATAACACTCACTAAGTTTACAATAATCGCCAATAGCAGTAATAACAGAGTAAGTAGGTGTTCCATTTTTGCAATTAACTTTAGCTATATAATTATAGCCTTGCATTAATTGTTTATACACATTTCCTGTAGTAATGTTTTCTAAAATAACATAGCTTTGGTTGTTGTAAGTTACATTACCTTTAATGGTTTTACCTACATTAATTGGCAGTTTACTATAAGTATTATCCCAGTCAGATTTTGAAAGTAAAATATCAACATTCATATTGCTTTGCTGTGCAGCAGCAATATCGTTTGATGTAAGTTTGGGTTCATACTCAAAGTTTTTAACTATTGTAGAAATATCATAGTTTGACGAAGCATCCATTACAGTTGTATATGTTCTGGTAAAAACATTACCGGATGAAGATGTGTTTGTTTTAATAGCTATAGTAGAACTAGTAGAAAAATTTCTTGAGGGGGTTATTTCAACACCATAAGTTACAACTGGAGGGTTAGAACTTGTTTGCTTATGAGTAGCTTTATCTGTTGGCACATTCACGCTATAATTTCCTGATGCATCGGTGTAACCACTACCTAATTCCTCTCTTGTTCCATTTACATACCTTACTACAACCACTCTTGCATTAGGTAAAGAAAATTTAGCAGCATAGGCAGCATCTTTTGCAATACCACAATTTTTACTACTACTTGCTGTAGCTTTTATAACTAAAGGATTATTGTCTGCTGATGGTGTTTCTCCTTTGTTGTAATAGGACCAGGTAGCTTTTCCTTTTACTTTAACAATATTATTACTTAACGAAGTATTTGAAACTACATTTTGTGTTGTAAATATTTGCACTTTACCATATTCTAAAATATTTCCAGGACAATTACTTGCAACTTTAACTTCATAAGTAGTGCCTGGATTTAGATTGTTTAGTGGGATTGGATTGGTATTAATTAGTGGAGTTTTTATCCATGCAGATAATGCTGGATTTATTTGACGATATTCTACAACATAATCTGTAATATTCAACCCATTTACCCAGCCTACAGTTACAGATGTTGGATCAAGTTTATTAATAGTGTAATTTAATGGTACAGGGCAAACAGTTTTATAGTCAAACCAATACACATCACTATATCCACTATTTTTAAAATCATCTCTATCATCTGCCAGGTTTCTTGCTTTAGCCTTTACTCTCCAAGCATATCTTTTGCCTGCAATTAAAACAGGCTGTGCCGGACCATACAATAAAGTTGTGGTTTGTACAGTTGTAGAGTATAATAGTTGTGCTGTTTGAAAAGCAGCTTGTGGGTCAATAGCATTATCCCAGATTTCTTTTAATTCAAATTCATAATCTGTATTAAATGCACCATTAGCACTGTTTAAATGCCTTGGCGTCCAGTTAAATAATATATTCAATGGATCGCTTTTATTAATAGCTGAACTATTGGCTGGTGTGTTCAATAATGGCGGGTCGCTAAGGCTTATCCAAACTGTTGTACAAGTATTTTCACTTACTACTTTATTGGTATTTATTTCGATTGCCTGAAAACAAAAAGTATAAAATCCTTCGGGCAATTTATTTTGTTGCAAATACTGAGCTTTAGACATACTACCTGTAAACTCTAAATTATTTGGATTAAAGTAAGGTGCCAAATCACTCATTGATAAACGTTGTGGCACACCTGCATCTAAAGCAATTGCTGGATATGAGCCATAATCTGTTGTAAAAACAGAAGCCAATTGACCGGTAATACTCATTTTTAGTCTTACATAAGCAACTGGTCGTTGCATGTCTCTGTTGGTTAGTGTTACAAACATTTTTGGTGTAGTACCTGTATAATAATCACTAAGATTTAATGTATATGGACTAACTAATTGTGGTATTATTTGAACAGGGTATTGTGCTTTAGCAATCTGTAATAGATTTATTAACACAAATAACAATATTACCCTTTTACATTTACTTAAAACATTACACATAATATTATTAAAATTTATAAGCATATAGTAGTATTTAAGGGTTATTAATTAATTAAAATTTTATGAACAGATGTTCCTTTTTGTGTTTCCAAAATCAAAATATACATGCCTTTGGCAATTGTTAAATTATAAGGGATAGTATATTCTTTTTGTCCATTAAATTGCAAATCGCTTACAGTTGAATTGGTTACTACACTAAATAACCTTAACCTTATTTTACTAATATCTGCCAGCTTAATATTTACATTAAATGCACCTGTGCTTGGGTTTGGTGCAGCTGTATAATTTCTTATAAATGGATCTCTTGATGGACCAGTTGGTGCAGGATAATTTTGAGCTTGTAAAACATTGATTGTTTTTAAAGCAGTTTGTGTACACACACTAACTTTTGTGGTTAATCCAATTTGATATGTGCCTGTATCTTTAAACACCACATCCAGGTAAGTTGCATTTCGTCTAACCACTGTAATATTTGGATTAGAGAATGTGCTCCAGATAGAAGTATCATTGGCATATTTACTAATGTTTACAATGGTTACAGTATCATTTTTAAATATCTGTGTTGCTGCAAAAATTTCTGCATCAATTGGCGAAGTATTCACTGCCAAATTCATTGTATCAATATTGCTACAACCAGTTGCATCTGTAACCCTTAGCCAATACTTACCAGCATTTGATATATTTATACTTGCATTTGTTGAAGAAAATCCATTGCTGCTGCCCCATAAATAAGTTGGACTTGACAAACCACTTACACTTCCATTTATTGGGTAAGATTGTAATTGACAAATCATAGTATCAACACCCACATTTACACTAAATGCATTGTTAATAGATAAGTTTAATGTAGCACTACTATCGCAGCCTTTACTATTTACCAATCCAGTTTTCGTTTGGGTGCCTGCTGCATTAAATACCAATCCATTCCAGGTAAATGGAATTTGGTTAGGACAAATACTTAAATTATTAGTTGATGATGAAGTATTATTAACAGTTAAAATTAGCGTTGCACTGCTGTCACAATTGCTAGCATTTACTAAACCAGTTTTGGTTTGGGTACCTGCTGTTGTAAATGTTAATCCATTCCAAGTGTATGGTAATTGTGTGTTGCAAATTGTTAAAGTATTATTGCTA
>CAYZDJ010000012.1:0-86069 GCA_964477265.1 uncultured Chitinophagaceae bacterium
GAAGAACACATTACAAAGCAGAAGAAGTAACTTTAACAAAAGATACAACCACTGGTGAAATACATGTTCGCCATCGTGCTCATGTAAGCGAAGGAAAACTTTTTTATAAAGGTAAATTAGTTTCAGAAAAAGCTCCTTTAAAAGCCTAACCATCAACCCAAATTTCATTTAATATGAATATTGGACTTGATATGATGGGTGGAGATTTTGCTCCACAAGAAGCCGTTAAAGGTCTTACAAAATATTTGCAGCAACACCACAATGTTGCTGCTATTGTTTTTTGTATAGGCGATGAAAAGCAGCTTACACCCCTGCTTCAAGAGCATAATATACTTGACAAGGTAAAAGTAGTGCACAGCACCGAAGTAATTGGCTACAACGAACATCCCACAAAAGCACTTAAAGAAAAACCTGATAGTAGTATTGCTGTTGGTTTTAAAATGCTTGCCACAAGACAAATTGATGCTTTTGCAAGTGCAGGCAATACTGGTGCTATGCTGGTTGGCAGCATGTTTAGCATTAAGGTTATTGAAGGTGTGCTGCGTCCTACCATTGCTACAGTTATTCCTAAATTAAATGGAGGCACAGGCTTATTGTTAGATGTGGGTTTAAACGCAGATTGCAAACCTGAGCAACTAAACCAATTTGCCATACTAGGCAGCATTTATGCACAAAATATTTTAGGTATTGCAACTCCAAAAGTGGGTTTGGTAAACATAGGAGAGGAGGAAGGAAAAGGCAATATATTATGCCAGGCAACCTACCCTTTATTAAAAGAAAATACAGCAATAAATTTTATTGGCAATATAGAAGGCAGAGACTTTTTTAATGACAAGGCCGATGTGATGGTGTGTGATGGATACACAGGAAACATTGTGCTTAAAATGGCAGAAAGCTTTTATGAAATAGCTGCCAGTCGTGGCTTTGCCAATGATGATTATATAAAAAGATTTCATTACCAAAACTATGGTGGCACGCCAGTGTTGGGTGTAGCCAAGCCAGTAATTATTGGTCATGGTATTAGTAACGATGTTGCATTTATGAATATGATTGCACTAAGTGCTAAAATGGTTGAGACTGACTTTTGCAATAAAATAAACTTTGGATAGTTGTTAATTGTTAATTGTTAGTTGTTAATTGTAAACTGTTAATTGTTAATTTCCCAATACCCAATACCCAACTTCTGCGTTCCATAAATATATTTGCCACCCAATGAAATTTCTTAAACAAATAGCCCAATACTTATACCTCAAAAAAAAGGATAAAACTGAGCCCCAAACCAAGTTTACAGGCTATATGCACAAAATAAATAGGTTTACTATTTTTTCGTTTATTGTGTTTATGATAATTATTGCAATAAAGAAATGTGGTAGATAGGTTTTAATTGTAAATTGTTAGTTGTAAATTGTTAGTGTTTTTCACACAAAGGAACAAAGGTTACAAAGGGCTCAAAGCAATTTTAATTTCTGATTTATAATTTATAATTTATAATTTCCCAATCCCCAACTATCAGTGCCTCTGTGTCTCTGTGGTTCATTATTTCACATAAAGGAACAAAGGCTGCAAAGGACGCAAAGCATTTTAATTTCTAATTTTTAATTTTTAATTTCTCTTCCCAATCCCCAATCCCCAATCCCCAATCCCCAATTCCTAATCCCCAATTCCTAATCCCTAATACCCAATCCCCCAATCCCCCAATCCCAACCTCTGCACTCGTTACCAAAAAAAAATTAACAGTATATTTAGTTTTTTGTATTTTTACCCTCTATACTTACGATGAATTGAATCCCCTCAATAATTTATCTTGTGTATTGCTTGCTAAATCCAGTATGTAAAATATAGCCAAAACCCTTTGTAGTATTGTGTTTTATAACAATGTTATAATTATCCTATACAAACAAATGTGTGTATCTTACACAATAAGAAGTTAATTTAAACTAAAACTTTTTGTTGGTTTTGCTCTTTGTATAAAAAATTTTCGTTAAAAGCAACCTTTGTGTTGTTTTTAACGAAGTAACAATTGTGTTTGCTTTGGCAACGTGTGAGTAAAGTTAATATATAATGATAGCAAAACAAACACAGCGTTTTTTCTCTATAGGTTAGTGCGTTCATTAAACGAAATGAAGAGGTTGCAAAGAATAGAAAAATGGAACACGGATTAACATAGATTCAACGGATACTTACAGATTAAACATACCAAATCTGTCAAATCTGTGTCATCAGTGTTCAATCTTCGCATTGCTCTATAGGTTGGTGTTTCAACCAAACGAAGTAGAAACAAAAATGTGGTTGGTGAGGACACCAACCAGTAAATTAAAAAGTTGAAAATAACAAATTGTAATAAATAACTAAGCAAACTATATGAAACAAACAATTTTACTAAAACAACACAATATGAAAAAAGGGTTACTTGCCTTGCTGCTACTAATGTGCAGCTTTTTTAGTGCTAATGCTGCGACTTACTATTCGCAAGGAACGAATACATTTAACACTACTGGAAGTACTTCGATTTGGAGTACTAATAGAGGAGGTGGAGGGTCTGCTCCATCTAACTTTACAACTAGTGGTGACATCTTTGTAGTTCAAAATGGTAGTACTATGACGGTTACAGGATCAGCACTTACTATTGGAGCCGGCGTAAAAGTTCAAATTGAAAGTGGTGGTAATGTAGCTACAACAAATGCATTAACTTTTAACGCTACAGCAACATTCCAAATTGACAATGGAGGAACCTACACACATAACAACACGGGAACTTGGGCTAATTTATTTGCTGGAATCGAAAGTTTTGGAGCTACTAGTAATTTTATCATTAATAATGCAGCGACGACTGGACCTGGAACACCCTCAACTGGTTTTGGTAACTTGACATATAATGCAACGGCAAATATGAATTTTTCAGGTGCATTGAACGATGCATCAAGTAGTACTGGTAAAGCGATTCAAGGTACTTTAACTGTAGCTGGGGTTTCATTGAGGCTAACTGGTGCTACAGGTATTACAGCACTTACTATTGGGGGCGATTTAGTAATCACTACTGGAACTTTAACACTTGGTAATGGTACTGCTGGTGGTTCTGGAGGCGGTGCTTTAAATGTATATGTAAGTGGTAACTTCAATATGAGTGGTGGTACACTAGATTATACTGCTACTGGAGGTACAGCACCATATAATGCTTACATATACTTCAATAAGTCTGGAACCGCCACATTTACTAAAACTGGTGGTACAATTACCGCAGCAAGTTCTTCAAGTAGAAATATTAATATGGTTGTGAATAGTGGTTGTACGATGGATTTTGGAACTAATGTTTTAGATGCATTAGCAACTACTAATCTAAATTTTACAGTTTCTTCAGGGGCTACTTTAAAAACTGGTAATACCAATGGTATTACTAGTGGCAATACTGCAAGTGGTTCAATACAAAATTTAGGAGGTTCGCGTACATTTAATGCAGGTGCCAACTACGAGTATAGTGGTACTGCTGCTCAAGTAACTGGTAATGGTTTACCAAGTTCTATAACTGGTACTTTTAAAGTTAGTAATACAACTGCTGCTGTAACATTTAGTCAGGCAACAACAGTTTCTGGTCAGGTTACTGTAGATGCAGGTGCAATATTGGCAACTGGTGCATTTACCTTTACTGCCAATACAACTGGTGTGGCAATGAATGGTAGTTTTCAGTTAGACCAGGGTAGCTGGGCCACAGGTAGTGCCACATGGACTTATGGTAGCACAACTGGTACTTTAATATTCAATAACTCATCTGGCTCTTATGTTGTTAATAGCGATGTTTGGTGGCCTTCATCAAATGGTCCTTATAATGTAACTGTTCAAAATGGTGGTGGTGTAACAATGAATGTGTCTCGTACTGTGCCTACAACAGGTAGTACTGGTACGTTTAAAATTGTTTCAGGTTCGGTAGCAGGCAGTGCATTAACACTTAATGGTACAGCACAATTAAATGGGGGTAGTTTTAGTACTGCACCAATATATGGTTCATCATCAACATTAAATTATAATAGTGGTGGTACTTATGGTAGAACAAGTGAGTGGAGTGCAACAGGTGCAGGCACTATTGGCACTACAGCTGGTTATCCTAACAATGTAACTTTAACCAACAGTACAACACTTAACTTACCAAATGGTAGCAATAATGCACGTGCATGTAATGGTAATTTAGATATTGGTAGTGGTAGTAGCGTATATGCAGACTATAGCAGTGGTAATGTAAATCTTATTGTTGCAGGTAATTTGGTACTTGCAGGTAACCTAAGCTTAGGTAGTGGTGTAGGTGGAGATTTTAATTTGGGTGGAAACTGGACACATACAACTGGTACATTTACTCCTAATAGTCGTGCAGTAGTACTTAATGGTACTAGCACACAAACCATAACAAAAAGTGGTGGCGAAACTTTTGACTATGTAACTATTAATAAAAGCAGCAATAATGTTGCTTTGGCAAGTGCTATTACAATTAATCAAACTCTTACGTTTACCAGTGGTAAATTAGATTTGGGTGCCAATAATTTAACTTTTGGTACAAGTGCAAGCACATCTGGTGCCAGCTCAAGCAACTACATTGTAACTAGCAGCACTGGTAAGGTATTACGTTCAATAAGTAGTGGTGGTAGCAGTTTTGCTTTCCCTATTGGTCGTAGCACAAGTACTTATAACCCAGTAACAATTACTAATACAGGTGCATCAACTTCTATATATACAGTAGGTGTTGCTGCAACAACATATTCGCCAAGTGCCGATGGAGCCAATGCAGAATGGAGCATTACCAGTGGTACAAGTACAACATCAACATTTGCATTTAGCTGGACAACAGCCGATGCAGGTGCCAACTTAACAGCATCTCCTTCAAGTGGTGCTTCATTTTCTTACAATGGTAGCAGTTGGAACACTACAGGTGGAGCAACTGTAACTGGTACACCAAACGTAACAACAGAAAGTGGTATTACTAGTGCAAACACAATTTGGACAGTTGCAAAAATTGCTGCTGTGCCAGATGTAGCTTTAGCAGATAATGCTGGTGGTCAGGTTGCAACAGGTAATATTGTAAGAAACACAACTGGTAATATTATTTATAATTTTCAATTAGGTGTTACTACTGCAAATGCTACACTTACTGCTGTAAGCTTTAGCACAACTAATAGTGCTAGTGATGTAACCAATTACAAATTATATTATGCAACAAGCAATAGCTTTGGTAGTGCATCTCAACTAGGTAGTTCTATAACAACAAGTTTAGGAACAGGTAGCCATACTTTCAGTTCTTTATCTCAAACAATTAATAGTGGTACAACTGGTTATTTTTGGATAACTACAGATGTACCAAGTGGTGCAACATTAGGCAATACAATTGCTGTAAGTGCAATAACTACCAGCGATGTTACTTTTGGCAGTGCTAATAAAACAGGTAGCACAAGTGCTGGTGGCACACAAACCTTTATTGCTGCACCTACAGTTACAACCAATGCAGCAACATCGGTAGCAACAACTTCTGTTGCACTTAATGGTACTGTAAATGCTAATGCTAATAGTACTACTGCAAGCTTTGATTATGGTACAACTATAAGCTATGGCACAAACATAGCAGCAGACCAAAGCCCAGTAACAGGTACAAGTAACACAGCTATTAGCAAAACAATTAGCAGTTTAGGTACAAACACATTATACCATTATAGGGCTAAAGGTGCAAATAGTGCAGGAACAACTAATGGTAGCGATGTTACATTTACTACCTTAAGTAATGCACCAACTGTTGGTACAGGCAACAGCATTACTTCTACAGGTTTTACTGCTAACTGGACAGCACCAACTAATGATGGTAGCGAAACATATACATTTACTGTTGAGGTTGACGATGATAATGCTTTTGGTAGTGTAAATGCTACTTACAGCAGTATTTCGTCAGGTACAACTTCTCAGGCTGTAACAGGTTTATCATCAGGAACAACTTATTATTTTAGAGTAAAAGCAGTAAATGCAGGTGGTAACTCTGCATGGAGCAGTGTAAGTAGTGGTGTAACAACTAACTCTGCAGTAGCACCAACTGTTTCAACAGCTTCAATATCTTCTATAACTGTAAATAGTGCATCAGGTGGTGGTAATGTAACCAATGATGGAGGAGATGCAGTAACTGCACGTGGTGTGGTATATAACACAAGTGGTAGCCCTACTTTGGCTGATAACTTTACAACAGATGGTACAGGAACTGGTACATATAGCAGTTCTTTAACAAGTTTATCAACCAATACAACATATTATGTAAAAGCTTATGCAACTAATGGGGTAGGTACAAGTTATGGCAGCGAAGTAAGCTTTACAACTTTGGCTGCTGAACCTGCAACTGCAAGTACTGTAGCATTTGGTACTAAAACAACAACTAGTATGGTTGTTAACTTTACTGGTGGAGATGGTGGCAGAAGAGTAGTTTATGTAAAACAAGGTGGAGCAGTAAGCTATACACCAACAGATGGTACAAGCCCAAGTGGTGTAAATGCTGCTTTTGGTAGTGGTACACAGTTTGGAACTGGCAACTATGCAGTATATGATGGTACAGGAACTACAGTAACTGTAACAGGTTTAAGTGCAAATACAACTTACCATATAGCAGTTTATGAGTATAATAATAACAGTGCTAGCTCGCCAAATTATTATGCAACTGCTGGTACAGGTAATGCAACAACTTATAACCCAACTGTAACAACAACAGGTAGTTTAAGTGCTTTTGGTAATATTGTTACAGGTTCAAATTCAAGCTCTCAATCTTACACAGTTGCTGGTACAGAATTAGTTTCATCAATCACAGTAACAGCACCTACAGGTTTTGCAATAAGTCTGGACGATGCTGACTACAGCGTTAACCCAATTGTATTAACAAGAAATGGTAGTGATGCAGTGCCTACTACTACTATTTATGTAAGATTTTCTCCAGGCAGTGCTAATGGAGCTAATAGTGGTAATGTAACTAATGCAGCAACAAGTGCAACTACACAAAATGTGGCAGTAAGTGGTAATGCACTTGCAGCAGAACCAACAACCAATGGTTCTGTTAGTTTTGGAACAGTTACATCAACAAGCATTATTGTTAACCTTCCTTCGGTTGGCGATGGTAGCAATAGAATAATAGTAGTTAAAGCAGGTAGTGCAGTAGATGCATCGCCAAGTGATGCCAGCACTTACAGTGCAAGTGCTACATTTGGCAGTGGCACACAAATAGGTAGTGGAAATTATGTAGTATATAATGGCACAGGAAGTGGCAGCAGTTTGGTAACAGTAGGTGGTTTAACTTCTGCAACTACTTATCATTTTGCTGTATTTGAGTATAACGTTGGTACAGGAACTTCTCAAAATTATTTAACAAGTGGCAATGCTACAGGCAGCCAGGCAACAGCAGCTGCAAGTAATGCTACTGATGCGTTTAGAACAGCAGCAACTGGTAACTGGAATAGCACAAGCACATGGGAAAGCTTTACAAACAGTAGCTGGATTCCTGCAACATTAACTCCTGATGCAAGTGCAAGTGCAATTAGCATTTTAAATGGACACACAGTAACTGTACCTAATGGACAAAGCATTAGTGCAGATGATATAACAGTAAACACAACAGGACAAATAACTATTGCCAGTGGTGGTACATTAACAGTAGCTAATGGTGCAGCAGCACCAGATATTACAGTAAATGGTACTTTGGTAAATAGTGGTACACTAACCATGACAGGTACAGGCACAGTAACAGGTAGTGGAAGTAGCTATCAACACAATATTGATAATGCAACAATTCCAACATTTACATGGGGCACTGGTTCTACTCTTAATATAACTGGTTTAGTAACTGCTTCTACAAGTGGTACTAATATTACAGGTATAGGCTCTGCTTATAATATTATTTATAACTGTACTAGTCAACAATTAAATACAAGTGGATACACTGTATTAAGTGGTGCGGCTATGTCAGTTGCCAATAATTTAACAATTCAAAGTACAGGTGCTGGTAATATGTTGCTTGCCTCAGGCAACCAAACAACTGTTACAGTTTCTGGGGCTTACTCTCAAACTGGTGGTACAGTATGGATTGCACGTAATGCAAGTGGTGTAAGAGGTTTGACAGTAGTAGGTAACACTAGCATTACTGGTGGTACATTAGATATAGATGCAGTTGGTGGTAGCAATACTTATACATTAACTGTTGGTGGTAATTTAACAGTTGGTAGTGGTGCTACTTTACAAGCTAGCTTTGGTACTCGTCAATTAATATTCAATGGTTCATCAAATCAAGACTTTACAATAGATGGAACATATACATCAACAGGTATTGCAGTAAGTGTAACTGGTGCTGGTGGTGTAACATTACAATCAAATGCATCTATAGCAACAAGTTTAACTTTAACTAGTGGAAACTTTACAGTTGCTGCAAGCAAAACATTAACAATAAACAGTGGTGCAACAGTATCAATAGCTGGTTCAAGAACACTTACTATTGCTGGTACTGTAACCAATAGCACAACAACAGCGTGGACTGTAACTGGTGCTGTTAGTGTAAGCAATGGTGGTAAATACCAACATAATATTAATGCAGGTACAATACCTACTGCAACATGGAATACTGGCAGTACTTGTGAAATTACAGGTATTACTGCAACCACACCAGCTGGTGGGTTAGGGCAGTCGTTCCATCACTTTACTTGGAATTGCTCTGGTCAAACATCAACAGTAAATATTGTTGGTGCTTTAACAACAATTAATGGTGATTTTACAGTTATGAATAGTGCCACTGGAAATGGATTGAGATTAACAAATACAACTACAACTCTTACTGTTGGTGGTAATTTGAATATTACTGCTGCTAATGGTGTAAACGCTAAATTAGACTTAGCTACAACTGGCGGTGCAATGACATTGAAAGTTGCTGGTAATATTACTATTTCTGCAACTGGAACTGGCGTAGCTCAAATATTAAGAAATGCTGGTACTGGCACTATAGTATTTAATAAAGCAACTGGTACACAAACATTTTCCAATAACTATGCATCAGGTATAAATACCAATACAATAGTTTGGAATATTGGTGATGCAACTACATCGAATACTGTTCAATTAAGTTCGGATATGGCATTAAATGCAACTTCAACAATTGTAGTATTTAATGGTTCTACTTTAGATTGTGGCACTCAAGTAATAAGCAGTGGCACAAGTGTAACTGTAAATAGTGGTGGTACATTAAAAGTAGGTTCATTAAATGCAGGTGGTGCAATTGCAGGAAATATAGCTGCAGCAACAGTTACTTTAAACAGTGGTTCTACTGTAGAGTACAATGGTGCAGGTGCACAGTTTGCAACTGCAAGAACATTTAGCAACTTAACTGTAAATAATGGTAGCACATTAACATTGTCTGGTAATGTAATAGCTACTGGCACTTTAGCATTAACAAGTGGTAAAGTTGTTACTGGCAGCAATACAATGACAGTGGGTGCAAGTGGTGCAGCAGGTAGCGTTACAGGTGCATCAAGCAGCAATTATGTAAATGGTAATTTGCAACTTTATGTAAATAATACTGCAACACCAACTGCAACATTTGCAATAGGAGATGCAAGCAACTATACACCAGTAACTGTAGCCTTTAATGGCACAACAAGTGGTAGTGGTAGTTTAACTGCAAGCACAACAAGTGGTGCTCATGCTTCAATAGCTTCTTCGGGTATTAACAGTAGCAAAATGGTTAATCGTTATTATACTTTAACCAATAGTGGTATTGCTGGCTTTACAAGCTATGCACCAACATTTACTTTTATAAGTGGCGATATATTGGGTGGTGCTAATACAGCAGCTTTTGTAGTAAGAAAACACAATGGTTCTGCATGGAGCACAACAACAACAGGAACTTTAACAAGCACTACTTCTCAAGCAACAGCAGTAAGCTCTTTCAGCGATTTTGCTATTGGAGAAGCAAATACTTTAACTGTTGATACAGACCCATCTAATGCTACAGTTTGTCAAACAGCAACCAACATAACATTTACAAGCAGTTCTCCATCTACACCATCTCCAACCATTCAATGGCAGGAAAATAATGGTGGTGGATTTGCCAATATTTCGAATGGTGGTATATATAGTGGTGCTACAACAGGTACACTTACCCTTGCTAGTGTTACAACTGGAATGAATGGCTATACTTACAGAGCAGTATTTACCAATATTAATGGTACTGTTAACTCTAACTCAGCTACATTAGCAGTAAGTGCAACAAGCGTAGGTGGTACTGCAAGTTCAAACCAAACATTTTGTACAGGCAGCACACCAAGCGATGTTACTTTAAGTGGCAACACTGGTAGTGTTACAAAATGGCAATATAGCAGTGACGCTGGCTTTACAAGCCCTACCGATATTAGCAATACAACAACAACATTAGTAGGTGCAACCGATATTAGCAACACAACTACAAGATATTACAGAGCAGTTGTAACAAGTGGAGTTTGTGCAGCTGCCAATAGTAGCAGTGTATTAATTACAGTAAATGCAAATGGTACCTGGATAGGTACAGCAAACAGTAGCTATAGCAATGCAGCAAACTGGTGTGGTGGTGTACCTGCATCTAATGCAGACATTATTGTTAACAGCAATACACCTAACAATGTAACGCTTACAGCTAATACAACAGTTAACAACATTACCATGAATGATACCTTGTATCTTGGTGGTAATAAACTTACAGTAAATGGTGCTATTTCTGGTTCTTCAACTGTATTGTCTGGTACCAATACTTCATCTTTAGAGTATGGTGGTTCAGGTAGCTCAACTATTAGCTTTAACCAAGGTACTGATGGTAGTATTTTAAATCCTACAACTGGTACTAACTCTATTAAAGATTTAACAGTAAGTGGTAGTGGTTCATTAACATTAAGCAATAAAGTAAATGTGTTTGATGGATTGAATGTAACTGCAGGAACATTGAATACTGGTGATAATTTAGTGTTAAGAAGCACAAGTAGCAATACGTCTTATGTAGGTCCTGTTGGAGGTACAATTAATGGCCAGGTAACTGTTGAAAGATATTACCATAAACAATTTAGAGGCTGGAGAATGGCAACAGCACCTGTATCATATCGTGGCATTGCTGACACAGCTACCAAAAACTACAGTGTATGGAAAAACTGGCAAAATGACTTTGGTTATACCAATAATTATGGAACAAGGTTTGGTGGTCCGGTTACGCCAACAAGTGATAATGGTTTAGATGATCTTGCAAATAGTGCTAACTTACTTACTTATAACACTTCTGGAGCAGGTTCTTATAGCAGGGTTTTAAATACCAAATCTGAGTTAATGAGTGATACTACAGTTGGTGCTACTACACCTGCAAACAAAGGTTACTTTATTTTTGTAAGAGGTGATAGAACAGTTTTACCAACTACAACAGGTACACCTAATGCATTTGCAACAACAGTACTTGCAGCTAAAGGTTTATTGCAAACTGGCGATAAAACATTTACTTTTACTGGTACAAGTGGCAATAGCTGGTTAATTGGTAACCCTTATGCATGTCCTGTAGATTTAAGTAGTGGTGTTACATTTAGTGGTATTACCAATGGCTTCTATGTTTGGGATCCAAACTTAGTTGGTGCATCAACCAACTCTCCTGGTGCTTACACTGCATTTGACAGAACAGACTGGAACAGTGGACCTGTGAGTGGTAGCACAGATAAGTATTTACAAAGTGGCCAGGCTTTCTTTGTAAAAACTACAAGTGGCAGTGCAAGCCTTACTTTCCACGAGGCAGATAAAACAACTTCTACACACAATAATACACAAACAACTGGTACAGGAAATGGTTCTACAGACTTGTTTAATGTTAAATTGTTTGCTGTGCAAAGTGGTGCATCAAATACAAATGTTGACGGTGTAAGGGCTAAATTTGGTAATTACTCTGGCAGTGTTGATAATGACGATATCACTAAAGTTGCAGGTACCATTGAAAGCATTAGCTTAACAAGGGGTTCAAGCAATCTTGCAATAGAGGCTCGTCCGTTTATTACAACAACTGATACACTTTTTGTTAAAATGGCAAATATGGTAGTAGGTTCAAATTACGAGTTCTTTATTAATACCGTGAATTTTGATGCTAGTGTAAGTGGTTGCAAAATCATTGACAACTTCTTAAATACAGAAACTGCTGTAAATTTATCAAGTAATACTACTTATCCTTTCAGTATTACAAGTGTTGCAGGTAGCAGTGCTACAAATCGTTTCAGCATTGTATTTACTGGTGCAGGTACATTGCCAAGCAATAAATTAAATGTAAGTGCATACAAACAAAACAATAATGTTGTGGTAAACTGGGAAGCTATTGCTGAAACTGGTGTTAATGTTTATAATGTTGAGAAATCAACTACAGGCAGCAACTTTGCAATGCTAAGCGAAGCAGCAGCTAAAAATGGTAATGTTACCAATACATACAGTATTGTAGATAAAAACCCAGCTGCTGTTAACTACTACAGAATTAAAACCATTAACAAAAACAGCAGTGAGAAATACAGCATAGTTGTTAAGGTTGAAATGAATGGTAAAAATGTGAGCAGCGTAACTGTATATCCAAACCCTGTAACAGGCAATACCATTGGCTTACAATTGAATGGTGTGGCTACAGGCGTTGGTACTGTAAGGTTGTTTAATAACATGGGTCAGCTTGTATATACAGAAACAATAAACAATGCAGGCAGCAATGGCAGCATGACAGTTGAAATTAACAAACACCTTGCAGCAGGTACTTACCAATTGCAACTTACAGATGCAAAAGGAAACAGCTATAAAGAAACAGTGTTGAAAATTAATTAAAAATAAATATTAGAAAATATTTCATCACATATATCTTCGCAGCCTACAAGCTAAGTATAAAGGAAGATGATAAACTTTAAAATTATGAAACAAGTAAATAAAAGAACAAAGGTGATAATGTTGGCAATGTTTATGGCATTAGCTGTTCCTACAGTAGTATTTTGTCAACCACCGCCAGATGCTAATGAAGTAGATTCTCCAATTGATGGTGGTATATCGTTATTGGTTGCTGCAGGTGCATTGGCAGGAGCTAAAAAAGTAAGAGACGCTAGAAAAAAATAGTCTCTTTAAAATAGAATTTTTAAAAGCATTAAGGCTGCTCCTTTAAAGGGCAGCCTTATGTATTTTACTAATGTCTTGTTTTAAATATAACAAACAAGTCTGCTAAACCCTTTTTTGTATAATCTTGTTCAATCTGTGCTATCTGTGTTGAATATGAAAAAACTAGATGTGTTTAGCTTGGATTTTATATTAGTGCAAAGGCATCTAAATATTTTTTTGGTTATGAGATTTTGTATTTGAATTAGAACACGGATGACACGAATTTAAACGATTTGAAAGATTTTATGCCAAGCGAAAATATACTTCACAATATAGAATAAAGGCGAATTAAATAGTATTGAAGAATATCAGTTTTTATTTTAATAAAATCTTATTCAATCTGTGTTATCCTTTTTCAATATGAAAAAATTAGATGTGTTTAGCCTGGATTTTATATTAGTGCAAACGCATCTAAATATTTTTTTGGTTATGAGATTTTGTATTTGAATTAGAACACGGATGACACGGATTTAAACGATTTGAAAGATTTTATGCCAAGCGTAAATATACCTGACAATATAGAATAAAGACAAGTTCAATAGTATTGAAGAATATCAGTTTTTATTTTAATAAAATCTTATTCAATCCGTGTCATCCGTGTTGAATATGCAAAAAACTAGATGTGTTTACCCTGATCAAAGTTTAAAATTTGTGCTTTGCTGAAGAGTAGGCTTCTTTTATAATAGATTTAGACAATTCCAATGAAAGTCATTGCTAGATTGGGTTCATGTCCAACGAAGCAATCTATTTTCATTTTATAAACAAAAAAGATAGCTTCGTTCCTAGCAGTGACGTACTATATTACTTTTCAAACACAAATAAAAATCTATTACGAAAGAGGTATAGTTAATTATGTTGTAATGGTTAGTCAATATTTTCCATAGCTTTTGCCATGCTTAACATTTCAGTTTCTTTATAATGCTTACCCATAATTTGCAAGCCAAAAGGCATACCATTACTGTGTTTAAACTTACTTATGCATATTGCTGGAATACCTACAAGGTTTGAAAAAACAGTATATAAATCTGCTAAATACATAGCAACACTGTCATTGCTTTTTTCACCAATTTTAAATGCAGTTGTAGGCACAGTTGGTGATAATATGGCATCATAATTTTCAAAAACCTTTTTTGTAGTATTGCTTAGCAATTGACGTACTTGCTGTGCTTTAGTAAAGTAGGCATCAAAATAACCCTCACTTAAAACATATGCACCAAGCATAATTCTGCGTTGCACTTCTTTGCCAAAACCTTCGCTGCGTGTTTGCTTATACATAGCCTGTAAGCTATCAAAGTTGCCAGTAGCTCTGTAACCATATTTTACACCATCAAAGCGTGCAAGATTGCTGCTTGCTTCGGCAGTTGTTAAAACATAATATGTAGGTATAGTTTCATCGAGCAAATCAAATTCTACTGCCTCAACAGTATGACCATTTTGCTTTAATATCTCAAAATATTTTTTTATGGCAGTTGCCATTTCTTTATCAAGCCCTGCGTGTTCAACAGCTTGCTTAAAATAAGCAAACTTGTATTTTTTATCTGTTGATAATTGTACAGAATAAGCTGGCACTTCTTGTTGCGATGCAGTACTGTCAAAATCATCAGCACCAGCAATTACTTCAAGTGCCAATGCAGTATCATCAACATTTGTAGCAAAAATTCCTATCTGGTCAAATGAAGATGCATAAGCAATTAAACCATATCTGCTGATTCTGCCATAAGTAGGTTTTAAGCCTACAATGCCACAAAAATCTGCTGGCTGACGAACACTTCCACCAGTATCACTTCCAAGCGAAATCATGCTCATATTCATTTGCACAGCTACTGCACTGCCACCACTACTACCACCAGGCACACGAGTTTCATCAATGCCATTTTTAATAATGCCATAAAAAGAATTTTCACTACTACTACCCATTGCAAATTCATCACAATTATTTCTTCCAATGATAATAGCACCTTCCTGCAATAACTTTTCTACAGCAGTTGCATTGTAAACAGCAGTATAATTTTCTAATATTTTAGATGCAGCTGTTACCTTATGATTTTTATAGCAAATAACATCTTTAATAGAAACAACAACACCATGTAGCTTGCCAGTTGGTTTTCCTGAAAGCCTTTCTGCATCAAGGTTTGCAGCTTGCTGCAAGGCATCTTGCTCAAATACTTCTACAAATGCGTTTAAGTGTTTATACTTTTCAATTTGCTGTAGGTAAAATTTTACTGTATCAACACAACCTGTTGGGTTTTGCTGCAAGTAGTTATGGTATTGTTTTATATTAGTAAACTGCATTGAAAAAATCAGTTATAATTCAAAATCTAAATATTTCGTAAGCCCGGTTTTAGGTTAATCATTCTCTTTAGCTGCTAATCATTATTCCCATTCAATAGCTTTTGTTTCTTTTTTTTCTACCCTTTTGCACACAATAATTCCCACTTCATATAGCAACACTAATGGCACACTACAAATAATTTGGCTAAACATATCAGGTGGTGTAATAATACCTGTAATTACAACAATAATAAGTATTGAATACTTCCTGAATTTTTTTAAAGATGTTGCACTCACTATTCCAACTTTTGCAAGAAAGAATAATATCAGAGGTAACTGAAAAGCTAAGCCACAGCCCAATGTTAAAGGTAAAACAGTATTGAAATAACTATTGATGGTGGGTTGGTTAAGTACATTATCTGCTAAAGAAAAGTTTGCAAAAAAGTTAATTGTGTAAGGGCTTAAAACAAAATAACCAAAACCAATTCCTAAAAAGAAAAGAAGCGAAACCCAAAAAATTACACCACGCGTATTTTTAATTTCTTTTGTGTTAAGTGCTGGTTTTATAAATTTCCAAAATTGCCACAGAATGTAGGGAAATGCAATAACAAAGCCACCAATTACAATTACATCTAAATACACATCAAACTGGCCTGTGATAGTATTACTCCTTAAATCAAGGTGAATTTCCTTCATGCAAAACTTGTTGCCAAAGCCAAGGTAGTTACTAAGCTTGCATAAATATCTGTAAGTTGGAAAGTCTGGTTTTGTTGGTCCTAGTAAAATTTTCTGAACAATAAAATCATTATAGATAACAACGAAAACAGAACCAATTGCAGTAGCAATGGCAGCCCTGAACAAATGCACACGCAAAGCCTCTAAATGCTCCACAAATGTCATTTCTGCCTGTTCGTTGCTGTTATTTTTTGTTGCCATTTAAACTATAAAATAAAACCTCGCAAATTAACTGCGAGGTTTTAAACAATCTTGTTTTAAGATATATTAATTTTCTTTTTTAGGTTGGTCGTTGCCAGAGTTTTCTATTTCTTTTTTCACATTATTCTTTGCATCATTAAACTCTCTGATTCCCTTACCCAAGCCTCTCATCAATTCAGGTATTTTTTTGCCACCAAACAATAAAAGCACAATTACCAATATAACAATCATGTGTTCCATTGATAATGCTAAAATTGTAAAACCAAAAATTGATGTGGTCATAAATATTTTTTTTAATGAATGTAAAGATAAAACTATTTAACTCTTTTCTCTTTAATTCTTGCAGATTTACCAAATCTTTCACGTAAGTAAAATAATTTAGCCCTGCGAACTTTACCTACTTTATTTAAAACAATGCTGTCAACATTTGGAGATAAGAAAGGAAATAACCTTTCAACACCAACGCCATCGCTTATTTTACGAACTGTAAAAGATGCTGTAGCACCAACGCCCTGAAGCTTTAATACATCGCCTCTAAAGCTTTGAATACGTTCTTTACCACCTTCAACAATTTTATAGTTTACAGTAATATTATCACCTGCTTTAAACTTTGGGTGATTTCTTTGTGTTGTTAATTGTTCGTGAACAAATTTTACTGCTGCTTGCATAACAAAAATATTTAATCCAATTTTTTTGGACGGCAAAAGTAGGGTTTGAAAACTATTTGGCAAATATTTTTTGCTGTGTTAATTAGTTTTTTAGCAAAAAATTCTTATTCAACCTTCCAATCAATGGGTTCAATGCCATTATTTGCCAGGTATTCATTGGTTTTACTAAAATGTTTGCAGCCATAAAAACCTCGCTCTACGCTAAAAGGACTTGGATGTGCAGATTGCAAAACAAGGTGTTTAGCAGTACTTATTAATGAAATTTTATCTTGGGCAAACTTACCCCACAATATAAAAACTATGTTTCTCTTTTGTTCAGAAATAGTTTTTATAACGGAGTCTGTAAAGTTCATCCAGCCAATTTTACTATGGCTTGCAGGTTCATTGGCACGCACAGTTAGTATTGCATTCAGCAACAATACGCCCTGATTTGCCCAATTTGTTAAATCTCCATTTTGAGCAATTGGCAAGCCAATATCATTATACAATTCTTTAAAAATATTTATAAGGCTTGGTGGTGGTTTAATGCCTTTAGGCACACTAAAACTTAGGCCCATTGCCTGTTGTGGATTATGATATGGGTCCTGACCCAAAATAACAACCTTAACTTTATTGAATGGTGTTTTTTCAAAGGCATTAAATATTTCGCTGCCTTTTGGGTAAATAACCTTGCCTGCACTTTTTTCAGTTTTTAAGTGATGAATAAGTTGTTTAAAGTAGTCTTTGTTAAACTCCTCCTTCAATACTTCTTTCCATGATGATTCTATTTGAATATTGGCAGCACTCATTTGTTATAATTGATTCAGCAAGTATCAATGTTTTTTATTTTTTAAACAAATCAATTTCACACTTTGCAAATACTTTATTATTGAAGCCTAAATACTTTTTTGTATAGATGTAATATTATTATTTGCACATATACAAATGAAATACTTAACTAAATGTTTATGAAATCGAAATCAGTTATCTATGTAATTGCAGGTATTGTAGTTACAATCTTTATTACTTCTCTTATTGTAAATTCTTGCAACGAACCTAAAGAAGATATTACAAACGATATAGACAAAAATGGCAGCATTGAATCATCTGTATTGGTTGAACATATTAATGATTCGTTTGATGTATTAATTACGAGGCACAAGGTGTGGAGTAACAATAGTGTATCAAAGGATATTTATTACAGGGACACTATTCCATCTTTAGGTAAAATATATACAACTGCTGAAAATTCAGAAGGCGACGAGCAAAGAGTGCAAGTAAACAAAGATTATGAAGTGTATATAACAATAAAATAATAGCAATGAAAAAATCGAAATATATAGAGTTGGTGCTTATTACAGCAGTTTTAGCAAGTTGCAACAAACCAATAAAAGACAGACCAGGTGAAGGCAAAACCTATTTGCGAAGCGATACAACTGCACCTTATTCACGTGCATATTCTCATCATTCTGGTATAGGCAATGCGTTGTTATGGTATTATGCGTTCAGGCCTTATGGCAATTATTACAATGGCTCTTACTCAAGGGCAGGTTATTATTCAGATGGAATAAATGAAAGAAGCAACGTAGGGCAAAACTGGGTTAAGTCAAATATTGTTCGTGGTGGTTTTGGCAGTGCAAGCTATAGCGTTAGCAGTTAACAATAAACTTTAATGTACAAATGAAAAGGATAGAAATAAAGCCAAGAAATAACTGGCAATCAACAGTAGAAAAATTAGGTTTTGGTTTTCACACAACCAATGTTCCATATTGGAAAGAAGATGCATACTATAGTTTTTCTATGGACGAAATTTTATATATAGAAAAAGCAACAGCAGAGCTTTGGGATTTGTGCTTAGGTGCTGTGCAACATGTTATGGATAACGATTTGTATCATCATTTTGCTATACCAAAAGACTTTATTCCTTTAATAGAAAAAAGCTGGGAAGAAGACCATCCTGCAATTTATGGACGCTTTGATTTTTGCTATAAAAACGGTAATTTAAAATTGCTTGAATTTAATGCAGACACTCCTACAAGCCTTTATGAAGCAGGTATTGTACAATGGTTTTGGTTGCAGGATTTTGATAAAGCCAAAGACCAGTTTAACAGCATTCATGAAAAAATGATTGACTATTGGAAACATTTAAAAGCATATTTATATAAAGGCAAATTGCATTTTACCTGTATTAAGCAGTCGCTTGAAGACTTGACAAATGTTGAATACATAAGAGATTGTGCCATGCAGGCTGGGATTGATACAAAGCTTGTTTTTATAGACGATATTGGCTGGGATAATAATACCAATCAATTTGTAGATATGGAAGAGGAAGCCATTAAAAATATTTTTAAATTGTATCCATGGGAATGGCTGATTAAAGAAGGATTTGGCAAAAATATTTTGCACGATGCTAATAGGACTTTTTGGATAGAGCCTGCTTGGAAAATGATTTTAAGTAATAAAGCCATACTTCCAATTTTATGGAAACTATATCCTAATTGCCCATATTTATTACCAAGTTATTTCGATGAAAATAGTTTAACCAATTATGTTAAAAAGCCAATACTGTCAAGAGAAGGAGCTAATATTGAAATAAAGAAATTTAGTGCAACTGTAGCAAAAACCGATGGTGAATATGGCAATGAAGGTTATATATATCAAGAGTTATTTGAACTACCAAACTTTGACAATCATTATCCTGTAGTTGGCAGTTGGGTAATTGGGCAAGAACCAGCAGGAATGGGCATTAGAGAAGCAAACACATTAATTACAGATAATAAGAGTTGCTTTGTGCCACATATAATTGAATAACTAAAATGGGACGAAGAGAACGAAGACAAAAACACTTTGAAGAGCAAAAACAAAAAGCAAAGCCCAATCGCAAGCTTGGTGCAGAAAAAATTGTGTATGCAATCTTAGCTGTTTTTCTTATTTGTTTTTCAATTTTTGGGTTGCTTCAAAATAACTTAATTGAAGAGAAAGAATTGACAACAATAAATGCAACGCTTGCACAAGCACCAGAATTTATTACTTATAAAATTAAAAGCTCAACCTACAATGATATTATCATAAAAGTTAATGAAAGTAAAAATACATTTAGAATATCATCAGCAACTTACAAAGCCACAAACCATAAGACAGTAAAGGATTTGCTGCAAACTGGCGAAAAAGTAGAATTGAAAATGTTTAAAAAAGATATTGCTGAATTGAGCGATACTGATAATAAAATTGAAGTATATGGTTTAGTAAAAGGCGGTTATAATTTTATTGATTTAGAAAAGAGAAAAAAAATTTTGGATAAAGATGCAAAGTGGTGCTATTTATTAATAGTAATAGGAATTGTTTTTCTGTATTATGGATTAAATAAACAAAAGTCTAATCGTGATATTGACACAGCTTTACTTGCTGCTATAATAATTGGCATTGTATTGATGTATCTTTTTTTTCTTTAATTAAAAGTACAAAACTACTTATACAATAGCATCAATTTGCTTATTAATTCAATTCCTTTACCTTCACGCCTCAATTTTTTTGACATAGAGGCGTTTAGATTTGAATTAATGTTTGTTAAATGAAAGCAATTATACCTGTAGCAGGTGCTGGCACTATGCTACGTCCACATACATATACACAGCCCAAGGCATTAATACCCATTGCTGGTAAAACAATTTTAAGTTATATTGTTGACCAGTTTAATAGTGCTGGTATTAACGAATTTATTTTTATTGTTGGGTATCTTGGCGAAAAAATTCAGGAATATGTAACACAACATTATCCTCATTTGCACACACACTTTGTTTATCAAAACGACAGGCAAGGTACTGGCCATGCCATAGAGCTTACTAAAAATATTGTAAATAATGATGAGGTTTTTATTGCACTTGGAGATACCATTTGCGAGTACGATATAAGGGAAGTATTAAGTTGTGAATATAGTATGCTAGGCATAAAAAAAGTGGATGATCCACGTAACTTTGGAGTAGCTACTTTAAACGAAGATGGCTTTATAGAACAGGTTGTAGAAAAACCTGCAATACCTACAAGCAATATGGCTTTGGTAGGCTTATATAAAATTAAGGAATCGCATTTTTTGTATGAATGTTTGCATCAAATTTTTGCTGACGATATTAAAACAAAAGAAGGGTATAATCTTACAGATGCTTTGGATTGTATGCTTAAACGTGGTGCAATATTTAAAGCTTTTAAAGTAAAAAGCTGGTTCGATTGTGGTAAAAAAGAAAGCCTGTTGGAAAGCAATGCAACCTTGCTAAAAAAGTCTGGTGGTAATGTTGCAGAGCAACATGGATACGAAGACACAATTATTATTCCGCCAGTAAGCATTGCAGAAGGTTGCAGTATTACAAATTCAATTATTGGACCTCATGTTGCCATTGGTGCCAACACTACAGTTTCTCATTCTATAGTAAGGGATAGCATTATTGGCAGCTATACTCATTTACACGAAGTGGTTTTAGATAATTCTTTAATAGGTAGCGATGCAAGTGTAATGGGTTTAAGTAGGTGCTTGAATGTAGGCGATAATACTGAAATAGATTTTGGATAAATTTTCGAAAATTAAAGCACACAAATGAATCGTAAGTAACTAAAGTTGTTGTAAGTAAAACTTACGACTAACTCACGAACAAAAACTTACGACTAACTCACGAAATAAAACTACCGACTAACTCACGAACAAAAACCAATGAATAAAAAAATACTTACCATACTAAAACTTGCATTCTTTTTTGGGTTAGGTATTTTTTTGGTGTGGTATAGCATTCATCAAATTCCTGATGATGAGTTCGATAAATTTAAGCAGTCATTAAAAACAGCAAAATACTGGATGGTTATTCCTGTATTTTGCATTCTTACTGCAAGCCATGTTATTCGTGCATTGCGTTGGAAGTTGTTGATGGAACCCATGGGGTATAAGCCTTCATTTGTAAATACCTTTTTTGCAGTAATGATTGGCTATCTTGCCAACTTTGCTTTTCCACGCTTGGGCGAAGTATTAAAGTGTACTATTTTGGCAAAATACGAAAAAGTGCCTGCCGAAAAAAATGTAGGTACTATTGTAGCTGAACGTGCTTTTGATGTGGTATGCTTATTACTTGTTTTTCTTATTGCTTTAGTACTTGAATATGATATTGTAATTGCTGCATACCACAAAATGCAAAGTAAAATGCAGGAGCTTTCTCAGCAGCAACAACAAAGCGGAAGTCAGGCTTTCTTCTATATAAAGATGGCTGTATTAGGTTGTATTGCATTATTTATTGTATGGGTTGTAGCTACAAAAAAGTGGCAATCATTTAAAGCCAAAATAAAAAACATTTCTAAAGGAATTATTGAAGGACTAACAAGTGCCTGGCAACTTAAGCAAAAAAAGCTTTTTATATTTTATTCTATACTCATCTGGGTACTATACATTACAGGCACATGGATTGGCTTATACGCTACTGAAGGCTCTGGAATTGGTTTTCAGGCTGCTATAAGTTGCTTAGCATTTGCAAGCATTGGCATGATTGCTACACCTGGTGGCATTGGTAGCTATGCCATATTATTGGCATTGGTACTAGAACTGTATAATGTTCCTTATTCATTGGGTTTGGCAAATGGAACGCTGCAATGGTTTGCCCAATTTGCTATTGTATTACTTGTTGGGTTTATTTGCCTAATGTTTTTGCCAATTTACAATAGAAAAAAAGCATAACTGCTTGTGCCTTTCAATTGTATTTAAAAAATAAATTTGCCAGCAAGTATCATCCCCCTACTTTTGCAATCCCAAAAATAAAAAGTTCTTTATTAAGATGGAACTTGGGAGTTTTTAGTTCCAAGTTTAAAGTTTAAGGTTTAAGGTTGTTTTACAACTTTTGGCTTTTAACTTTTAACTTTTAACTTGAAGACGTTATCACCAATTAAATCACAAAAAAATGGCAAAAGAAATTAGCGGCTATGTAAAGCTGCAAGCCAAAGGTGGTCAGGCTAACCCTGCACCTCCAATTGGACCTGCCTTAGGTTCAAAAGGCGTAAACATTATGGAGTTCTGCAAGCAATTTAATGCAAGAACCCAGGACAAATTAGGAAAAATCGTTCCTGTTTTGTTAACAGTTTATACTGACAAGTCTTTCGACTTTGTTATTAAAACTGCACCAGCTCCAATCCAGTTAATGGAAGCAGCAAAAATTCAAAAAGGTAGTAAAGAAAGCAATCGTGCAAAAGTTGGTAAAGTAAACTGGGCTCAGATTGAAGCTATTGCTTTAGACAAAATGCCTGATATGAACTGCTTTACAAAAGAATCTGCAATGAAAATGGTTGCTGGTACTGCACGCTCTATGGGTTTAACTATTGACGGTAATGCCCCTTGGGAAAATTAATTATTCACCTTAAAATTTTATACAAATGTCTTTAACTAAAAAAAGAAAAGTAGCAAATACTAAGGTGGATAGCAATAAAGCTTATAGCTTAAAAGAAGCATCTAACTTAGTAAAACAAATTAACTGTACTAAATTTGATAGTTCAGTTGATTTACACATACGTTTAGGCGTAGATCCTAAAAAAGCAGACCAACAAGTTCGTGGTACTGTAAGTTTACCTCATGGTACTGGTAAAACAAAAAGAGTATTAGTACTTTGCACACCAGATAAAGAAGCTGAAGCAAAAGCTGCTGGTGCTGACCATGTTGGTTTAGATGAATTTATTACAAAAATTGAAGGTGGCTGGACAGATATTGATGTAATTGTTGCAACACCTGCTGTAATGCCTAAAATTGGTAAATTAGGTAAAGTATTAGGTCCTCGTAACTTAATGCCAAACCCAAAAACTGGTACAGTAACCAACGACGTTGCTGCTGCAGTTAACGAAGTAAAAGGTGGTAAAATTGCATTTAAAGTTGATAAAGCTGGTATTGTTCACGCATCAATTGGCAGGGTTTCTTTCTCTCCAGAAAAAATTGCAGAAAATAGTACTGAATTAATTAATGCAATTGCAAAATTAAAACCAGCAACTTCTAAAGGTACATACCTTAAAGGCTTGTCTATGGCAAGTAGCATGAGCCCTGGTATTATGGTAGAAACAAAAGGATTAATAAACTAAAAGCCAAGTGATTCCTGTAAGGAAAATGACCTTGGTATAAAAACAAATAAATTTTAGTAAAATGACTAAACAACAAAAAAATGAAGTGATTGTTGCTCTTAAAGAGAAATTTTCACAATACAATAATTTCTACATTACAGATACCGAAGCTTTAAGTGTAGAGCAGGTAGGTAGCTTACGTAGAGCTTGTTTTAACAAACAAGTAGAAATGAAAGTGGCTAAAAACACTTTAATTAAAAAGGCTCTTGAAGGTTTGGATGCTGAAAAGTACACAGGCGTTTATGATAGTTTACATCAAGTAACTGCATTAATGTTTAGCGATAACCCAAAAGAACCAGCTGTTATTATTTCTAGCTTTAGAAAAAATAATCCAGGCGATAAACCGGTTTTGAAAGCTGCGTTTATTAATGGTGATGTATTTACTGGCGATAATCAATTGAAAGCATTAACGCAGATTAAAACTAAGAATGAGTTAATTGGTGAAGTAATTGGATTGTTACAAAGCCCTGCAAAACGTGTATTGGCAGCTTTATTGCACCATCACGAAAAAGGTGGTGTTGTTACACCTCCAGCAGCAGAGGTTGCACCAGTAACTGAAGAAGCAGCTGCACCAGCAGCAGACGCAACAGCAACTCCAGAGGCTTAATTCTGGAGAAATTAATTTGGTATTATTTACTTAGTACACCTTATTCCCCTTTAGGGGTTAGGGGCATAAAACAATTTTTTTAAACCATCCACTGGAGTTTTAATAAACAATGAAAGTGGAAAAAATTCAAAACAAAATGGCAGACATTAAAGCATTAGCCGAAACGTTAGTAGGCTTAACAGTAAAACAAGTTCAAGAATTAGCAGACGTATTAAAAGCTGATTATGGTATTGAGCCAGCAGCAGCAGCAGTTGTAGTAGCATCTGGCGATGGTGGTGGTGCAGCAGCAGCTGAAGAAAAAACATCTTTTGATGTAGTATTGGTAAGTGGCGGTGCAGCTAAATTAGGCGTTGTTAAAGTTGTTAAAGACTTAACAGGTTTAGGTTTGAAAGAAGCTAAAGATTTAGTTGACGGTGCTCCAAAAGCAATTAAAGAAGGCGTAAGCAAAGCTGAAGCTGATGATATTGCAGCTAAATTGAAAGAAGCTGGTGCTGAAGTAGAAATTAAATAATTTTGAACTTCAATAAAAAATTAAAGCCGTTACATTAAGATGTAACGGCTTTTTTTGCAATAAATAATGGCGTTTTAAAATTTCATATACATTTACATAAATTAAATATAAATGAAGAAAATTGGTGTTGCTGTAATTACAATTTTATTGTTTTCCTGCAAAAACAAACCAACAGACCTTAATACAGATGCAGCTATAAAACCCAATGAATTTATAAAAGCATTTAAAGTAATAGATGGTACTTTTAATGCCTATGACAGCAATATTTTTAAGCTTGCAGATACAGGAACTATAAACCATAAATTGCTGTCCAGGTTTGTGCCTGATTCAATTGTAAATAAATTAACTGGTGGTGATAAAAAAACTATTTTCCACTCACTTGGTCGTATTGCAAAACCTACTGAAACATATATTTTATTGTTGAGTGTAAAGAACAAAAAACCTTATGTTTCAACAATTGTGTTCGATAAGGAAAATAAATTTCTTGCCGAAGAAGATTTGCTTTTAATTCATAATGATGATGAAGGATATAAGTATAATTTATCGATTAACAGGGAGCCAACTTTTTTTGTGGGCAGGGAAAAAATGGTGAACGACAAGGAAATAAAATTTACAAGAACAGGCTGGATTTTTAATGGTAAAAATTTTGTTGCAGCAGTTAAAGAAAGCAATGAAAGAAGTGATAAGGCAATGCCAATTATCAATCCTATTGATAGCTTTATAAGATACAATTTATATAGTGGAAATTATGTGCAGGATGATAGAAATTTTATATCGTTAAGGGATGGTAAAACAAAAAATGAATACCTGTTTTTTTTGCATATAGAAAAAAATGATGGCAATTGTATAGGAGAGTTAAAGGGTACAATGCAATTGACTGATAGCACACACGCTGTATATAGTTTTGCAGGCGACCCTTGCTCTATTGATTTTACATTTGAAAGGAATAATATTGTGATAAAAGAAAAGGGGAGTTGTGGCAACAGGCGTGGTATGGATTGCTTTTTTGATGATGCTTATGCAAAGAAAAAAGAAGCAAAAAAACAATTGCCAAAAACATCGCTGCTAACTGTTGCACCACCACAGGCAAAGCCAAAGCAGCCAGTTAAAATTGTTAATCCTGCAAAACCTTTTTTATTGCCAACACAGCAAGTTAAACCTAAGCCTTCCAGCAAACCAAAAGCAGCACCAAAGCCAGCTGCAAAACCAGATGACAATCCTTACGGAAATTAAACTTCTCACAGATAACACAGATAGCACTGATAAATGGAGTTAAATGATTTATTTGGTAAATTTTAATGTTGCATTTTTAAAAGATAAAGAATCTATAATTAGAAAAATAAATTAAGGTATCAGAGTTATCTGTGATATCTAAGAGAAAAGAAAATGAAATACCAAATAGGAGACGATATAATTGTATTGCATAGCAATGAGGAAGGAAAGGTGGTTGATATAATCAGCGATAAAATGGTGATGATAGAAATACGTGGTGTTAAATTTCCTGCATATATGGATCAGATTGATTTTCCATATTTCTACCGTTTCAGCAAAAAGAAAGTTGTAGAAGAAAAGCAAAAACCTGCAAAGATTTTTATTGATAACATTCCAAAGGAAAAGCCACAGCCCAATAAAATCAATACTCCCGATGGTGTATGGCTTGTGTTTATACCAAAGTTTAATTTTGATGAGTTTGACGATGAATATGTAGAAACACTAAAAATCCATTTAGTAAATAAAACAAAGGTTGGATATAAATTTATTTATGAAAATGATTTGGCAGGACGAACAGGTTTTGAATTGCAAAATGAAGTATTGCCTTTTCACGATTTTTACATTCACGATTTACCTTTTGAAAATGTAAACGATTCTCCAAGCTTTAATTTTGTCTTTAGCCTTAGCAAGCAAAATAAATTAAAGAATGATAGTTTTGAAACATCGCTGAAACTTAAGGCCAAACAGGTTTTCAATGCTATTGAAAAAATGAAACAAAGCAATGAGCCAACCTTCAGTTACAAATTATTTGATGAATATCCTGACAGGATTTTTGAACCATCATTAAGCTTGGACAAACTTGCCAGCAAAGGCTTTAAAATTTATGAAGCATCAAAATACAAAGACAATATTGATGTTGCAAGAACTGTTGTTGACCTGCATATTGAAAAATTGATTGATGACTTTTCTTCAAAATCGAATGGGGAGATTTTAAACATACAGTTAAAGGAATTTGAAAAATGGTACAACCTTGCCGTGTTAAATAAATTAGATAAGTTTACTGTAATACATGGTTTAGGCAAAGGAAAACTTAAGGAAGAAATACATCATTTATTAAAGCAAAGAAAAGAAGTAAAAAGCTTTGTAAACCAATACACACAGGCATTTGGCTATGGTGCCACAGAAATATACTTTGAAAAATAGTATATTAAACCTATAAGGTTTATCGTAAAACTTTTAAACGTTTAAAGAACAAGTAAAACCTTATAGGTTTTGATATATTTTAAAATATTACAATTCAATGACAGTTCTTTTTTTCAGTCAGTTACTTTCGCATGATGAAATATACTTTATTACTTGCGACTATCCTTTTTAGCACCCTTACTTTCTCTCAGGAAAAACACTTAAAAAACATTACCAAGCTAACCTTTGGAGGAGATAATGCAGAAGCATACTTTAGCCCAAATGGCAAGATGCTTACCATGCAGGTAACCAATAAAGCAATGGGTTTAAGCTGCGACCAGATTTATACCTTAAACCTTACAGACACACCTTATGCAACCAATAAATTAAAGCTACTCTCTACTGGCAAAGGCAGAACAACCTGCTCTTTTTTTATGCCAGATGGCAAGCACGTTTTATATGCATCTACACATGCCAATGATGCAAGTTGCCCAGCACCACCAAAACAAAGAAGTGATGGAAAATATTTATGGCCAGTATATGCCGAGTTTGATATTTATGTAGCCGATTTGAATGGAAAAATTGTAAAGCAATTAACCAACTCAAAAGGCTATGATGCAGAAGCAGTAGTATCTCCAGATGGAAAGAAGATTGCATTCACCAGCACACGCAGCGGCGATTTGGAAATTTATACAATGGATATTGATGGTAAAAATGTAAAGCAAATCACCAATGGTTTGGGTTATGATGGTGGGGCTTTTTTCTCTCATGACAGCAAGAAGCTTGTGTTCAGGGCATCTCGTCCAAAAACTGAAGAAGATATTGCAGACTATAAAGCTTTATTAAAAGAAAATTTGGTTGCACCAACCAATATGGAAATTTATACCTGCAATATAGATGGCAGCAACCTTAAACAAATAACGCATTTGGGCAAAGCCAATTGGGCTCCATATTTTTTGCCAAATGATAAAGGCATTATCTTCTCTTCAAACCACCACTCAAAGCGTGGTTACGATTTTCATTTATACACTGTAGATACAAATGGCAATAACCTTGAGCAAATAACTTATCAAAGCGAGTTCAACGCATTTGCCATGTTTAGCCACGATGGAAAGAAATTGGTTTTTTCAAGTAATCGCCAGCAAGATGCACCACACGAAACCAATGTTTTTATGGCAGATTGGGTTGATGGAGATGCAACTGAAAATGCAAATACATCTAACCTGAAAAAACATATTGGCTATTTAGCAAGCGATGATTTACAAGGAAGAATGGCAGGAAGTGAGAATGAAAGAAAAGCTGCAACCTATATTGCACAAGCCTTTCAGGCAAATGGATTAGTAACATATAAATCAAAAAATTATTTGCATCCTTTTGATTATACATTTTCAAAAAATCCACATGACGATTCTGTAAAAGAAAAAGTAAATGCCAATAATGTTGTTGGATACATTGACAACAAAAGCAACAAGACAATTGTTATTGGTGCTCATTACGACCATTTGGGCAATAATGAACACCACCATTCTACAAAACCAAACTCAACCGACATACATAATGGTGCAGATGATAATGCTAGTGGAGTAGCTGCTGTTATTGAATTATCAAGGATGTTGAGTAAGAATAAGACAAAGGAAAATGCCAATTATATTTTTGTATGTTTTTCTGGTGAGGAGGATGGCTTACTGGGTAGCAAGCAATTTGCAGATGACCTTAAAAAGGAAAATGTGAATGTTGTAGCAATGTTTAATATGGATATGATAGGAAGGTTGGATAGCCTTAATAATTTAATAGTTGGTGGCATTGGCACATCACCATCATTTGGAGAAATAGTACAAAGAAATAAACCTGCAGGTTTTGCTATAACGCTTGATAGCAGTGGCGTTGGCCCTACTGACCATACATCTTTTTACTTAAAGAATATTCCTGTGTTAAACTTTTTTACAGGCACACACACCGATTATCATAAGCCAAGCGATGATGAAAATAAAATAAATTATACAGGCGAAACAAAAATTGTTGATTATATCTTCAGGTTGATAAATGAAGTAAGTAACAAAGATGTTGTTGAATTTACCAAAACTAAAACCACTACTGGCAAAACTGCACCAAAATATAAAGTTACTTTAGGCATTATGCCAGATTATAAAGACTATGGCGATGGCTTGCACATTGAAGCAGTGATTGATGGCAGGGCTGCACAAAAAGCAGGATTGAAGGATGGCGACATTCTTTTAAAAATTGGTGATTGTGCTATTAAGGAAGTATATAGCTATATGGATTGCTTGTCTAAAATTACCAGTGGCGAAACCAAAGAAGTTACTTACTCTCGTGGTGGAGTTGAGTATAAAGCAATGGTAAGTTTCTAAACAGCACAATATTTTATTTTGAGTTGTGAGGATACAAAACCAATTGGCTCTTATTTAAATCGTTAAAACGATTAACGAAATGTCCAATTCAATAGCCCACGACTTAAGCCCACGACTTTAGTCGTGGGTTATATGATAATATTATTGGTAATGGCTTTAGCCATTTAATGGCAAAATGATATTTTAATTGTTGCATTTCCTCACCATACACTAAAAGTAAAATGTTATGCACCTTCTAAACTTATGGTGTAAACCCATACTTTTATCTCCAAACTTTCAAAATGGCTTTAAGCAGAATTTGGTGTGCATTTATTATTATAGCAATCAGCGTTGCAGGGTATAAATATTTCTTTACTGCAAGTAATCAAAAAATATTTAGCCAGATGGTTGTTGGTAAAAAAATGGATACTGCATATACCAAAACCATTGATAGTGCTGCATTGCCAGCTATTGTTGCCACAACGCTTTTAAAGGATAATGAAATTGTTTTAGGCAATCAGAAGTATTTTAGGAAGTCAAGTGTCAATTATTCTTTTTCTATTTCAGATAGCTCTTTTGAGCATAACGATTTTAGCCCCAAAAACTATGGCTCCAAAGCTGGTGTAATTGACTATGAATTTCTTCCAATCGAAGTAAAAATTTCGTTGAAAAAAAATAGTGCTGCGTTTTATAATAATATTAGTTATGAAAAACGAGCAACCAATAAATATTTTGTTTGCAGTGAGCAGCAAGCCAATGGAATGCTTGAAACCTGCACAGATAGTGTAAACATTTGCATAGGCTTGATAGGCATTATGGCTTTTTTTATGGGCATTATGAGTATTGCTGAAAAAGCAGGTGGCATAAGATTGTTATCAAAAATGATTGCACCTTTTTTTACAAAGCTTTTTCCCGAAGTGCCAAAAAACCACCCTGCTATGGGTTTTATGATGCTTAACTATGCAGCCAACCTTTTAGGCTTAGATAGTGCAGCTACACCATTTGGACTTAAAGCTATGCAAAGCCTGCAGGAAATAAATCCAGACAAAGACACTGCAAGCAAATCGCAGATAATGTTTTTGTGCCTGCATGCAGCAGGCTTAACGCTCATACCTGTAAGCATTATAGCTGTTCGCAATAAAATGGGTGCCACCGACCCAACAGATATTTTCATCCCTTGCCTCATCACCACTTTTGTAGGCACTATTGCAGCCATGCTTATTGTTTCGTTTAAGCAAAAAATTAAGTTGCTGCAACCAGCCATTGTAGCTTGGATTTTGGGTATTGCAGTTTTATTAACCTTATTGGTAATGTATGTGCAGTATGTACGTAATCATTATGGCAACGAGGCTGTAAGCAATTTCAGTAGTGCATTGGGTTGTGGTATTTTATTAGTTATTATTGGGGCAATTGTAGCAGGCGGTATGTATAAAAAAATAGATGTGTTCGATGCGTTTGTAGATGGTGCAAAAGACGGCTTTTATACTGCGGTAAAGATTATTCCTTTTTTGGTGGGTATGCTGGTAGCTATAAGTATGCTACGCATAAGTGGCACTTTCGATGTGGTATTGCTGGGCATGAAAAACTTTTTTACCATGCTTGGTTTCGATACTCGTTTTGTAGATGCTTTGCCAACTGCCATGGTGCGTCCTTTAAGTGGGCAGGGTAGTAGAGGTTTAATGATTGATACCATTAAAACCTATGGCCCAAACTCTTTTGCAGCAACACTTTCAGGCATTATACAAGGCTGTAGCGATACTACTTTGTACATTGTTGCATTGTATTATGGCAGTGTTTCTATCAAAAATATTCGTTACTCAATTGTAGCCATGCTGCTTGCCGATTTAGTGGCTTTGGTAACAGCTATTCTGCTTTGTTATTATTTTTTTGTAAGTAGGGTATAGGTTAGTGCTATATGCTTTTGGGGCTGTCACCTTTATTTCTTAGTTCATCTTCGGTTCCTGCTTTTCGCTACAAGTCCTCGCTGCACTTCGTTTCGCTGTGGGCTTTCCGCTTCAAGCAGGCAGCCATTCAGCAATGGAAATGCTATAAACAAACTTCCCGAAAGTTTTAAAACTTTCGGGAAGTTGCAATCATTGTTGGTCAAAAGACACAACAATGGCGAAGACCAACAAAGACTGAATTATTGATTTTGTTATATCAAACCATTTGTGAAACCCAACCAATGACAACCCCTTTTTTGATGCATTAATTTTAACTAAGTGATGATGCCATTAAAAGTAGTTTGGTTTTATATCCACGCAGGTCTTCGCTTCCATCTTCGCCTATGTTATATGTTTTTCACCAACATCGAAATGTAAACATTGTTGGTCACGATACACAACAATGCGAAGACAACAAAGACTGAATAGACCTCTTTCATAATAGATTCTATGTATTTATATAAAACTCAACAGTGACAGTCATTGCGAAGGTTCGTGCCTGAAGCAATCTGCATGAAATAGTTTAGATTGCTTCGTTGGGCAAGAACCCAATCTCGCAATGACTTACAGCAAAATTTATTCAACCTATTATGAAAGAGGTCTAATGGCATAGTTGGTCAAAAGACACAACAATACGAAGACAACAAAGACTGGTAAAGAAACATTGCCTTAGTGTGTTTATATTGAAACGAAAACTTACAAGCGAAGGCAACTAATGAAACTATTGCACAATAAGCTTTTCGTTAAACACATTGTTTTGTTTATTAAAAATATTCAACAAATAAATCCCTTTGGGTAAAGAAGATATATTGAGTTGATAAACGTTGCTGTTATTGCTAAGGTTTGTGCCTGTGGCAATTTGCTGCCCCAAATAGTTTAACAATCTTACCTCTTTAATATCATTACCCACAATATTCACTACCTCTTTAGCAGGATTAGGATAAACACTAACACCATTCCTAATTCCTAATTCCACATTCCTAATTTGGCTATACTGTTTTTTTCCATCATTATCTACGCCAGTTAATCGATAGTAAAGCGTTAGTTGGTCGTTAGTTATTGGTAGTTTGTTATCAATAAAACTGTATTCATTCAACACTTTATTATTTGCCTTTACCTTCCCAATAGTTATAAAATCTTTACCATTTGTTGAGCGTTGTATATTAAAATGAGAAACGTTTATTTCATTCGCAGTTATCCAATCCATCTTTGCTTGTATAAGCCCCACCTTTGGAGGGGTTGGGGCAGCTGTAAATTGTATAAATTTTAAAGGCAGTGGTTGCACATTTATGCAAACAGTATCACTGCTGGTATAGCCATTTACTGTTTGGGTTAGCATATAGCAGGTGTTTACCAATGGATGCACCCAAAAGCCTGGTCTTGTGCTATCTATAGATATAGTGCCATTTTGCAGCCATTTTATGGTGTCTATCCCATTGGTGTAACTGCCTATAAATACACTATCTCCAATGTGTATAGATGTATCTCTGCCTGCATCTGCCTTTAAATTAAAGCTGTCTAAATTATATACTGCAATATCATCATAATAATAATAAGCACTACCCATACCTGTATTTTGGAATTTAATACGTTTGGTAACCGTATAAGAATTTCTAAAATTACCTAAAGTTAGGTATTGCTCGCCACCTAGTGCAGTAAACACGCCACTTACTTTTACCCAATTGAGTGTATCAGCAATAATTGGATCACCATAATTATATACTTGTGGGGTGCGTAGCAAAGTATCGTAATTGGCAGTATCTACATAAGTAGCATTTTTGCTAAAAAACATACTCTGACTATTACAGGCTACAATATTGGGGTTTGCTAGATTAACATAACATTCACCATAATATTTTTTATTAGCCCTTAAACTATCATATAGCTTAACTTCAAAGTAATGCAGTACTGAACCAAAGTGAAACATATCTATATAGGCATTGCCTGATTTTGCTATTTGGTAACCTTTGCCACCTGCTAAATTATGATGAGGTACCCCCCCATAAATTGAATCATTAGAACAACTATTATGATATCCTGCATATCTATGATCGGGTTTAAACCAGATATCTGGCTTTCCGTTCAAAACTTCAGCAAAATTTCTGTTATAAGGACAATTAGTATATTGTTCAAAACTAGGATTAGGTACCAGATTGGTTTGGGCAAAAGTATCATTGAAAAAAAAGAAAACAAAACCCAATAGTAATAATTGGGTTTTGTTGCTTATGAAAGTTGCAGAGTTCATAATTTAATTTTTAACAAATTTTAGTGTGTAAGATACATTTTTTGTAAACAAAGACTGGTAAAGAAACATTGCCTTAGTGTGTTTATATTGAAACGAAAACTTACAAGCGAAGGCAACTAATGAAACTATTGCACAATAAGCTTTTCGTTAAACACATTGTTTTGTTTATTAAAAATATTCAACAAATAAATCCCTTTGGGTAAAGAAGATATATTGAGTTGATAAACGTTGCTGTTATTGCTAAGGTTTGTGCCTGTGGCAATTTGCTGCCCCAAATAGTTTAACAATCTTACCTCTTTAATATCATTACCCACAATATTCACTACCTCTTTAGCAGGATTAGGATAAACACTAACACCATTCCTAATTCCTAATTCCACATTCCTAATTTGGCTATACTGTTTTTTTCCATCATTATCTACGCCAGTTAATCGATAGTAAAGCGTTAGTTGGTCGTTAGTTATTGGTAGTTTGTTATCAATAAAACTGTATTCATTCAACACTTTATTATTTGCCTTTACCTTCCCAATAGTTATAAAATCTTTACCATTTGTTGAGCGTTGTATATTAAAATGAGAAACGTTTATTTCATTCGCAGTTATCCAATCCATCTTTGCTTGTATAAGCCCCACCTTTGGAGGGGTTGGGGCAGCTGTAAATTGTATAAATTTTAAAGGCAGTGGTTGCACATTTATGCAAACAGTATCACTGCTGGTATAGCCATTTACTGTTTGGGTTAGCATATAGCAGGTGTTTACCAATGGATGCACCCAAAAGCCTGGTCTTGTGCTATCTATAGATATAGTGCCATTTTGCAGCCATTTTATGGTGTCTATCCCATTGGTGTAACTGCCTATAAATACACTATCTCCAATGTGTATAGATGTATCTCTGCCTGCATCTGCCTTTAAATTAAAGCTGTCTAAATTATATACTGCAATATCGTCATAATAGTAGCCTGCACCATTAAAACCAATGTTTTGAAGTTTTATTCGTTTGGTAACCGTATAAGAATTTCTAAAATTGCCTAAAGTTAAGTATTGCTCGCCACCTAGTGCAGTAAACACCCCACTTACTTTTACCCAATTGAGGCTGTCTGTAATAATTGGGTCACCATAATTATACACTTGTGGGGTGCGTAGCAAAGTATCATAATTGGCAGTATCTACATAAGTAGCATTTTTACTAAAAAACATACTTTGGCTGTTACAAGCTGTAGTATTTGAGTTTACCGAGTTTACATAACATACACCATAGTATTTTTTTTTTGCTTTTAAACTATCCCATAACTTAACTTCAAAATATGGAATAACGGATCCGAAGTGCCTCATTAAAACATACGCATTACCTGTTCTTGCATATTGAAAACCATTGCCACCAGCCAATTGATGAAAAGGAACTCCTCCATAAATTGAATCATTTGCACAAGCATTTAAATAGGTTGCATATCTGTTATCAGGTTTGAACCAAAAATCTGGTTTTCCATTTCTATATTCATCATAATCTCTGTTATAAGGACAATTAGTATATTGTTCAAAACTTGCGTTGGGAACTAAATTGGTTTGTGAAAAAACAGCATTGAAAAAAAAGAAAACAAAACCCAATAGTAATAATTGGGTTTTGTTGTTTATGAAAGTTGCAGAGTTCATAATTTAATTTTTAACAAATTTTAGTGTGTAAGATACATTTTTTGTATCTATTATTTTTACTAAATATATACCAATAGGGTAATGGTTAATGTTTAGCGATAAATGGTTAATAGCACCATAATTATTTGTAGTAATTACCTTGCCATAGCCGTTTACAATATTAATTGATTTAATACCTGATTTACTTTCTATGGTTACAAAATCATTGGCAACAGTGGGGTACAATCTACAGGTAATAACAGGCTGTACTTGTGCAGGTGCTGGCTGTTTAAGCCTTATAAATTCCTGACTTTTTTTAGAGCCCCTGCTTGCAATAGCACCTACGCAGCTTTCTTCAAAATCATTAATGGTGTTGGTTAAGTAGTTGTATAAATTACGTGCAGCATATACCGCATTGCCTTCTTTCAACGGGCATTTGTTTGCAACTGCTAAAATCTCAGATGTATCTATGGTTCCGCCACTATCAATAACCACCAGCCAATTATAAAATGCTTTATAGTTTTCTTCCAGATTGGTTGGGGTATTATTCCAATTGTCAAGCACCTGCTTTACTCCAGCCAAGTCATCAAGGCTATTGAAATAATCGGCAAGGCGTATAGATGCAAAACCACTTAGCTGATTGCTGCTTAAAAATTGCTGCACAATTGGTTGGTTAGTTGCAAGAGTTGGTACATCTTCTGCTAATTCAAACAATTCTTGCTGCATTACTTCCAGCCTTTGCACTGGCTGATCGTTAGGCAATGCAATACTGCCATCGGCTATTTCGTTAGTGATAAAACTGCTTCTTGTAATTTTCTTTCTCCAATTCAATTTCTTATCGGTGCACCATTCTTGTCGCACAATGTTAGAACCATCAGGCATTGTTGAATATGTTAAACCTAAATTATTGTCGTAATATGTGCCTGCATTTTGTGATGCAGACCAACTCCCACCATTTGCAATTGGGTTACGATCATTTGCTGCACCAGCCTGTAATACAAATGTTGATTGTTTTGGGTCGCTGTTATTGCAAAACATTGTGTAAGAGTCATTACCGGCATCCCAACCACTGCCTGCATTAGCAGCAGTTAGCCAGCTATTATTGCTATGAAAAGCATCATCGGGTTCGTTGGGGTCGTTGCTGCCTTGCAAACCAATAATAGAGTTATCTAGCATAAACCCTATTTGATTGTTGGGGTGCATTCTGTTTTCGTAAAAGCCCGAATAATTATTATTGCCAAAAAACTTGATACCGTTTTTACAATGCATCATATCGTTACATAAAATCTGATTTCCAATTGTAGATTTTATTAATATTCCGGAATTAGGTTTTATTGATTGATAGTTTGCATCATCATCTGCAAACCAACCCAACCCCGTTATATAATTTTCTGTAATTTTCGATACCCTGCTTGCTTCTATTTTAATGCCATACTGTTCAGTCTTTGGTGAAACGTTAAAATCTTCAGCCAAACTTATTTCATTATTTGTGATTATAGGTGCATTATTTTTTAAACTTGAACAATTAATGCCATTATAAACATTGAATAGCTTGTTATTGTAAATCTCAAAATTTGTTGGGTATTTATTTGCAACATTAACGTTGTAAACGTTAATACCTAAATGTACATAACCGTTTGGTGGTGTATACCCACCTGTAGAAACATAATTAGCGATTTGCTTAGAAATAAGATTATCAATAATTTGCAGTCTTCCAATATTAATGGATGTAAGGTATCTTCTAGTGGTTCTTACAATGCTGATATCGATAGGATATTTTATATTATACAATTCATTATTGGTAATCTTAATGTCATTGAAATTATACGACTCAACATGAATGCCACGATAATTAATTTTTGAACTTGCCTTTGTAGCATCTAAATCAGATGCAAAATAGCAATCTTCAATGTTGGCCTTATGTATTGCAGCAAGGTAAATACCGGTTTGTACACTGTAAAATCCATTTTTAGTTATAATGGGATTGGGATTTCGGGTGTTTATAAAATAGTTATATGAACTAGGTTCAGGATTACCATACAATCCGCCATAACCATCTGCATATATACCAGTATTTAGACCTTTTAATTTTTGAAAAACTGAATTAAAAACATTTACGTTAGAGGTATTTACCCTTATTCCAACATTTAAATTATCGAAAATATTATTTCCGGCATTATCAGATGCACCAACATCACTACCAATAGTGATGGCCTGTGGAGTAGTGCAAACAGTTGCTTGCTGGCAAGAATTGTTAACGAGTAAAATACCTGCTGATGGTTTAATATAACCATCATCTCCTTTTAAAACGGCACGAGGTCCATATTCGGAATTTTTATTAGAACTTTGAAAAAAGGGAGCTTCATAAGAATTCCAGATATTTCCTGTGCCTTTAGCTAAACTTGTATTCGCAATTTCATTCAAATTATCCCACTTATTTGCCCCCATATCAAAAAAGATATTTCTACAGGTAAATAAATTGTTTACAATAACTACAGGATTAGCATTATTAGCCCAGGCATCCGGATCGGTCAGGTTATGAATTTTTATTGAAACATCATTCCTGTTGAAAATTGTATTTTTTATAATAATTCTTGATGGGTCACCATTTGCAGTTTGTTTGCCAAGACCATAATTAATTTCAACAGCAACTTTTGCATCTTCTATAAAAGAGGAAATTGTTTGTTGTGGAATTGCATTTGGTATATTGTCGATAGTTAGGTTTGAGGTTCCAAACAATTTTATTCCTTCCCAAGGGTTATCACAGGTATAAAAATGTGAGCCAAAAATATACAAGTTACTTATTGCATTGCTATTACCACCTCCATTAAGCGGACTAATAGTAACATTGGGTTCTACCAATACCTCTGCATTAGAAAAAATAGTTCCTGTAGGAAATTTAAAGTCAGCCTTAACAAAAACTAAACCGCTTATAGTGCCTGTTGGTACTGGCAAATCACCTCCAATTACCATTGGATTAGCCTTTAAGAATTTTTGAGTACAATCATCACAAGAAATAGTTTCAACGTATACCGGATTAGAAGCAGGACTGTAGCAATCATTAGTGTAATCGTAGTAAAAAGCATAATAAAAACCAGTACTAACGTATTCAATATCTGCTACCTGCTCACCTGTATGCTTTTCATTTTTAAACCAAATTAAATTACAGTTAGATGGAATTATTGCTGGGTCTATAATATTATTCAAATTAACAGTTGATTCTGGACAAGTTGAATGTAATGAATACGAAAGTAATGTTGGAGGAATACTACCTGCTAGGCATTGTGTCTTCGCAATGTTTGTTACAAAAAACAAACAAAATAATGGAATGATAAATTTGATTTTCATGTATATATTTTTAAAATGTTATAATTTTTTTGAGTATTGAATAGAGGTAATTTATGTTAAGGAGGATGTTCGCTTAACAAAACTTTCATTTTGCAGAAAAATTGAAAGCGTATTGTAAAGTATGTGAGCCATGTTTCAATTTCTTTCATAGCTTTTAGGTTTTTGTATGTCAAATAACATAAACAGGCAACTCAAAAGTAGGAGTCATTTATTAGCAATAAAACTTTTTTTAGTTTGATTGATTAACAGAATGCTAAATTGAAAACTTAAGGAAATGGATCAGGGTAACTTTAAGAATGCAACGTTTACCCTGTCTAATATAAAGTTGCCAACCTTAAAGAGATTGGCAACTTTATAAACCTACTATCAAAAACTAACCACCCACAGCCATACTAACTACATCACTGTATTGTCCCGTTACATCATCCCCATATCGGTAAATGGCTTTGTATTTCCAGATGGCAGCACCAGTTTCTGGCAATGGGCTGTTGTCTGTATAGTTTGGATAAGTGTCTGTTGCCAGAAAAATAAACTGGTTATTGCCCCTGTCCACATAAATATCTATACCATCAAACCTGCCTTTAGTCCACACAATTTCAGGCTTGCCGCCTTGCACCAAACGTACACTGATAACAGGTTTGGTTATAGATTCCATTTCGGCAGCCGAGCTGTTTTCTTCTGTGCCTTCAATACCCAAATCCTCACCATCGGCTTCGGTATATACACTGCGTTTTTTAATGATACCAGCCAGCGAGGTTGCCCTTACAATAATGCCTGGTGCAACACTGGTGGGTGCTGCTGCAAATGTGGGCGGCACCGGTGCTACCGATGCTGTTGCCCCGGCAGGTATGCCATCCCTCAGCTCGGTTTTATACTGGGTTAATTTTTTATTATACTCTGTGTATTGCGTGGCATAATTAAACCAGTAATCGTAAAAGGCAGCACTGTTTACCATATCTGTTACTTCGGCTACGGTAATGTTGTATTTGGTAGCATAAGTACCTAATTTATTGGCAAAGTTTTTAAGCCATATCAACTTATCAGCCTCGGAACGAGGCAGGAAATATTTTTTCATTTTCTTATTTTTTAACCCTTAACCATAAGGTAAAGGGTAGTTAAAGGAATTATTTATGTATTAACAGAAACGCAAGGTGTTTGTTGCGTTAAAAAATGATTGCTGGGTGGCGAGTGGCAATGCAACTCAATGTTAGCAAGCCTTTTAAGAGAGATAGTGTTTTTTGCAACGTTAAAAAAGCACTTGTGCGAATGGTTTTGCAAGCTTACAGAATGATTTTGCAAGCTCTTCGTGCTTGCGGTAGGGTTGTACGAAGCTGCGTACAACCCTACGAACCTTGGGGGCAGTTGTACGTAACATTGGTACAGTTGTACGCCAGCCTGTACAACCCTCCCCTTTCTGCGTAGAACTGTACGGCTTGCTGTACAACTCTCCCGTTTATCCGTTGGGCTGTACCGAAGGTTTTGTAATCTTGCATTTTTATCGGAAGAGCTCGCAAAATCATTTTGCGTGCTCTTCCAATGATTTTGTAATCTTGCATTTTTATGCGTAGGGTTGTACCAGCCATTGGTACAAATTACATTTGGTATGATAATGCTATACTGCATTTGCTATAGTGTTTATAGCAGTATAGTGTTGGTTGATTTAAGGCACAGACGCAACTTAAATAATAACCTCGATACAAACAAATGATAACCATATTTTTAGGAATTATTTAACAAATTTGACCCACTAAAAAAGCCTTTGCAAAACTGCAAAGGCTTTTTTAATAATATTTATTTATAGTCTTATTTACTTGAAATTCTCATATCATCAGGTTCAAAGGTAGCCACATTGTTTTTATTGGTTCCTGCTGGTGCATCATATCTATAGGCAATATAAATCTTTTTGCCAAGGTATGGTGATAAATCAAATGGACCATAAGGAATAAATGGTGTAAATGTTGCTGAATTTGCCTGTATAGTATTTAAAGGCGTCCATGTAGCGGTAGAAGGTGTTTGGCTTGTACCATCATAATCTGTAGAAACTAATGCTGTAAGTGTACCAATTGTGTATCTGTGTGCACAGGTATAAGTAAACTTAGGTGTAATGCCAGTTGGAATGTCAATAGCTGGAGATATCAACCAACTTTTAATATTTGTTGTAGGTAATGCTGTTGATGTAAATGCTGAAACTTTAGGGAAAAGGCTTCCACCAAAAGATGCCATGGTATAGCATACATCGCCACTTTCTTTTATGTTTTGCCAACCTGTTTGTGCCCAGCAATTTGTTGTTGTAGTATAAGCTCCAAAATCTTCTTCAAACAAAAAGCATCTTGGACTGTTAAATTTCACATCAGTTGTGTCTCTAATTACAAATTGTGGAGTGGAATTATATACAGTAAAAATTGCTGTAATAGTACCATTGCCTGCTTGTGGTGCCTTACTTGCAAAATCTGAATAACCGCTGGTTAAAATAATAAATGGACCATCGCCAGCACAGTTTTTAATATTTACCATACTTTTTGTGGTGCTGTGCCAGTATGTAGTATCTGCATAGCTTCTTTTTGTATCACCAATCATAAACTCATAATCCTTCATTTGCACAAGGTCGCCCAAATATGCATTTTGCATTACAGGTGTAGATAAAGCCAAGTCAGCAGCAACAACAACTTTAGGAGATGCGTCATTGCCTAAAGACCCACCAGTAACATAATTTGAAATCAATGGTGCAGGAATACCTTCTAAAGTAACTAATCCATTAGAAATAGATTTAATACCTAATTGAATCATATTATGGTAATCGCTTAAACATAAACCTTTACATTTAATATACAACTTTCTGCCTACAGGGTAGTTGGCATACAATCCATTGCTGGCAAGCTCTACAGCAATAGCACCTGTATTGTCTCTTATATACAGCTCTTTATAAAAGTTACCACTTTTATCGTTTGCAATTACTGTTCCTGCAATTATAATGTCAGAAGTAATGTTGTCAAATGCACCAGATACTGTGTGCATAGCCTTTAAATCTTTAATGCTGGTAGTAACAATCATGTTAGTAGGGTCTCCACTAACTGGCGGAGCTTCATATACCTTTTTACAAGAGCTAAAGGTACCAACAAACAATGTTGCAAGTAGGGTTAAACGAAAGAAATGCTTAGTATTCATAAACTTTATTTTTATATTTTAATTTTATTTTTTTATTTATTGTTGATTAAAAACGCCATGCAATGCTTGCAGAATAATTTACACCATAGTTGTAATTATACCTGTTTGGAAATTTGTCAAGTTCGGTTGCATCAAACCTCAATTGCTCAAACAAGAAAGGTATGATGTTTTTATTGTTTAATAGGTTGCTAGCACTAAAGCTGAAAGCTAAGAAATTATTATTTTTTCCGATGCTTAAATGTTTAGGCAATTTATATGAGTAGCTTGCATATAAGTCAAGTGTAGATTGAGATTGCAACCTTGTTTGGTCTAAAATGATTTTTCTCATTGGGTCATTTAATGCATAGCCTTGTACAGCTTTCTCAGTTCTGCGTATTGGGTTGATTTCTGCATAAATTTCATCAAAATAATTATAGGTTAAACTTACACTCCAGAATTTAGGAGAACGATAAGTTGCACCAAAGCTATATGCCTGTTGTGGTGTGCCACCAACATAATAGCCTTTTGCATAAACCAAATCTTCACTCACAATGCTTGCATCATTGTCTATAGTAGTAACTGAATTTTGATTTGTTGTATAATAATATCTGCCAACTGCTGCAGCTGCATTAACTGTAACATTAGGCATCACTTTAGCTTCAATGCCTAACTCACCACCACTATGTGTTTTGTTAATGTTGGTAATGCCATAGTTTACTAAATTCAAATATGTATCATGGAAAAATGTCAATACATTCATTTGGTTTTTAAATTCAGTATAGTATCCTGTTAACCTTACTTTAAGTTTAGGTGCATTTAATGTGTAACCAGCTTCAAGGGTGTTAATATTTTCGCTAGTAACTTTTGATTGTGTTGTATTGCGAACACGAGGAGACAAATAAACATTATCAAAAAATGGAGCTTTTGTTAATGAGCTTAGGTTTCCAAAAAAGTAATTTCTACCATCAAGTTTAAATGTAAAACCAGATTTTAAAGCATAATTCAAAAACTCTTGTTTAACAGACTTGCCGTAAGAGTTATATGGAAATAACCCATTTAAGAAATTACCTTTTCTGTAAAAAGATGTTCCAGATAATTCCAATGCAGCATAGTAATCAACCCTATCATATTTCATAAGCACTTGTGCCCATGCAGTACCTTTAGTAATTACAATATCATAATTATAACTATAATTATCTCCGGCTTTTACCAACCTGTTAGGTGTGTTTAAATTAGCTTGTCCCACAGTTGTACTTGATGGGTTAAACCTTTCAGCAAACTGATTAATGTCAACAAAATAATCGGCACCCAATAAATCTACAACCTTTTTGTAGTTATTGTTTTTTTGGTATTGAAAAGAACCACCCATTGTAAATTCTGTATGGTCGCCAATTCTTGTATTTAATACAGAGTTGATATTAAAACGAGTTGCATTGGTTACATATTCGCCTAATAAATAACTTGCTCTATGACCAATAACACCATTAAAAGTATCCATATGCGACTTATTGCCATCATATAGTTTTGTCCAATTAATCTGGTGTGCATTATCATCTGTTTGCCATGCTTTAGTTACCTGAGCTTTAATAATTGGATCGCCCCAGTAGCTTGGTAAATACCTGTAGTATAAAGGATTTGGATTATCTCCTTTATACCAATCCAAAGCACTTGAACCTCTGTCGCCTTTAGAAAAGCTTATACCTGTAATAACATTTGTACTGTTATCAATTCTCCAGTCGTGTGTTAAAATAACAACAGGCTGATTGGTTCTTGTAACAGCTGCATTTCTTTTTTTACCATTTTGCCAACCCCAGTTTGGGTTATAATCTGTTCCAACCAAATCAAAAGCTTCTTTTGTTGCAGTACCCTGACGACCCACTTTAGTAGGTGCACCAAACACTACAAGAGACAACATGTGGTTTTGGTCTATTTTTTTATCAACTGCAGCATAAAAGCTCCAGCCATCGTAAAATGTTCCAGGAAAATAGGCTTCGTTGGCATACCTGCGTGCTGCACTAAAGCTGTAAGCCCAGCCCTTTTTATTAATGCCACTGCTATATGTCACATCTACTTTATGTGTGTAATTTCTGTTGCTGTAAGCATAGCCAATTTCTGTTTGCTTACGTTGTTTTATAGCCCTTATATCCATATTGGTTGTATTACCAATATCGCCATAGGCAAATGTATTTGGGCGTAAGCCAATTGATAAATCCTTGTTACGTGTTACATCATTTAAGCCACCCCATAAACCAAAAGGTGTAAAGCCATTGTCAAGATTATCCATTGAAACTCCATTAATGTAAGTTCCAAATAAATCAGACTCATAACCACGAATCCTGAAACGCAATACTCCAAAATTATAGGCAGCAGCACTGTTAAAAGGATCTCTTCCTGCAGTTAATATTGATGATACATTCTGGCTTCCTCCATCTGTTAAATCATTATCATCTACAGTTATTGTTGAAAAATTTACTGATGAACTTTCTTTAGCTTCATCAATAAGTGCAGTTGCGGTAGAGTCGGTTTTTGTTTTGTCTTTTTTAGGGGTTGGTTGTTTTTGTGCAAAACCCATGCTTGCTGTGAACAGTAAACACGATAAAATCGTTATTTTCCTCATAGATAATAATTAGCGTACAAATGTAGGAAATTGCTTAAAACACTAGTTAAAATAATTATTAAGCTTGCCATTAACAAAAAAGCTTTGGATTGAGAACCAAAGCTTTTTTTTATTTTTAAAAATAGTTACTACTTAACCAATCCTGATGGAAGTAATAAAATATTTTGAATTGGACTTTTTTAGAATAATGGTGATGTTATCGTTTTTAGACTTTCCCTGCAATTTACCAGTAATATACATTATACCACCAGCTTCTCTTTTAGATGTAAACTGAAACGTTTTTATACCAGATTCTGAATAATAAGATTTTAATGCAATGCTTGCCTGGTTTTTACCCATATTGGTCATCTCTTCTTTGCCAGGTAAGGTAATGTCAATAAAGTTATCAAAGTATTGAGAAACCTGACTTGCATCGCCAGATTTAAGTGCATCCATAATTTCATCTGGATCTCCTAAAACTGTGGCAGAACAAAGTATAAAACCTAAACCTAATAGTAATAATATTTTTTTCATAAAATTGCGTTATTTAAAACCACATTACAGAACGAAAAACTATGCCAAATAAATATTAAAATGGTAAATCATCTAAAGGTTCAATTAAATCTGCAGGCTGGCTTACAGGTTGAGAACTTGCAGGAGGAGGATTATATGCAGGTTGTTGCGATGGTGCTGCTTGCTGGTAATTTGTGCCTGAGGTTCCATCTGAATTTTTAGTGCCAAGCAATTGTACACTTGCTATACGCAAGGTTAACGTAGCACCATTTCTACCATCTTGTGTGGTATAACTTCTTACATCTGGATTGCCCTCTACAAAAACCTGTGTTCCTTTTTTTAAATAAGGTGCAATAGCAGTTTTATCTGTCCAGTATGCACAATCTACCCAAATTACTCTATCTTTTTGAACACCCTGAGCATCTTTATAACGCTCGGTGTGGGCAACAGTAAAATTAATAACGTTTCTTCCATTAACCGTGTTTACTATAGCGTCTTTGCCTAAGTTGCCAATAACTTGTAATTTTATCATGATTAGAATTTAAAATAAAAAGCAATTTTAGGAGATTTTGCTTTGATGTATTAAAAAAGAAATTAACATAAGTTATTTATACGGCTTCTAAATTGTTCAACAATAAATCGCTGTAGCTTAATTCTACAAAGTCATCTTGCTGCAGCTCAAAAAAATTGATGTAAAAATTACACTGCTCCTTTAGTTTTTCAATGCCAATACTTCCATCATTGTCAATAGCCTCCACTTCTATAAAAGTGCCTAGCTGCTGCACTCTATCAAAATGAAACTTTACATTGCCTATAAAATAAATTTTCCTGGTTTTATCAACTATAACTTTTACTCCATTTACAACTGATAAAATTTGTTTTAAAACTATATCTGGTTTGTGCTGATACAGCAATATATTGCTTTGCTTGGCATGGGCAGTGTTTTCTCTTACATAATGTATCAGGGCATTTTCAATATTGCCTTCCCTTAACTTTAATCTTCCAACATTAGTATTAAAATAAGTATCAACTTGATGATCTGTACCAATAAATTTTGGGTTGAGATGTTGTAATTTTTGTTCCAATGCCTCAAGCTTATTTGTCTTGGCTTTAAACTCTATATTTATGTGCATTACTTTTTTACAAACATAAAACATATAAAGAAAAGAGCAGCTCAATTACGAGCTGCTCTTTGTTGATTGCTGTGGCTAAACTTTACTTCTTGTTCCTAATATATTTCAATAATTCATCTTTATCTGACTGCATACTTAAGCTATTAGCTACTGTAAAATAATTATTCTTGTCTCTTGTTTTATCGTAAGCATATTTTGCAAAATCAAGCTTATCAGTTTCCATTGTTAAAATACCCATCATTTCTTTTACCTGGCTTATAGAAATGGTATTGTTATCTAACACTTGCTTTGCAATACTTAGCTTGCTGCTTTCAAAACTTGTTTGTTGCAATGTTTGTTTTACCTGTGCAAACATTTCGTTGCTCATTGGCTTGTAACTATTGCCATTGTTGTAATTGTAGTTGTTGTTTTTATTATCATTATTCCTGTTATCGTTATTGTTGTTTTTATTGTCATCAACAACTGTGTTAGGTTTCTTTCTAAAAAAATCCAAGTCATTATAATCCTCGTTGTAGCCACTGTTGAAATCAAAATTGCTGTTTGAATTCATATCATCATCATCGTCTTCATCATCATCTCCTTCTGTTCTCCAATTACTGTTATTGTTACTATTGTTGTAATAATAATCCTGGTCATAGAAAGGTCTGCCAAAACGATTGATAGTAATATCGTACTGATAATTGTTTCTTACTACAACCTGGCGGCTTGCAGCTTTTTTCCAATAGCTGTTATTTCCATTGCTGTAAAAGTTATTAAAATCTCTGCCGTTTTTAATGTAGTAAATTGCAATGTTGTGATAGCCTGGTTGCAGGTTTCTTATAGAAAGGTAATTATCCTGGCTATAAAATTTTTGTCCATCAATAACCACCTTTATTGCAGTAGGCATTGTTGTGCTAACGGTTAATTTACTTTTTGCACTGGCGTTGATTGTTGTAAAAATTAATACTGTTAAAACTGTTACTTGTAAAAACTTTTTCATAAAACATAATTTATTGGTTAGGTAATCTGAGTTATTTCTTTTTTAAACTCTTGATATACATAATCCAATATCAATGCCAAATAAAAAAGCAGTTTCTTAAAATTTTGTTAAATAGATTTTCAGTGAAGTTTTTTAAACCACAGAGAACACAAAGTTTTTCCACAAAGAAACACAGACAGAATCGCTGAAACTCTTGTGAACACTATGTTGTATTGTCTGAAATATAGTTTATTATTTAATCATTAATCACTAACAACTGTCCATTCAGCCATTCACCATCAAAGGTTGTATTATATTTTTTATAGAAGTTAATTGCAGGCTCGTTCCAATCAAGCACCTGCCAGCAAATGGCATTATAATTTTTGTGTTTTGCTTCTTCAATTAATGCATCAAATAAAAGCTTACCAATGCTTTTGCCTCTATGTTGTTCTGTTACTAATAAATCCTCTAAATACATTCTTTGTCCTTTCCATGTGCTGAAACGAATATAGTACAAAGCAAAGCCAACAACCACATCATCATTACAAGCTACAAAAGCCCACCACACTGGGTTTGCACCAAATCCACTTTCTGTAAAATGCTCTAATGAAACAGTAACTTCATTGGGTGCTTTTTCATAAATAGCAAGTTCTTTTACCAGTTCTAAAATTGCTGTACAATCTTCCTCAACAGCTTTTCTTATAGTTATCATTTACTAAATCAAAAGTTAAAATTCAAAACCAAAAAATATAATTCATTCAACATTTAACATTTATCATTCAACATTATTCTTTCTTCCTTTCATTACAGCAGGTACGCCTTCAGTAATCCATTTTGGTGCAGGTGCATTTTTCAATAACCAATCAAAATATTGCTGTTCTTTTATTTGAATGTCCTTACGATTTTTTCTTTCCATTAAGTTGTGTGCTTCGCCATTATAATTCAACATCCACACAGGTTTGTTTAACCTACGCAATGCTGTAAACAATTCAATTCCCTGATACCAAGGCACAGCACCATCTGCATCATTTGCCATAATTACCAAAGGTGTTTTAACTTTTGGTAAATGAAAAATGGGTGAGTTTTCTATGTATAAATCTGGCTTTTCCCAAATGGTTGCACCAATCCTGCTTTGCTGATGCTCGTATTGAAACTGCCTGTTTAAGCCACTTTCCCAACGTATGCCACCATAAGCACTAAACATATTGCCCACAGGTGCACCTGCCCAAGCAGCCTTGTATAAATTGGTTTGTGTAATAAGATAAGCAGTTTGATAACCACCCCAACTTTGACCTTGCAAGCCAATGCGTGTGCTGTCTATAAATCCTTTTTTAATTAAAGCCCTTGTGCCACTTACAATATAATCGTAAGCACTTTTGCCAGGCTTGCCAGTAGTGTACCAAATGTCTGGTACAAATACCACATAGCCGTTGCTTACAAAGTATGGAATATTTAAACGTGATGGGGTGGGTGCAGGTGCCTGATATTGATGCAATGTTTGATTATTACGTTCATAGAAATAAACAATCATTGGATATTTTTTGGTACTATCAAAGTTTTCTGGTTTGTATAAAACACCTTCTGTAAGCTTGCCTGTATAGGCTTTCCATTTGAATAATTCTGCTGAGCCCCAGAGATAGTTTGATTGTTGTGGGTTGAGGTTGGTGAGAGGTGATTTGAAAGTTATTTTAGCATTGGTAATAATTTCAAAATTGTCATCTGTGTAACAAGAATTTGTATCACTTTGTGCTGTTGTAAATAAGTTTTGGCTCTTATCAAAATCTTCACTTGTTAAGACCACTTCTTCCGATTTTCTAGCTTTAATTAGTGTTGATTGATTGGCAAAAGAATTGTCAATAAAAAAAGGTATTTTATAAATACTTTTAATCGTATCAAATAATTTTATTGTACTTATCCTTTCATCGTATTTTCTATACTTAGTAGTTGCTTTTACTAAACTATCACTTGCTTTAAATTCATAATAATTAATTTTAGTTATTTCGTTAAAACATTTATAAATTCTCTGTTGCCCATTCTTAATAAACTTCTCATCATTATCAACTGTTACGTACCTATATTGAATTTTATCTTTCCTGCCATTGGTTATACAAACAGATTTTTCTTTTCCTGTTGGGTCAACTTTCCAAATATCATATCTGTCATAAACTAAAACATATTTATCATTTTCCATCCACTTTACAATGCCATAAGCATTGGGTGCATCAGGCACATCGTTTTCTTCATCATACAAGGGGTAAGCAATATCTCTTGCAACAGGTTTTGTTTTGTTGCTATCAGCATTGTAGCAACTATATTGCTTTTTATCTTCATCATACACCAATAAATATTTACCAGTATAAGATGGGTAAATGTTTGCACGAACGTTGGTCATTATTTGCTTGTTGCTGCCATCGTTACTATTAATAACAAATATATCTTTCTTGGTAAAGCCTTGCCATTGCTGCTCTACACGCTTGCCACTATCGCTTACTGCATAAAAATATTTTCCATCGCCTTCTTGTGTAATTCTTATAGGCTCAAATTTTGGTGTACCAAGTTGAGCAATATTTTCTTGGTTAAATTCTAAAACTGCCAAATAACTTTTCTTTGTTTCAGCATCTACATTTTTTAATTGAGCAGTCATTAAATCATCATCATTATAATTCCATACATCAACATTTACTCTTTCAAACTCTGGTAGTATTGTGTCTTTTATTGGAAGTTTTGGCGATGTGCCAAAGAATAATTTATTACCAGATTTACTAAAAAACAAGTTTGCGTTTTCATTTATTCTCCAATTTTCAGGGGTATATTTTAATTCCTTTTGTGCTGGTGCATTTACTTGCCAACCCCAGTTTCGGGTGGTGTAATAATGCCATTTATCACCTTTTACACAAATTAAAAGTTGAAACCCTTTTTGTTCATTTTTTGTGGTATCGTAGCTGGCTACAAATGCCATTTTATTTCCTTCTTCATTAAATACAAATTGTCTGGCATCGGTAAACTTATATAAGATTGTATCGATTTGTTGGGTTTGTAAATGATACATAATTGCGGTAGAGAATATTTTAGAATTACCATTTTTCTTAGTAGTTTCAACAATAAAAGAATTCCCATATTTACTAAAATAATACTCCTGCACCAGCTTTATTTTTTGCTCATTTCCATCAGTCAAATTTCTTAACACCAATTCTGTTCCTTCTTCAATATCTTCTTCTTTTTTAGGTTTTGCAGTTGTATCTTTTTTAGGTGCAATGGCAGCAAAACCATTGTTTAAAAGTTCAGTATTTTTTAGTTGCAAACTATCTAATTCTTTTTGCAATCTTTCAATACGTTTATCTAAATTCTTTTTTGTTGTAGCACTGTCAGGTTCTTTATTATCCTTAGTTTCAGGTAATGGTTTTTCCATTAAATATGCCAGCCAGCCACCAGCTTTTTCAGGCATTTTGTAGCTTTTTACCCTTGCAATTTTTTCTAACTTATTTTGCTCTACATCATAAATGCCTAAACTATCTTTAGGCATATCATCAGGTTTCTTCTTTGCAATTTTTGCATCGCGTGTTTGCTTGTATGTAGGTTTAATTTTAAACACAATAAACTTGTCATCATCGCTAATAGTTATATTGTAGCCACGTAGCACTTCAAGTAGCTTATCTCCTTTAGTGCTTTGTATCACAAGGTTTGCATCACCTTCCTGCACATTAATAGTGTAGGCAACAAACTTTCCATTGGCACTAATTAATTTTTCGCCAATGCTTTGCCAGCTATCATAAACACTATGGTCTAAAGGTTTTTTTTGTGAGAAAGAAATGATAGGAACGAGTAGAAGAAAGAAGATAATTTTTTTCATAAAGTAAGTTTTATTTTTTACGCAAAGCAACTAAGGTTACAAAGCAACAAAGATTTTAAGAATGACTAATGACTTTAATGACTCACTGACTTTTCTGACTTGCTAACTTCATAGCTTATTGCATTATATATTCCAGTGCCTAAAACCTCAGCACCTTTTGCGTTTAAGTGTGTAAAATCCTTAGCTGCTAATTGAGGGTTTCCATTTGCCCAATTCATAATACTATTGTAACCACCCATGCTGCTATAAGTATTAAAAAAAGCAATCTTGCTATCAAATGCAATGCGTTCCTGTGTGCTGATTAAGCTATCCATGCCAATAGCTGTGTGTGTACCATTGCTATACTTAAAGCCTTTGTCAGCACTGCTTATCAGCAAAAAATCAGTTTCCTTAAAACAAGATTTTAACTTAGCAATACAACCCAGCATAGCTTTATAATACCATCCAAAACTATTGTTATTAGGATGATTTAATAAGTTAACACCATACTGCATAATAATTAAATCGTAAGGTTGTGTTGCTGCAATTTGATTTAAAAAATTGGCATCAATACTGGCAAACTCAAAGCCACCTAACCCCCTGAAAGAAAAGTTATCAACAATAACTCCATCTGTGGTTTCAAAACTTATTCCATACAATGGCAATGTTGCATCGCTTATTTCAAATTTAATTGCCTTGCTGTTGCTGCTATCAACTAAAACTTTATTGAATGCATTAACAGGCTTTAGACTTTTATAAACACTATTTACAGCTACTTGAGCAGTATTGTTTTTATAGCCACACAATAAATATTTATTTAAGTTTATAGTTGACGAAAACGTATTATCCATCATATCAACTTTATTATAACCTGCTGCAAAAAATGTTTTGCCACTTAAATATAATGGTGCTGCTGAAAATTTATTTTTAAAATTACTTTCTCTCCAATTTGCAGTAAATGTGTGCTTAACAGTTTGCCTAAAACCTGCAACAGCACTGGTTATTGGCACAAAGCCTACACCATTGCCACCATAGTTTTGTTGCAAATATTTTCGCAAGGTTTGAGAGATTAAATCTCCTTCAACCATACTGTCGCCAAAGTAAGCAACGCGTATTTTGCCTTTTTTATTTTTGCGAAGTGCAATTAACTTTTTTATAAAATTATCCAATACTATTTTATTGGTATCTACACTAAAATTTGTTAATCTGTTGGCTACATTAAAATGCTGAAATTGTTTTTGAATACTATCATTTGCAGCAACTACAATCTTCGAAGTATCAAGCCCAAATCCAGCAGTATCAACAGTTGTAGCAGTTTGTTTTTTTGTAGAATCTTGTTTTAAAACACTCGAAAGAATGTTTACATTTTGCAATTGCTCGTTCTGAACATTGTTGAAATGAATAAACAAAGCAAAGCCCAACAAACACAATGTTGACGTTAATACAAATTGTAATACTTTTTTGTTTTGATTCATTTTGTTTTGCTATGCAATTCAACAGAATTACTTTATTAGCTCTCACAGATAACACAAATAACACTGAAAATATCTGTGTTATCTGTGAGCAAAAAATATATTAAAATAAATTTGTTGAAATACTTATTACAAATTAAGTTGGTTTTATTTCATAAAGTTATTAACCAATAAAATTGTTATAAACATTCGCTACTAAGTTTGTATTACTACAAATGAAATTGCAACGTTCAAATACTGATGCTTTTGAAGCAATGCGAATACCAGAATTTCGCTATTTAATGTTTGGCAGATTTTTGTTTATTATGGCACTGAGAATGTTAGGTGCATTGACTGGTTATTGGATGTATGAGTTAACCAATAATCCTTTAGCCATAGGGTTGGTGGGTTTAGCAGAAGTTATTCCCAGTGTTGGTTTGTCATTAAGGGCTGGCTATAAAATTGATATTTCAGAGAAGAGAAAATTATTGATGACTGGCGTTTCATTGTATATTCTTGCAGTTATCAGTTTATGTTTTTTATCTAGCAATTTTGCTTTAGATAATGTCCCAAAAAAAATTATTGTATCTACTATTTATATAGTCATCTTTTTCACTGGAATTTTTAGGGCTTACACTGGACCAACATTTGGCACTTTGGTAGCCAATATTGTACCTAAAGAAAGTTTACAAAATGGCATTAGTTGGAACCAAAGTACGTGGTTAACAGCAAGTGTAATTGGACACGCTGTTGTTGGTTTTTTAATTGCTGGCATTGGCATTCATGGTGCATTGATTGTAATTGTAACACTTGTATTTGCTGGGTTGTATTGGTTTTATCTGTTGAAACAACACCCACCAATAGTAAAAAAAATTAATGCAGGTGCCTGGCAAAATATTACAGAAGGATTAAAATTTGTTTACAAAACCAAAGAGGTTTTAGGTGCTTTAACGCTTGATTTATTTGCAGTGCTTTTTGGTGGTGCAGTTGCTATGATTCCTGTATTTAGTAAAGATATTTTGCACGTAGGTGCAATTGGTTTTGGATGGTTAAATGCAGCTACAGATTTAGGTGCTATAATTTGTATTTTAACAATAATGAGGTATCCATTAAAGAATCAGCAAGGAAAAAAATTATTGTTTGCTATAGCAGGTTTTGGTTTATGTATGATTGTATTTGCAGTTTCAAAAGTATTTTGGTTATCGTTTATAGCACTGCTATTTAGTGGTATTTTAGATGGAGTAAGTGTTGTAGTGCGTGGTACAATTGTACAATTAAAAACACCAAACGAAATGCGTGGAAGAGTAATGAGCGTAAGTAGTATGTTTATTAATAGTAGTAACGAACTTGGTCAATTTGAAAGTGGCGTAGCTGCAAGATATATGGGCAACGTGGCTTCTGTAGTTTTTGGTGGATGTGTTACAATTGCAGTAGCTGCATTTACTTGGTTTAAAGTACCAGCAATTAAGAAGATGAAATACTAGTAGGATGGGGGTGTGTTATTTTCTTATATCACTTTCAATCACTCCATCTTTAAGCCTTACAATTCTTTTAGCAAAATTGGCAATGTCTTCTTCGTGCGTTACAAGAATTACAGTATTGCCAGCTTCTTGTATTTTGCCAAAAATTTTCATTACCTCAACAGAAGTTTTACTATCTAAATTTCCTGTAGGCTCATCTGCCAAAAGGATTGAAGGATTGTTAACCAATGCACGTGCAATAGCAACACGTTGTATTTGCCCACCACTTAATTCATTACTTTTATGATGTCCTCTGTCTGCCAAATCAACTTTTGCAAGGCTTTCTTTTGCACGTTCTGTTCTTTCTTTTTTGCCAATGCCAGCATAAATTAATGGCAAGGCAACATTATCAATAGCACTTAAACGTGGCAATAAATTAAACTGCTGAAACACAAATCCAATTTCTTTATTCCTTACTTCAGCCAAATCATTGTCTGGCATTTTGCTTACATCCTTACCGTTTAAAATATACTTGCCTCCAGTTGGGCTGTCAAGGCAACCCAAAATATTCATTAAAGTACTTTTGCCACTACCACTTGGCCCCATCAATGCAACATAATCATTCTTCATGATATCTAAATTCAAGCCTTTTAAAACCTGCACGCTTTGCTTACCCATAAAATAGGTTTTAACAAGGTTTTGTATGTTGATGATGGTATTCATTTTAATGTAGTCTTTGGTCTTTAGGTATTTGTCTTTAGCTTTAAGTAATTATTCACCAAAGACTAAAGACCAATTTCTAAAGACTATTTTTTTATCACTTTTGGCACTTTAAAAAACTGGTTATCTTTACTTGGTGCATTCAGCAATGCTTCTTCCCTTGTAATACTTCCTTTCAACTCATCTTCACGCAACACATTTACAGCATCACTAATATGTTGCAAAGGTTCAACGCCAGTAGTATCAACCTTTTCAAGCTGGTTGATAAAGCCAATCATTTTTTCCAAATCTGATTTTAATGCAAGCTTTTCCTCATCATTAAACTGTAGCTGTGAAAGATTTGCTAACTTATCTATGGTTTGAATGGTTATTTCCATTTGGTAAAAATATGATTAAGTATTGAAGAAGTTTGTGTTATTGATATGTGGTTAATATTAATGATAAGAATTTTTTACCACAAAGTACACAGAGAGAAAACAACACAGAGTTCACAAAGGTTCAACAATTCTCTGTGTCTCTCTGTGTACTTTGAGTCCTCTGTAGTTAAATCATTATACATCGTAAATCAAAACGCCCTATTCTCTTTCACCCAATTCTTAATATAATCTGCTATATCATTGGTAGATGTGCCTGGTGCAAAAAGCTTTCCTACACCTAGTTCATTCAAAGTTTTCATATCATCTTCTGGTATAATTCCACCACCAGTAAGCAATACATCGTTCATTTCCTTTTCCTTCATCAGCTTAATTATTTTAGGAAAAACTGTATTGTGTGCACCACTTAAAATGCTTACACCTATTGCATCCACATCTTCTTGTAGTGCAGCATTTACAACCATTTCAGGCGTTTGTCGTAAGCCAGTATAAATAACTTCCATACCTGCATCACGCAGTGCAGTTGCAATAACCTTTGCACCTCTGTCATGACCATCAAGCCCAACTTTTGCAACTAATACTCTTATGGGTCTGTTCATATTTGTTAGTTAAAAGTTAAAAACTAAAAGTTAAAAGTATTATATGATTTATACTTTTAACTTTTCATTTTTAGTTGTTAATTGTTTTAGTGTTTTTATTGACGATACAAGCATTTTTATTAATTCTCTGCATTCTTCAACTATACTTTCAAATTCATTTTGATTTAAATAGTCAGTATCTTTTAATAACATAATCCAATATTCTGTTTCATTTGCCTCTTTTAAAGCAACATAAAGTTTGTTTATAAAATCAGGTTTACTTTGTCCAAACTCAGCTTCTTTTATTAATGCACCTATTGCTGTACCACTTCTAATAATTTGTTTTGATAAAATATATTCTTTCTTTTCTGATTGTAAAAATTGAGACAGTTTAACAATTCTAATAGCAAACAAATAACTTTTATCTCTTAAAATTGATTTGCTCATAATTATAATTTTTCGCTTTACTTTTAACTGTTAGCTTTTAACTTTTAACTAAAGGTAATTAAGATTTGTTTTTGGTGTTAATGCCAGCAAAGTTTCATACATCAATTTAATGGTGCTTTCAATATCATCTTTATGCAACATCTCAACTGTGGTGTGCATGTAACGCAAAGGAATAGATATTAAAACACTTGGGCAACCATCATTACTGTAAGCAAAACTATCAGTGTCAGTTCCTGTGCTTCTACTTACTGTTCTCATCTGCAAATTGATTTTCTTTTTCTCTGCAACGTCTTGTACAAATGCTAATAATTTATTATGTACAGCTGGTCCATAGCAAGGACTTGGACCTTTGCCACAAGCCACATCACCTTCAATTATTTTATTAATCATTGGCGTTTGTGTGTCGTGTGTTACGTCTGTTACAATAGCAACATTTGGTTTAATTCTACGTGCAATCATTTCTGCACCACGCAAGCCAATCTCTTCCTGCACAGCATTAACAACATATAAACCATAAGGCAATTTTTTGTTATTTTCCTTTAACAAACGAGCCACTTCAGCAATCATAAATCCGCCAATCCTGTTGTCAAATGCACGACCAATTAAATTGCCATAAGCCAACTCATCGTAGCCATCAGCATAAGTTACAACACTACCAATATGAATACCCAAATCCTCAACCTCTTTTTTATTTCTTGCTCCACAATCTAAAAATAAATTATCTGTTTTGGGCTGTGGTTCTTTACTATCAGGGTTTCCAAGTCTTGTGTGTATTGCAGGCCAGCCAAAAACTGCTTTTACGATTCCTTTTTTTCCGTGAATATTTACACGCATTGCTGGTGCAATCTGATGATCTACACCTCCATTTCTTTTTAAATAAATCAAGCCACTATCGGTAATGTAATTTACAAACCAACTTATCTCATCTGCATGTGCTTCTATCACAACTTTAAAATCTGCTGTAGGATTTACAATGCCAACTGCAGTGCCATAAGGATCAACAAAGCTTGAGTCTGTATATTGCTTTACATATTCAAGCCAAACTTTTTGCCCACCACTTTCAAAGCCCACAGGCGATGGTGTATTAATATATGTTTTTAAAAAATTCCAGGAAGCATCGTTTAAAATAGATTTTGTTTTAACTGCTTTAACTTCTTTCTTTTTTGTTTTTGCCATAAAATATTTTTAAATAATTAGCTATGTTAAATGTATTAATAACTACTCTTTATTGAGTTGTATAAATGTAATATTACAATAAATCCTGCCTTTCAAAATCGAAAGTAACAGCTTGCTTAAGTTGATTTTTATAATTATTTATTTTTACCCAATATATTATCCAGCATACTAAAAAACCAAGACTTGCCAGAGAACCAAAAAATGGAATAATACTACACAATTGCAATGCACACATTGTAATGCCAATGCCTGCACCAGGTCTGCTTTCAGACAAAGGAACATTTTTTACAAGGGCTTCGGCACGTATAGAATCAGCAATGTTGTTGACAACAATAAAATGGTATATCCAATTAAAAAAAGGAATAAACAATAACCACACATTGGCTGGTGCCATTTTTCTGTTTTCGGGCGAAATTGTTTTTAATGTATTCTGTAGCGTAATTAAATAAAAAACAAATGGAATTAAAAAAATAAGGATTGCAACTATTGCTATAAGAATAAGAAAATCATCGGATTTGTTGAACATAATTTTATCATTTTTTTGTTATAAATAGTTAAGTGTTTAAAGATTATTTTAACGACTAAATTCTGTGTTATCTGTGCTATCTGTGAGAGTTGCTAAAACTTATTCTTCCACATCATACTTTCTATTGGCTTATTGGGTTGCCCACTGTATTTGGCGTTTTGCTTTTGATTGTATTTTACTTCAATTTCACCATCAACAGGAAAATAAATTAGTTGTCCAATAGGCATTCCTTTGTAAATACGAACTGGCTGTTTAACTGAAATTTCTAAAGTCCAGTTACCACAAAACCCAACATCTCCTTTACCAGCAGTTGCATGTATATCAATGCCCAAGCGACCTGTAGAAGACTTGCCTTCTAAAAAAGGAACATGTGCATGTGTTTCTGTATATTCTAAAGTAACGCCAAGGTAGAATTCATTTGGCAATAAAACAAAGCCTTCATCGGGTATTTCAAAAGCTTCAATTTTATTGTGCTTTTTTGCGTCTAATTCTGCATCAACATATTTAGCCAGTGTGCTGCCTAAATGTACATCATAGCTGTTGCTACCTAAATCTGCACGATTATATGGAGTGATTTTTATAGTTCCTTTTTCTATTTCTTCTAAAATTCTTTTGTCAGTTAAAATCATGTTGAAAGATTTATGATGTTTGGTACATACAAATATTAGTTAACATTTATTATTTGTGGCAACCTTGCAAATAAAATTCTTTATTCGTTATAAAATATCAAATTTGCTTGTGCCTTTGTTTTATCAACAACATATTAACCACCACACCCAACTTGCTATTTGGAAAATAGAGGAAGGCGAAGATTTTTTCTTGCAGAAAGTAGCACCACAAAGAGGCATAAGCAATTTGCACAAAAGGCTGCAACACTTGGCAGCAAGGTATTTGCTTTGTTTTTTGTATGATGATTTTGCAATAAATAGTGTAGATGTTACTGCAACAGGAAAACCCTTTTTGCCAGATAATAAATATAGGTTCTCAATATCTCACAGTAAAAATTATGCAGCTGTAATTGTAAGCAAGGAAAAAAATGTTGCAATTGATATTGAAATGCTTGATAATAAGGTTGAAAAAATTTTGCATAAATTTTTGAGTGAGGGAGAAAATCAAAAAATGCTTAAAACTATTGACAATAAAGCATTTCATAATTTACCAACCTTGCTTTGGTCGACAAAGGAAACAATGTTTAAGTTTTATGCCAAAGGAAATGTGGACTTTAAAACCATGCTTAAAGTTGATATTGATTCTTTAAATGAGCAATCTGTTAAAGCTTTGATAGATATTGATAAAATAAAAATCTCACTTAATATTTTTTATAAAATACTAAGTGAGGTTTGTATTACTTATGCTGTTGAAAGCTAATGTTTATAATACTTATACACCAAATTGCTTAAGGTGATGATCGAAGTGTTTCCATTGGCTATAGCCCCATTCGTAAGCAGTTAATTTACCAAATGCAGGATGCCTTAAGCCATCAATCTTTGCTTCTCCATTTTCTATAAATTTATTAATGCGTGATAGAACATTTTGTTTTTCCAATTCAAATTCTCTCATATCGGTTATAATAAATTCTTTGGCTGTTGGTAAACTTTGTTTGTAAGGTTTATTCTCCATTACCTTTTTCTTGATTATTGGGGCAAGTATTTTTAAAATAAACGGTGGCTTGATATTTACATCGCCTGTTGCAGTACCTAACGCATCGTTACAGTGCTTTAACATTTGTGCTACATTCATTTTGCCCCAAAGCCTTTGCGTTTCTGGCTTTAGCTTATTAATTCTTTGAATGATCTCTTGTGTAACCTGTTGTTCAAATAAACTTGGTATATTTAATATTTATTAGTTAAGCTTAATCTCAAAAAGTAAAGGATAATTCTTGCCTGTTATATAAAATGTTTTTGCTTTTTTATTATAAGCAATGCCATTCAATACATCAGCATTAGGGCATTGATTGGCTATTGATGTTAAATCATATTTAGCAACTACTTTACCTTGTTTTGGGTCAATCTTTACAATATAGTTTGTTTGCCAAATATTGGCATAAATAAAGCCATCAACATATTCCAATTCATTAATATTTCCAAGTGGTCCATTCTCGTCAAATATAGATTTTACAGTCTCTTCAGCAAATGTTGTTGCGTTCCTGTAGCTTAAATTATTGGTACCATTACTCATTATAATTTGCTTGCCATCATTCGTCATTCCCCAGCCTTCACCTTTGTAAGTAAACTCACTTAACTTCTTTAATGTTTTAGCATCAAACACAAAACCTTTTTCTGTTTGATAAGTTACCATAAACAATTTATTATTGATAATAGTAATGCCTTCGCCAAAATACTTTTTGTCTATATCAATTTTTTGCAAATCTTTTCCTGTCTTCAAATCAACTTTTGCCAATTTGCTTTGCCCATTTAAACCTGTGCTTTCATACATTGTACTATCAACATATTCCAATCCTTCAGTAAAAGAAGTTGTGTTGTGAGGATATTGTGCAATAACCTGAAACTGTGGCTTAGCTTCTGCTTCTGTAGTTGGTGTAGAAGTATTGCTGTCATTGGTTTCTACGCTACTATTATTACAAGATATAGTTGCTAAAAAACAAAATGATATAAGTGAAAGTATTTTCATTTTTAAAACGAAGTAGGTTATTTGATATTATTGCGTAGAGAGTTTAGTTGGTTTATATCATCAATGTCCTTGGGACGTGCTGTTGCTTTTTTGTTACTCATTAAATCTTCAAAGCAAATAAAACTAATTTCAGTTTCCTCTATTTTAACTGTTTCTCTTTTTTCAAAGGAAACACTGAATTTTTCTAAACCAATTACACTTGGTAAAAAATCTAATGTAAAATTTGTCTGATTTAATTTAAAAAAAGATTTCAGGGGATTTGGTGTTTGCTCTTTTTTATATGCAGTAACATCTAAACCTAAATCACTTAATGCATTTAATAAACTATAATAATTGGGGTAAGTTGGTTGATACCAGATATCAAAATCTTCTTTAGATAAAATATTGCCATAACTATCTGTCGTCATTCTTGAATAACCATAAAAAGAGACTGCAAAACCTCCAACTATCAAAAACTTAACATTGTGTTTTTGCAAAATATTGCAAATGGAGAGTATGTCTTTGAATTTGTGGTGGTTCATTTATTTTTTAGATTTATCAGTCACAGCAACCTTTACGCTGTGTAATTTGATGTAATCTACAAAAGCTTTAAACTCGCCGAATCTTTTCTCTGCCTCAACTGCGTTTGTCGAAATTTTAGCATCGTAGGCCTTTAATTCTTCAAAAGTTTCAAATTTTAATAGCTTGTTCATGATAGACAAATATAAAGAATAATCTACACATTAAACCTAAAGTGCATCACATCACCATCTTTCACAATATATTCTTTTCCTTCAATGCGTAGCTTGCCAACTTCCCTGCAAGCAGCCTCACTTTTATACTGTACAAAATCATTATAAGAAATTACTTCTGCTTTAATAAAACCTTTTTCAAAGTCAGTGTGTATAACGCCTGCAGCTTGTGGTGCTTTCCAGCCATTATGAATTGTCCATGCTCTTACTTCCTGCACACCTGCTGTAAAATAAGTTTCAAGATTAAGTAATTTATATGCACTTTGTATTAAACGATTTAATGCAGGTTCTTTCATTCCATATTCTTCCATAAACATTAATCTGTCATCAATATTATCCATAGATGCAATTTGTTCCTCAACATTATTGCACATTACAATTACTTCTGCATCTTCATCTTTAACACCAGCTTTTAATGCTTCACTAAATTTATTTCCTGTGTGCATACTTGCTTCATCAACGTTTGCTACATATAAAACTCGCTTATCTGTAAGGCACATTAAATCTGCAATGGCAAGCTTTTCTTCTTTTGTTAAATCAAGGCTTCGCAAATTTTTACCATTATCTAAATGCGTTTTACATCGTTGCAAAATCTCAGCCTCAACCTTCATTTTAGGGTCAGTTTTGCTTAACTTTTCACACTTAGAAAGCTTGCGTTCAATGCCATCTAAATCCTTTAACTGAAGCTCTGTGTCAATAATATCTTTATCTCCCATAGGATTAATTACACCTTCATCACGCAACACATTCTCATCTTCAAAGCATCTTATAACGTGAATGATAGCATCTACTTCACGGATATTAGCAAGGAATTTATTACCCAAACCTTCTCCTTTGCTTGCACCTTTTACAAGACCAGCGATATCAACTATTTCAAGTTGTGTTGGTATTACTTTTTGTGGTTGCACCAAATTTTTCAACACATCAAGTCTTTCATCTGGAACATCTACCAATCCTACATTTGGTTCAATGGTACAAAATCTATAATTACTTGCCTGTGCCTTTGCACTATTGCTAACTGCATTAAACAATGTTGATTTACCTACGTTGGGAAGACCAACAATTCCTGCTTGTAAAGCCATTCTATTTACGATTTATTGATTTTAGATTTACGATTTATATTCCTATTTCCAACTCATCACTTCTTTAAAAGTTTGCAAATATAGTGGTTGCTTTTTTGCCTTAAATTGAAATATAATCATTGTAACTGAATTGAAACTAACATTGCAAAATGACTAATGAACACAGGTACTTTATATTGAACAAGCCTTACAATATGGTATCGCAGTTTATTAGTAGCCATCCTGTAAAATTATTGGGTCAAATCAATTTTAATTTTCCTGAAGGCACACATGCTATTGGTAGATTAGACAACCATTCTGAAGGTTTGCTATTGCTTACCACTAATACAAAAATTACCAAACTTTTATTTGAAGGAAAGAAAAAACACAAGCGAGTTTATAAAGTTTTAGTGTTGCACAAAGTGAGTGAAGAAACTGTTGAGAAAATCAAAAATGGTGTTGAGTTTAAAGCACGTGGTGGTGTTATGTACACATCAACGCCCTGCGAAGCAGAAATTATTGATGAGCCAGATTTTATCTTTCCATCGCCCTACAAAAAAAGCATTTACCAGCAATATACCTGGCTACAAATAACCTTAACAGAAGGCAAGTACAGGCAAATAAGGAAAATGGTTGCCAATGTTGGTCACAGGTGTGTGAGGCTTGTAAGAACAAGTATTGAAGATATTACTATTGATGGTATTGATGCTGGTGCTGTAAAGGAAATTGATGAACAGAGTTTCTTCAAACTACTGAAAATTGAGCATTAAATAACTATTACACTTTCTGGGTTATTGAAAACATAGTTATTGATATAGGAAAGCACAGTAAAGTTTTCTGGATATTGAATTAAATGCTGTTTTATTTTTTCTAAGTATTTTATCTTTTGTTTGTTGTTATTTGTTTTATGATTTAAAGGTTTAATTACTTTTTGACTCTCAATTTTACCCATTCCCCAAAACTTTCCTTCCTCAATTAATACATAATTATTTGTTCCATCGTGCACCAAATAAGTTTGTCTGATTGCTGTAGCATCTTTAATTATATCATCAATTTTTTTATTATGATTTTTTAATGAAGGTAGTTTTTCCTGTTCTTCTTTGCTTAAAAAAAACATTGATAAATGAATGTCATGCAGATTGCAAAGTTGTGTCAGGAACTGCCTGGCTTCTACAAGTAAACCAAATGACTGCAAGGGTTTCAGCAGTTTCTTTTTATTATCAATAGCAAGTCTTTTATAGCCAAGGCTGTCTTCAAACATAAAAATACCATATTGCCTTTCGTAATATTTTTGGCTTTTATTAAACTTTGGCCAAAGCCTTTTTATTTCAATACTTTCAAATATTTGTGCAGTTAAGTCACTACTACATTCTTTCCAACTTATGTTATAAATCTCTTTTAAAAAATCTTGTTTTTGTTTTGATGTTTTGTTATTACTAAAGTGAGATGCAATTCTTTTTTTAAGGTTAACTGCTTTACCCACGTAAATAATTTTTTCTTTGTTGTTATAAAAATAATATACACCAGGTAGTGATGGAATTTTTTCTGCAAGGCTTGTGTTTATTAAGTTTGGTGGCAAATATTGCAATGCCTTCCTTCGTTTGGTCAGCTTGTCAACTTCCTTGTCTTTATCATTTGCCAAAATTAATTCAAACAACTTTGTGGTAGCTTCAGCGTCTCCAATTGCTCTATGCCTTGCTGTATTTTCTATATTAAAATGCTTGCTTAAATTACCTAATCCATATTTATGCAAACCAGGAAAAATTTTTCGTGATAACTTTACTGTACAAATTTTGGGTAAGTCAATTTCAAAGCCTGCGGTTTTTAAATGTTGCTTTACAAAGCTGTAATCAAAATTTACATTGTGTGCAATAAAAACCCTGTCTTTAATAAGGTTGTAAATGTTAGGTGCCACATCGTTAAACTTTGGTGCAGTGGCAACCATAGCATTGGTAATGCCAGTCATATTTTGCACATACCAGTTTATTGGAGATTCAGGATTGATAAGGGTTGTGTAGCGACCCTCTACCTGGTTGCCATTATGCAAAATGATAGCAATTTCTGTTATGCAATTTTTTGTGCCATAACCACCGGTTGTTTCTATATCTACAATTGCAAACATTTTATTTATAAAGATGCAATGCTAAAATAAAATTGCAATTAACATATTAAAATAAAATTGAATAATTTTTTAAAAAACGTGGGTTAATGAGGAAAATAAGTTAGCATATCTGTAGATGAAACATTTGTAAAGCTAGCTTGCCTAAGCATTGTAACCAATTGACCACGATGATAACTTGAATGATTGAACACATGAGCAAAGGCATGATAAAATTGCATGGTATTTATATCGCCTTTCAGCCTTTTGAAAGTAAAAGTTTTGTTCAAATCTTCTTCATTCATTTGTTCAACAAACTGCAAAATATTTTTAGAAACCTGTTGCCATATGGAAATTAGCTCATCTTTTGTTCCTGCAAATTCATTGCTTAAAAAAGTCAGGTTCTCTTTTAACTGCCATCTTTCAAGCCATATTTTTTCTGCTCCTGCAATATGGATACATGTATCTGCTATGTTGTTAAAGCTGCTTGTAATATGCTGTTGCCATTGGGTTTCATCAATTTGCTGCAGCCAATTTAAAACAATATCGTTTGCCCAAATATTGTATTTAGCTAATTCAATAAAATATGGCTTTGTCATAAAAAACGTGTTTTAATAAACTATAAACGGGTAGTCCTTCTTTCAATTCTTTTCTCATAACCCTTGCCTTCAAAAACCCTGTGAACATATACACCAGCCACATCAATTTGTTCAGGGTCAAGTTCACCAGGTTGTACCAAATGTTCTACTTCTGCAATAGTTATATCGCCAGCTTTTGCCATGCTTGTGCTAAAATTTCTTGTGCTGCCTTTAAAAACCAAATTGCCCAATGTATCACCTTTCCATGCTTTTACAATTGCAAAGTTGGCGTGCAATGCATATTCCATCAGGTGCATTTTATTATTAAATTCTCTTTCTTCTTTGCCTTGTGCAATTTCAGTTCCATAACCTGCAGGTGTGTAAAATGCTGGAATGCCCATGCCTGCCATTTGTATGCGTGTTGCAAGTGTGCCTTGTGGAATTAAATCAACTTCAAGCTCACCACTTAAAAGTTGCCTTTCAAACTCTGCATTTTCGCCAACATAACTACTCATCATTTTTTTTATCTGGCGAGTTTGCAGCAATAATCCTAAACCAAAATCATCAACACCAGCATTGTTGCTAATGCAGGTTAAATTTTTCACTCCCTTTGAAACCAATGCTGCTATTGTGTTTTCAGGAATTCCATTTAACCCAAAGCCACCAAGCATTAAAGTATTACCATCTTTAATATCAAATATTGCATCAAGTGCATTTGCAAAAACTTTATTCATTTAGTTAGTAGTTAGTAGTTAGTAGTTAGTAGTTAGTAGTTTTTGCTGCTTACTATTATCTACTTACCAATGTGATTAATAATTGTATCCCTTTTTTTTGTGCCATAATTGGTAAGTGAATCCAACAATGCTTTCATCTCGCTGGGGTTGCTTTGATAGTAATTGTAGCTATTGTAAAACTCATCTTTTGTTGTATGGTGCAAATCAAATATTTTGTTGTACAGGCTAATGTTTTGCTTGCTTAGTAGATGTATGGAATCCTTGCTGCTAGCTATTTTCATCCATTCATCTGCACTTACCATATCCCACATCACCAATTTCATTTCATTAATAGGTAATACTTTGGGTTTTGTTTTACAACTAAAAAAGAACAATAAAAATATCAACAAAAATTGTGGTCTCATTTTAATCCTTCTGTGTATTTACTGCTGTTTGCAGGGTCAAGGCTTTGTAATATATCCAATGCCCTTGTTTTGTCGTCACTTGTTCCTCGCTTTATTACTCCAATTAATTCTGTAGTTCTATTTTGTAAAAAAAACTGAACAAACATGCTGTTTGGGTTTTCCTGATTAAAAGTTTTTAGTTGGTCGAGTGCCTGTATAAATGCAGGTACAGCTTCTTTTTCATTGGCTATCATTTTGTCAAAACCATTTCGGTAGTAGCCATATAGAACAGTATGCAAAACATTATTACGCGGGTTAGATAAATTCTCAATCAGCCAATATCTGTTTCTCAAGCCATCAAAAGCTTTCCAGCCATTAATGCTATTACCTTCTGGGGCATTATTTACAATATTTTGTGCTTTTTGAAAATATTTTTCGCCACCTTTTGCTGAATATGAATCGTAATTTAATCCCAAAATAATATTGGCATAATAAGCAAAAATTGCTGTAAGGTTTGCTGCTGCAGCATCGTTGCCACCAACCCTGTTTTCGTTAAATTCTATAGGCTGATATTCTATGTACTTAAACTGCACATCTCCATCCTGATAATTAATAAGTGCAGAGTTGTAAGTTGTACTAAAAATTGGGCGTGCTGACTGTACAATTAACTGTGCCTTGTACACATTGGTTTCTACCTGGCTTTCAAGGTTCAGTAAAAAATTACATTCAATTTTTTCAGTTGATTTATAGGTATCGCCAGTCCATTTTCTATTATTAAAAAAATTGGTTAGCTGTGTTTGTAAAGTGGTAAATATTTTTTTATCTACAGTGGTATTTATCCTACTTGCATTTACGCTTATTTTAGCCTGAAACTCTTGCGAATAAAGGCTTGCAGAAAAAAGCAATGCAATAAATAAGGTTATTTTATTTTTCATTTTTTGTCTTTGATATAATAAAATCAACTATGTCTTTGGCTACTTCTTTTTTTAATTTAGTTTCAAATGTATGCTCTATTGCAGAACTATCAATAATTGTTATTCTATTTTTATCGGCACCAAAAACCTTGTTGCTAGCATTAAAACTATTCAATACTACAGCGTCTAAATTTTTTGTCTGTAGCTTCTTAATTGCATTTTCTTTTTCGTTATCAGTTTCAAGTGCAAAGCCAACTATAAATTGATTGTTTTTTTTATTAGTGCCAATAGCTTTTAAAATATCATTGGTTTTTTCTAATTGCAAGTTCCAGGTTTCATCTTTCTTTTTTATTTTGTTGTCAGCAATTGTTGTAGGCTTGTAATCTGCAACGGCAGCACACATTACTACAATATCTTGTTCGTTAACTATGCTTGTCACTGCATCAAGCATTTCGTTGCTGCTAACAACATCTACAACTTTTATTTCACTAAAATTTGCTTTGCAATTTGTTGTTCCTGCTATCAATGTTACGTTAGCACCTTGCAAATACAAGGCTTCTGCAATTTCAAAACCCATTTTGCCACTGCTATAGTTACCAATAAATCTTACAGGGTCTATATTTTCATAAGTTGGACCAGCAGTTACCAAAGCATTTTTATTTTGCAAAGCATTACCCCTGCAATAATTTGAAATTAAAAATTCAATAATATCTTCTGGCTCTGCCATTCTTCCATGTCCAAGTAAACCACTTGCAAGCTCACCATTTTCTACATCAATTATTTTATTGCCATAGCTTTTTATTAATTCAATATTCTTCCTAGTAGATGGGTGATGCCACATATCTTCATCCATTGCAGGTGCTACACACACTGGGCAAGTTGCACTTAAATACACTGCCATCAGTAAATTGTCGCATAATCCATTTGCCATTTTTGCAAGTGTGTTGCAGCTTAGTGGTGCAATTATCATTACATCTGCCCAACGCCCAAGCTGCACATGGTTTGCCCACGAATTATTGTTTTCTAAATCTATTAAAACATTGTTTTTGCTAAGTGTAGATAAAACAAGTGGCGACACAAATTCTTTTGAAGCAGGTGTCATTACAACTTTCACCTCAGCACCAGCTTTTACTAAAAGCCTTACCAATAAAATAGTTTTATAGGCAGCAATGCTTGCACTTATTCCAATTAATATTTTTTTGCCTTGTAGCATGTTGTAAAATAAAAACGACAGTAAAAATACTGCCGTTTTTTATAGTTATTATTTAATATTATCTGAATAAATCGTTCTGAACATTTTTTCTATAGTAAATTTTGCCCTCAGTAAACTCGTGTGTAGCCATAATTGCAGGGTTTGGCATTTTTTCGTAAGCACGAGAAATTTCAATTTGCTCTTTATTTTCATGCACTTCTTCCAAGCTATCAGTGTGGCTTGCAAACTCTTCTAATTTGTTATGCAATTCTTCTTTTAAAGTAACATTAATTTGATTAGCCCTTCTCGAAATGATTGCAATTGATTCATACAAATTTCCTGTAGTTTCTTTTATATCTAGCAAATGCTTTGTTTCTACAGAACTTGGTGTATTGGCATTAATTTGTCGTCTTAATTTGCTCATTTTTTTTAATATTTAAAATTTTAATTGTTTGTTGTTTAATTTTTTTTACTTCTTCTATATGCTTGCTTTCATTGAACCTTTCAATAAATTCGCTGCTTAAGGCAAGTACTTTGTTGTACCTTTCTTCTTGTTTATCCTCGTAGCTTAAATCAGCATATTTATTATAGCTTAATATTGTTTGATAAACATACTCATCTGCAATTTTACTATCAGGAAAATTTTCTGCAACACTTTCAAAAGCAATAGCTGCAGCTTTATAATATCCTAAATTAAAATATAGTTGTGCCGACTTAAATTCTTTTGCTTCAAGCTTTGCCCTGCAAATATCCAAAATATCATTCGCCTCTTTTACCCTTATTGAATTTGGATGACCATTAATAAAGCTTTGCATTAATGCCATAGCTTTTGTTGTTGTTGTTTGATCCAAATCAATTTTAGGCGATTGCTTATAATAACAAAATGCTCTTAAGTATTCACAATCCTCATTTCTTTTACTGCCTGGAAAAGTTTCAATAAAACTTTTATAATAACTTTCAGCATTCAGGTAATCCTTTAAAAAATAAAAGCAATTGGCACTTTTATAATACATGTCTTCATACCTTTCTGTTCCTTTTAAATAAGCATACAAATCTTCGTATAGTTGAAGTGCATAACTGTATTTTTTTGCAGTATAATACTCTTCAGCCATTTTATATCTATACTCATTATCTGTACTCCTGAATATGTTACTAAAGCTTTTGCTTTTTTCTGAAAATGCTGTTTTATGTTTTTTAAAAAAGCATGATGAGAATGTAGTACAAATGAGAAATAGAAAAACTAATTTTTTCATACAAGGACGCGAAAGTAAATGATTATTGGCAAAGAAAAGGCAATTGATTAGAACTATTGCAAAAACAAAACTTAAATAAATCTAAAAACCCTGTTGAAAACTCAACAGGGTTTTTAAATAAAAGTATTTTAACTAAAACTAGTTTTTGCCTCTTAAGTGTGGGGCAGGAGCAGGAACTGTATTTGGTCCTTCTTCTGTTGTACCTTGTAAATCAATTGTGTTGCCATCGCCAGCACCAGCATCGTAAGCAAAAATAAATCTGCCTTCGTTGATACCTTGTTTATCTACTAAATACTTAATGATAGCAGCAACTCTGTCATAAGCTTTTTGTTGAGATGCTTTATTAGCCTCAGGATGTCCTATTACTTTTAGCTTGCAACCTGGGTTGTTTTTCATTTGTTGAGCAACTGCATCTAGCAATTTCATATTGTCTCTACCTAAGTTAGCACCAGATTTGAAAACAATGCTTGGTAAGTTGTCTAAACCACAATTACCACCAAACACCATTTTGCCACCACCAATACCATACATTCTGATAGTATCAATTGTTCTTTGTAAAGTTTCAATTGTTTCTTTATTTGTTTTGCAGCATGGGTTTTCTGGACATTGACCAGCACCATCAGCATTAACAGGGAAACATTCTTGGCGAGTTAATAACTCTTTATCTTTATAATCAGGAATACCATCACCATCGCTATCTATAGCTCTACCATGGCTATCAACAGCAACACCAGCAGGTGTGTTTGGCTCTAAGTCAAATTGGTCAGTAATACCATCTTTATCAGCATCATCCAAAATAACCTTTAATTTATTTTTCAAATGATCTGGTTGGTTTAACTCATTATAAACATAGTTATTAGGGTTAATCCACCATAATGGTTGCACTCTTTTGCCTTTATCACCAATATTATAGTTAATTCTTGCACTTGAAAACCAATAAGCATCAAAAGCGTTGCTTAATGGCGAAGAGAAACCATCTAAATAATCATAGTTGCTCAAACTGTTTTTACCTTCAAGGGCAAAATTAAATCTGTCATTTATTTTCCAAGCAAAGCCACCACCTATGTTAAAACAAGGTAAAACAACTTTTTTGCCTCTTCCTAAAGCGTTTTTATCTCCCATATTGCCAATGGTGTTGAAAGTTGGGTAACCATACCAACTTGCATAATTTCCATTATCAGCATAGTCTTTTTTAACTTGATTGAACATAAGTCCAAAACCAGCCATTAAATATACATTGAATTTAGGATTTCCTTTGTAGCTTCTGATAGTGTTCAACGATGCAATCGCATCTAAACCTAATTGCCAGTTTCTTGCTTTGTATTTTGCTGCTTCTGGATAGTTTGCAGGAATGATGTCACCTTCTGGACCACCACTAACTGCATAAAAAGAATAATAAGGTCTTAAAGAAAAAATATGACTTAATGATTTTCTTGCAGACAATGTAAAACCAAAACCAACATTATTTCTCAAATCACCACTCATAGTAGCAACACCAACACCCAAGCCAAGTTCCCACATATCTCTTGGGCGAGCAGGATAAACTGATGAGTTAGTTGAAAACGCATTAAATGCAGCGGCATTTTTCTTAGCCACTTTACTTCCATCTTTCCAAATTTTTGCTGTATCACCATTTTGTGCATACGAGCCTATGCTTAATGCAACAAAGGCTAATGTAAAAAAGGAAAGGACTTTTCTTGTAAACATATTCATAAAAATTAAAATTGAGAATCGAATACTAATTGTATCCATGGGCAAAAGTGCGTTTTTTTTATTATAAACCAAAAAAAAAAAAATGTAGTATTTATCCGCTTCAAACTCAATAATTACAAGCATTTTACGTTATGTAAAAAAACTCTACAACAATGACAACACTTTTTGGTATTTTTTGCATTGTATCATTTTGCATTTTTTATATAAAAAAACAAATATGGAAAGCTTTGCCAATATTTAACAAAATAAGTTATAAAAGTAGCTTCTTTTATTGGTTTACTGCATCTGATATGGCACATCCAAAATTTAAAACATTTAAATGGGCAATTATATTGAACAATGTGTTTAACGTAATAATGGCAGTAGTTTGCTTGTTTCTGTTACTGATAGTTGCTATAAAATTTTTAGCATTTATTGCTTAAAACTGCATAAAAAATGTGTATGAAAATAGTAAAAGGGTTAGCAATTTATTGTTAACCCTTTTTTGTTGTAAGTGCATTTTTTAGTAAAACTTTTAGTATTTAGCCAAATAGCAAAACTTTATCTTTGCATTGAATGAAGAAAACTCTACCAGTAATCATTACACTTGTTGGTCTTTCACTTTTGGGGCTTATTATTTTGCAAGCCTCATGGCTGCACAATTTGGTGGAGTTGCAAGAACAACAGATATCAACAAAAATAGCCAGAGCTCAATATAGCGTTGCAACAGAGTTAAGTAAAGAATTATACAATATTCACTCAACAAAAATTCCTAAGCAACTACAAGGTTTAAATTACAAGGATGATTTTTTTGGTAATCCTCTAAAACCTCGTTTGGTAAGCCACCAGTTTTCTTTAAATGAAGTAAAGGAAATGCTTGAAAGTGCATTGAGGCGAGAAGATATTAAAAAACTGAAATATGAATTTGCCATAATTGACAATAAAAATGAAGGCGAGATGTATACTAAAGATTTTGAAAAAATGTTTTTAGATACATCGAATACAAAACGCTTTGTTTATAATATAACTGATGCAGGAACACAATTTGAAAGCCTTGGATTAGCACAACGATTGGAGATATTGATACCAGAGTTTGAAAAGCAGGTATTGGGTTCGTTAACATGGATTCTTGTTGGCAGTGGATTATTTACTATCATCATTTTTGCTGCATTTTATATAACCGTGCGAACACTTTTAAATCAAAAAAAATTAAGTGAAATTAAAAGTGATTTTATCAACAACATGACTCACGAATTTAAAACACCTATTGCCACAATATCATTGGCTGTAGATGCTATAAGAAACGAAAAGGTGCAGGCTGATATAAACAAGCTTAATTATTTTAGTGGTATTATAAAAGAAGAAAATAAAAGAATGAACAGCCAGGTAGAAACTATTTTGCAGGCCGCATTGCTTGAGAAAAAAGAACTTCAATTTAAAAATACTAAAGTAAATGCAAATATTATTATAGCTACTGTGCTTGATAACTATAGCTTGCAGCTAAACGAAAAAAATGGAAAATGCTGTATTGAGCTTGAGGCACAAAACGATTTAATTGAAGTTGACGAATTGCATTTTACCAATATTGTTTCTAATCTTATAGATAATGCAATTAAATATTCGAAGGAAGATTTAATTATTAAAGTAAGATCTTACAATGCCAATAACAACTATGTTTTTGAGGTAGAAGATAATGGTATAGGAATGAGTAAAGACACAGCCAAGAATGTATTTGAAAAATTTTACAGGGCACACACAGGCAATGTGCATAATGTTAAAGGCTTTGGGCTTGGAATGAACTATGTAAAAACTGTAATAACTGCAATGGAAGGTAATATTAAAGTAGCAAGCACTTTGGGCAAAGGCACTACATTTACTGTAGATATTCCTGTAATAGAATAATATACCAGCTTTTAAAACAAAACACAATCTCGCTTTTTTCGTTATATAAATTGGAACAATCTTTGCCAATACCGCGTAGTTTTGACAAACTCCTTAATTATTATTGAAACGCTTTTTTAAAATATTAAAAAGAACTTTACTGGCATTATTTATATTGCTTATAGTTTTTGCAATTGCCATACAAACCAAGCCAGTTCAAAATTGGTTGGTAAGTATCGCTACCAATAAAATCTCGAAAATATTAAAAACAAAAGTTAGTGTTAAAAGTGTTGACTTTACTTTATTTAGTAACGCCAACATAAATGGATTATATATTGAAGACAGAAATAAAGACACTATACTTTATGCAGGTAGTTTAACAATTAGCATTACAGATTGGTTTTTCCTGAAGGATAAAACAGAACTGAAAAAATTTGGATTGGAAGATGCTGTAATAAAAATGAACAGAAAAGATTCTGTTTGGAATTACCAGTATATTGTTGATCATTTTGCAAGCACAGACACAACAACTAAAAAGCCTAACAATAAAGACTTTCAGCTAAAGGAAGTTGACATAAAAAACCTACGCTTAGTTAAAGATGATGGCTGGCGAGGAGAAATTATTACAGTAAAATTAGACGAACTTTTTGTAAAGGCTGATTCTATAAATCTAAAAACCAATAAAGTTTTTATAAATAAGTTACAGATAGAAAAACCTTATGTAAACATTCAAAAATATAAAGGCACACGACCTGATAATTATGTGTTTCCTGTGGTTAAGGAGACTGTTAATGCAAACCCATTGTTATTTGTTGTAAATAGCATTAAACTAAATAATGCAACCTTAGCAATTAACCATCATTATGGCGTATTTGCAGATGGCTTTGATGGTGCACATATTTTGTTTAGCCCATTAAATGTAAACGTAGATAATTTTAAAATAAATGGAGATGTAATAACTGGTGCATTGAATATAAATGGTAAGGAACGCAGTGGTTTTGAAATAAAGCAACTTGCTGCAAACCTCAAGTGGACTTCGAGGATAATGGAGTTGAAAGATTTGGAGCTTATTACCAACAAAAGCAGGATTAGCAACTACTATGCAATGAAGTTTAAAAACTTTGATGATGACTTTGCCGAGTATGAAACTATGGTAACAATGGATGCACGTTTTAAAAACACACACATAAACAGTGATGATGTTGCTTATTTTTCGCCTGCCTTAAAAACCTGGAAAAAAGAGCTGCAGATAAGTGGCGATTTTTTAGGAACTGTAAGTGATTTTACTGTTGAAAAATTAGTGGCAAAAGAAAAAAGCAATGGAACAATAATCTCTGGAACCTTTGGTATGAAAGGCTTGCCAGATATGGATAAAACAGTCATCAGCTTTAATAATGGCAATATAAAAACCAACTATAAAGATTTAAGTGCCATTGTGCCAGCATTAAAAAACACAACTACTCCCAACCTTGCAGCATTGGGTTCAATACAATTTAATGGAAACTTTAATGGCACAACCAGCAAGTTTATTACTAATGGAACTGTATCTACTGCTTTAGGAAATATAACAACAAACCTGTCAATGCAATTGCCACAAAATAGTGATGCTTTATATAGTGGCAATATCACTATAAATAAATTTGATTTAAAGACTTTCCTAAATGAGAATCAGCTTGGAATAGTTGATTTTGCTGGAAAATTTGATGGTAAAAGCTTTACGCTTGCAAGGTTAGATACAAAGCTTGAAGGCTTTTTCACAAGCTTTGGCTTTAATGGATATAACTATACCAACGTTACAACAAACGGTAAATTTTTAAATAAATATTTTAATGGCGAATTAAAGATTGAAGACCCAAACTTTCATTTAAATGGACACGCAGAAGCCGATTTTAGCAAAGCAATACCAAGCTTTAACATACTTGCTGATATAACAAAAACCAATTTGCAAAGCCTAAACCTATCAAAAAAAGAGTTGCATTTTACAGGATTATTAGATGTGAATTTTGCAGGAACTAACATTGATAACTTTTTGGGCGAAGCAAAACTTTTAAATGCAACAATTAGCAATGATAAATCAAAGCTTAAGTTTGATTCATTGACTTTATCAAGCTTAAAAGTAGATACAGTAAAGGCTTTGCACTTTGCTTCGAACGATTTTAATGTTGATGTGAAAGGCGATTTTAAAATTTTGGACTTACCAACCTGCTTTCAATCTTTCTTACACAATTACTATCCAAGTTATATAAATGCACCTGCCTCAATTCCTCAAAACCAAAAGTTTACTGTAAACCTTACTACAAGATATGTTGAGCCTTACCTGCAATTGTTTGATAAAGATTTAAAGGGCTTTAATGATGCAAGTTTAACTGGCACTATTGATACTAAGGATAATTTTTTGGGCTTAAATATTTTGTTGCCCTATGGTAAATATAAAAACTATGTAATAACAGGTGCTGAGTTTACAGGCAAAGGCAACAGAGATTCTGTAAAAATTGATGGCTCTATTGCAGAGTTTCAGGTGAGTGATAGTTCACGTTTTCCAAATACAAATTTGTCAATCGTATCAAGTAATGATTTTTCTGATATTAAGATAAAAACCAGGGCCAGCAATACTTTGAACGAAGCTGACCTCAATGCAAAGCTTGAAACATCGCCCAACGGAATTAAAATAAATTTTAATCCATCATCATTTATTTTAAATGACAAAAAATGGATTTTAGATAATGCAGGAGAAATTATTTTATATAAAAACTATAGTGTAGCAAAAAATGTAAAGTTTGTTCAGGGCTTTCAGGAAATAAGCCTTGAAACAGCACCTGATGAAGCAGGCAATACCAACACACTTGATGTGAAGTTAAAAGATGTTATTGTTGGAGATATCGCATCATCATTTTTAAAGACTACAAACATTGAAGGCATAGCTAATGGGACAATACATGTTGATGATATTTTTGGTCAGTTAAATGCCAATGCTGATATAAAGGTTACTGAATTTAGCATTGATGATGACTCTATAGGAGTGGCTTATATAAAGGCAAATTATAATAACAAAACTAAGTTAATAAAGACGAATGTTACTTCTCCGAACAAAGAATATAACTTTATTGCAGATGCTGTGTTTAATTTAAGTGATACTGCTACAACACCTGTAAACACTGTATTTGATTTGCAAAATTCAAGAATTGATATTGTTCAAAAACTAATTGGTAACGACGTATTCAGTAATATTAATGGTTATGCAACTGGTAAGCTAAATGTAATTGGCAGTGGTTCAAATTTATCATTATTGGGTAAAGTAAAGTTGCAGAATGCAGGCATGAAAGTAAACTTTACACAGGTGTATTATAAAATTGATGAAGCCAATCTTTCATTTGATAACAATGGTATTGACTTTGGTGAATTTACAATTAAGGATACTTTAGGCAATACAGGAACGGTTAAAGGAAAATTGTATGAACAGAATTTTAAAAAAATGTACTTCGATTTTGACTTGGCCACAAGCAACATGTTATTGTTAAATACAAAACCTCTCGACAACGATAAATTCTATGGAACCATTATTGGCAAAGCATCTTTAAATTTTACTGGGCCAGAAGATAATTGCAAGATGAGGATTAGTGGCGAGCCAACACAGGCTTCGCACATTACCATTCCCAATAGAAACAGTAAAGAAACAAGCGAAGCAAGTTTTATTGTTTTTAAACCAATAGGCGAGGAGATGAGCGATGTAAAAAAACAAAGCAATTTCAACTTATCTGTCGATTTGGATTTATTGGCAAATAATAAAATAGGATTTGATGTTGTGCTTGATGAAGCAAGTGGCGATGTAATAAGTGCCAAAGGAAATGGAAGGCTTAGGATAAAAGTGGGTACTAATGATAATTTTGATATGCGTGGAAGATTGGCAATTGATGAAGGAAATTATAATTTCAATTTTCAGTCTATTATTCGTAAGCCATTTTTGTTAAGAAAAAGCGATAATAATTTTATTGAGTGGAATGGCGATCCTTATGATGCTAACATGCACATTGAGGCAATGTATGAAGCAAAGAACGTGAGCATAAAGGATTTGATAGGAAACACCAATCAATCATCTTTTAACAGTGCCAGCAGAAGCTTTAGAGATGATGTGTATGTGATAGCAACATTGTCTGGTAAATTAATGAAACCAGATATTAAATTCAGGTTCGATTTTCCTGCAAACAGTCCTATAAAAAATGATGATGTTTTTGACAGGTTTAGAAAGAAAATTGAGAATGATGATAATGAGATGATAAAGCAGGTTGCTTACCTTATTGTGTTTAATTCATTTGCACCTTATGGCGAGCAAAGCATTGCCCAGACTAACTTTACATCAATTGGAGTAAACACTATTTCTGGTTTGGTAACCAAAGAAGTTAATAAAACTTTTACCAATTTATTGTATAAAATAACAAAAGACAAAAGCATTATTTTCGACTTGTCATCTGCTGTTTACAGTAGCAACGATTTATTTGCAACCGGTAGTTTAAATGCCACTTCCACACAGTTCGACAGGTATAATGTAAAGGTTAAAGTTGGTAAAAGTTTTTTAAATGATAAAGTAAGGATAAACCTTGGCAGCGACTTTGATATTAACCTTCGTTCTGCTACGCAAACAGGAGATTTTCAATGGCTGCCAGATTGGAATGTGCAATGGAGCCTGAATGATGACAGAAGCCTTTCGCTTGTTGTTTTTAATAAAAACAGCTTAGATATTAGTGGCAATACTTTAGGCAGAAGAACAAGGCAGGGTGTAGGTATTACTTATAAAAAAGATTTTGACAGAAGCCCATTTGAGAAAGGGGAATATTAGATATTTTTTATACCAAAATAATCATCTTGAAACCCAATAAACTAAAATTCTATTTAGATTTTATACCCTTAGTCATACTATTTATGTATGGCAGCATATTAATCTTATCCATATCCCAATCGCACCAATTATTGCATTGGAAGCATATTGTAGGGTTGCTTATTTTACCTGTAAATACACAGCTTTTATTAAAGCAACATAAGCTTGGCGTTATTGCCTTGGGGTTTACAATATTACTTGGAATGGTTGGGTTATTTTCGTATGATACCTACATATCAACAACTACTTTTTTTATTGGTAAAACAGAAAACGCAACAATCCCTGTTTTTCATGGACAACCAATATTTCTAGCTTCCCTGATATTGCATTTTATTATTAGCGGTAAATACTATTTTGGAATTTTAACTAAACAATACTGGAAAAATATTTTGGAGTAAAGTTTTTATTTACGTTTTCAAGGCTTTATTCATTTGCATTATAAATGTAACATAGCTCCTACATTTGCCAACTTTAAAAATAAGCAATGCTAATAGGATTACAGAACGTGACTTTTGAGTTTGGTGCAAGGGTAATTGTTGAAGATGCAACATGGCATATTCATCCAGGCGAAAGAATTGGATTAATTGGATATAATGGCACTGGTAAATCAACTTTATTTAAAGTGTTGGTTGGAGAATATACACCAAGCAAGGGTTCTGTTGAACGAAGCAAGGAAACTACATTAGGCTATTTACATCAGGATTTATTGAGTTTTGATACCAATGATTCTATACTTGAAGTAGCTATGCAAGCTTTTGAACAAGTAAAAAAAATAGAAAAAGAGCTTGAAGAAATTACCAAAAAATTAGAAACCGATAGCAGCGAGGAAATGCTGTTGCTATATAGCGAAAAATTGCACGACCTTGAAGTGGCAGGTGCTTACGAAATTGAACATAAAACTGAAGAGGTATTGCATGGTTTGGGTTTTAAAGATGCAGATTTAAAAAGGCCTTACAAAGAATTTAGTGGTGGCTGGAGAATGCGTGTACTGCTGGCTAAAATGATTTTGCAACAACCAGATGTGTTGCTTTTGGATGAGCCTACCAATCACTTGGATTTACCAAGTATTGAATGGCTTGAAAAATATTTGCTGCACTATAAAGGCAGCGTAGTTATTGTGAGCCACGATAAATTTTTCTTAAACAGAATGGTAAATAAAGTAGTTGAATTGTATCAGCAGGAGCTACATATTTACAGTGGCAACTATGATTTTTATGAAGAGGAAAAAGCCATTCGTGTAGAGCTACAACAAAAGGCTTACGAGAACCAGCAAGATTACATTCGTCAGCAAGAGCGATTTGTAGAACGCTTTAAGGCAAAGGCTTCCAAGGCTGCTGCTGCTCAAAGTATTGTTAAACGATTAGATAAAATAGAACGTATTGAACAAACTGAAATTGAACGCCCCAACATTAAAATAAACTTCAGGGTAGATAAACAGCCAGGCAAAATTATTAGTGAATTAAAGGATGTAACAAAACGCTTTGGCAATATAGAAATTTTAAATGGTGCCAGTGCAGAAATTAATCGAGGTGATAAGATAGCATTGATTGGTGCTAATGGAAAAGGTAAGTCCACCATACTTAGAATTGTAAGTGGCAGCGAACCAATTAATGGCGAAAGGGTTGAAGGACACAATGTGGAAGAGAGCTTTTATGCACAGCATCAGCTTGAGGCTTTAAACATTAACAACACTATTTTAGAAGAAATGCAGTTGTGTGGCAGTAATAAAACTGACCTTGAATTGCGTAGCTTATTGGGTTGTTTTTTGTTTAGTGGAGATGATGCAGACAAGAAAATTAAGGTATTGAGTGGAGGCGAAAAAGCTCGTGTAGCGTTGGCAAAGGTTATTGCAGGTCGCAGTAATTTTTTATTGCTAGATGAGCCTACAAACCACCTTGACATGCACAGTGTAGAGTTATTAGCTGAAGCTTTAAATAAATACGAAGGAACTTATTTAACAGTAAGCCACGACAGGTTTTTTATAAGTAAAACCGCTAATAAAATCTGGGAAATTGAGGATGGTTTAATTAAAGAATTTAAAGGAACATATAACGAATGGGTTGAGTGGAATGAAAGAGAAGCTAGTAAGGCAAAGGTAGAAAATCAAAAACAAAAAGTTGATACCGAAAAACGAGAAACAAAAAACGAGAAACAAGAAACAAGAAACGTAAATAACGAGAAACAAGAAACGAGAAACGAATTTAGCAAAGAGCTGCAAAAACTAAAACGAAGCTTTGAAAAAATAGAAGGCGATGTATCTAACCTTAACACTAAAAAGCAAAGCATAGAAAACGACCTTGGCAACCCAGATAATTATGCAGACAAAGCCAAGTTTCAATTACTTGAAGCTGCCTATAAAACTGTAAAGCAAGAGTTGGCTGAGGCTAATAAAAAGTACGAAGAACTATTTGAAAAAATAATGGAAATGGAGGGGTAATAATTGTTAACGGTTAGTGATTAAAGTTTAGTAATAAACAATTCTTAATTACGAATTCCCAATTCCTAATTCCCAATACTCCCCTACATTTGCCACCTCAAAAAAAATAATTATGGCAACAACTTCAGACATCAGTCGTGGAATGGTTTTAAAATTAGATGGCAGCCTTTACAGCATTGTAGAATTTGGAGAAAATAAAACAGCTCGTGCAGCTGCTAAAGTTTGGGCTAAATTAAAAGGTGTAGATAACAGCAGAACTATTGAGAAAACCTGGAACAGTGGCGAAACAGTTTATCCTGTAAGGGTTGAAAAAAAGAACTATCAGTTTTTATATAAGGATGAAGGTGGCTATAACTTAATGAACAACGAAACCTACGAGCAAATTGCTATTGCTGAAGATATGATTGATGGCGTTGCTTATTTAAAAGAAGGTGCAGAAGTTGCAGTTTTAATTAATACCGAAACTGAACAGCCAATTGGTGCTGAGTTGCCAGAGAAAATTGTAGTATTAATTACTTATTGCGAGCCAGGTGTTAAAGGCGATACTGCAACACGTGCTACAAAGCCTGCAACCATTGAAAGTGGTGCTACCATTCAGGTTCCTTTGTTTGTTGGCGAAGGTGAAACTATTAGAATTAATACCAAAACTGGCGATTATGTTGAGCGTGTAAAAGCATAGGTTTTGAAAAATAAATTTATAAAAAAGCTGCCCTTTACAGGCAGCTTTTTTGTTGCAGAAAAGTCAAAATTATTTTCTGCCATTGTTGGTGTTCTCTTCACCAACAATATTTAATTATTACGCTGGTTTATTAGTATCGGTTTTAGCCACACGATGCACAATAGAATTTACTGCCAAAATATTGGCGTTGTTTATTAATGTATTTAACTCAGCAATGCAAGCCTCATAATTGGTTAAATCTTCTTTATCGGCTTTGGCAGTGTTGTATCTGCTGCTTAGCATTACAAGCATTTCATCAAAAAGGGCTTTAGATACCTTGCGAACCACAGTGAAACTTGGTATATTATTGTTGGCAGTGGCTGTGTTTACACGTTGACTATAAGTGGTGGCAAACTGAGTATTTGCGGTTTCTAAAGCTGCAATCCACGCTGTGCCATTCATTGCAGCAAGGTCGGCTTCGCCATTGTTGGTGTTTTCCTCACCAACAATATTTATAAGCTTCCCCATTTACTTACAAATTTCCAAATAGATTCATTGTTTAAATACAATGATGCCGAAGAGTATTTATAGTCTATAGCTTCGTTACACAAACCAGCTTTTATAGGATTATTATGTAAATAATTCATTTTTTGCAACATTGTTTCATTGCTATGTACCTCTATGCTTAAAGCGTTTCTCTCCCAAATTTGATACATTCTATCTTTTGCACCAACATAAAAGTGCTCAAGCACCTGTTTATGATTTTTTCTTAAATCTAGCAAAATTTGTTGAGCAGTATATTTCATAAACGATTGTTGAAGTTTGATTTTATTGGTTTCGTTATTCATTCTCCAAATTATATGAATGTGATTACTCATTATTACAAATGCAAATACTTGTACCTTATTTTGTTTTACAAGATATTCTAAACTGCTTACTATTATATCCTTGTATTTTTCTTGTTTTAATAGAGGTTTCCATTCTAATATTGTTGCAGTAAAAAAAACTGGGTAGTTAATTGGAAAACACATAATCTAAATTATGAGAATTGGGGATTTGTTGGTGAGGAAAACACCAACAAAGGCGAAAAAAACAAAACTGAAATTAGCAATAAAGTTTAGTTATACTTTTCTTGTCGGTGGACAAGAAAAGCGAACGCCCAACATTAGGTTTGCTACAATTTGGGCTGGACGTTGTAAACCTCAACTTTTTTTCGTTGCCTGCAAGTTTATCCCACATTTTCTAATTGACAACAAATAACTGACAATGAGATTTGTTTTATTGATAATTGTAGTATTGTTTCATTCGTGTGCTATTGTTGACAAATCACAATATTTTGAACCTATCGGTAAAAGTGATTTTTCAAAAATGACATCTGACCAATCAAGAAGAATTTATAATAGTCATTTAAGGTCTATTGTTCACTTAAAGAAATTTATTATTGGACAAAACCTTGATACAATTGGATATTTCATCATAAAAAGATTTGGATATGACCATCAAAAAAGTGTTGCTTTTGGATTAGGTTTACCATTCATACCTAATTTTTTAATTGAACCCAATCAAAGTGGTTGGAATGATTTAATCGAAGTGGGAATAAACTATTATGATACTTGCAATAGTTTTAATTCCTTAAATGAAAATTCTTTTTGCTTAATTGCTGACAATAATGACACCATAAAATGTAACTATGGTTTCTTTAAACGAGACAAGGATTGTGAATTTCGCCATTGTTGGTGTTTTCCTCACCAACAATATTTATAAGCTTCCCCATTTACTTACAAATTTCCAAATAGATTCATTGTTTAAATACAATGATGCCGAAGAGTATTTATAGTCTATAGCTTCGTTACACAAACCAGCTTTTATAGGATTATTATGTAAATAATTCATTTTTTGCAACATTGTTTCATTGCTATGTACCTCTATGCTTAAAGCGTTTCTCTCCCAAATTTGATACATTCTATCTTTTGCACCAACATAAAAGTGCTCAAGCACCTGTTTATGATTTTTTCTTAAATCTAGCAAAATTTGTTGAGCAGTATATTTCATAAACGATTGTTGAAGTTTGATTTTATTGGTTTCGTTATTCATTCTCCAAATTATATGAATGTGATTACTCATTATTACAAATGCAAATACTTGTACCTTATTTTGTTTTACAAGATATTCTAAACTGCTTACTATTATATCCTTGTATTTTTCTTGTTTTAATAGAGGTTTCCATTCTAATATTGTTGCAGTAAAAAAAACTGGGTAGTTAATTGGAAAACACATAATCTAAATTATGAGAATTGGGGATTTGTTGGTGAGGAAAACACCAACAAAGGCGAAAATTGGGTAATTGTACAAAGTAGTACAATTATTAAATAATTTTTTATTTTAATATTTTTTTTCATTTTATAATTTTTTTAAGTGATAAGAAGGGGCATCAATGCCTGGGTCAACTAAAATTAATTCATTATTCTTTATTTCAGAAACTCGAAGTGATTGAAGAAATGGACTAACCTTATCAAAATAATAGCATTGAAACATTGAGTCTTTTTGTTGTGCATTTATTGAAATGTGTTTCCAAAAAAGGGTGGTATCAACGGTAATAATATTATCATCAATTATTTTAATATGATTTGTATCAATAGTCCAAAAGCTACTTGAGACATATTGCACATAGTTGGGACCTAAAAAACCACCCTTGTAATACAATAACTGCCAATTACCTTTTATATAATACATTACAGAATCAAAAGGTTTATTGGTAAAGTCAACATTCAAGTTGTCTTTAACATCATTTTTTTTACATTGTGTTTGAGTAAATAGAAAAAATAATATAATAGTAAGTAGAATAGTTGTTTTAAGTAAACGCATATTTATATTTTTTAAAGTTTCTGCCATTGTTGGTATTTTCTTTACAAACAATATCTATTTTTCAAAGTTGGTAAAAAACAACAATATTGGCGAAATGGAAAATATCTATCACTTTTCAGTATTGATATAACCAAAAAAAATCACCCTAAAAAAGGTATTCATTTGCAACTACCTTCCATAAAATACAGATAAATTAACCCTTATCTTTAATCTCTTGTAATAAATCGTTTGCGTAAATATTAAATATTAAATCGTCCATAGTAAATACACAGCCTTTACCTTTCGCCTCTATAATTAAAAAGCTATATGAATAAAAAAGAAATAATCTTTAACCTTGTACCTCAGCAAGGCATTTTACCTTTATACTTTAACAAAGACACAGAAGTTAGTATTGAAATTTTAAGGGCATTATATCGTGCAGGTGTAAAAACTGTAGAATATACCAATCGTGGCGAAGCTGCTTTAACCAATTTTGCAGCAATGAAAAAAGTGTGTGAGGCAGAAATGAAAGATATGTACTTAGGTGTGGGCACTATTAAGAATGCAGAAATGGCTCAAAAATTTATTGATGTTGGTGCCGATTATTTAATAAGCCCAGGACTGGTGGAAAGTGTTGCTGAAATTGCCGATAAAAACAATATGCTTTGGGTGCCAGGTTGCATGACTCCAAGTGAAATAATAAAAGCAGAAACTTTGGGTGCTAAGTTCATTAAATTATTCCCAGGAAATTTACTTGGACCAGATTTTATGAGTGGCATTAAAGAATTGTTTCAGGATTTAAAATTTATGCCAACTGGTGGTGTGGATACTACAAAAGAAAACCTGAGTGGTTGGTTTAAAAGTGGCGTTTGTGCCGTGGGCATGGGCAGTAAATTAGTGAGCAAACAATTAATGGAAGCCAAAGATTATGCAGCTATTGAAAGAGATACCAAAGCTGTAATTGAAACTATAAACTCGATAAGAGGGTAAATTTTAAATGTTGAATTTTAAATGTTGAATTCGATTGCCATTTAAAATTCATCATTCAACATTCAAAATAAAAACTGCTTGCTATATGAATGAACGAATAGGAAAATATCGCTGGACGATCTGCAGCCTTGTGTTTTTTGCAACTACTGTAAACTATTTAGACAGGGCAGTAATTAGTTTATTAAAACCCTATATTGCCTATGACTTTCATTGGGATAAAGTTGCAGAAGCTGCTAATTATGCCAATATAGAAATAGCCTTTAAAGTAGCTTATGCTTTTGGTATGTTAGGTGCAGGAAGGTTTATTGATAAGATGGGAACCAAAATTGGTTATGCAATTGCAACTGCCTTGTGGAGTGTAGCTGCTGTTTGTCATGCCTTGGCAACAGGTGTTGCAGGCTTTAGTTTGGCGAGGGTTTTTTTGGGTATTACCGAAGCTGGTAATTTTCCTGCTGCTATTAAAGCAACTGCAGAATGGTTTCCAAAAAAGGAACGTGCCTTAGCTACTGGTATTTTTAATAGTGGGTCAAATATTGGGGCAATTGTTGCACCATTAACTGTCCCATTTATTGCAAAAACCTGGGGCTGGGAATGGGCATTTATTTTAACGGGTGCTATTGGTTTTATTTGGTTAATACTTTGGTTTATTTATTATGAAGTGCCAAGCAAGCAAGCTCGTTTATCTAAACAAGAATTTGATTATATACATAGCGATAAAGATGAAATACAGGATGATAGTGTAAAATTATCTTGGGGCAAATTGCTTACTTATAAACAAACATGGGCTTTTGCTATTGGTAAGTTTTTAACTGACCCAATCTGGTGGTTTTATCTTTTTTGGTTGCCCGATTTTCTAAAAAAACAATACCATTTAACCAATGAAGGAGTTGCTTTTCCAACTGCACTGGTTTACATTATAGCCAGTTTTGGTAGCATCTTTGGTGGTTATTTACCTATGAAACTAATGGATAAAGGAATGCCTGTTTTTAAAGCAAGAAAAACAAGTATGTTAATTTATGCATTCTTTGTTATTCCAATTGT